>NZ_CP005083.1:2854904-3552380 GCF_001563265.1 Sphingobium sp. TKS | reverse complement strand
CGAAGCCGCCGCCCGGGCCGAAGCTTTCCTTGCTGCGGCGGAGCAGTTCCTCGATCGCGGAAGGTCCCTTGGCGCCAGGGCGTCCGGGTTGCGTCCAGGGATTGCGCGGGCCGCCTTCACGTCCGCCATCGCCCCCTTTGCCTTGGCTGTCATTGCCGTCCGGCCCGTCGCTCTTGCCGCCCCAGGGACCCTGGGCCATGGCGCTCGCAATGCCCGGCATCCACCCGAAAATTCTCTTCATCGCTCCTCTATAGGAAGGCTTTCCGGCGAAAAACAGTGCCCTTCGCAACGATTATTGTTTCGAATGATGTCGCTAGAGTGATTTCGAGCCAGATGGGACACATCTGGCGACTTGGAGCCGAAGGCCAGCGAAGCTAAATCACGGCAAACGAGAATCTTCCTGACAAAAAAGGGGTTGGGCCGGTTTCGCTGGATGTCGAAAGCCATTAGATGGCGCTCCTATGACCGAGCTTGAAGATTTCGCCGCCCGCCTGAAAACGCTGACTGAAGGGCGCGCCAGCGCGCCGCGGTTGAAGGACGGGATTATGACGCTGGCGCTGGACGTGGCGGGCCTGTCGTCCGATCAGCGCGACGCCGTGGCCGCCGCGATCCGCGAGGGCGCGCTGACCGTGCCGGGCGTGAGCGACGTGCGCATCGCCATGACGGCAGAGCGCAAGCCGCTGAAGATCATCGCCGTCGCTTCCGGCAAGGGCGGGGTGGGCAAATCGACGCTGTCGGCTAATCTGGCCGTTGCGCTCCAGCGGCTGGGCGTCAGGGTCGGGCTGGTAGACGCCGATATTTACGGCCCTTCGCAGGCGCGGCTGATGGCGAGCGAGGACAGGAAGCCGCAGGCTAAGGACAAGCAGCTCATCCCGGTGCAAAGCCCGCTGGGTATTCCGATGCTGTCCATGGGACATCTGGTCGAGCCGGGCAAAGCGCTGGCCTGGCGCGGGCCGATGGCGGGCAACGCGCTCGCCCAGTTGATCGAGGCGGACTGGGGCAATGCGGAGGTGCTGATCGTCGACATGCCGCCGGGCACCGGCGACGTGCAGTTGTCGATGGTGCAGAAGCATAAGCCTGCCGGGGCCGTCATCGTCTCGACGCCGCAGGATCTGGCGCTGATCGACGCGACCCGCGCCGTCAGCCTGTTCGAGCAGACCCATGTGCCGATGATCGGGCTGGTCGAGAATATGGCGGGCTATGTCTGCCCCCATTGCGGGGAGTCGTCCGATCCCTTCGGTCAAGGCGGCGCGGAGGCAGCGGCCGGGGAGATGGGGATGCCTTTCCTGGGACGCATTCCGCTCGCCATCGACATTCGCCGCCGCTCCGATGCGGGCGATCCTCCGGCGGCGGGGGACGATGTGCATGGCGCCGCCTTCCGCGCGATCGCGGACAAGGTGGCGGACTGGCTGAAGAGGGGTGGCTTCTAAAACCAACCCAAGACCCATCCCAAAGTCCTTCATTTAAAGGGAACGGCTTGCGTCCCTCCCGCGTCCTTCCCATGTCGGAAGGATATCGAGGAGACTGGCCGATGCCACTTACCGCCGCGCAGGACATTGCCGATCTGTTGAACGAAACTCGCACCATAGCGCTGGTCGGTATTTCCGATCGGCCGGACCGGCCGAGCTATGGCGTGATGAAAACCTTGCAGGGCCACGGCTATCGCGTCCTGCCGGTCAATCCCCAGATCGCGGGCGAGCATGTCCATGGCGAGTTCGTCTGGGCGAGACTGTCCGACGTCGGCGTGCCGATCGACATGGTCGACATCTTCCGCCGCAGCGAGGCCGCTGGGGACGCGGTTGACGATGCCATAGCCACTGGCGCCAAGGCGGTATGGATGCAGCTCGCTGTGATCGATGAAGCCGCGGCAGCCCGTGCCGAGGCCGCCGGGCTCAAGGTGGTGATGGACCGTTGTCCGGTGATCGAGATACGCCGTCTCCAGCTCCAGCCGGTCGACGCGCAATAGGGCTTTCCAGAGCTTGCAAGCCTCTTTATCAGCGGACTTATGGGGCGCGCACCGCGGAAGCAGGGTCAGCAGACGGAAAAGGGTTTGAACCGGCGCACGCTGCTGATCGGCGGGGGCGCGACGGCGGGGCTGCTGCTGGCATGGGCGGTGTGGCCGCGAGCTTATCGCCCCAATCTCAACACCGCGCCGGGCGAAACCGCCTTCAACGCCTTCCTCAAGATCGACCGGTCCGGGCAGGTCATCGTCATCGTGCCGCAGACGGAGATGGGACAGGGGGTCAGCACCCTGCTGCCGCAGATTCTGGCCGACGAGCTTGGCGCGGACTGGCGCACCGTGGGGGTGCAGAGCGCGCCGGTCAGCCCGCTTTACGCCAATAGCCTGCTGGCGCGTGAATGGCTGGCCAATGACTGGAGCCGGCTGGCGGGCGAAGCGGGCGACTGGGCCATCGATCAATATGCGACCCGGCGCGCATTGATGCTGACCGGGGCGGGCACCTCGATCCCGATGTTCCACCAGGCCTATCAGGAAGCGGGCGCGGCTGCGCGGGTGCTGCTGTGCAAGGCGGCGGCGGCGCGCTGGGACGTGGCGTGGGAAAGCTGCGACATCCAGAACGGCATCATCTCCGACGGCGGGCAGCGCAGGCTGAAGCTGGGCGAGGTGGTGGAGGACGCAGCGACCTTCGACCTGCCCGACATATTGCCCTTCCGTCAGGGCGATGTGGATCGGCTGGCGGGGCAGGAACTGCCGCGGCTCGACACCCCGTCCAAGATTGACGGCAGCCATAATTTCGCCGCCGACGTCCGCCTGCCCGACATGGTCTTCGCCTCGATCCGGCAGGGGCCGATCGGGGACGCCGTGCTGAAAAGCGTCAATGAGGGCGCGGCGAAATCCGTCACCGGCTTCCTGAAGCTGGTCCGGCAGGAACGCTGGGTGGCGGCGGTGGCCAGCAACTGGTGGGCGGCGAACAAGGCGCTGGACCTGGCCGATCCGGTGTTTGAACTATCCGGCAGTCCGGTGGACAGCGCCGGGATCGAGGCGGCGCTGGAGCAGGCCTTTGCCGGTTCCTCCGGGGAGCGGCTTTATGCGCGCGGGGATTTGAAGCCGCTGTTCGAGGATGCGACCATCCTTGCCAGCGAATATCGGGTGGGTCCGGGTCTGCATCTGGCGCTGGAGCCCATGTGCGCCACGGCGCGGATCAGTGACGACGGCGCGGAAGTGTGGATGGCGACCCAGGCGCCCGGCTTGGCCCGCGCCGCCATCGCCAAGGCGCTGGGCCTGTCGGCGGAGGCGGTGACGCTCTATCCGCTGCATGCGGGTGGGGGCTATGGCCGCCGGATGGATTTCGAGGCGGGCGTGCAGGCGGCGCTTCTTTCCCGCGACATGGGGCGGCCGGTGCAATTGCTCTGGTCGCGGCTGGAGGATGTGATTCAGGATCGCCCCAGCGCCCCCGCCCATGCGCGCATGGCAGGGAAGCTTGGCCGCAACGGCGCGATCGAAGGGTGGTCCGCGAAGATCGCGGCGCCCTGCGCCATGAGCCAGAGCTGGGCGCGCATCGCTCATGGCAAGCTGCCGCATGAAGCCAGCGCGGAATCTTCGGACGTTTCGACCCGGCTGGCGGTGGCGGGCATGGAACTGCCCTATGCGGTGCCCAATTGGGCAGTCGATCATTTTCCCGCCGATGTCGGCCTGCCGCTGGGTTTTGCGCGGGGCAACGCGCATCTGCACGGCGCCTTCTTCACCGAAAGTTTCATGGACGAGCTGGCGCATCAGGCGCAGATGGAGGCCATGTCCTTCCGCATCCAGATGCTGGGCGGCAATCCTAGGCTGGCGCATTGCCTGACCACCGTCGGCGCCATGGGCGGCTGGCAGGGCGGTATCGTCGGGAGCGGGCAGGGGCTGGCGGCGCATGTCATGAACGGCGCCTTCATTGCGATCATGGTGGAGGCGGGCATCATCGAAGGCAAGTTGCAGGTCGGGCGGATCGTCGCCGCCGTCGATGGTGGGGAGCAGGTCAATCCCGACATCGCCCGGCAGCAGATCGAAAGCGGCCTGATCCATGGCTTGGCGCTCGCCATGGGGGCGTCCGTGCCCTATGCGAAGGGCATGCCCACGCGGGCGATATTGGGCCGCATGGGTTTGCCACGTCTGGGGGATGTCGGGGAAGTGACCGTGGAACTGATCCGCAGCACCGCGCCGCCCGCCGGACTGACCGATCTGGGCGTGCCGCTGGTGGCTCCGGCGGTCGCCAATGCGCTGTTCACCACCACCGGGCAACGGTACCGCACCCTGCCCCTGTTGATGGAAGGGTGAAGGCCATGGGCAGGATCGGTATCCTCGTCATCAATCTCGGCACGCCCGACGGGCCTGACCCCGCATCAGTGCGGCGTTATCTGGCCGAATTTCTGTCCGACCCACGGGTGGTGGAGATCCCGCAACTGCTTTGGCAGCCGATATTGCGCGGCCCGATCCTGTTGACCCGGCCGAAGAAATCCGCCCATGCCTATCGCCAGGTGTGGATGGAGGAGGGATCGCCGCTCGCCGTCTACACCCGCGATACGGCCCGCGCGTTGCAAGACCGGATGGGGGCCGCCGTGATGGTCGATTGGGCCATGCGCTACGGCAATCCGGCGATCGACACCCGGCTGGCGGCGATGATCGCGGCGGGGTGCGACCGCATCCTGCTGGCGCCGCTTTATCCCCAATATTGCGCGGCGACGACGGCCACCGCATTCGATGCCGCTTATGCGGCGCTGGCGAAGATGCGGGCGCAGCCGGCGGTCCGCACCCTGCCGCCTTATTACGCCGATCCCGCTTATATCGAGGCTCTGCGCGCATCGACGCAGGCGCAACTCGCCGCGCTCGATTTCGCGCCGGACCTGCTGATCGCCAGTTTCCACGGCATGCCGGAACGGACGCGGCAATTGGGCGACCCCTATCGCGACCAGTGCGTCGAGAGTGCGCGGCTGCTGGGCGAGGCTCTGGGACGGGAGGTGCGGGTCACGTTTCAATCGCGTTTCGGTCGTGCGAAATGGCTGGGTCCGGCGACCGATGCGGTGCTGCGTCAGCTCCCCTCCGAAGGTGTCGGAAATGTTGCTGTCCTGACCCCCGGATTCTCGGCGGATTGCCTGGAAACCCTAGAGGAAATCGCCCTGCGCGGCAAAGAGGATTTTATCTCTTTCGGTGGTAATAATTTTGTCCATTTGAGTTGTTTGAACGCGTCTCCGGACGCTATGAACCTATATGAGAATCTGGCCCGTCGCGAACTGGCTGGTTGGTTGGAGAGGTAAGTTTCGTCCCGTCATTTTTTGCTGAGGAGAGCCACTATGAGCAAGGTTGCAGTCGTCACGGGCGGAACGCGTGGAATTGGCGAGGCGATCAGCCTGGCGCTCAGGGAGATGGGGTTCACGGTCGCTGCCAATTATGCGGGCAATGATGCCAAGGCGCAGGCCTTTTCGGACAAGACGGGCATAGCATCCTTCAAATGGGATGTGGGCGATCACCAGGCCTGCCTGGACGGCTGCGCGCATGTGGCCGAAGCGCTCGGCCCGATCGATGTCGTCGTCAACAATGCGGGCATCACGCGGGACGGCGTGCTGGCGAAGATGAGCTTCGATGACTGGAACGAAGTGATGCGCATCAATCTGGGCGGTTGCTTCAACATGGCGAAGGCGACCTTTGAGGGGATGCGCGGGCGCGGCTGGGGCCGTTTCGTCAATATCGGATCAATCAACGGGCAGGCGGGCCAATATGGCCAGGTCAATTATGCCGCCGCCAAATCCGGCATTCATGGTTTCACCAAGGCGCTGGCCCAGGAAGGCGCGAAATATGGCGTTACCGTCAATGCGATCGCGCCCGGCTATATCGACACTGACATGGTCGCGGCCGTTCCTCCGGCTGTGCTGGAAAAGATCGTCGCCAAGATTCCGGTAGGCCGTCTGGGCCATGCCGATGAAATCGCGCGCGGCGTCGCCTTCTTCTGCAGCGAGGATGGCGGCTTTGTGACCGGCAGCACGCTGTCGATCAACGGCGGCCAGCACATGTACTGATGGAGGAAGGGGGCGCTTCCGATGACGCCTCGGCGTTGGCGGGATCGCCCTTCGCTCCGCCGGTCAAGCGCAGCGTGACCATTGCGGGCCATCAGACCGCGATCAGTCTTGAACCGATATTCTGGCAAGCCCTCCGTGCGGTCGCCGCGCGCGAGGGCTTGCCTGTCAATGCGCTGATCGCGCGCATCGACGTCGCGCGCATGGCGGCGGCCGATCCCCCCAATCTGGCGAGCGCGATAAGATGCTGGCTTTTCAGGGATAATATGCAGCCATAATATAATAATTATTCGCAATAGCATTGACTATGCGAACGAGTCGCAATAGCAGGATCCCCAAGGTTCAAAAAGGGGTTCTGTTTTCATGTCCAAAGCAATGTCACGTCCTTCCTTCCTGGCGCTGAGTTGCGTCGGCGCGATGGCCTTCGCCTCCACCGCCCATGCGCAAAATGCTACGCAGGACGGCGCGCGGGGCGCCAAGCTCGGCGGGATGACGGTCACCGACACGGCGATCGACGAGTCATCGATCAAGGTCGAGAAGGCGGAGTCGCCCAAATATACCCGCCCGCTGCTCGACACGCCGCAGACCATCACGGTGATCGGCAAGGAAACGATCCAGCAGCAGAATCTGCTGACGCTGCGCGAAGTGTTGTCGACTGTGCCGGGCATCACCTTCGGCGCGGGTGAGGGCGGCTTCGGCTATGGCGACCGCATCATCCTGCGCGGCCAGGACGCCAAGAACGACGTCACGGTTGACGGCGTGCGCTCCGGCGCGTTCCTGAACCGCAATGAAGTCTATAATATCGAGCAGGTCGAAGTCACCAACGGCGCCAATTCGGTCATGAACGGCGGTGGTTCGGTCGCGGGCACGATCAATCTGGTGACGAAGCGTCCGCTGGCCGATGATCAGACCATATTGAATGCAGGCATCGGCACCGATAATTATTATCGCGCGACGATCGACGCCAACAAACGGGTCAATGATCTGATCGCAGTGCGCCTGAACGCCGTCTACCACAGGAACGACGTGCCGGGCCGCGATGTCGAGGATTATGAACGCTGGGGCATCGCGCCCGCCATCACCATTGGTATCGACGGGCCGACCAGCCTGACGCTCCAGGGCGAATATCTGGATGACAAGGCAATGCCGCAATATGGCATTCGCTACTTCCCGGCGCTGGGCGGCATCGTCAAGGACTTCGATCGGTCGGGCTATTATGGCTTCGCCAATCTCGACCATCAGGACAGCAAGACGAAGTCGCTGCAGGCGATCTTCAGCCATGCCTTCAGCGACACGGTCAAGATCCGCAACCTGACGCGTTACGAACATATCCGCCAGGACACGGTCACGAGCCAGCCGAACGGCGTCTTCTGCCTCGACAACGGCACGGCGGGCGGCTTCAACCCGGATACCGGCGGCGCCTGCACGCTGCGCGTCGGATCGACCGCCATAGGCCAGACGCTCACCATTCCGGTCGGTTATTATGTCCCGACCGGCGGTCGCGGCAACCAGCGCTTCATCACCAATGAGACGGCCTATAACCAGATCGACCTAAGCGCCGATTTCGATACCGGCGGCATTGGCCATACGCTGGTCGTCGGCGGCTCGGCCTTGTGGGAGCGCTACGATCAGTTGCAGGGCAGCCTTGGCCGTACCGCCAACGGTTTCGATCCCTATGCCGCGCCGTTCAGCGCACCGGCCAGCGGCAACGGCACCGCCACTCCGACCTACGGCGCCGGGAGCAGCCTTGGCTTCTACCTTCCGCTCGTCAACATAGCCGATCCGTCTTCGGGCATCGTCGGCCCGGCCGCCACCAGCGGCCTGGCGCGCGTCTATGGCAGCAACGCTTATGTCGGTCCCGTCAACTTCATCCTCGGCACGCATAATGTCGGTGAGCAGACCAGCTACGCCGCCTATCTGTTCGACACGCTGAAGTTCACCGACTGGTTCGAAATCAACGGCGGTCTGCGCTACGAGAAGGTGAAGGGTTTCAACCGGACCTTCAGCTATGTGACCGCGCCGGGCGCCACGCTGGGCCAGTTGTCGCCGCCCGCCGCCGGAGCGACCAATCCCACCTATCTGAAGGTGGAGGACAATCTCTTCTCCTTCCGTATCGGCGCGGTCGTGAAGCCGACGCCGAACACCAGCCTCTATGTCGCCTATGGCAACAGCAAGCTGCCCTCCAAGTCTTCCGTCGACGGGAGCTGCACGGCGGACAACGCGTCGGGCGGGAGCGGCACCTGCAACGTCAGGCCGGAAACGACGAAGAATTACGAGATCGGCGCCAAGGCGGACCTGTTCGACAAGAAGCTGTTGCTGACGCTGGCCCTGTTCCGGAACGACCGCGACCAGATCAAGGTGGTGTCAGGCGATCCGACCCTGCCCGATCAGGCGACGGACGGCTTCCAGCGGGTGGAGGGCGTGTCCTTCGGCGCGTCGGGCAACATCACCAGCAACTGGACGATCTCCGCCAACTACATGTACCTCAAGAGCAGGATCAAGCAGGGCGTTTCAGACTATTGCCTTGCCCATCCCGGCGCGACCGATCCGGCGGCAGGCACCTGCGCCAACAGCGCCGCCTTCCCCGATCCGACGGCGGGCTATTCGCTCACCAATACGCCCAAGCATTCGGGCAGCCTGTTCACCACCTATCGCTTCGGTTTCGGTCTGGAACTGGGCTATGGCCTGACCTATCAGGGCAGCTTCCTGCTCAACCAGCCGACGCTCGCCCAGTTGGTCGCCAACGGCTATGTCGGCTATCGGGTGCCGAGCTACACCATTCACCGCTTCATGGCCTCCTATCCGATCACGGAGAATCTGAAGGCGCAGGTGAATGTGCAGAACTTCACCAATGAGAAATATGTGACGACCGTGCGCAACAACACCGGCAATAGCTGGGCGCAGCCGGCCCCGACCCGGTCGGCGGTGTTCAGCCTCAACTATATGTTCTGATCAAGCCTCATACCCCCGGCACTTGTCCCTTGCCGGGGGAAACGGGCGGGTGGCGATGCACTCCTCTCCTCCTCGGGTCGCCACCCGTCCGGTCCCTTTTCAATGATGCGATTGATTCGTATTAGATTTATCGTTATGAGCGGGCCTCTCGCCCGCACGGCTCAAAGGGAATCTGGCATGCTTCGCGTAGCGGATGGATTTGAGGCGGCGGATGACCTGTTTATCTCGCCACCGGCAAGCTTGGCCCTCGTTTCCAGCGCGGCTGTCCAGCCCAACGTGCCGCCCGCCCGTTATGGAGCGCGGAGCGGGATAAATGTGCCGGCGGTCATCCTGATCGCGCTGCTCCATGCCGTCCTGATCGCCGCGCTGATCCAGGCCCGGCATCATGTGCAGCGCGTGCGGGAAACGCGCTTGTCGGTCGTGAACCTGTTGCCACCGCTGCCCCCTCCACCGGCAGCCGATACGTCACCACCGCCGTCCCCACCGCAGGTCGTCGCGCCGCCGCCACTGGTCCAGGTACCTGTGCCGCCCGCTCCGACCGTGGTGACGACGCCGGACGCCTTGCCCCCTGCGCCACCGGCTCCCCCTGTGGCGATCGCTGCTCCGCCCGCTCCACCGGTCGCATCGCCAGGCACCGGCATCGTTCAGGGCGGCGACCTCGGCACGCAGATGGTCGCGGGCAGGCCGCCCCGCTATCCGATCGAAAGCCGCCGCAAGCGCGAGCAGGGCACGGTCGTTCTCGCCCTGACGCTGGGGGTCGATGGCGCGGTGGACAGCCTCGGCATCGCGCAGAGCAGCGGCTTCCCCCGACTCGACCATGCGGCCCGTGACGCGGTGCGCGGCTGGCGCTGGAAGCCTGTGATGCGCGACGGGCAGGCCGTTCGCGTCAAAGGAGTAGTCGAAATCCCCTTCATTCTGCGCAGCGAAGCGGGGTAGGAGAGGGGCGGCCTTCCCACCCTATTCTGCTTTTGTTTCTCAATAGTGTTTGACTCTGAGAACGCGTCTCAATAACTGCCCTCCCAAAAGAAGGCAGAAAAAGGGGACTATCCGTCATGCAATCCGATAACCGCCGCCGCGTGGCGCCCGCCTTTCTGGCGCTGGGCTGCGTCGGAGCCTTTGCATCGAGTCCCGCCTTGGCGATCGACAAGGCTGACGACGCTGCGGCCGATCAGCAGACGAATGCAGGTCAGATCATCGTCAATGGCCGCTATAATCAGGAAATCATCTCGCCCAAGGCGACCGCGCCCCTGATCAACACGCCCCGGTCGATCGCGATCGTCAGCGAAAATGTGATCAAGGATACCGGATCGGCCACGCTGGTGGAGGCGCTGCGCACCGTGCCGGGCATCACCTTCGGCGCGGCGGAGGGCGGCAATCCGATCGGGGACCGTCCTTTCATCCGCGGCTTCGACAGCCAGGGCAGCACCTATGTCGACGGCGTGCGCGATACCTCCGCTCAGTCGCGGGAAACCTTCGCGATCGAGCAGATCCAGGTGGTGCGCGGCTCCGACAGCTCGCTGGGCGGGCGCGGCAGCGCGGGCGGGTCGCTCAACATCATTACCAAGCTGCCCCGCGACCGCGATTTCGCCAGCATGGACCTGTCCTACGGCACCGCCGACTACAAGCGGATCACGGCGGACATCAATTACAAGCTGACCGACTCGGTCGCCTTCCGCGTGGCGGGCATGTGGCACGATCAGGACGTGGCCGGTCGCGACGCCATCTGGCAGAAGCGCTGGGGCGTGGCGCCTTCGCTCACCATCGGGATGAACTCTCCGACGCAGCTCACCCTGTCCTGGTATCATCTCGATACGGACGAGCTGCCCGACAGCGGCATTCCCTATACTTATGTCTGCTCGACCACGACCTGCAACGCGCCGACCGGCTTCACCTTTTCGGAACCGGCGATTGGGGATGTGACGCTGGCCAACGGCACCACAGGCCATGTCGGCCGCGACACTTTCTACGGCCTTGAGAACCGCGATTTCCGCAAGAGCAAGACGGACCAGTTCACGGTTCGCGCCCAACATGATTTCGGCGGCGTGACGCTGCGCAACACGGTGCGCTACAGCCACAACAACCAGGCCTATATCTATACCCAGCCCGACGACAGCCTGGGCAATGTCTATAATAACGGCCTGGTGTGGCGCCGCGCCAACAGCCGCTACGGCTATGTCGATACGCTGACCAACCAGACCGACCTGTTCGGCAAGTTCAACACTGGCGGCATCGAGCACAGCTTCGCCGCCGGCGTCGAATTTTCCTGGGAAAAGGCGCGGCGCGGTTCCTATGTCACCCGCGGCCTGCTCAACACCAGCGGCAATAATGTGGGGAGCGAGGCGCTGACGACCGGAGGGACTCAGGGCGCCTCCACCCGTTGTTCCGCCGCAGCCCAGTTGCGCTATAATTGCACCAGCCTGTTCGCGCCCAATCCGGCCGATCCCTGGGTCAACTATGCCAATGAAACCTCCCCGGTTCCGGCGGCGATCTCCAGGACTCTGCCAATCGCGGAAACGCAGACCGACGCCGATACGCAATCGGCCTATCTGTTCGATTCGATCACGCTGACGCCCTGGCTGATCGCCAATCTCGGCCTGCGCTTCGACAGCTTCAAATCCTCGGTCCTGCCCGGTCAGCCGATCGCGGCGACCCAGAGCTTCCGCCTGACGCGGGAGGACGATATCTGGAACTGGCAGGCGGGGCTGGTGGCCAAGCCGACACCGAACACCAGCATCTACGCCTCCTATTCCACCGCCGCTACGCCGCCGAACAGCCTGGTGGGCGAGGGGCAGGAAGGCAACAGCTTCGGCACGGTCAACAATGCGGCGGGCGTCGACGCGCTCAAGACCGAGCGGACCAAAAGCTACGAGGTCGGCGCCAAGGCGGATCTGTTCAACTCCCGCCTGTCGCTGAACGTCGCGCTGTTCCGGACCGAGACGAAGAACGCTCGCGTCACTGGCCCGAACAATACGGTCGAGTTCGTCGGTGAGCGCCGGATCAAGGGCGTGGAACTGGGCTTCAACGGCGAAATCCTGCCCAAGTGGAGCGTCTTCGGCGGCTATACCTATATGGACGCCAAGATTGTCGACGGCGGTTTCACCGCGCTGACGGCGGCCGCTGTTCCGGGGCAGCCGACGACCAAGACGGTGCTGGTGGAATCCGTCAACACCGGCCGCCAGTTCCCGCAGACCGCCAAGCACAGCTTCTCGCTCTGGACCAATGTGGAAGTGCTGCCCAAGCTCAACATCGGCGGCGGCGCCTTCTACATGAGCCGCGTGTTCGGCGGCTATGCCGACGACCGGAAGGCCACGCAGGACAGTTCAGGCGCGGTGACGGTCAGCCCCGCGAGCAGGATCATCGCCCGGTCGGTGCCGAGCTACTGGCGCTTCGACGCCCGCGCCAGCTATGAGTTCAACGACAAGGTAAGCCTCAGCGTCAATGTCCAGAACTTGACGGACAAACTCTATTTCAGCCAGGCCTTCTCCAACCATTATGCGACGATGGCAGCAGGGCGGTCGGCCTTCGCGACGCTCAGCGTCAAATATTGATGGCGCAAGCGTCCCCGCCTTCGCTGGCCGATCTGAGCGCGATGAGTGCCGAGGCACTTGCCGCGCGGCTGGCGGAGCCGGGGGCGGATCGCGCCGCATTGATCCGCGTGGCGGCGGAGGGTGGCGTCGCCCAGGCGCAACTGCTGCTGGGGCAGATGCTGCTGGACGGGACCGAACTGCCCGCCGATCCGCGCGCGGCCTTCGGCTGGTTCAACCGGGCGGCGGCCAGCCATGACATGTTCGCGCTCAACATGGTCGGGCGTTGTTATGAGCTGGGCTGGGGCATCGCCATCGATCTGGATCGCGCCACCGAATGTTATCGCGTCGCCGCCGGGCAGGGGCTGGCCGAGGCCATGTATAATTATGCGACCCGCCTCGCTTTGGTGGAGGAGTACGAGACGGCGCTGGACTGGTTTCGGCGGGCGGCGCTTGATCCGGGGCTGATCGGGGCCAAGGCGGCCAATTATATCGGCAGCTTTCACGAGGACGGCTGGGCGGTCGCGGTCGACCGGGCCGAGGCGCTGCGCCATTATCGTATCGCTGCCGAGGGCGGGGATTTTCGCGGTCAGTTCAATCTCGCCCGGCTGCTGGCCGAGGATGGCGCGATGGAAGAGGCGCTGCGCTGGCTTGGCCGGGTGCGGGAGACGGCTACGCCCGCCTTCATGGCCAAGGCGGCCGACTATCTGCGCCATTCGTCCGATGAGATAGCGCGGCAGGCGGGTCTGGCTGCCCTGCTGGAACAGGAGTTGCCGACATGCTGACCGTCATTCCCGAGCTGCTGGATGCCGATACCGTAGGACGCGTCCGGGCGCTGATCGACGCGGCGCAGTGGGTCGACGGCAACGTCACCTCCGGGCATCAATCGGCCTTGGCCAAGCGCAATCTGCAATTGCCCGAAGACTGCGCTGAAGCGAAGCAGGCGGGACAGATCGTGCTGGATGCGCTGGGCCGCTCGCCCTTGTTCATTGCCGCCGCCTTGCCGCTCAAGGTCTTTCCGCCCTTGTTCAACAGCTATGCGGGCGGACAGGCCTTCGGCACCCATGTCGACAATGCGGTGCGGATTCAGTCCGGGACCGGCTTTCGCGTGCGCTCGGACCTGTCGATCACCGTCTTTCTGGAGGAGCCGGACAGCTATGACGGCGGCGAGCTGACGGTCGAGACCAATTTCGGCGTACAGCAGGTGAAGCTGGCCGCCGGGCATGCGGTGCTCTATCCGTCATCCTCGCTGCATCGGGTGGAGCCGGTGACGCGCGGGCGGCGGGTGGCGAGCTTCTTCTGGCTTCAGTCCATGGTGCGGGACGATGCGGCACGGCAGATGCTGTTCGATCTCGACAGCAGCATCCAACAACTGGCGGTCGATCTGGGGCATGATAATGCGCAGGTCATCCGTCTGACGGGCGTCTATCACAATCTGCTGCGGCGCTGGGCCGACGCCTGATCGCATAAGGGTTGCGGGACAGCGAAGAATTGTGAGGTGGAATATGGGCCACCATCTGCTCAACCCGGGCATTTCCAGCCCGAATCAACCGCCGATAGCCCGCGCCTCGCGCACCACCAGCACCGGCACGCCATCCCGCACCGGAAAGGCCAGCCCCGCGGCCTTCGACACCAGCTCGCTCCGTTCCGCATCCCAACGCAGCGGCGTGCGCGTTACCGGGCACACCAGCTTGGCGAGCAGCGCCGGATCGGGCGCCTCGCTCATTGCATCGTCGCTCCGCCGTTGCGCTCGATCCGCCCGACGATCTGCATGAGCTGGATGATCCGGTCCGCCCGCTCGTTCAGAGTGTCCGCTTCCAGCAAGGTCTGCTTGGCCGCCGGATCGAAGGGCACGATCTGCGCAATCCCATTCACCAACGCCATGTCGTCCAGCCGCGACACCGCCGTCCAGTCCACCACATAGCCCAGCGCATCGGCAAAGCGCCGCGATTCCTGCTCCAGCGCCGCCCGCTCGACGGCAGAGAGGATTTCATCCTCTTGCCCGATCGGCTCCACATCCGCCTCGATCTGGCGAAAGGCGGTGGGCACGTCCAGTTCCCGCACCACCCGAAAGCGCGCCAGCCCCTTCAGCAGGATATTGTAGCGTCCGCCCTCCAGCGCCTCGATATGGGTGATATGGCCCAGGCAGCCTACATCGAACAAGGCCGGCTTCACGCCTTCCTCGCGCGGCTGGATCATGCCGATGCGCCGGTCGCGGGCCATGGCGTCATGAATCATCGCTTGATAGCGCGGCTCGAAAATATGCAGCGGCAGTTCCATGCCCGGCAGCAGCAGCGCGCCGGGCAGGGGAAAGATCGAGATGCGCGACATGACCCTGCGCCGATCAGGAGAAGAGTATCTGGGAAAGCTTGCGCCGCTGCCCCGCGACCCAGGGGTCTTCCAGCCCGGTCGCCTCGAAGAGCTTGAGCAACTGCGCCCGCGCCGCGCCGTCATTCCATGCCCGGTCGCGCCGCACCAGTTCCAGCAATTCTTCCGCCGCCCGGTCGCGGTCGCCATTGGCCATCAAGCCATTGGCCAGTTCGAAGCGCGCTTCATGATCGTCGGGATCGGCCGCCACCTTCGCCTCCACGCCCGACAGGTCCGCCACCGGCCTGGCGTCTCGTGCCAGGGCGATCGCGGCGCGGGCTCGCTCCACCGCCTGATCCTTGGCGATATCGGCGGGGAGAGCCGCCAAAACCGCTTCCGCCTCGTCCCACTGCCCCAGCGCCACCAGCGCCCGCGCCTCGCCCGAAGCGACATCGGCATTGTCCGGCACCATTTGCGCGACCTGCTGGAACACCGACAGCGCCCGCTCCGCTTCGCCGCCCGTCAGCAACTCCTCGCCCATGGCGATCAACGGCGCGATTTCCTGAAGCTGCGCCTTCTCATCCGATTCGATCGGCAACTGGCCCAGCAACTGGTCGAGATACTGCTTGAACTGCCCCTCTGTCCGCGCCTGGCTGAGGTCGGCTACCGGCTGGCCCTGGAACACCGCATAGACGGTCGGGATCGATTGGACACGGAACTGCGCGGCGATGAACTTGTCCTCATCGACGTTGATCTTGACCAGCTTGACGCCCTTTGCCGCATAATCGGCGCAGACCTTCTCGATCACCGGGGCGAGCTGCTTGCACGGCCCGCACCATTCGGCCCAGAAATCGACGATCACCAGGCTGGTGCGCGACGGCTCCACCACATCGCGGCGGAATGTTTCCACCGATGCCTTGTCGGCCTCGCTCAGTCCAAGGGTCGCCACTTCACTTATCTCCTGCTGCAAACGCGGTTGCCAAGCCGCTCTCATACAGCGCCTTATGTGGGGCGTCACCCCATAGGAACAAGGGAGATTGGAAGGCGTGGCCGGTGCCGATCGCGCCGATCGGCCGGGCCTCGATCCGGCGAAGGAAATGATGGTCGAGTCGGCATGATCGGCCAAAATCAGCGCATATTTGCCTCGCCCTAAAGGAAATATTTGACCTTTATATCCTGCCGCACCGCAGTCCCCGCCATGGCGAACTGCGCAGAGCGGAAGCTGGGCGCGCCGAAACGGATCGCCGGATTGCGCGAAAAACCGACCCCTTCACGCGGAATGCCTGCGAAGGTGTCCAGCTTCCCATTGCCATTTTCGTCGTGAATGATGGCAATGGCATAGGTTCCCGGCTCCATCCGCCCCAGCGCGATGGCGCCGGACGTCACCGGCACGGTGAAATGCCGTCCCTCGGGATCGTCGCGGCAATCGGGAAAATGCGCTGCCTGCCGCGTGACGCAGATCAGGAAATCGCCCTTGACCGATCGCAAGCCCCGCACGTCCAAGCTGAGCGGCTGCGCCTGGTCGGGGGGAGCGGCGCCCGCCATCATTGCCGCCGCGACGATCGTCAACCCTGCCTTGATTCTCACGTCGCCTCCTCGAAGCTGCCCAATCCCCTGTCGGTCCCGCACAGCCGGTCCCAGAAGCGGAAATAGAGCCCATAATTGCACGCATATTGCTCATGATGCCGCTGATGATGACTGGCGGTGATCAGCCAGCGCCCGGCTGGACCCTGCACCATCCAATGGGGAAACATTTCCCACCCCATATGGTTGCTGACGCCCATCACGGTCATGATCGTCAACACCACGCCCAGCGCGGCCACATGGATCGGAATCAGGAACAGCAGCGCCGGGATCACGACCGCGCCGGTCAGCGCTTCCCAGGGGTGGAAGCTCATCGCGGCCCAGGCCGTCGGCGGGCGGCTGGCATGATGCACGGCATGGGCGATCCGGAACGGCCGGGGCCGGTGCATCCAGCGATGCGTCCAGTAGAACCAGGCGTCATGCGCGGCGAGATAGAGCAGCACGGACAGCGGCAGATACCAGAGCGGTAAGGCGTGAACGTCGGTATAGACCCGCGTCCAGCCATGCGCCTGCCAACCCCAGGCGACCACGCCCGCAGGCACGCCATAGATCAGCGCGGACGCCAGCGACCAGGTGATTTCCCGCCGGATCTGCTGGTGCAGCCCGGCATAAAGGCCCGGCTTGCGATAGCGGGTCGCCAGCGCGAAAGCCCCGCTGGCCAGCAAATAGCGCACGCCCACGATCATGCTCATGGCCAGGGTGGACAGAAAGATGGTGGCAGGCATGGCGCTGACCTTAGGCAGTCCGAAGCCCGCCGTCACCCACAGGCTTCAGGTGCGGGGGCGCGCCTGCCGATAGCTGCCGAGTATCCGCACCCATTTGGTATGGAATTCCAACTCCGCCAGCGCCCGGTCGATCGCCGGATCGCCCGGCATCCCCTCGATGTCGCAATAGAATTCCGTCGCGGCGAAGCTCGCGCCCCGCTGATAGCTTTCCAGCTTGGTCATGTTGACGCCGTTGGTGGCAAAGCCGCCCATCGCCTTGTAGAGCGCGGCCGGAATATTCTTCACCTCGAACAGGAAGGTGGTCATAACCGGGCCAACCCCTGCCGCCGGCATTTTCGGCTCGCGCGAGAGGACCAGGAAGCGCGTCATATTGTCGTCGCTATCCTCGATATTCTCCGCCACCAGGCGCAGGCCATAGAGTTCCGCCGCCAGATAGGGCGCGATCGCGCCTTCGCCCGCCACTCTGGTTTCCGCGACCAGCGCCGCCGCGCCCGCCGTATCGGCATAGGAAACCGGCTGAATGCCCCGCTCGCGCAGATAATGGCGGCACTGGCCCAGCGCCTGCGGATGGCTGACCGCGCTCGTCACCGGCGCGATATCGGCCGCCATCAGGCAGTGCCGGATGCGCAGGAAATATTCGTCGATGATGTGCAGCCCGGATTCGGGCAGCAGGAAATGCATGTCGGCCACGCGCCCATGCAGGCTGTTCTCGATCGGAATGATCGCCCGCGCCGCACGTCCTTCCCGCACCGCATCGATCGCATCCTCGAACGCAAAGCAGGGCAGGGGCACGCAATCGGGCGCATAATCCAGCGCGGCGAGATGCGAATTGGCGCCCGGCGCGCCCTGAAAGGCGACCGCGCGCGCGGGATCGACGGCGGCCTTTGCGGCGAGGTCCGCGACCAGATCGCGGGCGGGGGCGGGATAATTTTCCATGGGCGCTAGCGCGCTTATTCGCTTCATCGTGCCCGCGCAAGCATCCTGTCTGGATGCAAAGCCATGAAAAAGCGTGCGCGATCCCTCTCAACCCCGCTTGCGCGTTCGCACTTGCGCCATTATGGCAGCGCGCTAGAGGGGACGCGACAACCAGCGGCCAGAATAGAAATCCAGGGGAATTCGAGCGAATGGGCGATCGTTTCAACACCGCTGCCGGTTGGGCTTTGTTCGCGGGTATCATCGCATTGGGCGGTGCCATCGTCAGTTCCAAATTCTTCCATGAGGAACGGCCCGAGAAATTGGGCTACGCCATCGAAGGCGTCGAGGCGGAAGGCACGGGCGGCGCGGCGAGCGGTCCCGGCCTCAACACCCTGCTCGCCAGCGCGGATGTCGCGGCGGGCGAAAAGATATTCGCCAAGTGCGCGGCCTGCCACACCGTCAACCAGGGCGGCGCCAACGGCATCGGCCCGAACCTTTATGCCACGGTCGGGGAACCGATCGGCCAGGGCAAGGCCGGCTTCGCCTTCTCCGAAGCGCTCAAGAGCAAGGGCGGCAACTGGACTTTCGAGAGCCTGGATCACTGGCTGACTTCCCCGCGTGAATTCGCGGCTGGCACCAAGATGACCTTCGCGGGCCTGGGCAATCCTGCCGATCGCGCGAATCTGATCGCCTGGCTGAACACCCAGGGTTCGAACCTGCCGCTGCCCGCCGCCGATGCGGCTCCGGCTGCTGCCGGCGACAATGCCGCAGCGGTGGAGGGCGGCAATGCCGCTGCGTCCAACGTGGCCGAGGCTCCCGCCGCCAAAGCCGCCACGGGCAAGTAAAAGCTGACCGGCGACCCCGTTCGGGTCGAGGATCTGACGGGCGCGGCCCTGCTGGCCGCGCTTATGAGCGCGATTATCTCACCGCCTATGCGAACAGCCCGGGCGCGCTGATCGCCGGCGCTTTTGCGGGCAATCGGCTGGTCGGCGCCGCCACTGCCGCTCCCATGGCCGACCATGCCGCCGAATTCGCCGCCCCCTTTCGGACATGCGGCATGGACATCGGCCAAATCTATTATTTTGGCGAATCGGTGCTGCTGCCCGACTGGCGAGGGCGCGGCATCGGCCACGCCTTTTTCGACCGGCGCGAAGCCAAGGCACGGGAACTGGGTTTCGCCATGACCAGCTTCTGCGCTGTCGTCCGTCCACCGGATCACCTGGCCCGCCCCACCGGCTATGCGCCGCTCGATCCCTTCTGGCGGGCCCGCGGCTATGCCCCGGCTGAGGGGCTGGTCGGCCATTTTGATTGGAAAGATCTGGGCGAGCCCACCGAAACCAGCCATCCCATGCAATTCTGGGTCAAGTCCCTCGGCATGGATTGACCGGCCGCCGCACGGAGCTTCGTCAGACTCGCGTGCCGCCGATCCCCGTCACCCGCCGCGCCGCGTCGAGCGCGATCGCCAAGTCCGCCCGGCCCGGCATCTCCACCAGCATATGCCGGGTCAGCCGCTCATAATGCTGGATGAAGCGCGCCACTTCCGCATCGGACATGCCACCCGCCGCCGCCTTTCGCAGACCATGCTCCTGCTGGGTTCGCCAGCGCCGTACCACCTCGAAGCCCGGCGCGGCCAGCATCACCAGCCGGTCGAGCCGCCCGAACAGGGTCTGATAATCGCCCGCCAACGCCCGATTCACAAAAGCGCGCCAGACACCGTCCGCATCCTCTTCCCGCTCCAGGGCATTGACCGGCGCCGCAAGCTCCGATGCCTCCTGAGGTCGCGCACCCACGCACCAGCCTTCCAGCAACAGGAGCCGCGTCCCCGCCGCCGCCCGTTCCCACCGCGCCTCTGGCAAGCGGTCATCCGACGCCTTGTCAAAGCGCGGCAACAACGCCGCCTCGCCGCGCTCCAGCGCTTCGATCACCTGCAATCCCAACGCCACGTCATGCGTCCCCGGCACCCCCCGCGTGCGCAGTAGCGGATGCACGGCCCTGGCCAGAGCCTCCCGCTCCGCCCGCGTACGATACAGATCGTCGATCGAGAGGATCGCCGCTGGAACCCCGTCCTGCGCGAGCCGCGTCCGCAATCCGTCCGCCAGGGTCGATTTGCCGCTGCCCTGCGCCCCGCACAGCCCGATCACCAGCAGCCGGTCACCGCGCTCCGCCAGCGCCCGCCGCACCAGTTCGTCGACCGCATCCAGCGCCTCATGCGCCATTGCTAGCGCGCCGCGATCAGCAGCTTGTCGATCTTGCGCCCGTCCATATCCACAATCTCGAATCGCCAGCCCTGATCGTCGATGAAATCGCCCACTTCGGGCAAGCGCTTGAGCAGCCACAGCGCATGGCCTGCGACCGTCGCATAATCTCGATCATCCGGCAGGTCGATGCCGATCCGCTCGGCCAGCAGGTCGACCGCCATCTGGCCCGACACCAGCAGGCTGCCATCCTCTCGTTCGACCAGATCGGGTTCATCCTCGCTGCCCAGATCGGACACGAAATGCCCGGCGATGGCGGACAGCAGGTCGGCGGGCGTCGCAATCCCCTCGAAATGCCCATATTCGTCATGGACCATGACCATCGGCACTTCGGCGCGGCGCAGCACTTCCAGAGCGTCCATGGCGTCGACCTGGTCGGGCACGATCTCCACCTTGCGCATCAGCGTTTCCAGGTTCAGCCCTTCGCCCCGGAACAGCGCCGTCATGATGTCGCGCGCCTGCACGACGCCGATGATGTCCTCCACCGTGCCCCGGCCCACCGGCAGTCGTGTGTGCGGCGTATCGAGCAACTTGGCGCGAATCGCCTCCTCATCGGCATGGATGTCGATCCAGTCGACATCCATGCGCTGCGTCATCACCTCGCGCACCGGGCGGTCGGCCAGCCGCACCACGCCGGAGATGATGGCGCGCTCGCTTTCCTCGATCACGCCGGACTTGCTCGCTTCGGCCACGATCAGATGCAGTTCCTCCGCCGTCACATGATGTTCCGATTCGCGGGTCATTCTGAGCAGGCGGAAGATCAGCGCGCTCGACCTGTCCAGTAGCCAGACGATGGGAGCGGTGATCCGCGCGAGCCACAGCATCGGCGCCGCCATCACCACGGCGATCGGTTCCGGTGCGCGCAGGGCGAACTGTTTGGGCACCAGCTCACCGATGATCAGCGAGGCATAGGTGGTGAGCCCGATCACCAGCGCGAAGCCGATATTTTCCGAGACATTGGCCGACAGGCCCAGCACCTGCAACCGCTCGCCCGTCGGTCCGCCCAGGCTGGAGCCCGAATAGGCGCCCGCGACGATGCCGATCAACGTGATGCCGATCTGAACGGTGGAGAGGAACTTGCCCGGATCGGCCTGCGCCGCGAGGGCGGAGCGCGCGCCGCGCCGTCCCGCTTTCTCCATCGCCTGAAGGCGCGGCTTGCGGGCGGACACGATAGCCAGTTCCGACATGGCGAAAACGCCATTCAGCGCGACAAGCGCCAGAATGATGACGAGGTCGACCCAGGGAAAGGGCGTCGGAGCGTGCGGGGGGATATTGGCCATGGCGGTCAAGGGCCACCTATAACCTTGATTCTTACAATTTCACAACCGTTCCATCAGCCACAGTTCAGTTCGCTTGTGGAACAAATGCTCCGTCTCGACCATTGGGGATGCATCCGTCGCTTGTCGGACGCACAAAAAAAGGGAATTGAATCCATGCGGAATTTTCATCGCATCATCGGCGCGGCCGGGCTGGCCGCCATGCTGGCCA
Source organism: Sphingobium sp. TKS (assembly GCF_001563265.1). Taxonomy (NCBI): domain Bacteria; kingdom Pseudomonadati; phylum Pseudomonadota; class Alphaproteobacteria; order Sphingomonadales; family Sphingobiaceae; genus Sphingobium; species Sphingobium sp. TKS. The sequence continues at coordinate 3,530,621 of NZ_CP005083.1, read as the reverse complement.
CCACCGCCTGCACCACCGATCCCAACACCGGCAACCGCACCATTTCCAAGGCCGCGATCGGCGGCATCGGCGGCGCGCTGGGCGGCTATTTGCTGGGCGATCTGGTCGGTGGGCGGCATGACCGCACCGAAAAGATATTGGGCGCGGGCATCGGCGCGGTCGCGGGCGCGGGCATCGGCGCCTATATGGACGCGCAGGAAAAGAAATTGCGGGAAGAAACCGCCGGCAGCGGCGTGGACGTGATCCGCGATGGCGACAATCTGGTGCTGCGCATGCCGTCGGGCATCACCTTCGCCACCGACAGCTCCGCCGTGCAGCCGCAGTTCCAGCCGACGCTGAACGATGTGTCATCGGTGCTGGCGCAATATCCCAAGACCTATATCGACGTATACGGCCATACGGACAGCGACGGCACCGACGCCTATAACCAGAGCCTGTCGGAACGGCGCGCGCAGGCTGTGGGCGATTATCTGACGACTCACGGCGTCCAGTCGGCGCGCATCGCGACGCGCGGCTTTGGTGAGACCCAGCCGATCGCCTCCAACGCGACGGCGGAAGGCAAGGCGTCGAACCGCCGGGTCGAAATCAAGATTGCTCCGGTGACGGAGCAGGATGTGCGGAGCTGAGGCTGACCCAGAACTGCAATGGGCCATTCCAAGACATTCCCTCTCCCGCGTGCGGGAGGGGGCGTGTCTGAAATCCACCCAATCCAGTCACTCCAACATGGCGGCGAGGGCGGGGGTCATATATTCCTGCCCTCCGGATGCCGTCCGCTGCATCAGGCAGGCGGCGATGCCCTGGCGCGTTGCGAGGGCCATGCCCCGGTCTTGGCCCAATATCATGATCGCGGTAGCCCAGGCGTCCGCCAGCATCGCGCTTTCGTGGAGGACCGTGACGGAAGCGACATCGTTTGCGATCGGGGCGCCGGTCTTGGGGTCTATGCTGTGCGAGAGGCGGGTGCCGTCCACCTCGCGGAAGCGGCGATAGTCGCCGGAGGTCGCGACCGACAGGCCGCATAGCGCAATGCGCAGCGTGGGCAGGGACAGGCCGGGAGGGGCTTCCACATCGACCCACCAGGGCTGGAGGGCGGGCTTGACGCCCTGTCCCCGCAATTCGCCGCCAATCTCTATGAGGAAATGCGCGGCGCCGAGGCCTTGCAGGGCCATCGCCACGGCATCCACCGCAAAGCCCTTGGCAATGCCGGAAAAGTCCAGTGTCACGTCGGCGGTGCGGCGGGCGCGGTCGCCCTCTACCTCGATCGCGGTCCATGGCGCGGGGTGGTTGGGCGCGGCGGACAGACCTGTGAGGCCGTCTGGCCCGAAGCCCCATCTCGCGACGAGGCGGCCCACCGCCGGATCGAACGCTCCGCCGGACAGCCGCGCCATGTCCAGCCCTGCGCGCAGCACGGTCATCATGTCGGCAGGTAAGGGCACCCATTGGCCGACCGGCGCGGCGTTGAAGCGGCTGATGGCGGAATCCGCTTCCCAATTGCTCATTTGCGTGATGACGCGGTTCAGCACTGCCTCGATCGCCATCGCGCTGCCCGGCGGCGCATCGACGATGCGGGCCGACCAGCTTGTGCCCATGGTCGGCCCGCCGAAGTCGCTGATCCGGCCCAGCCCTTTCCTTGGCCCGAAGGCGTCGGGCGACAGGCCGGGCGGGATGGCGATGCGGATGGGGGTGGGGGTCAGCCCTGCACCTCGACCGTCATGGCATAGGTGGCGCGGTCCTGCGGCGGACCCATGGGGCGCGGGGCGCCTTCGCCTGCGGGATTGGCCTGGCTCTGCGGATTGCCAGCGCCAGGGTTTTCGCCCGGACCGCGCCGTCCGCCGGTGCTGAGGCTGATCCAATACATGCCTGCTTCCGGCCAGGTGAACGTCACCTTGCCCTGCCCATCGGTCTTGGCATCCATCTGCTTGAGGTCGGAGCGATAGCGGATGCCGCCGGGGATGGCGACCACGTCCAGCCCGGCGGCCGGCTTGCCGTTGAGCAGGAACTGGAAGGTGGCCGCTTCGCCCACGGCAAGATCGTTGGGATGGGTGACGGGCACCATTTCCAACCCCTTGCCGGTCGTGGCGAAGACCTTCCGGTCCGGTTCGCCTGCCGTCACGAAGGTCTCGATGCGCGTCGTTGCGGTCGCGGTCTGCACTTCCGTCGCGCCCTGCGGCACGGCGGTCGCCAGTGTGACGGCAGTGGTGCCGCGCGGCAGCATCTTGCGCTCGCCGTTCAGCATATAGCTGCCCATCAGCATCTCGTTGGTGATGGCGATCTTGTACGTGCCCTTGGCCTTGATGCCGAGGTCGAAGGTCTGGCGCAGCTTGCCGATGGTGCGATTCTCGACCTGCGCCGTGCTGCCGTCGGGGGCGGTGACGACCGGCTGCCAGTCCTGGCCCGGATGGTCGAAATAATAAAGATCGCTGGAAATGGCGGCGTCGACCGTCAGCCATTCATTGCCCGATCCTGCGAACATGGTTTCGGACGGCAGCATCCAGGGGCGCGCGGCACCTGCCATTTGCGGCAGGGTGAAAGCGGTGGCGGCGGCGAGCAGCAGGAGCTTGCGGAATTTGGTCATCGGCTTATCTCCTTGGGATATCTCGAATAATTTAAGCCGTATTCCTGCCTGCGCAGGAACACGGAGGAGGCAGGCTTAACGTGACAGGACGGCGCTGACCGCGCCCAGTTCGAACTTGCCTGTGGCGCTGCCTTTGCCCCCTGCGACGGTCACGTTGAGCGGCACCCGCACCAGTTCGCGGCCGCCATTTTCGCGGGCGGCCTCCACCACCACCGTATATTTGCCAGGCGTCAGCGTCGGCATGCCGCCCTTGCCGACGGTGAAGCTGAGCTTATGGGTGCCGGGCGCGCGGGTGGCGCCGGATATGCCGTCGGCGGGCAAGGTCAGCGATCGGCCCGAGGCGCGCCACCACATGCGAATGTCGCGCAGCCATTTGGCGCCACCATTGTTGCGCTTGTCGACATCGTAGAGCACCGACAGGGTGCGGGCGGGCGCGCCCTCCTTCTCCAGCCAGATCGCCACATAGGGGCGGTGATATTCGGCCACCGACAAGCGGGGCAGGGTGAGCGTGACGTCCAGCGTCTGCGCGGTCGCGGGAGCGGCGAGGGCGGTGGCCGCGCCCAATGCCGCGCCGCCGGTCAGGACGATCTTGTGGCTGATCTGCATGAGGTGAAAATTCCCGCTTAATGGATGAAGATGATGGCGAGGATCGCCGGAATGGCGAGGCCCATGGCGACCAGCGGCCAGGTGGTCGGGCGCTTCCTGGCATGGAGCCACAGCAGTAGCAGGCCGGTGAGCGCAAAGAGGAAGCAGGCGACGGCGAAGATGTCGATGAACCATTTCCACGCCTCGCCCGCATTGCGGCCTTTGTGCAGATCGTTCAAATAGCTGATCCACCCCCGGCTGGTCGCTTCGCTGGTGACTTCGCCGCTATGCCGGTCGATCGACACCCAGCCGTCGCCGCCAGGGCGAGGCAGGGCGAGATAGACCTCATCCGCCGACCATTCCGCTTCGCCCTTGCCGCTTTGGCCGATCTGCTTTTCGATCCACTGCGCGACGGGGGCGGGAAGGGGCTTCTTGGCGTCGGGCGTGTCGGAGACCGCATCATCCGGAGCGACCCGTTTCAAGAGGACGGGCGGCAAAGTGGCGGATTTGGTGACCGTCTGCGGCGAACCCTCCACATCGGCGGCGTGGTTCAGCGTGATGCCGGTGAAGGCGAACAGCAGCAGGCCGATCAGGCTGATGGCGGAACTCACCCAATGCCAGGTGTGAAGCTGTTTCAGCCAGAAGGCCTTGGGGCTCTTCTTCTTGTTCGGCTGAGCGCGGACGGGGGCGTGCATCGGGAGCGGGACGAGTCCTGTAGGGGATGAGGCTGGCGGCATAACGCGAACGACTCGCAATTGCAAACCTGCCGCTGTGCCAAAATTGTATCAAAATGTACGATGCGAAGCCGGATCGTTGCCGGGCGGCGGCGGCTGGCTGGGGGTTGCGGCGTCCTGCTATTGACGGGTGGCGCCATCCCAACTAGCCGCCTTTGAAACGGGGGTGACATGAAAACGTCATCGGTTCCGATGGCTTACCCGCAAAGGACGAACATATGCTGACGCCAGCCATTGCCGCTGGAATGTTGATGATGGGTGCGCAAGCGGAGGCGGCCGGTGCGTCGCAACCCGCGACACCCGTTGCGACGCAGGCGACCGAAGCAGGGTCCAGTCCGCAGGCCGCTCCGCAAGTGCTGGTCGTGCCACCGCCGCCGGTGATGCCGAACCTGCCCGGCACCGGCAACCAGCCTGCCGTTCCGGCGGCGCGGACGGGCGACATCATCGTCACCGGTCGCACGACTCCGCCGCCGGGCGACCCGATGGAACGGCTCAACATGAAGAGTTTCGAGACGGTACAGGCGGTCGACAAGGCCGTCGTGGAGCCGGTCGCCAAGGCCTATAACAAGGGTCTGCCCAAGCCGGTGCGAAAGGGGTTCCGCAACTTCTTCTCCAACCTGCAGGAGCCTGTGGTGTTCCTGGCCTATATGCTCCAGTTCAAACCGGGCAAGGCGATGGAGACGGTCGGGCGCTTCACCGTCAACACGACGCTGGGCGTGGCCGGGCTGTTCGACGTGGCGAAACGCAAGCCCTTCTTCCTGCCCTACCGGCCCAATGGGCTTGCCAATGTGCTGGGCTATTATGGCGTGGGGCCGGGGCCTTACATGTATCTGCCGATTATCGGGCCGACGACGCTGCGCGACGTTATCGGGGATACGGTGGACAAGATGATCGTGCCCTTCGCGATCGGCAAGCCGTTCAACGAGCCCAAATATGTGATCCCGGCGACGATCCTGAACCAGTTGGGCCAGCGCGCTGCCTTTGACGAGACGATCCAGCAGATCCGCGATGAGGAAAACCCTTATGCCTTCTATCGCGAGCTGTATCTGAACCAGCGCAAGGCCGAGATCGAGGCGCTGCATGGACGCAAGCCCGAGCAACCTGTGGTGCCGGTCTATGGGCCGGGGTTGGGCAAGGTCACGCCGCAGGATGTGATTGAGGGAACGGCGGACGCGCCGCAATAATCCGGCAAGCCGTCATTCCCGCTTTCGCGGGAATGACGGGCAGTTTTACCTTCCCAACAACCCGCGCGCCTGACCGGCGATTTCGGCCAGCATCGCGACATTGGGCGTCGCCGCGGCCTTGGCGCGGTGGACGAGGGCGCGGAATTGCTGGATTCGGGCGCCTTTTTCCTTCAGCCATTCTTCGACATGATGGCCGATGTCCTTGCCCTTGCCCAGGGCAAGGAAATCGAGCCGGACCTGCTGCATGTCGCGCGCCACGCCGGAGATCAGCAGCCGCTCCCACGGATCGGACGGCTCCATGCGCGCTGCGGTGGACTGGACCCAATCGATGCCGACCGCTTCGCCCAGATGGGTGAAGGCGCGGGTGAGGGCGACCTCATCGACCGACAGGCGCCCCGCCAGCGCGGCGATGCCGACCGCGCCGTCCAGCTTGAACAGCCCTGCGGTGCGGCGAGCGAGTTCTGCCGGCGCACCGAGCGACAGCAAGCGATCCGTCACAGCCGTAACGCGGCGCAGCGCTTCGCTGGTGAGCAGGTCGTCCACTTGCTTCGCCAGCTTGCCCACGCCCTTGGCCAGCGCGGCATGACCTGCCTGCGGAAGCGTGCCGGAGGACAGGCTGCGCAATATGTCCGCGATCTGCGCCCGCATGCCGCTGGCGATGTCACCGAACAGGGCGAGGCGCGCGGCTTCGGACATCTCTGCCGCGTCGATATCGTCCCATAGCCGGTGGATGTCGTACAGCCGCTCCGCGATCAGGAAGGCGCTGGCCAGATCCGCCAGCGAGCAGCCCTCCTCCTCCGTCAATTCGAACGGATGGATAAGGCCGAGGCGGTTGACGATGCGGTTCGCGACCTTGGTGGCGATGATTTCCTTCTTCAGCGCATGGGCCGCGATGGCGTCGGCTTCCTTCTTCCGCATCGCGGGGGGGAAGGCGGCGGCGAGTTCGCCGTCCATGCTGGCGTCGGTGGCGAGATCGCCATGCTCGATCGCGTCCTGCAAGGCGAGCTTGGCCGTCGACAGCAGCACCGCCAGTTCCGGGCGGGTGAGGCCAAGTCCATCCTGCCCGCGTCGCAGCAACTGGTCGTTGGCGGCGAGACCCTCAACCTGGCGATCCAGCCGGCCTGATTCTTCGAAGGTTTCGATCAGGCGCACATAGCTGGCAAGGTCGGCGGCGCCGCCCGCCTCCGCGATGGAGAGGCCCAGCGCCTGGAGCCGGTTGTCCTCCAGCACGATGTCGGCCACCGCGTCGGTCATGCTGACCAGCAGCTTGTTGCGATCATCGAAGGGCAGGCGGCCTTCCGCCATTTCCTTGTTGAGCGCGATCTTGATGTTCACCTCATTGTCCGAGCAGTCGACGCCCGCGCTATTGTCGATGAAGTCGGTGTTGATCCGGCCACCACGCAGGGAGAAGGCGATGCGCGCGGCCTGGGTGGTGCCCAGATTCGCGCCTTCGCCCACCACCTTCACGCGCAATTGTTCGGCATTGACGCGCAGGCGGTCGTTGGCCGGGTCAGCGACGTCGCCATGGCTCTGCGCGGCGGCCTTCACATAGGTGCCGATGCCGCCGAACCAGAGCAGGTCGTTGGGGCTTTTCAAGATCGCGGCGATGAGCGCGGTCGGCTCCATGTCCGTGTCGGTGACGCCCAATATGGCCTGCACTTCCGGGGTCAGCGATATGCTTTTCAGACTGCGCGAGAAGACGCCGCCGCCCTTGGAGATCAGCTTCTTGTCATAGTCGTCCCAGCTAGACCGGGGGAGCTGGAACAGGCGGTTGCGTTCATTCCACGACCTAGCCGGATCGGGTTCGGGGTCGAGGAAGATGTGGCGATGATCGAAGGCGGCGACCAGCTTGATCGCTTTCGACAGCAGCATGCCGTTGCCGAACACGTCGCCCGACATGTCGCCGCAGCCGACGACGCGCACCGGCTCGCTCTGCACATCGACGCCCATTTCCGCGAAATGGCGCTTCACGCTGATCCACGCGCCCTTGGCGGTGATGCCCATCGCCTTATGGTCATAACCGTTGGAGCCGCCGCTGGCGAAGGCGTCGCCCAGCCAGAAATTCCGCTCCAATGCGATGGCGTTGGCGACGTCGGAGAAGGTCGCCGTGCCCTTGTCGGCGGCGACGACGAAATAGGGATCGTCGCCGTCATGGATGACGACCTGCGCGGGATGCTTGACCTTGCCCTTGTCGATATTGTCGGTGACGGAGAGCAGCGAACGGATGAAGATGCGATAGCTTTCCGTGCCCTCCGCGAACCAGGCGTCGCGGTCGGTCTGCGGGCTGGGGAGCTGCTTGGGATAGAAGCCGCCCTTGGCGCCCGTCGGCACGATGACGGCGTTCTTGACGCGCTGCGCCTTCATCAGCCCCAGTATCTCGGTGCGGAAGTCGTCACGCCGGTCGGACCAGCGCAGCCCGCCGCGCGCCACTGGCCCGGCGCGCAGATGGATGCCCTCGACACGGGGGCTGTAGACCCAGATTTCTCGCCACGGCAGTGGTGCAGGCAGGCCGGGGATCAGAGCGCTGTTGAGCTTGAACGCCAGCGCTTCCTGCGCCGCGGGGGCGTAGAAATTGGTGCGCAGCGTCGCGGTGATGACGGCGCGCAGCAGGCGCAGCACGCGGTCCTCATCGATCGCGGTGACCTTTTCGAGGCCTTCGTCAATGGCGGTCTGCGCGGCCTGGGCGCGGGCCGCGCCATCCTTCGCATCGGGGTCATGCAGCGCTTCGAACAGTTCGATGAGCTGGCGGGCGATGACCTGTTCGCGCCGCAGCGTTTCGGCAAAGGTCGCCATACCGTAGGCCATGCCGGTCTGGCGCAGATAGCGGAAGAGCGCGCGCAGCAGCACGACCGATCGCTGGTCGAGGCCGGCGGTCACGATCAGTTCGTTGAAACGGTCATTTTCCGCCACGCCTTCGGTGACCTGCGCAATGGCTTCGGTGACGATGTCGGCACGGGCGATCACCGCATCGGCATTGCCGCCCGCGGGCAGTTCCAGGACGAAGCGCTGGACATGGCCGAGCGTGCCGCCCTCCACCGCCGTCATCATCTCGTCGATCACGCGGAAACCGAAATTCTCGAAGGCAGGCACCACTTCGGAAAGCGCGATGGCGTCATGGCTGTAGAGTTTGAGCCGCAGCCGTTCGGGCGCGTCGTCTCCATTTCGGTAGATGCGGATCGACTTGTCGCCGGGACCGGACAGGCCATGGAGCAGACGGATGTCGGTCGCCGCCTCGACCGGACCCGCGCCATTGCGATAGCCCATGGGGAAACCAGGCGCGTAGCGTTGCGCGAGCGTCGCCGCGCGGCCCGCCTCCTCGCCGTCGGCCAGCGCTTCCTCCACGGCGGGCAGCCAGCCGCGCACCATCTGCTTCAACTGCCGGTCGAGCGGTTGTTCGTCCGGCACCATGCCTTCGCCGCGCAGGTCGAGCGTGATGCGCAGCAAAGCGAGGCCGCTTTCCTCCAGCGCAATCGACCAGCTCAACACCGGGCCGTTGCAGGCCTGGGACAGCATGTCCTGCACCGCCACGCGCCGGGCCGTGGTCAGCTCCTCGCGCGGCAGCCAGGCGAAGGCGTAGAGATGGCGGGCGAGCGCGCTTGTCCCCAGCACCAGCTTCGGGCGCGGCCGGTCGGTCAGCGACATGAAGGTCAGCACCAGCCGTTCCAGCGTCTCGCGGTCGAAACCGATAAGAATATCATGGGGCAGGGCGGTCAGCGCATGGGTCAGCACCTTGCCCGCATGGCCGTGCGGATCGAAATTGAACTTGTCCATCAGCGCCGACAGCGCGGATCGCAGCAGCGGCACCTTGTCCGGCGTCGTCGCCAGCCCCGCGCTGGTCCACATGCCGGCGTGGATGGACAGGGCGGTGACCTGCTTGCCCTCCCGCACGGGGACGACGATCAGGTCCAGCAGCACCGGGCGGTGGACGCGGGAGAGGCGATTGGACTTGATGATCAGCGGCGTGCGCTTGCCTTCCTCGAACCAGGTGAAGGCGGCCTCGATCGTGGCGGGGGCCAGCAGCGGCTGGTCGTGCAGGCCGCAGATGCCGATGCGCACATCTGCCTTGCCGCCGCGGTCGCGGCGTTCATGGCCGATCTGGGTGAAATGGCGGGCGAGGAACCAGCGGAGCAGCGCCGCGCCTTCCTCATCGGGCACGGCGTCGGCATCGGCGGCCATCGCCTCGCGCATTTTCGGCCAGTCGGTGACGGCGGCGCGGACATCGGCCAACGTGCCTTCCAGCGCCTTTTCCAGCGCCCGGCGAGCCTTGGCGTCGGCGCGGTCCGCCTCGATATAGATCATCGATTCCCGGCGCGCGCCGGCGGCGTCATCCTTCAATATCGCCTTCAAATGACCCTGGGCGTCACGTTCGACAGAAAGGACGGGATGCAGCAGGCGGTGGATGATGATGTCGGCGGCGGCCAGCGCATTGGCGATGCTATCCACCAGAAAGGGCATGTCGTCATTGACGATGGCGATCCGCATGAAGCGCCCCGTCGCCCCTTCGCCCAGCGTCTCCATGGCGATGGCGACATGGCCGGGGCGGCGGGTCGCGGCGGCGCGCGCTATGAAGCCGGCGGCCTCCAGCATCGCGTCCTGATCGAAGCCTTCACTCTCGCCCGGGAGCGCGCCGCGTGCCAGCGCCGCTTCCAGCGCGTCGTGAATGCTGTGGTCAACCTGCCTCGATTCAGCCAATGCCGTCATGCGCTTGCCTCTTACCCGCGGGATTTGTTCCCGCTTCTTGTGAACGGAGAAGGCGCCGGAGAACCGCCACGCGACTTCTCAAACCGATGCCATCCACTATGCGCCACTGCGTCTTGAGGCTCAACCCAGGGTGAGAAATAAAGTTACTTAAAGTTGTAACAATATGATGCAGCGCAGCATGGGGGACGAACGTCCCGGAGGATAATGCACGGAATCGGACCATGATCCCGTTCTGTCAATCCGGCGCGGCGGTTTCTGCCGATAAAAGAGGTTTGGGCCGTGATTAAGGCGTGTTCTATTCGAATGGCAATATCTTCGTTCCGCTGCGGAGGCAGGAGCACGGGCCAAAGGTTGGACGTGGGTTTGGGGAACCCTAACTCGCCGCGGCGATGATCGCGCGCTGGCTGAGATCCGACCCTTCCGGTAGGGCGCCGACAATGGCGAGCGATCCGTCCTTCTCGCGCCGGGCGATGACCACGGCCAGGCCGTCGCCATCGGTGGCGACCGCGTAGGGGTCCAGCACGGCGGCGGCCTTCATCGCGGCGCGGGCGGTCTGCTGGCGGTCTGGCTTGGCTGGGCCGTCGGTGCGGCGCTGGGCGCGCTCGTCGCGGACCAGGGCTTTGAGGCCGCCATCATAATGTGCGAGATAGTCGCCAAAGGCGCCAAGCTGGATGCCGTTCGCGCGGGCATGATCCAGCGCGGTCGCATATTCGGTGATGCGCGTCTTGTCGTAGCTGGAGCCGAAGACCAGCTTCACCACAGCGGTCATCGGAGCGCGTGCCTGAACCTTGAGGCCGCTATTTTCCAGCAGCTCAGCATATTCCTCCGGCCGGGCAATGGTGACCAGCGCGAAGTCGTAGCTGAGGCCGATGGCGCGGTAGAGCGCGGCATGGCTGCGCGCTTCGCTGGTGCGGGCCTGCTCCGCGCTGTCGCGCGCGAGGGCGAGCCAGTCGGCCAACGGGGCGTCCTCATCCGGGCTTTCCATGCCGGTGAGGTCGAGCGTGTCGAAATCGTCGGCGGCTGGACCGTCGGCCCAGATCGGCGCGACCGGCGGCGCGGCAGGGCTGGCGAGCAGGGCGGCTTCCACCTCCCGGTCGATTTCCGCGGTGACGGCCTGGCTGGCCGCTTCCTTCCAGTTGATGACGCCGAAGACGAAATCGATCGTCTCGTCATCGGAGGAGAAGGGCATCAATATGCCGCGATAGAGAATTTCCGCGCCGCGTTGATTGACGAAGCCCGCCTCGAAGCCGATCGGCGCGGCGTTGGCGATGATCTGGAGATAATGATCGGTCAGCCGCGACAGCAGCGAGCGCGAAGGGACATCGTTGATATATTGAATCTGCCCTTCGATCTCGCACTCCTCGCGCAGCGCGGTGCCGAGATAGACGATGGCGGGATTTTCAAGGCCCGTGCTGAAGTCGAGCAGGACGCTGTACGGGCCGAAATCCTCCAGATCCTCCGGCGCCAGATCCTCGATCGAGGGCAAGCTGCGGTCGCCCAGCAGCGACGCCCAATAATTATAGGCGCGCACTTGCATCCGGCGCTCGTCGGAGCCGACGAGGGGCGGCGTTTCGATCGCTGCGTCGTCGGCAGGACCGAAATCATCCTCGTCATCCGCGACTTCATGCCCCCGCAGAGTGTCCATCAATCGGTCCTTAGCCCAGGTAAAAGCTTTTCCTTCAGACTCGACAGTGCCACGGGATGGTAAACAGGCCGTAAAGGCGGGGCGAAATGATGGTCCGATGCGGTTTGATGAGGGATGGGACGGGTGAATCGCATTTGTCGGCTTGTCCTCCAGCCCAAGCACTGTTATCTGCCCGCCCCAACGCCGCTTTAGCTCAGTCGGTAGAGCATCGCATTCGTAATGCGAGGGTCGGAGGTTCGAGTCCTCTAGGCGGCACCATTCCTTCAGTAGGAAATCCCTGAAAAACCTAGCGAAAGTGCCTTTCGGCTTATGGCCGAGAGGTTGTCTTGTTTATGTGCCTTTTGGCATTGATCCTGTGGGTTCCTAGTGGGTGAAGCGTGGGGCGTAATGGGGAGCGTTGCGAACGCCCAGCTGCAGGCGCTTTGGCATCATGATTCGGCGGAATTGAAGGAAGGACCGCGCAGTTGTAAGCCGTGCCATCGTCCATGCGCCAGCCGAATTCGGACGCGCTTCATGAATTCGGCAGGCTCCAAGGCCGTCTGCGCACGATGCCGTTGCCAGTTGCAGTAGTGGCAGGCGGCAACGATGTTTGCCTCCCTATCTTTTCCGCCTTCCGACCGTGCGATGAGGTGTTCAGCAGTGGCGCGAAGGAAGGCGGCCCGCTTGGCTGAAAGGCGATATTTCTTGGCAAATCGGGTGACATTCTCCAGCCACATCGGTTGCTCACAATAATAGCAGCAGCCAGCCTGAGCCTTGACTTGGTTCTGTCGAATTTTTTGCAGCTTGGTCATTGAGTTCTCGCTTCGCCGGTGAGGGTGAAAACGGAACGCAACGGCTATATGGAGCCGCCCCTAAGGCAGAAGCTGTTGCTCGCGTTCGTGGCAACTGGTTTGTCGCCCCGTGGTCCTTAGCGGAATGGCTACTGCCTTTTCCGATAGTTATCCTATGTGATCTTTCTGGCCACCGCAAGAGGACTGCGCTTCACCATCCAAGTGCGGTGCGAATGTGGTTCGCAGTATAAGCGATGCCTTCGTCGTCATGGCGCAGGACATGCGGCCCTTGCCCGCTCAAATGCGGTATGATCGCAAGTGGAGCGACACCGGCTGATGTGAAATATACGCCCTTGCTGACGCCGTTGGCGCTGACCCAATTGTGGCGTTCAGGCATTTCATTGACGCCAACGACTTTCAAGAAATCACTGCGGTTGCCAAGGCCGCTGCCGATGATGAGCTTGGGCCGACATTTTTCTATCCATGCCCGCATGATGGAGAAGCGGGCCTCCCGCATTTGTGTATAGTATGCCTCTTTGGTAGCGCAGCCGGTGCGGGCGGCAGCTTCCTCGCTCCATGTGGCGACTTCGCTGAATTGCTCAAGAAAGAGGTTGCCCTTCAAATAACCGGGCTGGCCGTTCTCGAAAATGCGCTCGCGTTGGGCAAAATCGACATGAGCCTCCAGCGGTTCACCCTTGAGGACGGTGAGGAGCTTGAATGCGTTGCGATTGAATATCCAGCCGCGCGCCAACTGGAAATCGACCGAATAACTTTCCTGGCCGGGCAATGTCTTGCCGGAATTTTCATGCGCTTGGTCGGCCCGGGAGTTGCCGGGTTCAATTCCGAAAAGCCAGATTGAGGGCCGTTCGGGCGAGCCGGGATCACCGCCATCACACCAATCTGGAAACACCTGCGGATTGCTGACTTCGTCCCAGTAAGCGCAAATTTCATCTGTCATTTCGGTGATCACTCAAACAAGCCGCACAAGGTTGATCCTTCGCAGCAGGGTCAATTTTCCATCTTATGACTTGGCAGCAAGCCCGAGCGCCCCTTCTCAGGCGATTTGGCAGGCGACCTTCAGGTGCTTGACCATCTTATCGTCCATGTCGCCGCTTTTCGTGCGCAGCTCGATGGTGGTGCCGCGATCGGATGCGATCAATGACACGATGATTTTCGGCGTATGACCATAGCCCAGCATATGGACGTTCCGCTCGCCGTCACGGATGGGGACCGGAACTGCACCACCAATTTGCGTAATGGCATCGGCGACGCAAAGCTCAAGGTCCACTGGCCGCTTTGGGCTGGAAAGTGTGGCGCGGACAGGCGTAGCCATCGTCTCGGTGATTTCGTGGGCGCTTCCCGCCGACGCGCAAGCGATGGCGGCGAAGATTGCTGCAAGTCGAGCTGTTCTCACTTTTTGCATCCTCAAAGAACGAAGCCTGCGATCAGGCGAGAAATCTCGGCTATGTCGGTCTGACCAGTGAATTCGAACTTCACCTTACCAAGGCCAGAAAACCAAAGTTCCAACTCGGCGTCGAGGTCGAAGGTGCCTGCTGTTTCGACGGAGAAGGCGACAACCTTGCTGTACGGAAGGGATGAAAAATCCCGTTTCTTGCCGGTTATGCCCTGCACATTGACCGCGATGATGCGCTTGTCGGTGAACACGACACCATCACGAATTCCTTTGAACGAACCGACGACCGTTTCGCCCTGAACCAAAAGCCTATCTACAGTGTGCCGATATTCTTCATTCGCCTTCAATTTGAAAATCGCACCGCTCTTGAAATCAATCATCCCATCCCCCTGAATCTGGACGGGATTAATTGTCCAGCTTGTGGCGGAGAGCAAGATGATTTTGTTCGGCCGGGAAACCATCGCGCGGCAATTTCAGTATCTTATATGAAGAGGCGATTTCAATCGCCTATTGCGAAGCTGCTCTAATCCAGCCAGAAAAGCTCTGCCTTCCGTGAAAGCCGGAGGGTGGGGCGTGGAAACCCCAACGAATGAACTCGGTCGCCAGAATACGGAGGCCGGGTGGCATGCGCGCATGTCCAGTCGGTTCGCCGATAAAGGCGCATGCGCCTGTACATTCGTCAGGTTTCCAACATCCGGCTTCGGCCGTCGCTCCAAGAGGTACATAGGGGTGACACGAGGTTGAAGCCTAAGGTCGCTCCGCAAACCGGGGCGAGACGTGGATCATCAGCAGCAATAGCGATCGCCTGTTCAGCCGCGCCCAGAAGGGTGCGGTTCAATTCTCATCTGAAGGAAATCCTATGAAGAAGATCGTGCCTTTATTGTGTCTGGCGGTCCTGTCTGCGTGCGACCAAGCCCCAACGCAACAACTCGACAACCCCGGGACCGTGATCAGTGACGTGCCTCCCGCCAAACCGTTGGCCATTGGTCAAACCGGCCAAGCCGAGGGCGTGGACCTGACGCTCAATTCCGTGAAGGTCACCAACCAAATCGGTATGGCTGGCGTCGGTCCCAAGTTGGGTGAGGGCGAAACCTATGTGGTCGCCAACTATCATCTGAAGAACACATCAAAGGAGCCGCTTAGCATATTCGAGTGGCCGAAACTGAATCTGGTTGACGCTGGAGGCGCAAGCTACGTGGCAGATGACACGGCAACAGCAATGGCAGCCGCAATGGCAACAGCAGAGTCGTCCATTTCCACTGATCTCAATCCCGGCGTCGGAACGAAGTGGGTCATGGTCTGGAAGATCGCAAAGAATGGCTTCGACAAGGCGACATGGAAGATCGTGGCCGACACCAGCCCGCAGCACATCTTTGCGCTCAAATGAGGTGGGAGCCATGCCGAAGGTCAAAAGCATTACACGCTTGCTTCCGTTGAGCGAATTCAAGCTGTTCGGCAGCCTTCTGTCTGCCACCAGCAAGATTGAAAAAAGCGTCAACAAGCAGATGGCGATCCACACTCAGATCAACAAGCTCTTTCAGGAAAATTTTGACGGAGCGTCGCCAGATGTACAAGCGCAAAACACACAGAAAATATTTGAACTGTTGGAAGAGCTTAAGGGTGTGGAAATGTAATGATGAAAGCAATAATCAGTCATTCATTATATGTCGCTCTATACTTTGGTTTGATAGGAATTGCTAACCTTTTGGCAATATACTTTGTCACCGTATATGGAATTCCACTCCTGCTAAAGATGCTGTTTTAAGCAGCGTCACTAGCAAGAATTTAGCCCCTGCGGACATGCTCCGTGGGGGCTTTCTTTTTGTCCACGAAGGATACCCCTATGATCATTCTTCAACATGCCGACGCCTATCACGGCGATCTGGCCGATGTGCGGAATGCCCGGCTGGATCAGCTGGGCGAATACAGCGATCTTGCCACCTTCATCGTCGTAGAGCCGGGCGACCGGCCGGGAGATATTCAGCCTGATCCCACAATCAACCTCGTTGACGGCCTCGCCTTCGGGCATCCCGATTTCGTCCCAAGCTTCGAGTTCTGCGAGCGGCATCAGGGCGGCTGGGAGCTTTGCTTCATTCTGTCCGACGATGGGTTCGGCCATATCATCTTGATCCCTGACCGTGACGGCATCGATCCCACGCTTTTGGCTCTCTGCCGTCAATACGGCTGAGTCACCCACCATCACCAGTCGCAAGCGGCGTCCCTCGTGGGCGCTATTTTTATGTCTGGAGAAATCTCATGCTCTCTTTCCACGACCGCGCATCGCTGCGCCATGCCCTTACCCGCTCGCTGCGAGTTGACCTAAAGGATCTGCTGCACAAGCGCATTCATCAGATTCTCGATGACGGGCTGGCCGACCTGACGCATTTGCTGGTGATCGAGGCGAGCGATACCGAAGCCATGGTGCGCGAGGAAGTCGCCTTTTCACCGCTGGAGGTTGAAGGCGTCCGATACGGCTCACCCGGCTTCATTCATCAGTGGGACTGGCTGGAAGATCACGGCGGCTGGTTCGAGCTGATCTTCTGTGTCGGCAATGACGGCTTCGCCTTTGTCCTGTTGGTGCAGGATGAGCCGGGGAGCGGCTGGCCGGAGTTGCGCGCCGCGTGCCGCCGGGAGGTGGGGGGAGGGGGGCGGTGAATGCAACTTTCCCCGGCCGGTGAGGGGCGACACGAAAAAATTCATCAACCCTCTTGAAGTGTTCTTTGCTCAGGCCTATCTGCCGTCTCCCTTGCGGCGGTGAGCTTTCAGCATCACCGGCATCGCTGCAGGCTCGAAAACATACTACTTCTTCTAACCCATCGGGTTCCGGTCCAGTCCAAGTGAACTGACGGAAGAAGTGTATCTATAGTATGCCGGGCCTCATCTCCCCTTGCTATTAAATCGACTGTGACCTCGGCTTGTCGGGGTCATTTGTCGTGCCTTCCCTGCCTGTTCCTGGACTGACTACGCTAGATCGCCTGACGGGAGCGCTGCTCTCGTTTCGGTGAACTCTCAAAGTCCGGAGTTCCGCATGAATGAAGTGAAGAAGTCAGCGCCGCAGCTGAATGCAGCACAGCGCAAATCAAGTCCCGAACCAAAGGAAATTATCCCAGAACCACGGAAAGTTCTGACCTTTCCCGATGAGCAGCTCAGGGAAGGCAGTGTTCCCTGCACCATTGCAAATGTTGGTGCGCTGCTCGACGGCCATGGTATCGACGTCAAATATGACATGATGAAAAAGGAAGTCGTGGTTCGTATCCCAGGTCACAAGGGAACAACCGACAACGTCGCCGAAACATCACTGGCGCATGTCATGAGCTTGGCGACAAGCTATGGCATGTCCACCGCCAATGTGGCCCTGTACATGGACACCATTGCCGACGCGAATGCATATCATCCCTTTGCCGACTGGATAAAGGGCAAGGCATGGGACGGTATTGATCGCCTCGGCGAAATTTGCGCCACGATCGAGGTTGCCGACGACTACCCTGAACCTCTCCGCGATGAACTGATCCGCAGATGGCTGCTAAGCGTCGTCGCGGCTGTCCTTCTGCCGAACGGCTTTCACGGAAGGGGTGTCCTGACCCTCCAAGGCGCCCAAGGCATCGGCAAAACCAGCTGGCTGCGCCGCCTCATCAATGATCCGCACCTGCGCGATGCAGCCATCAAGGTGGATCACCATCTCGACCCCAGCAACAAGGATTCAGTCCTTGGTGCGATTAGACACGCAATTGTTGAACTGGGTGAAGTCGATTCATCGTTCAAGAAAGATATTGCTCGCCTGAAGGGCTTTATCACCGCCGACAAGGACAAGGTTCGCAGGCCTTACGCGAGACGCGAAGCTGAATATGCTCGTCGGACGGTGTTCATGGCGAGCGTCAACGAGGCCAACTTCCTTGTTGATTCGACCGGCAATACGCGCTGGTGGACGATCCGGGCGAAGCGGATCAACTACATGCATGACATCGACATGCAGCAGGTGTTCGCTCAGCTTGCCGTCGCCCTGGAGGGCGGCGCTGAGTGGTGGCTGGATAGCGTTCTTGAGCATGCGCTGGAACAGGAGAACCAGCAGCATCGCATGGCCAGTGTGGTCGAAGACCTCATGATGAGCGCGATCGATGCAGAGGCCGATGAGGAAGCCCGGCAGAAAGCCCGTGCCTTCACGGCGTCAGGCGCGCTGATCGCGATCGGGATTGAACGTCCGACCAATGCGCAGGCCAGGGAAGCGGGAACGATCCTTCGGCGACTGTTCGGGGAACCGAAGAGGATCAACGGCAGGGAGAAATGGCGCGTCCCGTTCCTTGGTGAAGAGGGCGTTCATCCTCTTCCAGATGACGTAGCGGATCGCCCAAACCGCAAGCCCATTTTCTAATAATTCCAGGATGATCGGGAGGGAAGGCGGATCGGATTTGAAGGCGTCGTCACTGGCCCCGAAAAGTTCGGTTTTCTGCTCCCCTCCCCCCACCACCGGCGACCCGGCTGCAGCAGCGGTGTGTCCCTGTCGGGGCGCAGCATTGAAACCAGCCAGTTTGCCAAAGCCAGGAGGCCCGACGCGGGCGTCCGGCTGCCTCACCCCCTCAACCGACCGGAGCCGCGCTGTGCGGCCCCTTGATCACCAAACATGGATTGGAACAGATATGCGTGCGAAAAAGACCTACAAACTGGATGCTGCTTTCTGCCGTGATGCGGAATGCATGAAAGAGCGGGGCCATACGGATTATTATGATTCCGCTATCACCGGCTTCGTTCTTGAAACGCGGCCATCCGGCGGGAAGACGTTTTGGCTCCGCTATAAGAACGCCGACGGAGAGCAGAAAGCGATACGGATCGCTCCCTACGGTGACATAACCGTGGATCAGGCCCGGAAGGAAGCCCAGCGACTTCGTTCGATAGTCGTGCTTGGCGGAGACCCGGCTGCGGAGCGCGACGAGAAGAGGGCGGTCCCGCCCTATTCGGTGCTGGCTGAACAGCATTTGGAGCATGCCAAGCTTCATGCCCGCAGCTTCACCACGATCGACGGGTATATGCGTCGGCACATCCTTCCCCGTTGGGGCAAGGCCAAGCTCACCAGCATCAAGCAGCAGGAGGTGGCGAAATGGCTTGCGGAGAAGGAGCAAGAAGGCCTTGCCCCCGCCACGGTCGAGAAAATCCGCATGATCTTCGGCCGGTCCTTCGAACTGGCGAAGCAGTGGGGCATGCCCGGCAGCGACAAGAACCCGGTCAGGGGCGTCCCGCGCAAGCCCTTCCAGAACGCCCGTGAGCGGTTCATAAATGCCGCTGAGGTCAAGCGCCTGATGAATGCGGCGGAGGCTTCTCTAAATCCGCAGCTGAAGCATATCATTGGGCTGCTGTTGCTGACCGGCGCACGGGTGTCGGAATTGCTGCATGCGGAATGGCGGCATGTCGATCTGGAGCGGCGGGTGTGGCTGATCCCCATGTCCAAGACCGGCAAGTCTCGGCACGTGCCTTTGTCCCAGCCCGCGCTGGATATTTTGCAAGCGGTGCCCCGGTTCGATAAGTGCCCCTACGTACTGCCGAACCCGGAAACGAAGAAGCCGTTCGTGACCATCAAGCATGCATGGCAGACGGCGCGTAAAGAGGCCGTGCTGCCTGACCTGAGGATTCATGATCTTCGCCACAGTGCGGCTAGTTTCATGATCAACGCGGGCATCGACCTGTTCGCCGTGGGACGGGTGCTCGGTCATGCCGATCACAAGAGCACGATGCGGTACAGCCACCTTGCCCACGACACGCTGCTGGCGGCTGTGGAAGCCGGTGCGAAGAAAATGCGGGGTTCGCCGCGCCTTTAAAACTTTCCTCCTGTCCATGTGCTGGCCTTGCGGCTGGTGCGTGGGCGGGGGCAATCCCCCAATCATATTTTTCTTTATGGGATGGCCCGCCCCTTTTCACCAGCATCAGGTATGATGCTGGTGCTTGAAAGGGAAAGGAGCGGACCGATGTCTATTGTGATCCTTGGCGTTGATTTGGGCAAGAATGCCTGCAGTGTCGTAGGCGTTGATGCAGCAGGCGCTGTCATCGTGCGTAAGTCGATGCGCCGACAGACACTTATCGATTACGTGACCAAGCTTCCGGCTTGCGTGATTGCAATGGAGGCGTGCTGTGGTGCCCACCACCTTGGTCGACTTTTCGCCGCGCAGGGGCACGAAATCAGATTGATGTCGCCGGAGTACGTGCGCCCGTATGTTAAAGCGCAGAAGAATGATGATCGTGATGCGGAGGGGATTGCCGAGGCCGCCTCGCGCCCGACGATGCGCTTCGTCGAACTCAAGACTCAGGAGCAGTTGGACATCCAGACCCTCCACCGCGTCAGGTCCCGCCTGGTAGCCGAGCGCACAAACCTCATCAACCAACTGCGGGCGATCCTGCTGGAGCGGGGGACCATTTTCCCGGCCGGACGGCGCAAGCTGGAGCTGGGCATTGATGCCATGCTGGCCGCCGAAGATACGACCCTATCACCACGCTTGAAGCAACTGGTGGGTGAACTGCGTGCCGAATGGCACGAACTTGATACCAAGGTCGAGGCACTGAACGGCGAGTTTGTCGAACTGGCTCGCAATGATGCAGCTGCCCGGCGGCTCACGTCCATCCCCGGCATCGGTACATTGAACGCAACCGCTTTGATTGCAGCCGTGGGCGATGCCAGCAGCTTTGCCAAAGCGCGAGACTTGGGTGCCTGGCTCGGCCTGGTACCCAGGCAACATACTACCGGCGGCAAGCCCCGGCTGCTCGGCATCTCCAAGCGTGGCAACACCTATTTGCGCACTTTGCTCATCCATGGCGCCCGGGCAGCATTACCGTCACTGGCGCGCAGCGAAACCCCGCTGGGACGTTGGTTAACAGGAATGATCGAGCGAGGAGTTCATCGCAACGCAATCGTCGTCGCATTGGCGAATAAACTGGCGCGGATCGCTTGGGCAGCCCTCCGCAAAGAAGTGAGCTTCGAACGCGGCTATCCAGCAGCGGCATAACGGATCGGCTGCGTGCTTCTGCACGCGTAGCCCAACGATGTTTGCAGGAAGGATCGTGAAGATGGCCTGACAGTCGATCGGCGTCTGGAAAGCCCGGGCAAAAAAATGGCACCTGTTGCCGGTTCCCTTATTGTGGCTCCAGACGTGCGGATGTCCATCTTGGCCACGGGATGCTCCCGTGAGACCGCATACGTTGACGCAGACTGATCAGAACACCGTAAAATCCTACTTGCAAACGGGGCGGGCCATACGTTTTTTTGGAGTTCTTCATGACGATGCAAACCAATGCGAAGCGATCCGCTGCTTCGATCAAGATCATCAAGCGCGATCCTTCCGACCTCATCGGGGGTCTGAGGGCGATGTTGGACAGGCTCGGCCCGGAGGTGAACAAACACGATCGTGCCGACATTCTGATCAAGGCCTGCATAGGCGAGGGCGTGAATACGGCATCGCGAATCTTCGAGATTGCGGCACGGCTTGGCTTTAGCCACGGTCATGTTCCCATCAGGCTGAAACACGGCATTGGGATTCATTGGACCGTGGATGCCGTAGGCGTTTACAAGGATTTGTCCGGCTGACGACTTTGCCTGTACAAGGGCGGGCGAGACTGCGGATCGACAATGAGATGGATTCCGCTAACGCCCGCCTTCATGAGCAGATCGGCTGTTGCCGATTGAACTTCGGCCACACCAAGGCCACGCCGCTTTCCACCATAGCGCAGTTGATTTCCACGCCCGCCGCGTTGTCGCAGATCGCCGTGACTCTGCCATAGCTGGATCCAGTAGGCTGGCATTGTAGCGACTGTCCTCCGGCCAGTTCGGTTAGTTTGGCGGTGGCGGCTGCCCCCGAAGCAGAGGGGCAGGGGTGTCCAGGCGAACAGCTTTCGTCCTTCTCGCGAGCCGCAACCGCATGAAGCCGAACGCGAGTGCCATCGGTGCAACGAAGGGTATCCCCATCCGTGACGGAGGCGACCTGACAAGCAAAGCCGCTGCTTAGGGTGGCGGATTTCCCGATCGCTGCTGTTGGAGAGCTGGGCCAAAAGAAGACAACGAGCCCCGCGCTGACCGCCAATGCAGCCGATAGAAGCATGAAGATGGGATCGGCATTGGACTTGCCAGCTGACCGCCGTTTCTGCTCCATCCGACGCCGCGTATCGGCAGCTGACCAAGGATTATGTCTTCGCATTTTTCGCCCCTTCATCCCAGTCAGGTAGCGGATAGAACAAGGCTGCTGTTATAACCTTAACGGCTGGGCTTAACGTCGCCGCAGCGCCTTCCAAAGAGTGGCCACGCTCGTGAGCACGGCCGCGACGCCCATCAAGAACGACCCATCGATAATCACCATTGCCGACTCCTTTCCTGTGAGGCATGTTCCACATTTGTTCTCATGTAGGAAAGGTGATTCTGCGATGTCGGAGCAGACCCCCAATCAAGCGCCGCTTCGACGTGCGGCCAAGGCCATTTACGATACCGTCTATCCCTCAGCGGAGTGGACCCCGGTGCCCTTTGACGAGGCGGAACGTCTTGAGACAGTTCACTACCGCAATGCTGTGGCGGCTGCCCGTTATTTCCAGCCCGTCGAGCAAGGCGCGTTGCTGTGATTTATGGCCCGCTATCAAGATGGGCTCAAGGTGGCGACCTGCATCTTCGAGGCTGCGGCCTGGCGTTATTCGGTGAGGGTGGCCTGCCGATGCAGCAGAGAAGAGTTCTTCGACGCTCACGGTCTGTGGTGGAAGTTCGAGTGGAAAGGTTGGAGCGACGACTTCCGGGATGCAAGGCGACGCTTCTACTGCAAGGCCTGCTTGCAACGACACGGCCGAAAAGTGCGTCCAACGATCATCGAAACAAGCCGAGAGCCGCCGCGCTATTGCTTTCCCTTGCCCGATGAGCGGGAATGGAAGCGCGCGGTGAACCGATTCAGAGGATAGGGTCATGAGCTACAAAGCCGTTCCTGAAGAACTGTTCGACATTCCCGACGACCTTTCGCCCGGCGAGTATCGCCATGTTTGTGCGCAGATTGCTCTTCAGGCTGTCACCTACGCTATGGGTTCGAGGGAAGTGAAGGAAGGCCATGCTTCGATTGCCACGCCGATGCTGGCTGAAGCACTTGCGATGGGCATTGCCATGCTGATCACCGCCGATGACACGAAGCGGACGCCGCGCGATATCCGCTTGGCCGGTGAACATTTCGGCAAGCTGATTGGTGGGTTCGCCGCGATCCTGCACGATGGCGAAGACAGGACAGCCAGCCAGCTGCTGGATATGTTAGGGGTGATGCCGACTAAGCTGAACTAGGCGCGCCTATGTGCAACCTCTACAAGGCCCGGAGCAGCGCCGATGAGCTTGCTCGCCTGTTCGGCGCGCAGCGGGATCCGGCTGACCAGATCGCCGTCGAGAAGGACTATGCCTCCCCCGGCAAGCCCGGCTATGTCGTGCGGGAACAAGATGGTCAGCGCATGTTGTCAACGATGAGCTGGGGCTTTCCATTTCAGGGACGGCCAGTCACCAACGTTCGCAACTATACCAGCCCGTTCTGGAAATCTGCACTTGCGAACCCTTCCCGCCGTTGCCTTGTGCCGGTAACGGAGTTTCAGGAATGGTCGGTCGAACCGATGCCGGAGACAGGCAAGAAGAAGCCATTCTGGTTTCGGGTTCCAAGTCAGCAGGTCTTTGCCTTCGCCGGGATATGGCGGCCCACGGAGGGTGTGCCAGTCTATTCTTTCCTGACCTGTGGCTTTGACGGCGATCCTTCTACGCACGTCGTCGGTGCCATCCACCCCAAGGCCTGTCCTGTCATCCTCCACGCGGAAGATTATGACCGCTGGCTGCGTGCTGATCTTGACGATGCTCTCTCGCTCGCCTGTGCTTACCCCAGCCAGCTGATGGCAGTCGGTGACGACTGATTGACGGAGGGGCTATCCGAACCTCGAGCAGCCACTTCCCCACGATCGATCGCCGGACCACCTATTCTTTATCGTCGGGGTAATCAGCGCGTTCATCCGAAATGCGACCTCACCCCACAGCTGGACCCCGCCTGCCTCACCCGCTGCTGCCAGTTCGCCGATGCGCTCAGCGGCCTTCAAGGGAGCCTGTTCGCCATATTGCCGCAGGACCATCGAAGCCATGCCCCAAAGCTCCTGATCGCGCGTCACGCCGGTTCAATGCGATCGACGGCCAGGAGGTCGAACCCATCTCTGGTGCCGGTCACTTTTACGCGAGTGCCGAACAGATGCTTGTGGCGTTTCAGGACTTCCAGACGCCATTTTCCGCCATCGGGCATTCGCAGGACGGGATACATTCCATTCTCCAGAAGAATCCCGGTCAGTTCATGTCGCGTGGGCCGATGCATCACTCACATCCTACACCATCGCCGTCGCGATCCAAGTGGCGACCATAGCCGGGGTCACCAACCCTCACCGGAGCAGCGCCAGCCGCACGTGCAGCAGAGCAATTCGGGAATGCCCCACCGCCACCTATCAATGCTTGTCTGCGAACCGGCGCAACTGAGGCGCGGTGACAGTGATAGTCTCCCGTCTTTCGGTTGTTGTGGCAGCCCTCAGCATTCAGGCCGCCCGGATGGGCTAGGGCCATCGTTGCGGGCAGGGCGACCATGCTGGCGACTAGCAAGCCTGTCTTCATCATCAGAAAGCCCGCTGAACGGTCGCCGGGTCATACGGCTGGCAAATGCCTGCATAGTCACCTGCCTTGCCGCTGAGGCTGATATGTCCACGAATGCGATCAATGCGCATTTTGGGTGAATTGAAGACGTTCACCTGAACGGTGCCGGTGATCTCGTTCTCACCCCTCTCCACGTTCTTGATTTCGAACCAGCCGTCTTTGCCCCCGCGCACTGGCGGAAGCATCGCACGGGGCATCCTGATCCGACCTGTTCCGTCATCTTCAAGATCGATATTCACCTGATCGTCAAAGGGAACGTCACGGGTGCCGATTGCTTGCCCCCAAGCCGACGCTCCGTTGCTTGCCCACGCTGAACCATAAGTGCTGGTGATCCTGTTTGCAGAGCCGTTCCCTACACAAACAAGATGAAGCGGCGCGGCTGTGGCGGCTGTTGTGACCGTCAAGCTCAAGCCAAACGCAACAATCCTCGAAAAAATCACCTTGTTCCCCCTCGATTTTCAACTTTCTCTGACCAGGCAGATGGTTTGAGTAATCAAAAGCTGAATCCGTTTCGCTCGTGTGTGGCGGCCGTGTTCCTACCGCGATAATTGCAATTCTTCGGATCGACATCCATTCTCTTAGAGGTGCTTGCCACAGTGGCCGCCGCGCGTTTATTTGACCTCGGACCTGCGAGTAGCGGGCGGACGAATGCAGTATAACCGGGGGCAAAATGAAGAGGTTTAAGATACTTTCCTTAGCGGCTGCGGTGCTTGGTGCGTCCTCAACACCTCTGATGGCCATGACATATTTTTTGCAAGCCGATCTCGGTGTTCATAACAATCAGCATCTCTGCCGTTATAGTAATGGGAAGGTATATTCCTTCAATTCCACAAAACTCTGCGAATTGAGTATTGAGGATAGTTCACTCAGTTCTGGTAATTCGACTGGTTTCAAAATCGGAGAATATCAAGACGGCATGACAAAAGTGTGCGTTTATAACGTCATGGGTCAGAAACAGGCACTGCGCGTTGGTTCGATCGAGCTTTGTCCACTGAGTTACAACTTCTAAGTGCAGGGTTGCGCGAGAAATGCTCCCATCAAAGAGGGCGAAAATGTCGCCCACGCTGAATCGAGCGTCTCGCTCAATCCATTTATAGAGCAACAATGAAGGCTTATATTATTTAGAATAGCGCAGGTTCGGATAGGTTCACGCCCGATCTTGGATACCAGTTTTGCGCTACATACCCATTGTCTTTGAGGAAACTGAGAAGTGCATCAGGGTAGCTTTGAAATTGGATCTGCAAATTCTCAGGACATGAATCACGGGTTTTAATCCGGCAGCCCGTGGGTAACTGCCAGTCTGCCGCGGCATCATAGGATGCTACCATCCTGCTCCACGCTTGGTCGATCTTCCCCAATCTCGCTGCGGCTGCCACAAAAGCAGGGCAAGCCCCATTGCGGGTGAAGCTATCTTGGCTAGGATCGCACAGCCCCTCGGTCTCCCGAATAGTTTTCTCGAAAAAGCGTCGAAACGCCCGGCTTGATGACACATTTATTGCTCGGCCGTTCCGCACGTTGAGGATTTTTGGTGGCGCGTAGCTATATGCATAAGGTGCAAAGGCGTAGAGGAAGCTGTTGTCGTAAAAAACGTAATCAGCAAAGCCGTCGCCCGAAACGTCTTTTGGCAGCCCTATTTGGTCGCCATCCCAAGCGCCGAGATTGACCACCTTGAGTTTGCCGCCAGAAAGTCCCGCCACTTGGACTGAATTGCAGCAATGCGCGCCACCGCTGAAGCTTTGCAGCATTAGAACGGGATATGCGCCCGCTCGGTTTATGATTGCGCTAAGCCGATGAGTGTATGAACTGCTAACCATTTCTCCCTGCATCGAGATTTTGGTACCAGCAGCTTCGATTTCGATGTGGGGTGCGGAGAGTTCGCCGTCCCGACGAACGGAGGCAGTCACGACCATGGGGCCTAACTGCCATGAGATTGGGCTTGGATAGCTATCTGCGCGCCATTCGACGCCTGAGTCGATAGGAAATGCGGTGAGGTTAAGGGCGGCAAGCTGTGCCTTCACCGGAGCGGCTGACCTTTGCGGTTTGCGAGACAGGTTTTCTTTTGCAACAGGCTTGGGCGCAGACCACATCCCTAAGGCAACAGCTCCCGCTAAGCATAGGGTGAGGACCGAGCCAATGATGACCGCCTTGCTGCCCCATTTTCCTCGCGGATGCTGGTGAACGCCAACCGTGAGAGAAGACTTGCAATAGCGACAAATCAGCGCCTCATTTCGAACCCATTCGGCACACTGAGGGCACCGCTTTCTTCCGAAGGTCAACACTAAAGTTATTCCTGACCAAAGGCGCAAGCGACCTGCGATGCTGACTCGGCCATGCTTTCTGGAACGAGAGGATCGTACCCGACGCCGTAACTATAATCGTTGTAATTTTCGCTAGAAACAACTTTTCCATATGCATCGTAGGCGATGATGGAAAGAGTCCTATACTTTGCAGCAGAGCAATCGAAGCTAACCAATTGTAACGTTTGTCGCCATGAAACGGACCGATTTCGAGAGTGATTTAACTGTATCCACGCCTGCTTTTTGTTGCCTACCGTTTTAATTCTGTTCCAATCCATGAACCATTCGGTTCCGTTCGTCGCTGAGCCGATGCTCACCCATTCCGCGTGTGCCGGTGAAGCAATCGCCCCCAATCCGATGCAGGTAAGCATGACCTTCTTAAACATTTGATGACCCCCGTTCATCTCCCGAATCACGCCAATATACTGAATAAGATTAATCTTCTAGCGTGAGGCTAATGCCGGGGCTTGCAGGTATAGCGCAGGTCGAATTTCAACATCGCTTCCTACCAAAATGCCTTCAATAGGAAGCGGCCCAAACCGGACTTCCGCTGCGTTTGGGTCTGCCGTGGGACAATGGGAAAATACCGCCCGCTTTGATCCGAAAATCGGCAGAAAACCTAGCTATTTGTAGAATCCGTCAGAGGCCTTCGTAATGCGAGGGTCACGTGTTCGAGTCACGTAAGCGGCACCAGTACCTTGGCCTTATCGGCCGAATTTTCCCTACTGAAAGCGCTTAAACATGGGTCCGTCATGGGTTCCCTATGGGAGGTACTTTGGGCTTATGATTCGGCGGGACTGAAGGAAAGGCCCCCTCAGTTCAAACCGCAGCACTTCTTGTATTTCTTGCCAGATCCACAGGGGCATGGATCGTTGCGGCCGAGCTTTCCGCCCGTGGCGGACGTTGGTCGGTGCTGATCGTTATCCAAGCGCCATTCATGGAGCATCTGGACCCAGATGGGGATGAGGTCAGGGGTTTCCCGATCCCAGCGATCCTCTTCCTCCTCGGTTAGCTGATGTCGGCCGTCCGCGAACGCCGCTAGCTCAGAGATACCCGCGATTGCTGACTTCGGCCCTTCGTCATCGCTTGCCCGCACGCGGTTCCAGCCGCGAGGGGCAATCTTCATGGCCTTGGAGAAGCCTTCAATCCACAGTTCCCAAAGCGTTTCATTGCTTCTGGTGTCGACTTCCAGGATCGGCGCAAACCCGTCCGGCTCGTCAAGGCTGGCGAGAATCTCATTATAATGCCGCATCACAAGGTCGAAAAAGCGCTGCAATTCCTCTGGTGTGTCGAATTTTGGCGTGTCCGGTCCCCACACCTGTTTCAACCAAGCCGAAGGTGGCACCATGTCGGGGCTGACGATGATGCCAGTCAGAAAGCCGTCTAACTCCGACAGCAGCATGCCTTGGTCGAACTGGTTGATCAGCAGGTCGTCGAGTTCGTCTAGGTAGCCGCCCATGCGATTGCCTCTAGCGCGTGGCTGATGTGTTGACGATCATGTTTTGCGCAGCGGATGGTTTAGGCGGCAGTGGACCAAGCGCCAACTAAGGCGCTCAGTTGCCCTGTCCAGTACTTAGGAAGGCGCTGCTTTCGCGGCGGCGTCGGCAGGCGCGCGCGATACTTGCGCACGAAATCGCGTAATAATCGCATGGGTGATTGCCTCTGTGCGAACGTGATCACGATCGAGATTCCCTTCCGTGACCTCATCTATAATTGCGACGGCACCCGCAAACAGGGCGTCTGCCTTTTCCGTGTCCCATAAAGCTTCCAGTGCCTTGTTCGATCGGGTTTCGAGATCCTTCGAGTTTGGGCGTTGTGGATATGTGCTATCCAACATAAGGTTTACGGTCATGAGAATATGGAAGCGAGCGGACTTGTATTTCGGATCGATAGTCTTCGCGCGGAAGTGCCCTTCCAAAAGGAAATAAGCATACGCAGCATAATAATATGCTACATACTTATGCCCATCGGCGAAAACTTTCTCCCCGATTTCCTCCCGGATCGACTTATAATTTTTGGTGGCGGTATGAGGTATTTCCATCCAGATCGCTGCAAAACTCCGCAGCACCGTAGCGATATCGATTATACGGATTTTAGGTTCTGAGCCTCGGTCATACTGACCGTCCCGCCGCTCGTAATAAAGTTTTCGGTCGTCAGGAAAAGTAAGAAAAAACTGCTCTAATCCACGAGCAAAATTTTTACTGGAAGCGAACTGCTCTGGCTTTATTTCAGTCTGACTATTTGTAGCGGTTGTAATTAGTTCTTTAATATTTTCTTCAGAAGTATGAATTAATCTCACGGGAATTGTAACGCTATTATCGATATTTTTTCTCTGTTCAAAAAGTACGTTACTCGTTTGGCATCCGTTTACAATTTGATAGTCAGAAATCGTGAATATATCGCCAACTCTGTTTAAGTTGCGCGTGATAATAGTGATCCCATTGTTCATGAGAACAAAATTCGATTTTGCTTCTGAAAGCAAGGTTTCACGTATTCCTGAATTTACGGTCTTGTACCCTTGCCAATCTCGGATGTTGTCCTCGAATATACTGGTCAGCATCTCAGTGCCGCTCTCGTCCAATAGTAATTTCTCAAACTCAGCGAATGGAAGAAAACCGATCGCTGCTTGAGTTACTCCCGCCGTGGCGGGGATTTCGACCCGCCGGTCAAAAAGGAATGTTCGACTGATCGGACTTTTTGTACGGCGATAAGCGCCATGTAGCTCAGTGGCTCCCATGCAAAAAATGTCGGGATTCTCAAAAATCGACAAATTCTTGATGTCTTGGATCGCTGCGTCCCTGCGTGCTACTAGGTGAGGATCATTCACCCATTGCCCGGTGGTGACATAGTAAACATGACACCGGGGAGGCTTAAGGATAGCCGCGTACTCCCCGATGATGACGTCGGTGATCGCAGACAAATTGCTTACCTCAACTGATCGAGGAATTTTGGGGGATTTGCTGAAAAAGTCCACAATGCCGAAGGAGATATTTCCGATTTTTTGACCATCAAAAGATGAGCTTCGCTCTGCTTGAACAAAAATAAAGGTTGGTTCTATATAATCATTTTGTTCGGCTAGTTCGTGTACAGTATCAGCGTCGGTGACGAGGCGGTTGTTGACAATTATTGCAATTGAATCGACACCAGTATCGCCGCCACCGCCGAGTACAACATCTGCAGTTGAAAATGATCTATTGTAGTGACGACGAATCATCGCGAACGCAGTAAGATGTTCAAAGCGCTTGTCTTCAGGCAAATGTTCTAGGGAATGTTCTTTTGAGAATCCGGCCAGCAAGGCTTCGGTAATACGATCCAATGCAATCTCCATGCGGCTTAGAACTTGCTTGCGGCATTGCCTAGCATCGAGCTTCAATCATCTCAATCGTTTACCCTAAGCATTCGCTGTGCCCCTGGCCTGCGCTTTGAGGAACACGCCTGCTCTAGGCTGATCAGTTTGTTGACGTGGCGATCGCGCAAAATCCGGCATCTTATATGAACAGGCGGAAGCAAACGCCTATTGCGAAGCTGCTCTAATCCCGTCAGAAAAGCTCTGCCTTCCGTGAAAGCCGGAGGGTGGGGCGTCAGAACCTCATTTGGAAACAGCTCGGTCGCCGAAATTCGGAGGCCGGGTGGCGTACACGTATGTCCAGCCGGTGACGGTAAAGGTGTGCGCGCCTGCGGTTTCCACAGGTTCTGAACATCCGGCTTCGGCCGTCGCTCCGAGAGGTACATAGGGCGACGTGAGGTTGAAGCCGAAGGTCGCTCTCCAAGGCGTGAGGGGGCGAGCAGTGAATCATCAACAGCCATAGCGATGCTGCCTGTTCAGCCGTGCCCGTTCGGGTTCGGTTTCATTACCTCATGCATAAAGGAAACGCAGATGGTCGATACTGAGGCCTTGCAGAATCTCGAAAAACTGAATCAGCTCAAGAATGACGGCATCATTTCCGACGCCGAGTTCGAACGGTCCAAGGAACGGCTGCTGTTTGGCCGGACTGAAAGGAAACCAGCGCAACCCACGTCATCGGGTAATCTTGCGCCGGACGACCATGTCGGCTGGATGATTTTGCCACTGAAGCGGTACGCCCAGTTCACCGGCCGCGCGAGCCGTAAGGAATTTTGGATGTTCCAGTTGGTGTCGGTCGCATTGGTGCTGCTGACAGTGACGATCGCAGCCATCGATCAGAACGACTTTGGCGAAAGCGGATTGATCGGCAACCTCATGTTGGTGGTGTTGGTCCTGGGACTGCTCGGTCTACTGATTCCGCAACTGGCGGTGCAGGCCCGACGGTTCCACGATCAGAATCGGTCCGGCTGGTTCGTCCTGCTGAACTTCATTCCCTACATCGGCGCGCTAATCGTGCTGGTCATGATGGTGATCGATGGGACGCCCGGCGAGAACCGTTTCGGACCCAATCCCAAAGACGCCTGATGGCAGGGGTTATCGGGGCATTGCTACTATTCGGGGCAATAATGATGGCCCTGAAGCTGGCGATCATTCTCCTGATCCTGGCTGGTCTGATCTTCCGTACCAAGGAAACGTTGGGTCTGCTGCTGGTGCTGGGCGGATGGCATCTGCTCCTGCACTATCCGCTCGCAGCGGGGATTCCTATCGGCATCCTGGTACTGATCGGCATCTATAAGGCGATGACCAAGCCCGCCTGATCCCAACCCATTATTCAAACGCAACGCGCCCTCGGCCTAACGGTCGGGGGCTTTTTTTATTGGAGCTACCTCATGCACATTATCCACACGTGGCAGGAACTAGCCGCATATCTGGATACCCCCATTGCCTCCGATCTGAAATGCCTTCTGCAAACCCGCCATGACCAGCTGATGGAATATGGCGACCTTTCCGAGTTGGGCGTCTTCGTCATCGTCCAGCCGGGCGACACCATGACGGCGATCGAAGAGGCAGTCGGTTGGCCGATCTTGATAGACGGCATCCCAGCTTTTGAATGGGTCCAGCGGCATGGCACCATATTTGAAATGCCCTTTGTGCTGTCCGATTCAGGGGCAGGGCATGTGCTGATCGTCCCCGATGCAGAAGGCATAGATCCTACCTTACTTGCTCTGTGCCGCGCCTATGCCGATCAGCCGAATGGCGATTCAACTGACAGGGCAGAGGGTAATTAAGCCAAGGCCGTCCGGCCACCCTCTTGAAGCTCAAAACCCAACGAAGCGTCCTCCGGGGCGCCTTCTTTTTGCCCAAAGGAATCCGACTATGCTGTCACTTTACGACATCGATACCATGAAAGCGGCCCTGTTGCTGCCGCTCGATCCGGCCCTTCATTGCCTGCTGTCCGATCACATCAAGGACGCCATCGCCTGTGGGCTGGAAGGATTGACCCATCTTATCGTCGTCATGCCCGGCGATGAGGAGGGCGACTTCATAAGGGAAGCGGCCTTCTCGCCCTTCTGGAACCCGCTGTCCGAAACCCGCTTCGGTGATCCTGCCCATATTCCGCCTTGTTGGGGTGGACGGCTCCCAACGGCATCGCAATGTGCCAGAGTGAGTGCGTTGCAAGACTCAATCAAGGGAGCCGCCCGTGGAGCAAATTACCCGCATAGGCATGGATACGTCAAAGAACGTTTTTCAACTGCATGGCGTCGATGCAGCGGAGAAGCCAGTGCTGCGCAAGAAGTTGACGCGCCGAGAGATGATTCGGTTTTTCGAAAAGCTGCCACCCACCCTCGTCGCTATCGAGGCATGCGGCAGTTCACATCATTGGGCTCGTCTTCTCGGATCGCTCGGGCATGATGTAAGGTTGATCGCGCCGCAATTAGCGAAGCCCTACGTCAAGTAATGGATAGGTGAGCATTACTTCACTAATCATCAGGTTCTCAAAATGCGAAGGAACGTGGACAGATCGGCCGATTATCGGCGTTTCTGCCCAACACTCCTTCGCATTATTTTACAGCGTATCAAGCCAGGCGAGCAGGCTCGTATCGCGTTTCCAGGATGGTGAACGCCCCGTCGCCGACGGCACGGCGACCTGCTCCAGCGCCTTCCGCTTCGTTTCCAGATTGGCCTTGGCATAGTGATTGGTGGTGTCGAGACTCACATGTCCAAGCCAACTGCGGATGACCGTGATGTCCACGCCCGCCGATACAAGGTGGACGGCGGTCGCGTGGCGGAAGCTGTGAGGCGTTACGTGCTTTGTTTGAAGCGACGGCATGGTTTCAGCCGCCGCCTTCACATAGGCGGCAAGCTTGAACCGGACGCCCGAAGCGCTGAGCGGCTCGCCGTAGCGGTTAACGAACAGCCGCTGGTCTGGTGCTCGCGGCTGCCGGTCAAGCAGCCTTTCCAGCAACAGTACGGTTTCCGGCCAAAGCGGGCAGATGCGCTCTTTTCGGCCCTTGCCCATAAGTCGGACGCAACTGGGACTATCGAACCGGATCGCTTCGGGGCACACATCGAGCGCTTCCTGTATTCGCGCGCCGCTGTTGTAGAGGAACGAGAGCAACGCATGGTCGCGCATGCCTTTTAGGGTCGATTGGTCTGGCTGGGCAAGGATCGCCGCCACTTCCGGCGGATCCAGATAGCAGGGTTCCGATACCGGCGCCCGCTTGATCGGGATGTTGAGGATTTCGACGCATTGCGCGATCGATGCGGGATCCCTGGTAGCCACGAAGTTGAAGAAGCTGCGGATTGCAGCAAGCCGGCAGTTGCGGGTACCGATCGTACCACCGCGCTCGTGCTCGGCGTGCCTCAGGAACGCCGTGACCTGCGCGGCAGTCAGATCGGCCAGCGAGATCATCGCAACCTTCTTTTCCGCGCGATCAGCGACGAACCGGAGGAAGAGCCGCCAAGTGTCGCGGTAGGAACGGACCGTGTTGACCGACGCATTGCGCTGCTCAACGAGCCATTCGTAGAAGAATGCGCGCATCAGTTCCGGGAATGGATTGGTCCTGCTCATGGCCGCACCTCCCGTTCAGGATTGAGGCATGGCGCGCCCAGGGCCCTGAAGCGTTCGTTCGCGAGATGCAGCAGATCCTGCGTAACGGTGATGTAGACCAGCGTGGAGTTGATATCTCGATGTCCGAGGTAGGTCGCGAGGAACGGCAGCCGATCCTGCGGGTTGATCCCCAGACGGTACCATTCAAGGATGCGGTTCACGACCATCGAGTGCCGAAGATCATGAACGCGAGGTCCGTCGTGCCCCTGCAATGGCTTCAACCCGGCGCGACGTATGACGTCTGTAAGCACCCAGGTTATCATTTCGGGCGTGTAGCGGGACCTACCCTGGACGTGCCAGAACAGGGCGGAGTGCGGATCCTGCGATGCACCAGCCCGACGTCGGGCTGCGATGTAGGTCCGCAACTCGTTCATCACACTGTCGGGGAGCGGCAGGATTCGGGTCTTGAAGAACTTGGTCTGCCGAACCGTGATGGTGCCGTCTCGGGGATTAACGTCACCAAGATCCAGCCGGGCCAGTTCTCCGCGTCGCAGACCCGCACAGTAGGCCAGCAACAGCATGGTGTAGATGCACAATGGTCGAAGGGTTGCGCGTGGCGAGGGATACGAACGGGCAATGTCGAGCATTCGCCGAACGTCACCAGGAGAGTAAATATGGGGCTGGCGCCACTGCTTGCGCACCTCTTTCCGGGGTCGCGGATCCGGCCGACGCCGAGGAACTGACGGGTCGCGGCGCCGTAGGATTTTTGCGAAGATACGTTCGAGGTTTTCGCGTTCATATGCATGGTTGCGGGTGCCCTTTGTGGCCGCCCATTGATCGATCATAACGCTCAGCGGCTCGGTTTCCAGTTGCGGATTCAACTGTAGGAACCGGTCGAACTGCAAGAACCGCTCGGGTTGCGAAGTATATTTGTACCCCCTGCGCCGCATCATCGCGACATGTTCGGCCATGGCCTCGCCCAGCACGCTGCCGAACGGTTTGGGCTTGCGCAGTCTGGCAAGAGCCTGTTCTGGATCACGCGATATCAGCGCGCGCCAGATCGGCATGCACTGCTTGATATGACATGCCTCGCGTAGAGCTTTGACCGGGTGGTGATCGATCCCCCCGGTTGCGAGCAGATGATCGAGGAACCGGTCGATGATTCGGGTGCGATGCAGAAGGGTAGATGTCGCCCAGCGAGTGGCTAATTCGCGCAACCAGGCCTGCAGGGCTTGCTGATCGAGCGCTCCATGCCGTTCGACAATATCCTGGAAGCTATGCAGGACCTGTTGATAGCAGACGCGGCTTTTGGGATTGCGCAGATCAAGGCTTGAGACAAAGCGGCCAATGCACGCGCGATCGGAATCGGGCCAACGGGAGGTCATGCCAGCACCTCCGGTCCCGGCACATCCAGAGCGATGGCTCTCAGATCCTCCGTGGCGAGCTTGAGATAGGGCGCCGTCGATCCAACGGAGCGATGTCCCAACAGATCACCGATTACCTTTTTCGACACTGCGGCGCGCAGCAACTCGGTCGCACGAGCGTGACGGAAGATGTGAGGCCCGCTCCTGCCTGAGGGTTTGACGCCGGCATCCCGGAGCCGCTGCCGAATCAGGCTGTATATCTTCTCAAGCTTGCAATAGGGCGCGCGCGTTCGGATGAAGAGTTCCCTGGCATCAGTGGCGGGCCGACCAGACCGCAGATAGGCGAGGATCGCTTCGCCAACCGGTCCCATCAATGGCAGGAACGTGTAGGCTTGCGTTTTATTGTGGCGGACGCGGATGACTTCGGCCCGCCAGTCTATGTCTTCGATCCGCATGTTGCGGACTTCGCTTGCGCGAAGGCCATAGGTGGCGAGGACCTGTAATATCGCGTGGTCACGCAAACCGGCAGCCGTCTTGTCCTTGCTCACACTTGCCAGAACCGCGGCGATCTGGTCGCGCTCCAAAATCGACGGCACCCCTTCGTAAGCGTAGAGCCGCGGCGCGATGATATGCGGTGTCAGGTCTTCCGCAACGCGGGCCGTCCAATGCAGGTAACGCAGCAACGAGCGCAGCCGCTCGGCTGTGGATTTCAGAGAACTGCGCGTCAGTTTCGAACCGCGCAAGTCCATGTAGCTGTCAATTTCACCCACGGTCACTGCCTCGAGGCCATCGGCCCCGCACCGGTTGAGTTGCCAGGCAAGGAAGTAGCGCGCTTCCCACAGGAACGCGTCGATGCTGGCCTGGGCAAGGCCACGCTCCTCACGAAGCCAGGTTTCATATTCATTGCAGATCGTAATCCGCAGCGCATCGGCGTCGCATGTTACTTTTTCAGAGGGTGGCCACTGACCCTGCCCAAGCCGTAGCAACGCGTGAATTGCAGATCGCGGAACTGCGTGCCAGCGCTCGCTGGGATGCCTGCCACGACGTTTCCGGAATAACGCGATCGCATAATCCAGATATCGCTCAACTTGCGCCTCAGTCACGTCCGTGACACAGATTCCTCGATGCTGGAGATAGTCGAGAAACTCCTGCGCATAGGTACAGTGATTTCGGATTACCGTCGGATTGTAACGCTGGTTTGTCAGTATGGCTCTGAGCTCGGTGAGCAGCTCATGCTCGGATTGCAACATCAATTCCTCCTCTGCTGGTCAAACGACCGCAGAGGTTCGCAGCAAAATAATGCGGAGCAAATTGCCGATCCAAGCCAGAAATGCGCGGATTTCCTACACCGAGCCCGCATTCCTTCGCATTTTGAGAACCTGATGATTAGTCAAGCGCGGCAAGAACGACGCTGCGGATGCCGAAGCTCTCTGCGAAGCGGTGAGCCGCCCAACAATGCGCTTCGTTCCGGTAAAGACTGCAGAACAACAGGCCGCGCTCATGTTGGTCGGGGTGCGCGAAAGGCTTATTCAGAAGCGCACCCAGCTCGTCAACGCTATACGAGGGTATGGCGCGGAGTTCGGCATCACCGCGGCGACGGGTGCATGTCGCGTCGTACCGCTTCTCGAGTGCATCGCGGAAGATGAAACGATACCCGAATTGGCGCGCGAACTTTTTGCGCTGCAGGGAAAGGAATATGCGCAGCTCCAGTGCGAGATCGAACGGATCGACGCGAAGCTGATGGAATGGCATCGCAACGACGAATGTAGTCAGCGACTGGCCAAAATTCCCGGCGTTGGGCCTATCGGCGCGACCTTGCTCATGATGAAAACGCCCGATCCGCATCTATTCAAATCCGGTCGGGATTTTGCGGCATGGATGGGCCTGACCCCCAAAGATCACTCGACCGCCGGCAAGACAAGACACGGCGTTATCACTCGCGCTGGTGATGAGCTTCTCAGAAGCACGCTCGTGGTCGGAGCCACCGCAGTCGTTCAGCACGCCCGCAATGGGCGAGGCAGGAATCTAACACCGTGGCTTATCGGCTTGATTGCACGAAAATCGCCTAAGCTCGTTGCGGTTGCCGTTGCTAACAAAGCCGCACGTGTCGCGTGGAAACTCATGGTGAGCGGCGAGCGATACCAGTGCGTCGCGCCGCCCGCGCTAACTGCGGTAGCAGCATAAGAATTAGCCAGGGACGATGAGCAAAATATCAATGCTATCGTACTGAGCTGATCCGTGATCTTGCATGAAGAGAGCAGATGGTGCGATCGATCGATCCGAGGCGTGTGACACTCCGTCAGTTCCAATGGCCATCACAGGCCGCTGCCTTGTTGGGAACACACACCGCGGAAACCATCTTGGCCAGCGGTCACGTGCGACCGCACCGAAAGGCCGGACATATGGAAGCAAGCGATCCGATCAAATTTTCCGTTCAGCCCTTGCAAGAGGGAGCCGTCCACATATGGGACTGGGCCGATCGCCTGGACGGCTGGGGGTGGGAGTTCATCCGCACGGTTGGCAATGATGGGTTCGCCTTTATCATGCTGGTGTCGGACAGCGAAGGGATCGACCCGGTGCTGCGCGCAATGTGCCGGGAACTTATCCCATGCGACTGATCGGCACCCTGCTTGTCATCTGCACGGCGTTCGCGGTGATGAAACTGGCGGTTATGGCGTTGCTGATCATCCTTGGCCTATGGCTGCTGGCCGTGACGATCAGGCATCCGCGTGAGGCGTTTGGGTTCATGCTGATGCTGGCGACCGTCTCGCTGATTGAGGCGCATCCGTGGATTGCGCTGGTGGGTTTCGTTGCAACGGCAATAGCGGCGGCGATCAGTTGGTAGAACGGTTCGGGCTTGGCTTATAGGCAACAATATGTTGCAAATGCATCACGAAGTCTTGACCGACTACATCGCGGGCGTCTATACGAGCGCCACGTCACGAAAGTGATCCAAGTGCAGTGGGCTTCCGGGCAGGCTGTCAACAGCGGTTTCTTCAGCAAGTGCTGACCCCATCGATATCTTCATGCTGGCTCGACTGAGCGGCTTGGGATGAGGGATTCGCTGTCATGGATCAAAGCGCGCTCTCCCAATCTGTTTCCGTCTGAACCTCGGGCATTTTCCCCGTCTGCATGCTGATATCCGGCCGCAACGACCGCATTCCGTTGCCCATCCGGAATCGCGCGCCGGACGGTTCTTTCTCAGCCCACTCGCGCTGTGGAAATGGAAAATGAAATGCAAAAGAACGCTATGATCAATCACAAGGCCCATCTGTTCCGGAAGGGCGAGATGTACCTGGATCGCTATCTGGCCACTCGGCAAACCTGTGACGAGGCATTGCTGGGACGGACGCGAATGTCTCTCGAGATAGGCGCTATCGCGGCCTGCATCCAACATGGCTTGGTTTCACGCCGAGACTTGCTGCAAACCGCCGGTAAGGTCTGTGGGTCAACCTCAAGAATGGTCGGGCAGACCCTCGATGAATATGTCGGAACAGACCCGAGCCGACATCTCTGGTTCACCCGCGAGGTAGCGCCGAACATCCTGCACTACCGCCTGCACTACTGAACAATTCGGCGGAGGGAGGAGGTAAGCCCCTTTCTCCGTCATCCCATTGAGCCTTGGGCCTTCGGGCCTCCGTTCCTTCGGCATGTGCCGACCAAAACGCACAAATCAAAGGAACTCACATGATTGATTATTTATTCGACCATCGCCGCCTGCTGACTCTCGGTAGGGCAGCACTCCAGGGAACGCAGCCTGCCTTCTGGTCCAAACTCGACGCTTCCGTAGCCATCGCCTTTGCCCTGATCGACGGCGGAGAAGGGAATGCGGATCGCATTGTTGAACGGTCACACCAATTGCCGCCTTCAAATCCCGTCACCGTGAAACGTATGCTTGGCTTGCTTTGCGGCGATGACCTGATGCGGCATCTTTGGCGTCAAGACGGGAATGGCCGCCTAACCCTTTTGTCTGCTCCTTCGGTGCCCGGATCGTCCGCCGGGCGGTATAACCAACCCGGAAGAATGCGATAAATTGAATGTTTAATAGCAAAGATGCGGTGTCGGCGGGCTTTCCCGACCAGCCCCGCAATATGAAGAATCAGCCGCCGACCACGATCGCCAACGTCGAACATATTCTGAACCACGCTGGCATCGTGCCCCGGTACAACATCATAAAAAAGAAGGATGAAATCATCATCCCCGGCCATAGCGGCACCTCGGACAATCGCAGCAATGTGACCATGGCCAAGGTGCTCAGCCTTGCCGCCCAATATGGACTTGCAACCGGACTCGTGCCGGAATTCGTGCAGGCCATTTCTGACCAGAATGCCTATAATCCGGTCGCCGACTGGATCAACAGCAAGCCCTGGGATGGAGAGGACCGGCTGGGCGAAATGTACGCGACCGTCTGGACCGAAGAGGACTATCCCGAAAGCCTCAAGGAGACGCTGCTGCATAAATGGCTGCTCAGCGCAGTGGCGGCGGTGATGGTCCCCAGCGGGTTCCATTGCCGGGGTGTCCTCACCCTTCAGGGGCCGCAGGGCATCAACAAGACCAGTTGGGTCCGGTCGCTGATCGATGATCCGGTGCTCCGGGAGGCGGTGATCAAGCTCGACCACCATCTCGACGGCAGCAACAAGGACTCGATCATCGGTGCGGTGACGAACTGGATCGTGGAAATCGGTGAACTCGACAGTTCCTTCCGCAAGGATATCGCCCGGTTGAAGGGGTTTCTGACCTCGGACTCCGATCGCGTCCGACGACCCTATGCGCGGGCTGAATCGGAATATCCCCGCCGGACCGTGTTTGTCGCAACCGTCAACGACTGCAAGTTCCTTGTCGATCCGACCGGGAACACGCGCTGGTGGACGATCGCGGCAAGGAAGCTACGGAAGGATCACGGCATCGACATGCAGCAACTCTATGCCCAACTGGCGGTCGAATTGGCCGATGGCGGGCAGTGGTGGTTGACCAAGGCGGAAGAAACACAACTGGAAGCATGGAACAGCCGCCACAAGATCGTAAGCGCTGTTGACGACATGGTCATGGCCTGGATCGACCTGGACCGGCTGGGCCACAAGTCCAATCAGAAGCTGACGGCTACGGAAATGCTGAAGATCGCGGGCATCGAACGGCCGAATAATGCCCAATGCCGAGAGTGCGGTACTCTGCTCAGGGAACTGCTGGGGCCGCCCAAACGCATCCAGGGCCGCGAAAAATGGACTGTTCCGCTCATCGATCTTCATGGCCACGCCGTCGAGATCATGAAGTCGATCACGACCAAACAGCCGGACGAATACTGACCGGCCCGGTGGGGGGAGGGGTAGGGGAAACCCTCAAAAATGGCTGAAATAAAATGAGCTATAATAGAATGTGGGAAAATCCGCTGCCCCCGCCCCCACCAACTACCCGCTGTCCTCTGGCATCCGCTGTGACGTCGCCCCGGTCGGGGGCGAGGTGAGGCTGTGGGGGGCATCATTCCGGGCGATTTGCGTAATGCCAGAGCGCCGATCGCCCAATTTCCGGACCTGACCCATGCGCGCCGCCTCTCGCGCGCTGGCGGTGCCTCAAACTCCAAAAATCGAAAAGGACCTTATTATGCCGAAACATCGGCTTGATGCTCAATTTGCTCTGCTCGCTCAGTGTGGGCCGGGCAAGAAGAAGACCGACTATTACGATACCGCCATCACCGGCTTCGTGCTGGAATGCCGAAATTCCGGCGGGAAAAGCTATTATTTGCGCTATCAGGACGAGCATGGTCGCCAGCGGCAGCACAAGATCGCGGCCTATGGTGACATCAGCTTCGACAAGGCCCGGAAGGAGGCCCAACGGCTACGTTCAGAGGTGGTCCTGGGCGGTGATCCAGCCGGGAAGCGTGAAGAGAAGCGGGCGGTGCCGACCTATGCGACGCTCGCCCAGCAGCATCTCGACCATGCCAAGACCTATGTGCGCAGCTATACGACCATCAGGGGCTACATCGAAAACCACATCACCCCTCGCTGGGGCAAGCTGCGACTGTCGGAAATCACGCAACAGGATGTGGCGAAATGGCTGGCTGAGAAGGCAGGGGAGGGGCTTGCTCCCGCGACCGTCGAAAAGATCAGGGTGATATTCAGCCGATCCTTTGAACTCGCCTTGCGCTGGGACATGCCCGGCATCACCAAGAATCCGATCAAGGGCATTCCCCGCAAGCCGATCAACAATGCCCGCGAACGCTATTTGAACGCTGCCGAGACGAAGCGGCTGATGGCGGCCTGTGAGGCCTCCCTGAACCCCCAACTCAAGCATATCGTCGGATTGCTGCTACTGACCGGCGCACGGCTGTCGGAACTGCTGCACGCGCAATGGCGGGACGTCGATCTGGCGAAACGGCAATGGCTGATCCCCATGTCCAAAACCGGCAAGGCCCGGCATGTTCCACTGTCGCAGCCAGCGATCGCGATCTTGGAAGCGGTTCCTCGCTTTGACAAATGCCCCTATGTTCTGCCGAATCCCGAAACCAAGCTGCCCTTCGTGTCGATCAAACACGCATGGCAGACGGCGCGGGATGAAGCGAAGCTGCCGGGGCTGAGGTTGCATGATCTGCGTCACAGTGCGGCCTCCGCGATGGTCAACGCGGGCATTGATCTTTTTGCCGTTGGGCGGGTGCTGGGTCATGCCGATCACAAGAGCACGATGCGCTACAGCCACCTCGCCCATGATACGCTGCTGGCCGCCGTAGAGGCCGGGGCGAAGAAGATGCAACTCAATCGGGCCTAACCGGGCCTCACCCCATCCATGTTCTGGCCCAAGCGGCTGGCGCGTGGATGGGGCAACTTCCTATTATTTTTTCGACCAAGGAAATTACATGACTACCGCAATCGATCCGCCCGTCCATGATGCCGAACTTTTCGACAGGCTGCGCGGACTTATCCAGGCCTGTGGCACCGAGGCGAACAAGCATGACCAAGCGATTGCTGTCATCGCTGCTTGCATTGATGAGGGACTCAACACACGCCCGCGAATTATAGGTGCGATGAAGCATCTCGGATTCAGCACCGCTCATGCCGCGATGATATTGAATGAGGCCACGGGCTGCGATCCAAGCCGCTATCGATGGCAGCGAGATTCGTCGGGGCGTTACAGCCTCCTGAACTAAGCAACGCGAGCCCCATCCCAACTTTGGCGAGATGTTGAGCATCGGGATGGGGCGTCGTCATCAGCGCCCCCGAACAGCCC
The DNA here is from genome assembly GCF_001563265.1 of Sphingobium sp. TKS. Classification (NCBI taxonomy): domain Bacteria; kingdom Pseudomonadati; phylum Pseudomonadota; class Alphaproteobacteria; order Sphingomonadales; family Sphingobiaceae; genus Sphingobium; species Sphingobium sp. TKS. Next base: position 3,488,578 of record NZ_CP005083.1, on the reverse strand, counting down.
GCCATAGCGTCGCCACGCCCGTCAAGACCGCCGCGACCCCGACCAAGAATGCACCGTCGATAATGACCATTGCCGACTCCTTTCCTGTGAGGCATGTTCCATATTTGTTCTCATGTAGGAAAGGTGATTCTGCGATGATGAAGCAGACCCCCCAACAAACTCCTCTGCGATGTGCCGCCCGAGCGATTTACGACACGGTGTATCCGTCAGAAGAATGGACGCCGGTGCCGTTTGATGAAGCCGAGCGCCTTCAGACCATCCACTATCGTAATGCCGTTGCCGCAGCCCGCTACTTCCAGCCGGTTGAGCAGGGCTCATTGTTGTGACCCGTGGCCCGCTATCGGGATGGCCTGAAGGTGGCGACCTGCATCTTCGAGGCGGCGGCCTGGCACTATGCCGTCAGGGTGGAATGCCGATGCCGACAAGAAGGGCTGTTCGAGGCCCATGGTCTGTGGTGGAAATTTCAGCGGATGGGCTGGAGTGATGATTTCAGGGACGCACGACGGCGCTTTTATTGCAAGTCGTGTTCGCAGCGATACGGTCGGAAGGTGCGTCCGGTCATCATTGAAACAAGCAACAAACCACCGCGCCATTGCTTTCCCCTGCCCGATGAGCGGGAATGGAAGCGCGCGGTGAGTCGTTTCAGAGGATAGGACAATGAGCTACAAGGCCGTCCCCGAAGAACTATTCGATATTCCCGACAATCTTTCGCCGGGCGAATATCGCCATGTCTGCGCGCAGGTAGCCATTCAGGCTGTCACCTATGCCATGGGTTCACGCGAGGTGAAGGAGGGGCATGCTTCGATCGCCATGCCGATGCTGGCGGAGGCGTTAGCCATGGGTGTTGCCATGCTGATCACGGCCGACGAGACCAACAAGACGCCCCGCGACATTCGGATGGCTGGAGAGCATTTCGGCAAGCTGATCGGTGGCTTTGCGGCCATCTTGCAGAATGGCAACGACACGACAGGCGACCAGTTGCTGGATATGCTGGGAGTGAGTCGAACGAAGCTCAATTAGAGGGGCATCATGTGCAATCTCTATAAGGCCCGGAGCAGCGCCGAAGAGATGGCCCGCCTGTTCGGTGCGGTTCCCGATCCGGCCGACCAGATCGCGGTCGAGAAGGATTATGTCGCCCCCGGTAAACCGGGTCACGTCGTGCGGGAGGAGCAAGGCCAGCGCCTCCTATCTGCCATGAACTGGGGCTTTCCTTTTCAGGGCAGGCCCGTCACCAACGTCCGCAACTATACCAGCCCGTTCTGGAAATCGGCGCTGGCGAACCCATCCCGGCGCTGCCTTGTGCCCGTCACCGAGTTTCAGGAATGGTCAGTTGAGCCGATGCCCGACACGGGGAAGAAAAAGCCCTTCTGGTTCAACGTCCCCAGCCAGCCGGTCTTCGCCTTTTCGGGCATATGGCGACCGACAGAAAAGGTGCCCGTCTATTCCTTCCTCACTTGTGGTTATGAGGGCGATCCCGCTGCGCACGTCGTTGGCGCGATCCATCCCAAGGCTTGCCCCGTCATCCTCCACCCGGAAGATTATGACCGCTGGTTGCACGCTGACGTTGACGATGCACTATCACTGGCCTGCGCCTATCCAAGTCAGTTGATGGCGCTCGGCGATGGGTGATTTACCCACGGGCGCTTTAGTCCTAAGCCGCTGCAATGTCTAACGTCGTAAAATTCCGCCGTCGTAAAAAGGCGTCACGTTCGCCTATCCTGCTGGCGAGCCTCGCAATCTTGGGAGTCGCCGGTGGGCTTGCCTCTTTATCGATGCCTGATCGCGCGACCGCCAAGGATGAGGTGTCTCGCGTGTTCACGCTCTGCCATACAGGCGGTGGCACCAACTGCGTGGTCGATGGCGATACGATCTGGCTCGACGGGCAAAAAATCCGCATTGCCGATATAGATGCTCCCGAGACCCATCCGCCCCGGTGCGCGCTCGAAGCTGACCTTGGGACTCGGGCGACCCATCGCCTTCATGAGTTGGTCAATGCCGGGCCATTCGCCGTGACCACGCTGGATCGCGAAGCTGACAAATATGGTCGAAAGCTCCGCGTTTTGACTCGCGGCGGCCAATCGCTCGGCGACGTGCTGGTAAGCGAAGGGCTGGCCCGAACCTGGACAGGTCAGCGGGAGCCGTGGTGCTGAGGTTCAGGCCTTGTGGGCTTGGGCCATCAGTGCATCCAGGCGCAGGGCAACCTCTCGCCAGAGGGTGACGCCGTTCATTTCGCCCAAGGCAGCCAATTCGCCTATACGCGCAGCGACCCTCAATGGGGCAAGCTCGCCATGTTGACGCAACAGCATGGAGGCCATGCCCCACAGCTCCTGATCACGGGTCACGCCGGTTCGATCCGATCAACGGCCAGCAGATCGAACCCGTCGCGAGTGCCGATGACTTTGACGCGGGTGCCGAACAAATGCCTATGACGCTTCAAAATTTCCAGCCGCCACTCCCCACCGTCGGGCATTCGCAGGATGGGATAAAGGCCATTTTCCAGCAAAACGCCTTCCAGTTCATGCCGGGTAGGGCGGTGCATTATTCACATCCAATTCCGTCACCATCGCGATCCAAATGGCGGCCGTAGCCTGGATCGCCTATCCTGACCGGCGCTGCCCCCGCAGCCCGAGCGGCAGTGCAGTTAGGGAATGCACCACCGCCTGCCAAGAGTGATTGTCGTCGGACGGGTGCGGCGGGCGCGCGGTGACAATGATAATCGCCTGTCTTGCGATTGTTGTGGCATCCTTCAGCGTTGAGGCCACCGGGATGCGCTGATGCCGCAGATACAGGCAAGGCGGCAAAGAGAGCGAGTTTCAAATAGCCGCCCATGCCTAAAATGCTCGTTGCACCGTTGTTGGATCATAGGGCTGGCAAACCCCTGCATAGTCGCCCGCCTTGCCGCTGAGGCTGATATGGCCCCGGATTCGATCAATCCGCATTTTGGGCGAGTTGAAGACGTTCACCTGGACCGTTCCTGTGATCTCGTCCTGACCCTTAACCACGTCCTTGACCTCAAACCAGCCATCTTTGCCGCCTCGGATCGGAGGAAGCATGGCGCGCGGCATTCTGATGCGGCCCAGCTCATCGTCGCCCAACTCGATGTTCACCTGATCATCAAACGGCACATCTTTATTACCGATCGCCTGCCCCCATGCTGACGTGCCATTGCTGGACCACGCGGAGCCGTAGGTGCTGGTGATCCGGTTTGCAGAGCCATTGCCTATGCAGACAAGGTGTAGCGGGGCCGCTGCGGCGGTGCCTGTTGCCAGTGCTCCGGCGATAAAGATTGCGGCTGATCGGACCATGATGCGTTTCCCCCAAACAGGCTATGCGAATGGTACTAACGGCTGACGGTATCCAAATTCTGAACCGGCTACGTCTTTACATGAGCTGGATGCTATAGCCGACATTGAGCCAGTCGCAAGAAAGATGCTCGGAATTTACTCTTCTAAAATCATCAATTAAAGCTGTCTCCGGGGCAGCTTTGGGGGGCATCATATGGGACGTGCGAGCGATCACTGCTTTGGTTGGCGGCCTTCTAATGGGGCGCGGTAATATAGTGAGTGGGTCGTGTAAGTTAATCTAGGCTGATGAAGTGGGCGGTGGGTTTTAAAGATGGAACTGACTTTTCAGAAAACGCATCTATCGATTACGAGTTTTCCTACAATTAACGTGCCAGATTTCACCCTGATAACGGGACCAAATGGCGCAGGGAAAAGTCATTTGCTTCAAGCAATAACCAATGGCTGCATTCGATCTAATATCGCACAGCCTCATACGCCGGGGCAAGAAATAAGATTATTTGATTGGAACACTCTAGTTCCTCAAGATACGGGTGTATTTTCTAGCGAAAATCTTCGAAACGAAAGGGAAGGGGCTCGCACTAATTTTATTAATTGGCGGCAACATCATCAAGCTGCCGAGCCATTACGTGCTATAGGTCGGCAGTTGAATCTGCCAGCCGAATTCATCGATAATCCTGTAAAATTGGCGGCCGTTTCACGAACGGAACTCCAGGCCCTGATCCCAGAACATGGCGATGTTGCATCAGTGATGGATGAAATTTCCGGTGCGACGGAGGCGGCAAGCCAATGGATACTCCAGCAAGCGGATGATAACACCAAGGCAACATTGATGGCGGTGAGTGCCTCGGCGAAGCGGCCGCTCATATTGTTAGAGGCGAAGGATATCGAGGCATCGGGTATTCCAAACTGGGGAAGGTCCGACCTTTTTCAGCAATCCTTCGCCCGACTCTTTGTCGCTTATCGTGATGCCAGATTAACTAATCTGTTGGCGGAGTTTGAGGCATCAAGGGGTCACTCTACGACAGAGTATCTAACAGAAGCCGATTTTATCGAGAAGAACGGTCCACCTCCTTGGGATTTCGTCAACCAAACCGTTCAAAGTGCAGGGCTGGATTTTACCATCAATAGTCCGAGATTGCACGACTTCTCGCCCTACACGCCGCAACTAACAAAAAATTCTAGTGGCGCTATCATCCCATTCTCCAGTTTGTCGTCGGGAGAAAAAATACTGATGTCATTTGCATTTTGTGTATACTATGCAAATGATCGTAGACAATTGGCGGTTTATCCAAAGATTATTTTATTCGATGAAATTGATGCTCCTTTGCATCCGTCGATGACACGAAGTCTTGTAGATACTATCACTGGAACCTTGGTTCGGCAGTTTGGGATCAAGGTCATGGCAACCACTCATTCGCCATCGACAGTTGCCATGGCACCCCCTGAAGCTATGTTTATCATGCGGCCGGGTAAAGCGGGTCTACAGCACATAACAAAATCAGAAGCACTCAATATCCTGACCTTCGGTGTCCCAACTCTGGCGATATCCTTTGATGGTAGAAGACAGGTGTTCGTAGAAAGTCCGGCTGATGCCAAAACCTATGATGCAATTTATAAGTTAATTAAAAATAGAATAGTATCAGAGAGGTCATTGGAATTTGTGGCCACTGGAGGTTTAACTAATGTTGGATGTGATGTAGTTAAGAGGCTTGTGGCGTCGCTCGTTGAAGCAGGAAATCAGTCCATCTTCGGCCTTATTGACTACGATGGTCATCACGTAAGCACTAATCGTATTGCTGTTCTGGGTCAGTGTGAGCGCAACGGTTTAGAAAACTTCGTCTTTGATCCCCTTTTAATAGCTGCGTTGATCTGCCGCGATTCGTCGACTCAAAAGGGCGATATTGGGATTGATGAATCGATCGGATATCCCGCGTTCATCGAGAAAGAGCCTGCCACTTTGCAGGTTGTCGTTGATGCCGTTTGTGAAAAGGTTTTTGGTGAGGCTGCAACACAGCAAGCGGTGGTAGAGTACTGGGGGGGCTTTTCTCTCTCATTGGATAAACGATGGCTCGAAGAAGATGATCATGCCCTAGAGAGTAAAATTCTTACAGCATTCCCTTATCTCCAGGCTTTATCTAAGCAGCAGGCCGGAAAGTTGATGCAGCACATGATTTCCAGCGTTATTTCAGATAAGCCGGGCCTCATTCCGCTTATGTTGGTCGAAACAATTCGGGATCTTCTGGATCGTGATGCTCACATATAGCGCGATAACTGCGCTTTGTATCGTTAGCTCGATCGCCCTGCCTGCCAGAAGCAGCGCGGGAATATGCCTGGACGGGTTCGATCAGATGGGGACGAAGGGGGGGGAGGCTGCCAAGTGGCATCGGCTTCCTGCTATTCTGATGGCAGAAAATCGATTCTAGATTAGAGGGTTGGCTGTGTTTGGTTTGAGATTTTTCGGTCTAAATCGGCTGCCTGAACCGACCGCAATCGGTATCGCTCCGCCGGACGGTTCTTTCGACGCGCCACCATGTGAAGGCTGGCAAACCCTGGAGAGCGACATGGCGGCACGCATGTATCGTAACGATATGCAACTGACATTCAACTTCGGGGTTGGGAGTGCTGTTCGAGGGATAAAGGCTACAATGTCACGCTTTGAGCAGAAAAGCCTGAAGGCCAGAAATAAAATGAAAAAGATTACTGGTGGTGCAGCACACCTTATCCTTCAGCCAATCGAACAAGAAATATATAACTTGCTCACGTTGGCGGTACAGGGCCATTTTGAAAAGGCTTTTAGACGTTGGCTACGGAATAGCCTGCAATTTGTCGAGAACAGTGCAATAACGGATGACGATATTGTCAAGGCTCAGTGGTCCAATCCAAATACGCCTCGGCGCGATCTAGCCCGCCTTATTCACCAAAAGTGTCCTGAAGGGTTGGCGGGAGTGGCGTAAGCCTCTGATCTGAATTAGGAACTGGGTGTCTAAGCCGAACCTGCCGCAGGGCAGAAAATGCCACGGGCCACACCCGCCATGAACGATGATATCGCAAGCTCATTTGGATTCCCAGCAGTCGGCCGCAAGAAAATCACAGCTGCGTTCGACGGTGGCCGGCTTACCTCGGATGGCGGTGTTCTACTGCTTGCACAGGCCGAGCGCGCGATGGGGATTTGCCAGCGCCTGGCGGCTTGTATTGCCGATCCGCGCGATCCAGCGCGGGTGATCCATCGCCTGGATGACATTCTGCGTGCCCGTGTGTTCGCGATTGCGTGCGGCTATGAGGATGCCGATGATCTCGATGCTCTGCGCGACGATCCAGGCTTCCGCCTGGCGCTCGGCAAGCTGCCGGAATCGGGCGCGGGGCTGGCCAGCCAACCGACGATGAGCCGGTGGGAAAATGCACCGACTACGCGCGAACTGGCCAGCATGATGGCCGCGATGATCGACATCTACTGCGCCAGCTATCCCGCCCCTCCGACAGCGGTCACGCTGGATATCGACGACACGTGCGACGTCGTGCATGGCTATCAACAGCTCTCGTTCTGGAACGGGCATCATGGGGAGCGCTGCTTCCTACCGATCCATATCTACGACACCGCGACCGGCAGGCCGGTGGCCATGCTGCTGCGCACAGGCAAGACGCCTTCTGGAAAGGAGGCGGCGGGGCACATCCGACGCCTGGTGCGTCACCTGCGCCGTAATTGGCCCGATACCCACATCACTATCCGCGGCGACGGGCACTATGGTCGACCCGAGGTCATGGCCTACTGCGATGCGGCCCGCGTCGATTACGTGTTCGGCCTGCCCACCAATTCAGCGCTGCGCGCCGATCCCGCCATTGTTGCGGTCGCCGATGCCTGCGCGGTCAAGCGCGCCCAGCGTCAGTGTCCCGTCCTGCGCAACTATGCCGAGACCCGCTATGGGGCAAAGACCTGGAAGTGCCAGCGTCGCGTCGTTGCACGGATCGAGGCCAGCACGCTGGGCATGGACATCCGCTATGTCGTCACCTCGTTGGCAACAGGATCGGCCGAGCACATCTACGACACGCTCTACTGCGCGCGTGGTCAGGCCGAGAACCTGATCAAGCGCCACAAGTCCCAGCTCGCCAGCGACCGAACCTCGTGCCGCTCGGCCAATGCCAATCAGATGCGCCTGATACTGCACACTGCCGCATACTGGCTGCTATGGCGCATCCAGCAGGCGATGCCCAGGACCGCTGCTCTGGCAAGCGCGGAGTTTACCACCTTGCGCCTGCGGCTGCTCAAGGTCGCTGCGCGCGTCGTAGAAAGTGCTAGCCGCATCCGCATTGCCTTCGCTTCCGCCTGTCCGGATGCCGACCTGTTCCGCGCCCTCGTTCTCCGGCTGAAGCCTGCGCCGACGTAGCCCATGCGGCAGCGCCGCAGAACTCCGAGCCCAGCCCTTCAACCCGAAAAGCCCATCAATCCGAATGCGGTGAAACAAACGCCAGCGATGCCGGTCGTCCGCGCAATACAGCCAGCCGCAGCAAATGCCCAGAGCGGGCCCGAAACCGAGCGTCGTGAATAAGAGAGGCTAGGTGCTATTATGGCCGCCTTAAGAGGGGTTCATTTCGCCGAAGTGATAGAAGGGCCGATAATTCTTGAACTTGCGTTGATCGGCAATGTGGTTCGGCATGGGGATGGGCCATCTGCACGACAAGCGTATGAGCGTTATCCGTTTCTGTTCGCTCCGGTTCCCATTTTCGATGATGGTCCGGCACACGAGGATGATGATGAATTGCCCGAGCGATTGCAGGTAAGCGAAGAACGTCTAGGACTCTATGCTCAGGCTGTATTCCAGTTCTGGCATCGTGTTCAGCTAGCTTATACTGGTGAAAATTAGAAGTAAGGTAGCTTTCCATCCAAGCCAAACGCTGTCGTTACATAGCGCAAGCGAAGGAGAGCATCCCGCCGATCAGCGCAGCTAGTGAGAGGCCGCCCGCAGAATACATCGCCCATTTGTACGAACCGAAATCATCGAGGGCGGACATTTTCTCCTGCACTTGCTCAAACGATGCCTGCCCTGCTACGAACGTCGCGAAGGTCATCTTGAGGTCGGTCATTGGGATAATGGCTTTCGCTGCGTAAAATGCTTTCCCCATGCCCATTAGGATGCTGAAGATTACGCCGACCGCGAAGAACGTCAACGGAATATGGTAGGCGAGGGTGTCGCGGCTTACAATCGCCACAACCGCACCGCCATTCGCAGCAAATAGGGTCGCCAGAAGCCAATTAAAGCTGGAGTTCACCTCATCGTAGAGGCGGGCTTCGCTGGTCCCAAGCACGGCAATCACGTGGTCCATAATCTGCTTTAAATCGTCTGCCACCGGAAGTTCTCCCGTAACCTGAGAATGCCGAGAACACAGTATTATGTTTAGAGAAACCCGCGCGAAGATAGTTCATTATCTGACTTCGGGTACCAATTCTGAGCTATATATTTATTTTCTTTAAGGAAATGTAGAAGTGCATCAGGATAGCTTTGGAACTGAATTTGCAAGTTCTCTGGACAAAGATCGTTCGTCTGAATCCGGCATCCCGTTGGTAGCTGCCAGTCTGCCGAAGCATCATAAGACGCTACCATCTTGCTCCATGCCCAGTCGATCTTCCCCAATTTCGCTGCCGCCGCTACAAAAGCAGGACAAGCCCCATTGCGGGTGAAGCTATCTTGGCTGGGATCGCACAGCCCTTCAGTCTCCCGGAAGGTTTTCTCGAACAAGCGTCGAAACGCCCGACTTGAAGATACATTTATCGCCCGGCCGTTCCGGACATTGAGGATTTTCGGTGGTGCATAGCTATATGCATAAGGTGCAAAGGCGTACAGGAAGCTATTATCGTAAAAGATGTAATCGGCAAACCCATCGCCCGAAATGTCTTTTGGCAGTTCTATCTGGTCGCCGTCCCAAGCACCTAAGTTAACAACCTTGAGCTTTCCATCAGAAAGTCCCGCGACTTGGACGGAATTGCAGCAATGTGCGCCGCCGCTGAAGCTTTGTAGCAGTATGACGGGATATGCGCCCGCGCGGTTGGCGATCGCGCTAAGCCGATGAGTATATGAACTGCTAACCATTTCTCCCTCCATAGAGACTTTGGTTCCAGCATATTCGATGTCGATGACCGGCGCGGAGAGTTCGCCTTCCTGGCGAGCGGAGGCAGTTACGACCATGGGACCCAACCGCCATGAAGTTGCAGTTGGATACGTATCCGCACGCCATTCGACAGAGTCGACAGGGAATGGGGCGAGATCAGGGGAGGGGAGTTGTGCTTCAACCGGGGCGGCTGGCCTTTGAGATTTGCGAGGCGTGTTCTCCTTGGCGACGGGTTTGGGTGCAGACCACATCCCTAAGGCAACAGCGCCCGCTAAGCCGAAGGCAAGAGCCGATGCGGTGATGATAGCCTTGCCACCCCACTTTCCTCGCGAATGTTGGCTAACGTCAGCGGAAAGGGCAGCCTTGCAATAGCGACAAACCAGCGCCTCATTTCGAACCTTTTCGGCACATTGAGGGCATCGCTTTCTTCCGAACGTAAGCACCAATGTTATTCCTGGCCGTAGGCGCAGGCGACCAGCGATGCTGACTCGGCCATGCTTTCGGGAACGAGAGGATCGTATCCGACACTATAGCTATAATCTGTGTAATTTTCACTAGAAACAACTTTTCCATATGCATCATACGCGATGATTGAAAGCGTTCTATACTTACTGGCAGAGCAATCAAAGCTAATGAGTTGTAAAGTTTGTCGCCATGAAACGGATCTATTTCGTGAATGATCCAACTGAATCCACGCTTGTTTTTTGCTGCCGACCGTTTTTATTCTGTTTGCGTCCATGAACCATTCGGTTCCGTTCGTCGCCGAGCCAATGCTTACCCATTCCGCGTGGGCTGGTGCAGCAATCGTTGCTAACCCAAGGCAGATAAGCATGACCTTCTTGAACATCTGATGATCCCCCATTCATCTCCCGAATCATGCCAATATACTGAAAGAGATTAATCTTCTAGCGTAGGGGCGTATGCTTTGCGCAGGTATAGCGCAGGTCGAATTTCGACGTTGCTTCCTATCAAAATGCTTTCACTAGGAAGCCGCCCAAACCGGATTTCCGCTGCGCTTGGGTCTGCCGTGGGATAAGGCGGAAGTGGCTCTCCATTTCGTCCAAAAATTGGCGGAAAACCTGACTATTCCAGAAATGCGTCAGAGGCCTTCGTAATGCGAGGGTCACGTGTTCGAGTCACGTAAGCGGCACCATCAGTCCTCATTTGAAACCTATCAGTCTTCCGACTTCTTCCCGGTGTGACACGATCACAACCGGCAATCGGTCGTTCCCGACATCATAGAAAATCCCCGACGCAGAAATCTGCGAAGGAGTCTCTATCCCGGAGGGACGACGCCCGTTCGCGGTCAACCAGATCGTCCACAAGAGCAACGATCGCCTTGAACACGACGTCGAGCTCTGTGTGAAGTGCAAGATCCCATCGTCATCACGTCGCTGGGATCGTGACTTGACGTCAACGAGGCGATCACGGGATATGGCGGGATCGCCCTCCACGACGTCATTAACGACGTTTCGCGCGCAAGGCGATAGATAAAGCGTGGAGCGACCGGCCTCATAGGGGTCGCGGCTGGCGCGGGCGGGCCATGCTGTCACCGTTCGCGCTCCTGCGCGAAATACGAACCTGGTTCGATGGACCGCTGGTGCTGTCGGGAGCGATTACGCACGGAGCGTCGATCCTTGCGGCCCAAGCCTCCGGGGCAGACCTGGCATATGTGGGATCGACATTCATCGCGACCGACAAGGCTACGGCCACCCCCGATTACAAGCAGATGATCGTCGATAGCTCGGCGGCAGATATCTTGTACACGAACGCGATCACTGGGGTCCACGGCAATTACCTGATCCCTTCGCTCATTCGGGCTGGCTTCGATCCGGAAAGCATGCCGGTGGGCAACCCCAGGGATATGAACTTCCAGAGCGGCGGGAACATGGAAGCCAAAGCGTGGCGCAACATCGGGGGATGCGGCCAGGTCTAGGCATCATCGATGAAGTGACGACGACTGCCACCCTGCAAGCCAGAACCTCCGGGTAGCGCGAATCCTATGGCGAAATTTTGCGATGAACCGAACAAGATCAACTTTTATTCAGGTTGCTACTTCCGATAGGCAATAGGTTTGGCGTCATGCTCATTATTATCCGCCATAATTGTTTGGAAAATAAGGATATTATGGAATTTTTTGCGGAGTCTGCTGGACCTTGCAGCGCTGGGTTCGTGCGCTGGACCTTGCGGGCCATAGACCTTCAAGGGCGGCACGTCGCTTTCCAAGGCATATGATATCGTCCAGCGCTTCTCTCACGCTTGGTCATCATGGATGATTGCATGTCCCCGGACAGGACAAGATGGGACCGTGTCTCGCCCGACGAGATTGCCTGCCGAACTCCATTTCGTTGTGAGAAGAACTACCCCCTTGCTTTATCATTAATCTGTTCATTACGCGCACCGAATGCGCGAGGAATGGAGGCAATTTGTATTCGGTGACGGAACATTGATTATATGAAACGTTTCATTGCGTTTGATGGATTGCCCGAGTAAGGTTGCAAGAAAGGCAAACCTAATCGATGAACTATGGCGTGCGGAGTAGCCCATGGCATAGGATTCGTCCGATGTCACACCCGCTCAAAGAAGGTGGAAGATGTGGAAGATGAAGTGCTATTTGCTGGGGAATGTCGTGGTAACCGAGCCGGAACGCTTTAGCGAATATCTCGCGCAGGTTCCCCGGATCATCGCCCAATATGGCGGGCGATATGTTGTTCGTGGCGGTGCGGTGCATCCGCTTGAGGGCGACCTTGGCATCAAGCGGGTTATCCTGATCGAATTTGACTCGCGAGAGGCGGCAGATCGTTTTTACGATAGCGAGGAATATGCGCCGCTGAAAAAGCTGCGGATGGAAGCGGCGCAATCACAGATTATGTTCGTTGACGCTATTGGCGGGGATTATGCCGTTGGGCCAGATGGTGATATCAACAATGCTGTGCACCTGAGCGGCCCGGCGTCGCGAAGAGAATGACTTCGAGGACTGCGCCAAGGCTAAATTTAAAAAATGAAACGTTTCAATAAATGCTTGCACGCCCTTGTCCAACGCACTAGATATCCCGGCGTCCAGACTCGTTGAAGGATGGTTTCGGAACCTTCGACGGAACAGAAAATGGAGATTCTTCACGTGCCCGAGGCCAAATTTTTTCAGGATGTGGTCCGCGAACGTTATTCTGCTCGAACCTATCTTCCCGATCCCGTCCCACAGGAAACGATCCGGGCGGTGCTCGAGGATGCGCAAACCGCGCCGTCCAATGCCAATATCCAGCCCTGGGAAACACACATCGTCTCGGGGAAGGCGCGTGACGAGTTAAGCAGTGCGATGCTCGCCGATGAACTGGAAGGAAAGCTGTCGCCAGACTATCCCTTTGGTTATGATGAGCTTTACGGCGCCTATAGTGAGCGTCAGATCAAGCAGGCATCGGAATATTACCAGTCAATTGGGGTTCCGCGCGAAGCGAAAGACCTGCGCCGTGTGGAATTTCTCCGCAATCTGGACTTTTTCGGGGCTCCGCACGTCTGTCTCCTATTCATGCCGCCATTTTATGATAGCGTCCGCATCGCGGGAGATGTCGGCATGTATGGCCAGACATTTTTGCTTTCGCTGACCGCGCACGGTCTCCAAGGATGCCCACAGACCCTGCTCGGCTTTTTCGCCGGTACCGTCCGCAAGGTACTCGACATCGATCCCAAGATGAAGATGTTGTTTGGAATTTCGTTCGGTTATCCCGATCTGAATTCGAACGGCAGTAAATACCGCATAGGTAGAGCACCGATTGGGGAAAATGTCGTTTTCCATAATTAATGCCCGGCGCATCCAAACGCCAAAAATTGGGGCAATTAATTCTGTTCGGATGCAGCATTTAGGCTGGGAGGGAGATCGAAATGAAATATGATATCCGTTTGTTGACGAAGGCCGCCGACGATCTGCTCCGGACGGTCACCAATCCGCGCCATCGCAAGATCCTCATCAATTACCGCCGTCACGCGATGTGGGAAGTATGCGGTATGTATGAGGAAATATGCGCGCCCGATTCGATGGTCGAAGATCCCAAATATCTCATGTATGTGGGTGGTTTCCCGATCGAATATCATGGCATGGATCGGGTCAAGGCACTCTACAAATCGATGGTCGAGATCAACGCCAGCGTCATGCACTTCGAAAATGAGGTGCTACGTGTCGATGACAACGGCTTTTCGAGCCGAGCGACCTTCCAGATATTCATGCCGGGCAAGGTGGCGCTGCATTTCGGTGCTTCGGTTGGTGTTGATGACATGGATGAGATCTTCATTCAGACGAGCGACCGTATCATGGTGTGGGATTATGCGGAGGACAGCCGCCTGATCGGCGAGAATATCTGGGTCGGCGGCGGCACCTTCCGCAAATGTCCCCCGGAGGAGGTGATCTCCAGGGAAGAGTGCATTGAAAAGCTGATGCCGCTGCTCGACAAGGTTCCGGAACCGGGGATGTCCTGACGGCGGTCAGTGACCGAGCGCATCGACGGGGACAGAATGGATGGCAGAGGAAAAAACGCGCGCGCTGGTTCGGCAATTTGTCGACCATCTCGAAGCCCAGCGTTTCGAACAGGCCTATCGCCTTTTGAACCGCGACGGACGGTTCGTAATGATCGGGGATACGCCCGCTTCGGGGGTATATGAGGGGCTGGAGGATATCTTCGCCCGGCTCGCGCCCAAGCTGGCGGGATTCACACAATTGCCGATGATAAAAGTCTCCGACATCCTGATCGACGGAGACAGAGCCTTTATACGCGCGGTGGGCGCTGGAGCGGGCGCCTATGGCCCCTATCACCAGCCCTATTATGGCTATTTCCTGCGTGTCGAGGGGGAAGGGTTGGCCGAAATCGTTGAATATCTTGACACCGTTCAGCTTGAGATCGCGCTTTACGGCAAGAAGCTGGTGCCTGCGGAGACACCCGGGAAAGCGTGACTGGCTCCCAGGCGCAGGTCGGTTTGCGATCGGACCGGGCCGGGCGTTTCACTGACATGAGGAGGGCGAGGCAATGTCCGCGTCAGGCGAGAAGACACGCGCGTTGATCGAGAAATTCATCGAGCATAACCAGGCCGGTCGTTTTGAGGAATGTTATCGCATGCTCAACCCGGATGCGCGCTATACCCTTATTGGCAAGACCAGGGCGTCCGGTACCTATATCGGTCCGGACGATGTCTTCGCACGGCTGGCGCCGTTGCTGTCGAACTTCACTGAGCGTCCGCGCATGCAGTTTTCCCACATTCTTGTGGATGGCAACCAGGCGTTTCTTCGCGCTTCTGGCGAGGGATGCGGTCTGTACGGGCGCTATGAGCAGCCCTTTTACGGCTTCTATTTCCGCGTGGAAAACGGAGGCTTTGCCGAGATGATCGAATATCTTGATCCCCTTCAACTCGAAATTTCGCTGTTCGGGAAGGAACTGGTCGACGCGAAAGCCGGCAAGGCGTCTCTTCGCGCAACATAAAAATGAAACGTTTCATTGACAGCCTGTGAACGGTTGGATATGATTGATCCTGCGATGGGCGGATTGACTTCCGCCCGCCCCGCCGAGGGAATGTTTTCCACGCGGCCTGGGGCGGAAATAATTGATCATACAGCAGCAAATATAACGTCATTAAGGAGGGGAAAGTGAACAGGTTATTGGTAAAAGCCCTTATTCTTTCGGCTACGGCTCTGAGCACCGGCGCCTATGGGCAGGACTCCGCCACACCCCGGGTGACGGCGGCCGAAGAGGGGGCTGGTGTCGGCGACATCATCGTCACTGCGCGTAAGCGTGCGGAAAGCCTTCGGGATGTTCCAGTCGCCATCACGGCGATCAGCGGTGATATGCTGGTTCAGCAGAACATCACCCAGATGATCGACCTGTCCAAGACCACGCCCAATTTCACCTACAGCTATGGTGCCGCTAATGCTTATGCCTATATCCGGGGCTTCGGTTCGGGCAGCAACGCCGGCTTCGAGCAGTCCGTCGGCAAGTTTGTCGACAATGTCTCCTATGGCCGCGACCAGGAAGCCCGCATTCCGATCTTCGATGTCGAACGCGTCGAGGTTCTGAAGGGGCCGCAGGTGATCGCGTTCGGCAACAGCGCGACCGCGGGGGCGATCAACATCACCACCCGGAAGCCCGGAAAGGAATTTTCGGCGGACGGATCGATTGGCTATGAATTTGAAGGGCAAGAGCTTCAGGCGCAGATGGGCGTCACCGTTCCGCTGACGGATGGCATCAGCTTCCGCCTGGCCGCCCTGTTCCAGGATCTCAACAAGGGCCGCTATTACAACCCGATCAAGGGCGAGCATGAGCCGACCACGCGCAACTTCGCCATCCGCCCGACACTGCGCCTGGAGCCCGTCGATGGTCTGGAAATCATGCTGCGTGCGGAGATCGACCGGCTCAAGGACAGGGGCGGCACATTGGTGCCGACCAACCAGCCGCTCGTCGGCAACACCTCGCTCTATCCGGTGATCCGCGACGACGATCACCGCTACGCCAATTATGATGTGGCCCCCTATTATTCGGACGAGATCAGCGAACTGGAAGCCGAACTCTACCAGATCGACGTCAATTACGACGTGGCTGGCGGGACGCTGTCTTCGACCACCGCGTGGCGAAAGTCGGACGGCCTCGTCCAATGGGGCCTCGACGGCCTCAATCACACGCAATTCTACTTCAATCCGCAATGGACGCATTACAAGCAGTTCAGCCAGGAACTCCGCTACAACGGTACGTTCGGCAAGCTGGATGTTCAGGTCGGCGGATATTATGAACGCAATACGCTAAACCTCGACGTGGCGCAGGAATTTACGCTGGCAGGGCTGGGATTCACCGGAGCCTTCGCCACGCCCTTTGCGCGTTTCTTCACCTTCGATCAGAAGAGCAGGACTTGGTCGGGCTTTGTCGACCTCAGCTATCATGTGACGGACCGGTTCAGCCTCTCCGCCGGCGTGCGCTATACGGACCTGAAAAAGCGCGGGGCGCATTCGGTGTGGGGCGGCAATATCGTCCCGCACACCTCGTTCGATACGACCCGCGCCGACCTGCTGGCGGCCGATAGCACTGCGGTGAACGTCGTTTACAACCCGGTGCTGGGTGGCGAGAGGCATGTATATCCGTTCGGCGCCATGAGCCTGTCGGAAAATCACTGGCAACCGCAGTTCATCGCGCAATATGAAGTCGCGCCCCGGAACATGATCTATGCCAAATATGTGAAGGGCTACAAGGTCGGCGGGTTCGACTATGCCTATACGGACCCCTTGAAGGTCGGCGTGTCCGGCATCGGTTTCAAGCCGGAATCCGCCTGGATGGTGGAACTCGGCGCGAAGGGGCTGTTGCTGGACAATATGCTGGAATATTCGATCGCCGTCTTCCGCGAGACCTTCGCTGACTTGCAGACATCGGCCCAGTCCAACCTCCAGTTCATCGTGACCAATGTGGGCAAGGCCCGTTCTCAGGGGGTGGAGCTGGAGCTTCATCTCCGTCCGGACGACCATTGGCATGTCGGCTTCAACGGAGCCTATCTCGACGCCAAATATATCGATTTCGACAAGGGACCGTGCAATTCCGCCCAGAATGCCGGGCTTGCCCCCGGCTGCGTCAGCCGGGCACAGAATTTCGCGGGGGTGCCGACCCAGTTCACATCCAAATGGACCGGCTCGCTCTATGTCGACTATGTGACGCCGATCGGATCGGGGGATAATGAACTGGGCGTCGGCCTGTCGGTCTTCGCGCGCAGCAAATACGACTCAAGCCTCTATAATGACCCCCGCATGGTCCAGAAAGGCTATGCGCAGCTTGGCGCGCATATCGACTATGGCCCGGCAAATGGCCGCTGGAAACTTTCGCTTTTCGGCCGCAATCTAACCGATCAGCGGATCGTCGAATATTCGTCGGTCGTGCCGGGCAGCAGCACCTCCACCGTCGGTTCCTATTCGCGCGGCCGGCAGATTGGCGTGAAGCTGGGCTTCAATATGTAGTGAACGCGTGGGAGGTTGCCGATGATGGACGGGGATGCACTCTGCACAAGTGGATTTCCCTCCCTCATTCCGGTGCAGCGGCCGGATGATGGTCCGGCCGCCAGCTTTTGCCCGACTCCGGCCGCCGGGACCGAAAGAGAGTGATATGACAGGATTGGAAGCGACCGGATCGACAGCGGCAGCCGACAGAAGCGGCAGGGCGGCGGTAGTGACGGATCCGAACGCAGCCGACAGCCGCTATAGCTGGTATGTCCTTGTCGTCCTGATGGGCGTCTACACGTTTAGCTGGATGGATCGCACCATACTGTCCATCCTCGCCGAAGATCTGAAGGCGCATTTCGGCCTGACGGACGCGCAGCTCGGCTTCCTGCACGGGACGGCATTCGGCGTATTCTATGCCCTGTTCGGTTATCCGCTCGGTCGCCTGGCGGACCGCTGGAACCGTGTACGCCTGCTGTCCATCTGCATCACCCTGTGGTCGGCAATGACGGTATCCTGCGGCCTGGCGGCCAATGTCGGCCAGTTGATCGCGGCCCGCATCGGCGTCGGGATTGGGGAGGCGTCGGCCAATCCTTCCGCCTATTCGCTGCTGTCCGATTGGTTTTCCCGCGAACGGCGCGGCACGGCGCTGGGTATCTACAGCGGCGGCTTCTATCTGGGGCAGGGGCTGGCCTTCGCGATCGGCGGGCTGGCGCTCGCCCAATGGGCCGCGTCCTTCGGGGATTCCGGCCCGTTCGGATTGCAGGGGTGGCAGGCGGCCTTCCTCATCGTGGGCATGCCCGGCGTCATCATGGCGGCGCTGGTGAGCAGGCTTCGCGAGCCTCGGCGGGGGCTGTCCGACCAGAGCTATCCGCCCGAAGAGAAGAATATCTGGCCGCGCTTCTTCGACGATATGGGGAGCGTCATCCCGCCGTTCACGGTCTATCAGGCCGCGCGCTGCGGCAGGAAGACGCTCGCCCTCAATCTCGCCGTTGCGGTGGCGGTGGCGCTGCTCGCCTTGGGGCTTGTCCGGCTGAGCGGCGATCCGTTGCAATGGATGGCGCTGGGCGTTGGCGGCTATGCGGCCTTTTCGTCGGCCCAGATGCTGTACCACCGGGATCCAGCAACCTTCGCCCTGACATGGAGGACACCTGCCTTCCTCTTCACGATGGTGGGTTTCGGCTTCGCATCGATGCTCAATCTCAACATGGGATTCTGGACCGCGCCGCTGGCGCTCCGTTCCCTTCCCGTGGATAAGGCGACCGTCGGGCTGGTGCTGGGCATCACAGCGGCGGTTTGCGGCATGGCCGGGGTTTTTCTGGGCGGGAAGCTGTCGGACATGATGCTGCGCCGCCACCCCGCCGGGCGCATCCATGTCGGGCTGGCCTCAGCATCGATCCCGGTGCCGTTCGTCATAGGCATGTGCCTGACGCACAATCCATGGATTTTCTTCCTGCTCAACATTCCGGTGGTCTTCATCGGCATCATGTGGATGGCCGCAGGCGCCGCGACCATTCAGGAACTGGTGATGCCCCGCATGCGCGGCACGGCATCGGTCACTTATTTTCTGGTGAGCACGCTGCTGGGGTCGGCGCTCGGCCCCTATCTGGTGGGCAAGGTGTCCTCCTCGCAAGGCGATCTGGCGACCGGCGTGTTGGCGGGCCTGCTGGCCGTGCCCGTGGCGCTGATATCGTTGTGGCTGGCGGGCTCCCGGGTCCAGTCGGCTGAGACTTCCAAGGTCGAGCGGGCAAGGGCCGCCGGTGACAGGATGGCCGAAGGTAAGGGAGCATGAGTTTGACGGATTTGGCGAGCGATCATCTGAGGAAAGCGGCGCTATCCTATCCACGGCAGATCGCGATCGAAAATGACGGCCGCGCCCTGAGCTGGTCCGAGTTTGACGAGGCAGTGGAGCGTCTCGCGCGGCGGTTGGTCGCCGCCGGGCTTGCGCCAGGCCAGAGCGTCATGATCCTGAGCGAAAATTCACCCGAATTCCTTATCAGCTGCTTCGCCGTGTGGCGAGCCGCGGGCACGATGGCGGTCGTCCATGCATCCTTCGCGCCGGAGCAACTGGACTATGCGGTGAGGAATGCCGAGCCGCATTTCCTGTTTGCCGAAGTGGAATATCGGGCGGCGGCGCAAGCGGCCCTCGAACGAACCGGCACGCCGGCGCGCATCATCGACCTGGAGATGTGCGTCGAACCGATGGGCGGCATGGCGGCGTTCGACGGAGAATTGCCGAAGGCGGACCCAGCCGCCGCCGGCGTCATCGGATATACGTCGGGCACCACCGGCATGCCCAAGCCCGTCGCCCTGTCCCATGGCACGATCGGACACGGCACCCAGGCCTGCGCGAAAATCTGGCGGATCGATTCCGCCGACACGATTCTGGTGTCGATGCCGCTTTCCTGGCTCGCGGGGCTGATCATCCTTTCGACCACGGCCACCAGCTGCGGCGCGAAAATCCACCTGCTGCGCCGGTTGACGGCCGAGGATGCGCTCGACGCGCTGACCGGCCACGGCGTCACCTTCTTCTTCGGGCCGACGTCCAGCTATGTGAAGATGCTCAATGCATGGCATCAAAGGGGGGCGACGGGCGAGTTCCGGCTGCGCTGCTGCATTTCCGGCGGCGAGGCCCGCAATGAGGCCATATTCGGTGAGTGGCGGGACTTGACCGGTATTCCGGTGCTGGATTCCTACGGGGCGAGTGAATGCTGGCCTTTCGTGACCCATGATCCGGGCATCGCCACCCTTCCGCCCCCAGGCTCCGCCGGGAAGCTGGTGGAAGGCGCCAGGCTGCGCTTGGTCGGGCCAGAGGGGCAGGAGGTCGCGCCCGGTGAGGTGGGGGAGGCCCAGGGTCTCGCGCCCTGCATGTTGATGGAATATTGGAAAGAGCCGGAACTGACCGCCCAGGCGATGACGTCGGATGGCTGGTATCGCATCGGTGATTGCGCCCGTGTGGACCGGGACGGCTATGTCTATATTCTCGGCCGGGCGAGCGACGCCATCGTCAGGAACGGGACGCAGGTCTTCCCCGCTGAGGTCGAGCAGGTTCTGAGCGAGCTGGACGCTGTGGCACAGGTCGCCGTGGTGGGCTTGCCCGACCCGGATCATGGACAATCGGTCGCGGCGGCGGTCGTGTTGCGCGGGGGCGCAACGGCGGACGAAGCGGCGATGCGGGCGCATTGTGCCGCGCGGCTGGCGGAGGCCAAGATTCCTGGCATCATCCGCATCGTGAAGGAACTGCCCCACAATCCATCGGGCAAAGTCCTGCGACGGGAGGTAATCCCGATGCTGTCCAGCATGCAGGAAGCGAAGAAAGGCTGAAAATCATGACCAACACAGCGCAATGGCCCCAGGGAGTGAGAAGGCTGAACAAGCTGCCGAATCCGATCCGGCAGATCGGTGTGATCGTGCGCGATATCGACGCGGCCATGCGCTATTGGAGCGAGTTGACGGGCGTGGGACCCTTCGTGGTCTTCCGCAACGTCGAGCTGGAGGACGATTATCGCTACCGCGGCAAACCGGCGAAGCCGCCGGTCGTCGACCTGGCCCTGGGCTATTCCGGGGACATTCAGTTCGAGCTGATCCAGCAGCTCAATGACGCGCCGAGCGGATTTCGCGACTATATCGACGCCGGCATGGAAGGCATGCAGCATGTCTCGCCCCAATTTTCTTCGCCTGAGGATTATGACGCCGCCTTTGCGAAGCTGATCGGAAACGGGTTGGAACTGGTTCATGAGGGTCGGATGCAGGGCACGCCGTTCCGCTTTGCCTATTTTTCGCACCCCAATGGCGGATTTCCGCAGTTTGAGATCAGCGAGGTCCGGCATCCGGCGCTGGTACCCGTTTTCGACAAGATCCAGCTGTTGAACGCGCAGTGGGACGGCACCACGCCAGCGGTCATCGAAATCCTGGACATGGCCCGGATGGGCGAGGTTCTGGGGCTGGAGGGCTAAAATGCGCACATGAAATGAAACGTTTCATTGACGATTTGGGCGTCCATCGATAGGCTGGCGGACACAAATGGGAATCACAGACAGGGCAGTCGCCAAGGGAGAGAAAAATGCCTGAAGAAAAGACCCGCGAGCTGGTCCAGTATTTTATCGATAATGTCGAAGCGCAGACATATGAAAATGTCTATGCCAAGCTCAATCCGGATGGCCGTTTCATCATGATCGGCAAGACGCCGGCGTCAGGCATTTTCTTCAACCGCGAAGATGTGTTCAACCGCCTTGCGCCGTTGCTGGCGAATTACAAGAACCGCCCGGCGATCGCCTTTTCCCATGTGCTTGTGGACGGCGACCAGGCCTTTCTACGCGCGTCCGGAAAGGGCGAAGGCATTTATGGCGTCTATGAGCAACCCTATTACGGCTATTATTTCCGGGTCGAAGGCGACGGCTATGCGGAGATCATCGAATATCTGGACACCGTTCAGCTGGAGGTCGCGCTGTTCGGGACCAAGATGACCCGCCTGCCCGAATATGAATGATTTCATGGGATTGAACAGGCGGGGGAAAGCATGAAATTCATTTCCTATCGATCCGTAAATGGCTTGGGCACCGCCCTGGACCTGGGCGGGACGTATAAGGGGCTGGACGAGAGTCAGCCTTGTTTTCCCGGCATCATCGACGATCTTCTTGCGAGGGGCGGAACGGCGCTGGCAGACGCGGCGGGAATATTGCGCCGGCACGGCACGGGCATCAGTCTCATGGATGTCGAATTGCTGCCGCCGGTGAACCCGTCCAAGATCATCTGCATAGGGCTCAACTATGCGGACCACGCAAGGGAATCGGGGTTGCCGATCCCGGAAAAACCGACCGTGTTTGCCCGCTTTCCGTCGTCCATCGTCGGACCGGAGGCGCCGATCATGCTGCCCAAGGTCTCCGGCGATCTGGACTATGAAGGGGAGCTTGCCGTCATCATCGGCAAGGCGGGTCGCTATATCTGCCCTGCCGAGGCGCTGGATCACGTCGCCGGTTACAGCTGCTTCAACGACGGGAGCATTCGCGATTACCAGTTCCACGGATCGCAATGGACCGTCGGAAAGAATTTCGATCGTTCCGGCTCGCTCGGCCCCGCGCTTGTGACGGCGGATTCCCTGCCCGCGGGCGCCGCCGGCCTGGCGATCCGGACAAGGCTGAACGGCCAGACCGTCCAATCCTCCTCGATCGGGGAACTGATTTTCGGCGTGGCCAAGCTGATCTCCCTTCTGAGCGAGGCATTCACGCTCCTGCCCGGCGATGTGATCGCCACCGGCACGCCTTCGGGCGTGGGCTTTGCACGGACGCCCCAGCTCTGGATGAAAGCGGGCGACATATGCGAGGTAGAAATCGAAGCCATCGGAACCCTGCGCAACCCGGTGCGGGCGGAAAGCTGAAGATTTCCGAATAGATCGACCAATGTGAAACGTTTCATTGACAAGCCGAGGCGAATTGTTCCATAAGGTTAGAGAAGGTTCTGGAGGGACTGGCGCCGTTCAAAAGCCGGTGCGGTCAGTGCCTGATGCGGCAGGCGTCCGTTCGCCGCCACGCGCCCGTCTCTTGCCGCAATTCAGGTTCACCGAGAAACATAATTTGGGAAATTAGTCATGATCGAGGCGCCACATTATTTTGTGCCGATCCCATTTGGATTTGACGGGGTGCACGGCCGTTCCGGTGCGTGGGTACAGGCATGACGAGCAAGCCTCTTGCAGGGATCGTGGTCGTCGAGCTTGGCCACAGCGTTGCCGCGCCCTATGCGGGCCTAATTTTCGCTGATCTCGGCGCGCGGGTCGTCAAGGTCGAAAACCCCGAGGGCGGAGACTATGCGCGCGGCTGGGGGCCGCCCTTCTGGGGCGATACCTCCAGTTCCTTCCATTCGCTCAATCGCGGCAAGGAGGGCGTGGCGGCCGACTTCACGAAGGAGCAGGACGTAGAGCGGCTGAGGGCGTTCATCCTGGCCGAGGCGGATGTCGTCATCCAGAATCTGCGTCCCGGTATCCTCGAACGGTTCGAGCTGACCTATGAGCGGCTGCGCGAGGAAAAGCCGTCGCTGATCTGGTGCGATATCGGTGCGTTCGGCGCGAACGGGCCGTTGCGCAACAAGCCGGGCTATGATCCGCTGGTCCAGGCCAGCACCGGCATCATGAGCGTGACGGGCGAACATGATCGTCCGCCCGTGCGCGTCGGGGTGTCGATCGTCGATATGGGATCGGGCATGTGGACCGTCATAGGGGCGCTGGCAGCCCTGCTCGATCGCCGCCAGTCGGGGGAGGGGCATCGCGTGTCGACATCACTCTATGAAACGGGGCTGTCCTGGATGACGGTGCCGCTCGCCGGCTTTGCGGCCTCCGGTGAGGTGCGGCGTCCCTATGGATCGGGTACGGCCGAAATCGTGCCCTATCAGGCCTATGAGACGTCCGACAGCTGGATCATGATCGCGGCGGGCAATGACAATCTGTTCCGCAAATTCATGCATGCCCTGGACCTGAAGGCCGAGGCGCAAAATCCGATTTTTGCGACCAATCCGGGGAGAGTCGTCAACCGGGACTTGCTGATACCCGTGATCGCCGAGGCGGTGAAACGCTACACCATGGACGAGCTTGGGAGCTTGCTCGACGAGGCGGGGGTTCCGAACGCACCCTTGCTGACCGTGGATCAGGTCGCCGTTCATCCCCAGACTCTGGCCCTGGAAATGCTGGAAAAATGCGACGGGGACGAACTTGATCTGGCCGGCATTCCGATCAGCCTGGATGGCGCACGCCCTCGTTCGGCAATGCCGGCGCCCGCCCTTGGCCAGCATAATGCCATTCTGTCGGACGCCAGGCGGCAGGAGGCGGCAGGATGAGCATTTTCGAAGCGATTGCGCTGGAAGAAACAGATGACGGTGTGCTCGTCGTCACGCTGGATCGTCCCGAAGCGGCCAATGCCACCAATACGGTAATGGGCCGTGAACTGGTCGCGCTGTTCGAGAAATTTTCGGTGGAGCCTGACGCGGCGCGTTGCATCGTCCTGACCGCTCGCGGCGAGAAGGCATTCTGCGCGGGCGGTGACCTCAAGGAACGCAAGGGGATGACCGACGCCCAATGGCAGGCCCAGCATCTCGTCTTTGAGCGGCTCATACGCGCCATGCTGGGCTGTCCGGTGCCGATCATCGCGGCGGTGAACGGCGCCGCCTATGCCGGCGGGTGCGAGATCGCGGCGGCGGCAGATTTCATCTACGCGGCCAGCCATGCGCGCTTTGCGCTTACCGAGGTGACGCTGGGTATCATACCGGGCGCGGGCGGCACGCAGACTCTTCCGCGCGCAATCGGGGACCGCCGGGCGAAGGAAGTGATCCTTACGGGGCTTCCCTTCTCTGCGGAGGAAGCCCTGGCCTGGGGGTTCATCAATCGCATTTGTGAGCCAGGCGAGCTGATGGAGGCGGCGGTCGCGACGGCGCGGCGGATCGCCGGCAACGGCCCCATCGCGGTGCGTCAGGCGAAACAGTCGATCGCGCGTGGAGGTCAGATGTCGATCTGGGACGGGCTCGCCTTCGAGATAGAGGCGTATAATCGGTGCGTTCCGACCGAGGACAGGCGCGAAGGCGTGCTCGCTTTCAACGAGAAGCGGCGCCCGGTCTTCAGAGGGCTCTGAGTTGAGGACATCGGCATGACCGAAACTGTGCAGGTGCGCGAGGTCGGCCCACGGGACGGCCTGCAGATGACGAAGACGATCCTTCCCACCGAGCGGAAGCTGGAATGGTGCCGGAGGGAGGTCGCGGCCGGCCTTGCCGATATCGAAGTCACTTCCTTCGTCTCGCCCAGGATAGCGCCTCAGTTCGCGGATGCGGCCGAGGTGGCGAGGGGAGCGCTGGAGATTGAAGGTTGCCGTCCGGCGGCCCTCGTTCCCAATCTCAAGGGCGCCCAGCTTGCCCTCGATGCCGGTATCAGGTCGCTCTATTTCGTGATGTCGGCGAGCGATGCGCATAACCGCGCCAATGTCCGCCGCACGGCTGAGGAGTCGATCGAGGAATTCGGGCGGATCATCGCCTATCGCAATTCGCTGCCCGGCGAGAAAGCGTGGATCGGATCGGGCATCGCCACCGCGTTCGGCTGTACCATTCAGGGCGAGGTGCCCGAAGCGAGGGTACTGGAAATCGCGGCACGGCTTGCTGAGGCGGGGGCGGATGGCATTAATGTCGCCGATACGGTGGGCTATGGCGACCCGGCGCAGGTAAGGCGCCTGGTGAAGGCGGTGATGGACGAAGTGGCGCCGCTTCCAGTGGCCTGCCATTTTCACGACACGCGCGGTCTGGGTCTCGCCAATATTCTGGCGGCGGCCGATATCGGTGTCCGCTCCTTCGACGCATCGCTGGCGGGCATTGGCGGATGCCCGTTCGCGCCATCCGCTTCCGGCAATGTCGATATGGAAGGCGCCATATTCCTGCTGGAACGGCTGGGGCTCAGCACCGGCGTCGACCTGGAGGCGCTGATGGCGCTGCGGCAGGATATCGAAAAATGGCTGCCGGGCGAACAATTCGCACGGGGAGTGGGGGTCGCGGGCCTGCCGAGGAGGCAGGCTGGATAATGGGGGAGGATGGTGCGGCCGCCGGCGGAAAATATGCTAAGCTGCGGCGCAGGGAAGAGGAGGCGCGTAACATGAACCCGACAGAAGCCCCCAAGCCTGGTTTCGGCCTTCAGATGAAGGGACCGGAGGTCGATGGCCATTCCGGCGTTCCGGAAACCGTTCCCATGGAGCCGTTGAAGGTCTGCTTCGACCGGCAGGCCGGCAATATGACGGTCATTCCGCTGACCGACGGCTATCTTGATCCCGGTTTCAAGTTTCTGCGCGACATTCCGGATGAAAATATCCAGCTGCTCCTGAAAATGGGCCATCGGGACGGCCCGCCCAGAGCGTCGGTCAATGCCTATGCGATCCGGGTGGAAGGGAAAATCTACCTGATCGATACCGGCTCGGGCGATACGATGGGTCCGACCTGCGGCCGCCTGTTCGAAAGCATGAAGGCCGCCGGTATGAATCCTGCCGAGGTCGAAATGATCATGCTGACTCATGTTCATCCCGATCACAGCAACGGCCTCATCGATCTCCAGACCGGCGTGCGGATGTTCCCCAATGCGGACATTCTGCTGCATGAGAAGGAACTCGCCCACTGGTTCGACGATGGGGAGATGGCGCGCGCTGATGAGCGGGCGAGGGTGCGCTATTTCGAAATGGGCCGCAGGCAGTTGCAGCCCTATATAGATGCTGGCCGGGTTCGCACCTTCACCGAGGGCGAGATACTTCCCGGCATCGCGGCGGTCCCCTGTCCGGGCCATACCCCCGGCCATACCGCCTATCAGATCGGCTTCGGCCCCGGCGCCATTCTGGTGTGGGGCGACACCGTGCATGTGCAGGAGGTGCAGCTTCCCTTTCCCGATGTGACGGTCATTTTCGACTGGACCCCGGAAGACGCCAGGGCGTCGCGGCGCAAGCTTATCGAGAAGGTCGTGACGGAGGGGCTGACCGTCGCGGGCGCCCATTTGCATTTCCCCGGCTTTGGCAATATTGCCCGGAACGGGGCGGGATATAGGCTTGTCCAGAAACCGGAGCTTCTCGATATGTGAGGCAGATCGGTTCGGCGGAATAAGGGGCGATGACAGGGTGCCGAAACGAGATTCCAGGCCGACGATCCGGGATGTCGCTATTCTGGCGAATGTGTCTCTGGGCACCGCTTCCCGCGTCGTCAACAACCACGCATCGGTCAAGCCCGCCATCCGCGAAAAGGTCCGCCAGGCGATTGAGCAGCTCGGCTACGCGCCCAATGCCATCGCGCAGAGCATGCGCGTCGGTTCGACCCACACTATCGGATGCATTCTGCGCGACCTGACGATTCCGCTGCTCACGGACTTTGTCAGGGCTGCGCACGACACTTTCCACGGCGCGGGCTTTTCGCTGCTGATTTCCAATACGGAGGGGCGGGAGGAGCGCGAGCGTACGCTTCTGGTCAATCTTGCGCAGCGCCGGGTCGACGGCATCATCATCGCCCCCTATACGCGCATCGCGGGCGAGTTCCGGGACTTTCTGTCGGAACTTAAAGTGCCCATCGTGCTACTCGACCGTAACGATGCTGCCTGGCTGGATTCGGTCATGATCGACCATCGCGACGGGATGTATCGCGCGGTCAAGCGGCTGCTGGAGCTGGGCCATCGGCGCATCGCGCTTATCACCGGCGAACAGCGGTTCTATCCGGCAAGCCAGCGTGTGCAGGGCTATCATGACGCCTTTGCCGCGCTGGGGCTGGCACCGGACGAAGGCATGATCAGCGCCAAAAGCTTCCTGTCCGATGCGGCTTTCGGCGTGGTGACGGAGATGGTGCAGCGGCCGGAGCCGCCGACGGCGATCGTGGCCGGGGGCATGGACATGCTGTCCGGCGTGTTGCGCGCCGTTCGCGCACGCGGGCTGGAGATTCCCCGCGATCTTTCGGTGATCGGCGCGGGCGATTCGGAATTGGCGGAACTGTATTCGCCGCCGATCGCGATGATCGACTGGGATTATGCGAATGTCGGCAAGATCGCCGCCAATTTGCTGCTCGACCGCATCCGGGGCGGCGGGGACGAGGCGCGCCATGTCATCGTGCCGACACAGTTCATCGAGAGGGCATCCATCGGCCCGCCTTCACCGGCTCCGGCGATAAGCAAGGGTGCAAAACGCCGCGCCTGAACTGGTCGGGATCGGCCAGTTCAGGCGGCGGCTGTATGCGGAAAGGTCAGATCGACCCATATCCGCCGTCGACCGGAAGCACCACTCCGGTGCAGAAGCTGGCCGCTTCGCTGGCGAGGAAAAGCACAGCCGACGCAATCTCATGGGGCTGGCCAAGGCGTGCCATCGGGGTCATGTCCATCCAGATCCTGTACCATTCAGCGAATTCGCCGCTCGCCTTTTCCGGGTCGATCATGTCGGACGCGACGTAGCTGGGCGCGACCGCATTGACGCGTATCCCATGGGGCGCAAACGCAACGGCGAGCGATTTGGTCAGCATATGGACCGCGCCCTTGCTGGTGGCATAGGCGACCGGATTTTGCGGACGCGTCGCCACGAATCCGGCGAGCGATCCGATGTTGACGATGGCCCCGGCGCCCTTGTCCTTCATGCGGCGGCCAAATGCCTTCGAACAATAATAGACCGCGTCGGTGTTGACCTCCATCGTGCGCTTCCAGTCTTCCACCGATGTTTCGAGCGGGTCGGAGACGAGGACGATGCCGGCATTGTTCACCAATATGTCGACGACGCCGATGGCCCCGGCAATGTCTTCGGCCAGCGCCTCGACGCGATCCGCGTCCGATAGGTCCGCCTGGCGATGATGCGCGGCAAGACCGGCCGCATTCAGTGCCGAGGCGCTGCGTTCCGCGGTTTCGGCGTCGATGTCGACGATCACGACTTCCGCCCCCGCTTCCGCCAGCGCCCGCGAGATTTCCGCGCCAATTCCCCGGCCGCCGCCCGTCACCACCGCTTTGCGGCCATCGAGCCGAAATCTCTCAAGATACATTGGAATATCCCTCCTTGGCGTCCGGGTTATAGGCGATCCGGGCGGACTGGCGCCAGAGCCGCGCCCGGTGTGCAATACAGGCGGCATCGCGCCTGCCGCGGACTATCTATCAGTCCTTCTTTGATGTTGCAATGAAACGTTTCATTGTATAGTTGCGGCGATTGCCACGCTGGCGGACAATGAAGTGGTCCGGCGCCGGCGGAAGCCCTCTGGGGCGGGGCCCAAAATATATGCAATATTGGCGGAAAGGAGCCTAACATGACCAGCGCGCCCAAATCGTCTGAAGCGAATTCTCCGTTTCATTCCGGTCTTCAGCCATGCGCGGCGAACCATGTCCCCCTCTCGCCGCTGAGCTTCCTGCCCAAGGCCGCCGCCGTCCATCCCCGCCGCACGGCCATCGTCCATGGAAGCCTCCGCCAAAGCTGGGAGGAAACCTATGCGCGCTGCCGCCGCTTCGCCTCCGCGCTTCAGAAGCAGGGGATCGGCCGTGGCGACACGGTGGCCATCATCGCGCCGAACATCCCAGCAATGTATGAGGCGCATTTCGCCGTGCCCATGGCTGGAGCCGTGCTCAACACGCTCAACACCCGCCTGGACGCGGAAGCGATCGCCTTCCAGCTCAATCATGGCGGCGCGCGCATAGTGCTGACCGATCGCGAATTCAGCGGGACCATCGCACGCGCATTGGAACTGGTTCATGAAAGGCCGCTGGTCATCGACATAGAGGATCCGCTCTACGACGGCCGCAACGAACGGATCGGCGAGATCGAATATGAAGATTTCCTGCGCGGCGGCGACGCCGGCTTTGTCTGGTCACTGCCCGCCGACGAGTGCGATCCTATCTCGCTGAGCTATACGTCCGGCACGACCGGGGATCCCAAGGGCGTCGTCACCCATCATCGCGGAGCCTATCTCAATTCCCTGTCGCAGATCGTCAGCTGGAGCATGGCCGCCCATCCGGTCTA
The DNA here is from genome assembly GCF_001563265.1 of Sphingobium sp. TKS. Taxonomy (NCBI): domain Bacteria; kingdom Pseudomonadati; phylum Pseudomonadota; class Alphaproteobacteria; order Sphingomonadales; family Sphingobiaceae; genus Sphingobium; species Sphingobium sp. TKS. Next base: position 3,458,750 of record NZ_CP005083.1, on the reverse strand, counting down.
TCTTTGGACATTGCCGATGTTCCATTGCAACGGCTGGTGCTTTCCTTGGGCGATCGCCGCCCATGCCGGTGTCAACATCTGCCTGCGGAAAGTCGATCCGCCGCTGATACTCGACCTGATCGAGGCGCATGGGGTCACTCATATGTGCGGCGCGCCCATCGTCTATTCGATGGTGATCGACGAGGCGGAACGGCAAGGGAAACGGCTCGATCATCCGGTGAGCGGCCTGGTTGCGGGCGCCGCTCCGCCAACGACGATGATTGAGGGGGCAGAGCGGGCAGGATTTGAAATCACCCATGTCTATGGCCTCACAGAAGTCTACGGACCCGCATCCATTTGCGTGAAGCAGGAGGAATGGGGGGCACTGCCGCTGGAAGGACGTGCAAGGTTGAACGCGCGCCAGGGCGTCGCCAGCATGTTGCAGGAGGCGATGTGCGTGCTCGACCCCGAAACCATGGAGCCGGTTCCTGCCGACGGGCGGAGCGTCGGCGAAATCATGTTCCGCGGCAACATCATGATGAGCGGATATTTGAAGAATCGCGCCGCGACCGAGGCGGCATTTTCCGGAGGCTGGTTCCACACCGGCGATCTCGCGGTGGTCGAACCCGACGGCTATGTCCGGATCACCGACAGGGCGAAAGATGTGATCATTTCGGGAGGCGAAAATATCTCCTCGCTCGAAGTGGAGGAGGTGCTGCACCGGCATCCGGCCGTCAGCCTGGCGGCGGTGGTCGCAAAGCCGGACGAGCGGTGGGGCGAGGTGCCCTGTGCCTTCCTGGAATTGCGGGAAGGCGCCGAAACGGACGCCGATGCGCTGAAGGTTTTTTGCCGTCAGCATCTGGCCGGATACAAGATACCGAAACATTTCATCGTCTGCGCTATCCCCAAGACGTCGACGGGGAAGGTGCAGAAATTTTCCCTGCGTGAAGCGGCCGAAAGGCTCTGAACAAGGCGAAGTTGGGAGGTCTGACGTTGGAGCATTGCGGAAATAAAATCCTCCCCATCTAACGATGGGGAGGATTTGGAAAGGTCCGCTCTCCACCCAATGCAGCCATTCTACAGCTGGATGGGTCCACGCTGCCCTAAAGATGATAGGACAGCGTGACCCCGACCGTCCGGGGCGGCGCCTGAATCTGGGTATCGGCGACCGGCTGTGGGCTGGCCGACTGGATCACATAATAAGTGTCGTCGAACAGATTCTTGCCCCACAATTTTACCCCTATCCGCTTGTCGTTGGACAGCCACGACAGGCTGGCGTTGACGAGCGTGTAGGACGGCTGCTCCAGCCGGTTGTCGGGCGTCGCGAAGAAGCCGCCATTATGCTGGACGCCCAGAGTGGCGGCAAAATCCCCGACCTGCGTCGGCAAGGTGTATTGGCCGGAAATATTCCCCACGAAATCGGGTGTCTGCACCGTCGTTCGCCCCTTCATATTGGCCGGCGGGCCAAGCGGCAGGCCGTTGGGATCATAGGCCTGGAAGCCCGGATAGTCGGTATAATGGCCATCCATCAGCGACAGTCCGCCGCTGATCTTCAGCCGGCTGCTGGCGCGATAGTCGAGGCTGGCCTCAAGCCCCTTGATCCGTGACCCAGCCGCATTCTTGATGAGATTGCCGCCAATGTCGGGCAGCGAAACCTGCTGGTCATGATACCAGTAGAAAAAGGCGCCCAGGTTCAGGCGGACAGAGCGATCGAACAATTCGGTCTTCAGCCCGAACTCCAGCGCGTCCAGTTCCTCCGGCTGGAAGGCGTTGCCGGGCGCCAGCAGATTATAGCCGCCGCTCTTGAAGCCCGTATTATAGGAAATATAGCCCATGATGTCGGACGAGAAGCGATAGTCCAGCGCCACGCGATAGGTCAGTTTCTTCACATTCTGACTGGCGGCTATGGCGAAGGTCGGAAAGCTCAGTGTCTGTTTGTCGGTCGTGTAGCGAATGCCGCCCGTCAGATTGAGGTTGCGGAACAGTTCCAGCGTCGCCTGACCGAAGACGGCGAAGGATTCGCTGCGCTGCTGCTCATAATCGATGAAGCTCATGCCGTCGGCGCGCAGATCCACATAGGCGCCCAGCGCATTGTAATAGAAGGCGCCAAGAATCCAGTTGAACTTGCCCGCCGAGGCGTTTTGCAGGCGCACTTCCTGCGAGAAACTATGGAACTTCGTGCGCCAGGTGAGGTCGAGTGCCACGACCGAGGTTTGATCCTGGTCGAGCGAATTGCTGTTCCGCAACTCGCGATAGGCGGTGATGCTGGTGAGTGCCAGCGATCCGATGTCCTGATCGATCTTCATCGATCCGCCGCCGGTTTTCAGCCGGGTGAAGTTGGGCAGGCCACCATTGCTGTTATATTCGCCGGGATAGCCGATCGGCGGAATGGCGTCAGGCAGCAGCGAAACCGATCCGCGTGGCCGCTGGTAGCTGTTAGTGTTGCCCAGCCGCGCATAGTCGGCCGACAGGCGGATGGTGGTGCTGTCGGACGGTTCGAACAGCCACTTGCTGCGCAGCGAAATATTGTGCCGCGCCTGCTGGTTGACATAGTCGCCCGACAGCAGGTTGCGCCCGAACCCCTTGGCCTGATTTTCGTAGAGAACCGAAATCGACGCGGCGACTCCATCGGTGAGGCCGCCGCTCAGATAGGCTGACGCGCCCGTCATATCGTAATTGCCATAGGTGCCCGACAGATCCAGCCGCATCGTCTGTTCGGGATCGAGTGTCTGGATCTGGATGACGCCGCCGGTCGCGTTGCGGCCGAACAATGTCCCTTGCGGGCCGTTGAGAACGTCGATCTGCCTTGTTCCGGCCAGTGAAAAGACATTGCCCTGCGGATTGGCTATGTAGACGTCGTCGACATAAACCGCGACGGGAGATTCCGACACCGGGTCGAACAATTGCGAACCGACGCCGCGAATATAGGGGTTCGCCGCGCTGAGTTGGCTGGTGAAGATCAGGCTGGGTACCGCCTGGGCGAGGTCGGATGTGCCCGATACGCCCTGCTGTTCCAGAGCGGTCGCGGACAGGGAGGTGACCGCCACAGGAACGTCCTGCAACCGCTGGCTGCGGTGCTGTGCGGTGACGACGATCTCCTCAAGCTGTGCGTCGGACGTCTGGACACCGCTTCCGCCGGTAGCGGATGGCAAGGTTTGTGCCAGAGTGGACCCGCTCATCATCGTGACGGCAAGCGCGGCTGCGGAGGCGCACGCGATGATCGGCTGGTATCGGTGACGTGGCTCGGTTAGCGGCGGCGCGAACCAATTATTCCGGTCGGCCGGGTCGTCCATGGTCATTATGCCTCTCCCCTTTTTGTTGCTGGAGCATTGGTGATTTGTCGAAGCAATCTCTTCTTACGGTTCTCCATCTTTTTATCCGCTAAGAATGAAACGTTTCATTTCTAATGCCAGCGAGCGCTGATGGTGTAAAGCCCTATCATGGTGGTGGATGGACGCGGGGCATCTACACACAGCGGCTGCTTTGTGTGAGTCTCTAGAGGCATATGCCGCCGCTAGGTGCCGCCTTGTTCTGATGTGACCGGCGTCGGAGTTAGCGTGAGTGCAAGCGTCGTGGTTTGCACTGGAGTTAGCGAGGACGCGACGGATCGGATGACGTTTATTTCTGGGCGGGAGCACCGGCGGACATGCATCCGAGCCTGATCCACCGCTGGCGGCGGAAGCGAACTAAAGGGATTGTCCGTCGGGATGGCGGGAAATCTGCTTGCGTGCGTAGCGCTATGTTGCCCACTTTCGGCAAAACGCGTGCCAATGAAGGGCAGCTATCGCTTTTGCCTCTCTGAACCTGACAGGCCGGAATCGGCCAGTTGAAGTCACTGAGCGCCTGTCACTCCGTCCCTCCTTTGGACAAGTTTCCAGCGAATCAATGCGTCAGTGATCCCAGATTTTAAGGTGAATGGTGACTCGAACACGCGCCGAAAGGGGCTGCGCGGGTGTTAGTGTGCCGCGCGCGGCCTGATCCAAAGTCGCAAAACCTGAGCTTCGCAGCTCCCATGCGAGGAGGACGGAGCCAGCTCCCCGGTTCCGCGCGCGCGAATATCTTGAGATAAATCCGCTGGGCACCAGGAGCGAGCGATGAGCGGCAGACGCCGACGCGCGGACGCGGTTTGCGGCATTGCTTTCCGCCAAACCCTCTAATCACGTTAGATAATGCTCGGGCAGTGGCCCTGGGCGGTGTTCTTCGGAACGAATGCCCGTGGCATGTGCGCTACTTTGATGATGACAGCTGTTGGCTCCGTATCTTCGGGAGGTTTCACGTCGGTCCGTCGGAGGGTGACGGCTACGAACGCGGGATGGTTATCATCAGCGCGATCCGATCGGAACTGGCGGCAGGGTCAAGTGGATAAACGAATGGAGAGGGAAATGCCCCTGCGTTTTGCTGAAGTAGCCGATGAAGCCTACCGATACCCTCTCACAATCAAGCATTTGCTGGACCGGGCACTGATCACCTCGGGCGATCAGGAGATCATATATCGCGACCAGGCTCGCTTCACCTATCGTGAGTTCGCCGACCGCATCCGCAGGCTGGCTTCTGTCCTCTCGTCACTTGGCGGGGAGGAAGGGATGACGATCTCCGTCCTGGACTGGGACAGCCACCGCTATTTGGAGGCCTATTTTGCCGTCCCCATGATGGGTGCGGTTTTGCAATCGGTGAACGTGCGCCTTCCGATCGAGCAGATCCTCTACACGCTCGTCCACACGAGCCCCGGTGTCATCCTTATCCACCATGACTTCTTCCCGTTCGTGGAAGACATTCGGCGCGCCGTGCCTGGGCTAAAGGCGATCATTGCGATCATGGACGGGACGGACGATCCTCTGCCCGATTGGGCGGTTGGCGAATATGAAGCCTTGAGCCAGGCCGCCGATCCTGCGTTCGAGTTCAAGGATTTCGACGAGAACGCCATCGCCACTACATTCTTCACGTCCGGCACGACGGGAAATCCGAAGGGCGTTTGCTTCAGCCACAGGCAACTGGTTCTGCATGCGCTTGCTCTATGCGGACATTCCGGAGACACCCGCCATCGCGGTTTCGGCATCGACGATGTCTATATGCCGCTCACGCCGATGTTTCACGTCCACGCCTGGGGCATGCCCTATGTTGCGATCATGCTGGGCCTGAAGCAGGTTTATCCCGGTCGATATGACGCCGACTTGATCTGTAAGCTGCGGACGGAGCACGGCGTGACCTATTCGCACGGCGTCCCCACCATCCTCCAGTTGCTGATTTCGGCAGCGGACCGAACCGGCACTGACCTCTCGGGCTGGATGATGGTGATTGGCGGATCCGCGCTGACACCCGCGCTGTTTGAGGAAGGGCGCCGCCGCGGTATGGAATTGGTCTGTGCTTATGGCATGTCGGAGAGCGGACCGATCCTGACCATCACCCGCCGGCTTCCCGGAACCGAGGCCGGCAGCGCAGACGAGGGGCGTCTGCTGACCAGGGCAGGGGTGCCGATCCCGCTCGTTTCCGCGCGGATCGTCGATGAGAACATGAACACGCTGCCCAATGACGGCCGGACGCGGGGAGAACTTGTTGTTCGCGCGCCCTGGCTCACGCCCTGCTATGTCGGCGATGAAGCGGGATCCGCCGCGCTGTGGCGTGGCGGTTGGCTTCACACGCAGGACGTGGCCTCGATCGATGCGCATGGAAACATCACAATTTGCGACCGTCTGAAGGATGTCATCAAGAGCGGCGGCGAGTGGATCGATTCCATTCTTTTGGAAGGGATCGTGGCGAATGCCCAAGGTGTCGCTGAAGTGGCGGTAGTCGCCGTACCGGATGATCACTGGGGCGAGCGTCCGCTCGCGGTCATCGTGCCTGCTTTCATGGCCGAGGTTACGCTGGCGGCAATCAACGCCCCCATCGAACAGGCCATCGCGAAGAGCGCCATCACGCGCTATGCGAAGCTGGACCGCTTTGTGATCGTTGATGCATTGCCCAAGACCAGCGTCGGCAAAATCGACAAGAAGCGGCTTCGCGCCCAATATGGTGCAGCCGCTTCGGACAGTGCGATCGGCGCGTCCAGCGTGCAGGGTGAACGGGCGTCAAGCCCGGTCAGCTAGGGGCGGTTCAACCTGCCGAGGGAATGCGGCGTATATTATTTCGCGCGGTCCGTTCCCTGTGACGATGATTGGGTGGCCGGAATGTCGCGGATCCGCCCTTAAATTCTGGACTACGAAAAGGATATGGAATGCTGAGGATCGATCGCGTCTCTCTGACGCTCGAACGGCTGACGATAGACCGGCCCCCCGCCAATGCATTGACGCATGATCTGTTTCAGCAGCTGGTCGACCGGTTCGTCCATCTCCGTGACGACGCCGATGCCCCGGCCATCATCCTGACGGGTGCGGGGCCGCGCTTCTTCTGTGCCGGTGGCGATATCGGAGAGGTTACGGCCAATCCCGAAGTCGCCGTCCCCCGCATGCGCGCCTTCCACCAGTTCCTCATCGAACAGGAGAACTACGGACGGCCAATCGTCAGCGCGGTCAATGGATATGCCGTCGGCGCGGGCATGGAGATGGTCCTCCACTCAGACTATGTCGTGGCGAGCGAGAAGGCGCAGTTCGGCTTTCCTGAAATCAATCATGGTCTGCTGCCGGCTGCGAAGGGCATCCGTCAGGCGGTCAATCGCATCGGGCGCCGTGCGGCCGAGCAGATGCTGTACACCGGCCAACTGGTATCCGCTGAAAAAGCTCTGGCGATTGGTCTGGTCAACGAGGTGGTCGCCTTCGATGTGCTGCAGGACCGGGCGGTCGCGCAAGCTGAGCTGCTTCGCAGCAAGGATATGAACCTGTTCGCCGCCATCAAAAAGACCCTCAGAGATGCCCCTCGCATGACGGATGAAGCGCTGGAAGAACGAACGATCACTGATCTCGTCGACTATATTTCCCGCGGCGAAGCCGCCGCCGCCCGCCAGCAGTTCTTGCAGCGCAAGGCGAAGTGACATGACCAGCGGGAATGATGCGCTTCGGCTTGAACTCCTGACCTCCGCCGAAATCGCAAAAGCGATTGATGCGGGCGTTCGATCGATCATCTTGCCGTGCGGCGCGGTCGAGCAGCACGGGGCGCATCTCCCGCTCAGCGTAGATGCGGACCATGCAGACTATCTCGGCATCCTGCTCGCCCAAAGATTGGAAAAGACGCTAGTAGCGCCCACGATCCGGGTCGGTTGTTCAACGCATCATATGGTGTTTCCGGGAACGATCTCGCTCCGAGACGAGACGTTCGAGATGATCGTGCAAGACTATTGTACCAGCCTTGCCAGGCACGGTTTTGAGCGCATCTTCATTTTTACCGCCCATGTGGGCAACTGTCCGCCACTGGCGGCGATGCTCCCCCGCTTGCGATTGGCGGTGCCGGAGCCTTGCCGTGTGATCGCCTACACCAACTCTCGTGCTTGGCTGGAGACATGGCGCGACGCGGTCGCAGAGGCAGGCGGGGAGCCGATCAGGGTCGGCGGCCATGCTGATCTCGCTGAAACATCCGTCATGCTCGATATCCATCCGGAACGGGTACGCGTGGAGGCCTATGAGGCAGGCAGGCTGGGGCTGCTGTCCCAGTCGGACCTGGAGCTGATGTGGCGGGAAGGGCTCCGCGCCGTCAGCGCCAACGGGATCTTGGGCGATCCCAACGGTTCGACGGTCTCGATCGGACGGCGCTGTATCGAGCGGATCGCTGCGCTTCTGCTTGAGGGCTTCGCCGAACAGGAGGCCGCCTACCAGGCCCGCAGCAGTTGATCGCGCTTAGCAACGCGCGGGCTGCCCCTCTTCCTGCTGCCGGTTGGATCATCATCGGCGAGTGCTGGATGCGATGCCGGAGGGTGAAGGCACGATCTTTGAAGGCTATCCGCATACCCATGCTCAAGTCGTGGCCCTGGATGAACTCCTTGGCGCTTGCGGTGGATGAGGACAGGCTGGTCGAACGGATCGTCGGCCGCTTTACATGCGCCGCTTGCGGAACTGGCCATCACGACAGTTATAAGCAGCCGAAAACAGCGCGCACATGCGACGTCTGCGGCGGCCACATGTTCAAGCGGGGACCGCGCACCCGCATGGCTGAATATCACGCGAAGACCCAGCCGATACTGCCTCATTTCGAGGCCAAAGGTCTTGTAGGGAGGATCAACGGCATGGCCGCGATCGCGGATGTGGGTGCGGCGATCGATAAGGTTCTGGATGCCGCGGCCCAATAGGGGCTCAACCGAACTGCCGATTGCGTTGGGTAGGACGCGGCCACCCACTGTTACCGGGCAAAAAAGCGAGCGCCAACCGTCGTGCATACTCGATACCGTCGAGCATCAGCTGCAAGCTACATTATTCCGTAATTCGGTCTGGATCCCCGCATCTTCGGCAGCTTCTGCCGGTACCTTGATGGGAAGATCGCGACATCAAAGGGGCTCGTCGAGTGCCGAAAGGAGAATTGAATGTCTATCAAATTTGGTTTCTGGTCGGAGCAGGAAACCCAGGTCGGCGAAAGTTACGCGCGGCGGCTGCATGATCTGGTCGATGAGGCGATCTTTGCCGAAAAGATGGGTTTTGACATCATTTCCCTTTCGGAACAGCACCTCGCTCTAGGCGGAATATCGAGTTCGGCGCCGGAGGTCGTGTATGGCCATCTCGCCGCGAAGACCAGCCGTATAGCGCTTAGGCCCTCGGTGGTTCTGATGCCGAAGAATTTCAACCATGCTCTCCGCACCGCGGAACGCGCAGCGGTGACTGACGTCCTCTCCAACGGCCGGTACGAGCTGTATTGCGGTCGCGCCAACACCACGATAGCCATGCGCGGCTTCAATGTGGATCCCAACGAGACGCTGGAGCAGATGGAGGAGGGCATGGCCCTTGTCCGCGAAGCCTTTAAGAACGACGTGTTCACATTCGATGGCAAGCACTACCAGGTGCCTCCGCGCATGCTCGTCCCGAAGCCCCTTCAGAAGCCGTATCCACTGATTGGCATCGCGGCGACAAGCGAGCGGAGCCATGTGTGGGCCGGCGAGCAGGGTCTCGCCGTACTAAGCCATAGCCTTTACAAGGGGTGGGAAGCGCAGGCCGCGCTCATCAATGCCTATAAGTCGAACTGGAAAAGGGATCCAGACGGTCCGCTGGCCGCGCCCCGCATTGGGATGCCGCTGTTCATCGGCATCGGGAGAACCGACCAGGAGGCAATCGACATATATGCCGAACCGCTCAAGCATTACGCCCAGATTTCTACCACCGGCTATCCAAAGCTTGCGAAGTTCTCGAAGGATTACGCATATATGGCGGAAAGCCAGGATGCGCTTCTCCGTGCGGCAACGGATTGGGACTATTTGATCGAAGAGTCCGCCAGCGTAGTTTGCGGAAGTCCGGAGACAGTTATTCGCCAGCTGGAAAGATATGTCGATCTTGGCATCGACGAAATATTATTCCACCTCGATTCCGTTACACATCACGAAATCATGAAGGCGATCGATCTGATTGGACGGCACGTCATTCCGTACTTCAAGAACCGTAACAATGTCGTCCGGCCCTATGAAGATGTTCTCGGACAAATTCGTGCCATGCGCGAAGACAGCCTTTCCGCCTGAAGCCTGGGACGCCTGGAGATAGAAATGCTTAAGAACAACTACGAGGATCTGCTGATCGAGGTCCGCGACAGCGGCGTTGCGATCGTCACTTTGAACCGCCCGGAAATATTGAACGCCATCAGCTGGAAGATGCATTCCGCGTTGGAGGAGGTCTTCGTCGATCTCGATAATGACCCGCGGGTGAAAGCGATCGTGCTCACCGGCGCCGGCCGTGGCTTCTGCTCGGGCGGCGACCAGGGCTCGCTCGATGAGGGTCTCGATGCCATTTCACCGACGCGCTCGGGTCGCCATCTGATCCGGAACATCCTGGAACTCGAGTCACCGTTGATCGCCGCGGTGAACGGTGTCGCGGTGGGTCTGGGCGCTACGCTCGCCCTGTACTGCGATATCATTTTCGCTGACCCGAGCGCCCGTTTCGCGGATACGCATGTCAACGCCGGTGTCGTTGCGGGCGACGGCGGGGCTGTGATGTGGCCGTTGCTGCTCGGCCCGGCGCGGGCAAAGCACTATCTCCTGACGGGTGACTTCATCTCCGCGGAAGATGCCGCTGCCGCGGGCATGATTAATAAGGTCATTCCGGACGGGAAGCTTCTTGACCATGCGATCCAATATGCCGAATTGCTGGCAAGCGGCCCCCGCGACGCGCTTGTCTGGACCAAATATGCCGTGAACAAGCTGATCAAGGACCAGGTCGCCCTCAACCTTGACACGGCCGCAGCGCTCGAGGTTATCACATTCCGCAGCCCGGAGCGGACGGAGGCCGTCGCAGCGTTTCGCGAGAAGCGCAAGCGCTTTGCTGAGGGTGATAATTGAGGTGAGCACCCAATACTCTCCCCAGTTGGTCGCCTATGACGACGACACACTTGCGTCGTTGTTGCGTAACCGACGTGACATGTTAAGCGAGAAAATCGTTTTTTCACAGAAGCGAGCCGGGGAATGGCGCACGACGACCTGGGGGGAGTATGCGGCGAACATAGCGCGCCTCTCCCGCGCTCTTCTCGATAACGGACTTCAGAAGGGCGACTATGTCGCGATCATGGGCGATGTCTCGCAAGACTGGGTCACCGCCTATATGGCGACGGTTTGTGCGGGCGGCGTCGCGGTCGGAATCTATTTCACTTCTTCGACAGAGGAAGTGGAATATTATCTGGAAGATTCCAAAAGCAAGTTCATGTTCGTCGCCGGCGAGAAGGAGCTTGGCGTCATCCTCGGCGCGGCGCAGGCTGCGTCTCTCAGGAAGATCATTACCTTTGATCCGGACACGGCATCGTCAAACAACGTGGTGCCGCTGCCTACCTTCTTACGCGACGTTGGGGACAGCTCCTCACTGCTCGACGAGCAGGCAGCGCAGGTGCAGCCCGACGATATCGCCACGATCATCTATACCTCCGGCACTACCGGAAATCCCAAGGGCGCGATGTTGAGCCATCGGGCGGTGATAGAGGGTGTCGCCACGACGCGCTATTTCTGCCCGGCACTCTTCTCGGAGCCGCAGCGCGTCGTAGTCCATCTTCCTCTGTCCCATGTCGTCGGTCTTGGCCAGGGCATCGTCCTGCCGCTCATAAGCGAGGTGGTCCCTTATTTTGGCGATTCGGGAGCGGATTTCGGTGCTACTATGCGAGATGTCAGGCCAACCTACTGGATGGCCCCGCCGCGTTTCTACCAGCGCTACGCGGCGGAACTCGCCAGTAAGGTTAACGCCTCGGACCCGGCAAAAAGAAAGTCTTACCGCTTCGCGATGTCGATCGCGCAGAAGGCGCTCGCAAATCGTCAAAGTGCCGGTCCAAAGGATAGTTTCCTCCAGGCCCTGTTCGAGACTTGCCGCCGCGAGATATTTCTGCCGATCCTGGCCGAGATCGGTCTCGATCAACTGACCTACCCATATACTGCATCCGCGCCCATGCCTCCGGACGTCATGAAGCTGTGGCAGACATGGGGGGTGAACCTAAAGGAGTGCTACGGCCAGACCGAGTTGGTCGGCGCCAACGCAGCGCAGATGAGTGACTGGTCAAAGCCGGGCACGATAGGAGAGCCGATTGCCCATCCACGCTGGAAAACCAGGGTAGCGGGCGACGGCGAGATGCTCGTCAAGGGGCCGGGGCTGTTCGTGGGCTATCTCAACAAGCCCGACGAGACGCTGGATGCGCTGCGGGACGGCTGGCTTCACACCGGCGATATTGTCGAATTCAGACCTGACGGCTTGCTCGCGCTCATCGACCGGAAAAAGGAAATCATTAACACTTCCGGCGGGAAGTCGATCAGTCCGGCGCAGATTGAAAATGAACTGCGCCAAAGCCCGTATATTTCCGAAGCGGCAGTCTGCGGCGACGGCAGAAAATATCTCGTCGCGCTGATCGAAGTGGACCGCGTCGCGATGATGGACTGGATCAAGGGCCGGTCGGACACGATCCAGAACTATTCCGATCTGTGCACGTCCGAGGCAGTGATCCACCTTATCGAAGCGGAGGTGGCGAAAGCCAATCAGAGGCTTGCCCAAGTGGAGCAGATCAAGGCATTTTGCATATTGCCCGAGGAACTGTCGGTGGAAAATGGCGTGATGACGGCAACTCGCAAGAAGCGACGGAAGAACCTCAATAATCGATACAAGGACTTGATCGACTCCCTGTACGATGAATCTGAGGATATTCTTATCCGCCAGGCATTTTCCTAGAGCGTTTTCGAAGCAGATGGAAACGCCAGTTCGGCGAAACCAATCACCTGCTGGCTCGGAAAACGCGTTAAATCAAAAGACTAGAGCAGTCGAGCCGATGCAATCGGATCGGAATCTGCTCTAGGCCGAAAGCGGCCTGGCAAACGCCGACCATCGCTGGAATGGATTTCTTGTTGAAAGTTGAACAATGACAGGCGCACCATCCAATGCCAATGATCGATTTCTCTCGTCCACGGAGGAGATCATCGAAGATGCGCGCAACGGCCGGATGTTCATTCTGGTTGATGATGCGGATCGGGAAAATGAAGGCGACCTCGTGATCCCGGCGCAGATGGCGACGCCGACCGCGATCAATTTCATGGCAATGCACGGCAAGGGTCTGATTTGCCTGGCCCTCGACAAAAATCGGGTGGACCAGTTGCGCCTGGGCTTGATGAGTCCCAAGAACGAGACGCGGCACGAGACGGCGTTCACTGTTTCCATCGAGGCAAGGGACGGCGTTTCCACAGGCATCTCTGCCGCCGATCGTGCCCGGACGATAGCCGTGGCGATCGACGGGTCCAAGGGACCAGAGCATATCGTGACGCCAGGGCATGTCTTTCCTCTTGTCGCGAGGTCGGGCGGAGTGCTGGTTCGCGCCGGCCACACCGAGGCGGCCGTTGACGTCGCTCGCCTTGCCGGCCTCAACCCGTCCGGCGTGATCTGCGAAATCATGAAAGACGACGGGACGATGGCCCGGCTCGACGACCTCATGGAATTCGCAAGGCTCCATGAGCTGAAAATCGGCACCATCCGGGATCTGATCGCGTACAGGCGCCGCCATGATCACGGTGTCGAAAGGCTGGCGAGTGCCAGGTTCGCGAGCAAGTGGGGCGGTGAATGGATGGCGATCACCTTTCGCGTCAAAGGGGCGGAGAACGAAGCGCTCGCATTGGTCAAGGGACAGATTGATCCGGACAAGCCGACGATCGTCAGAATGCATGCCATGGACATTTTCTCGGACGTTCTCGGCCAGGCCGACAACCGCAGCGATCTTCTCTCGCGCTCCATGGAACTGATAGCTTCTGATGGAAACGGGGCTGTCGTTCTCTTCAGTCGCGATACGCCGCTTTCGCGCTTGCTGCGCGTCAAGGCCGGCGAACCGCTCGGTGACGTGAAAGAGCTTCGCGACTATGGCGTCGGCGCCCAGATCCTCGCTGAACTGGGCATCCACGACATGATCGTTCTGACCAATTCGCCGCATACGCCGGTCGCGCTGAAGGGGTATGGGCTGAACATCGTGGAACATCGCCAAATTTGAATGCACACTGATCGCGGCCGTTGAATTACTATCGCGGATAGTTGGTCCCGACGCCATCAATCCGCGGCAACATCATCGCGCCCTTGATCGATGCCAATGAACTGACTTCATTCCGCAACCTTCGGCGGGCTCCCTCATCTCTGCTGATGGTCGTCTGCGAAGGCCGATGGGTGCCGATTCAGGGAATGTGCAAGTCCATGTTCGGCGGCGAGCGGGATTCTTGCCCCTCTTATCCTCAGCGGCAGATCATTCCGCATGTGCCGTTCGGGCGGTGCGAGATCGGCATCTCATGCCGGTTATCTTGTGAGAGTTTGCGGAATGGAAACTTCAAAAGCGTCTCTGAACGACGACGCTTACACCAGTGAGGGCGTGTGACCAACCAGGACAATCTGCTTCAGGAATGTGTCGGCCCGGCATCTTTCAAGGAGGTTCTGCGCGCGATCGTAGGGTCCGGGTCGATCGTGGCGGCGGGGCGGGGCGCCGACAGGCGCGGGCTCACCGTTACGGCCGCGTCCTCCCTCTGTGTCGAGCCGCCAATGGTCCTGGCATGCATCAATCGAAGCGCCGAGGCGCACGACATCATCCTGAAAACGGGGACATTCTCCTGGAACGTCCTGTCGATTGACGACATCGCCCTCGCGCAGGGGTTTGCGGCGATGGACGGCAGCAGGGCGCCACTCATCTATTCTTCGGGTAACTTCGGTTGAATTGTTCATAATGAATAGGGGAGAAATTTTCCGGAAATACCAAGGCGGTCAACTTTAGACCATCCAATAAAAAGTTCGCAGGAAGAATGAAGGCGGCTCAGTCATCCGCAGCAGGTGCCGCATGATTGAGTGCACTTTTGATAGAGTGCGTAAGGTGATCGTGACCCACTCACCTTCGAGAGCGGAATGCAGCTGGTTTAAGGCGGCGCTGTATTGGCGACGCACCTTCAAGCTCTGTCAAGCAATGCGGCAAAAGGTCAGCGCATCTGCGCGATCCAGACAAAAAGGGGAGTAAAATGAAGCACAGACCTATTCTATCTATTTGCCTTTCGACTGTGGCATCGGTGTCGATCCTTGGCTTGGCAGTGACGCCCGCATCGGCTCAAGGCCAGCCGTTCAGCCAGGACGCGCAGGAGGAAGGCCGCTCGGCTGGTGACATCGTCGTCACTGCCCGTAAGCGGAGCGAGCGTCTGCAAGACGTGCCGGAGACGATTACCGCTTTCTCCGCCGATATGTTGACGAAAGGCGGCATCGCCAATGTCGATGACCTCGGCCGGCAACTGCCTAACGTCATACTGAACCGTCGCGGCGACAATGAACCCAATGTCGTCATCCGTGGCATTGGTGCGTTCGGTAACACCCAGGGTGTCGGTTTCTATGTGGACGATGTGCGCAACATCACCGATCAATCGGCACGGCTCGTCGACCTTGAGCGTCTGGAGGTGCTGAAGGGACCGCAGGGAACTCTTTACGGCGGCAGTTCCATCGGCGGCGCGATAAAGTTCGTGACCAGGAAGCCGAGCTATGAACAGGAAGGCCATTTCACTGTCGAGGGCGGCGAGCAGAACATTTTGAATGTCCTGGGTTCGGTCAACGTCCCGATCGTCGACGGAGTCGCCGCACTGCGCATCTCGGGTTATGCCGATCACGACGGCGGCTACAAGTACAACCCCAATCTGCATGTCAATTCCGACAAATCGACGGAATATGGCTTCCGTACGGTGCTGCGCCTGAACCCGGACGACGCAACTGAAGTGCTCGCCAGCTTCCGGTACAGCCGGACGGAGAATGCCGGGAACGACTATTATGTGACAAGTGGCCCGCAGGAATATTCGTTCGAAACGCCGCTCAGCGAGCGAAATTACAACCATAAGCAGATCCTGGGCGGGATCTTGTCCGTCACACGCGATCTCGACTTCGCGACGTTGACATCATTGAGTTCTTATACGCGACGTAAGAACCGCATCCTTTGGGATATCGACTATACGCCTGCGGACGATGTTACCGCCTCGCAGGACGCTCCGGTCGTCACGAAGGTGTTTACCCAGGAGCTTCGGCTCGCGTCCGACAATAGCGGATCTCTCAATTGGCTGGCAGGCGTATATTACAGTTCGATCCGCGACCTTGATCTGCTGAGCCATGTTGATCTTTACCTTGGCGCGCCTGCGGCCGGCGATCCGACCGTCGCCAACTATTACAATGTTACCACGCTGGCGCGGCAATATGCTGGCTTTGCCAACATCGGCTGGAAATCCGGTGGTTTTGAGGTAAATTTCGGCGCTCGCCTGGACCATAACAAGGTGAAGGGGATCGATCTCAATACCGGCGGAAAGAACGATACGTCCGACACGATCGTTCTGCCCAAGCTTTCGCTAGCCTACCATGCCTCTCGCGATCTGCTGCTCTACGCATCTGCTTCGAAGGGTTATGAGCCAGGGCGGCTCAACATCGCCGCGGATGCGGTGTTGATCCCGTTCAAACGGGAAACGGCGAACAATTTCGAAGTTGGCGCCAAAGGTGAGTTGTTTGGCGGTCTTTTGCAATATGACGTGGCCGGCTTCTACATAAAATATAAGGATCGCCAGTTCGAGACCCGCATCAACGTCGACGGCATTATCACTGAGTTCATCACCAATATCGGTACGTCCGAATCGTATGGCGCAGAGTTCTCCGGAACATTGCGGCCGACACGGGACCTGTCCATATCGGCCAGCGGCGGCTTCCTCCATTCCAAGTGGAAGAAAGGTGTTTTCTTCGAGCAAGATGTGACTGGGAACACCGCGACCAACGCGCCGCGCTTCTCGGGTAACATCAATGCCGACTATACCCATCCCGTCACGGACAAGCTGAAGGTCGGGTTGCGCGGCGAACTTACCCACACCAGCAGCTTCTACTGGGATGTCCCCAATCTCACAAAGCAGCGGGCCTATGATATTGCCGGCTTCCGGATCTCCTTGGCTGATATCGACGATAAATGGGAATTTGCCCTGCGCATCGATAATGCCTTCAACAAGGTGTATAACACCGAGTATCAGGATCAGATTCTGAGCGACCGGGTCAACGGCGCCTGCGATAGGTGCAGCGACGCAAGGATAGGGCAGCCCCGGGTGATCAAAGGCTCCTTCTCCTATAAATTCTAATGGTAGTCGGGGGACGTCGAGCGGCATCCCCCGATGTTGGGCAGCGTGTCCCATGCGGCCGCGATGAGGGGGAGCGGCCAAATGAGCGATGGCAACGCGTTGGAAGCAGACAACAGGATCATGCAACTGTCGCGGCGATATCCCCGCTATGCGCTTGCGGTCCTGTTTCTGCTTTACGCATTCAATTTACTTGATCGCCAGGTCGTCAACATTCTTGCCGAGCCGATCAAACGAGATCTGCAGTTGGCCGACTGGCAGCTTGGTTCCCTGGCGGGACTGTCTTTCGCACTCTTCTACGCGACGCTTGCTCTGCCGATCGCCCGCGTGGGCGAGCGCGGCGACCGGGTGAATGTCATTGCATTTCCGCGATCGTATGGAGCTTCTTCACGACGCTATGCGGCCTCGCCCAGAGCTTGGCGCAGCTTTTCCTGGCGCGGGTAGAAGTCGGCGTTGGGGAGGCGGGGTGTACGCCGGCGTCCCACTCCTTGATCAGCGACTATGTTCCCCGCGAACAGCGGGCTTCGGCAATGGCCGTTTTTTCGCTCGGCATTCCCGTTGGCTCGTTGATCGTCGGATTACCCGGAATCGTTCTTGGCCTTATTTCCCTGTGGAGCCTGCCCGAGCCACGGCGCATGGCCGTCAACGCTATGGCGCCCGCCTCATCACCCAGCCTCCGGGAGTCTTCGGTAACCTGCTCGGTTGCCCCTGAGCGTGGGTACGTTGAGCGACGTGTTTGCCGCTCGTCTGGGCGCTGGCGGGGGAATTCGATGGTCGCTGATCGTCATCAGTTTTCGGATATTTTGCGGCGACGATCGCATTTCTGATGGCCCGCCGGACGATGCGCAACGACATCGTCAGTTGAAGCCGCGGAGGTGGAGGCGGCGCTTCCCAGCGTAAGGGGCGGTCCGTTCTCTGAAGCCGCCCACCGATCAGGTCGCCTCTCCCTCCACCCGATCCTGCAGATACCGCCGCGGAGGCTGGCCCATATATTTCTTGAACATAGCGGTGAAGGCGCTTGGGGAATCATATCCCAGCTCCTGAGATATGACCTGGACCGTCGTTCCAAAGCCAAGTTTCTGCACCGCGATGACGATGTGGAGCTGTTGGCGCCAGCGGCCGAACGTCATGCCGGTATGCTTGAGAATCAGCCTTGCCAGCGTCCGCTCGCTCATGGCCACTGTCCTGGCCCACTCCCGCACGGTTCTTCGATCGTCGGGCGAATCAAGCAATTCCGCGGCGATCTGTTGTATCTTCGGATGGCTGGTGACAGGAAAGTGAAGAGGTTCCGCCTTCATCTGGGCCAATTCGTCCAGAAGAACCCGTGCGAGGCGGCTGGTCGGCCCTTCCAGCGGGTAGAGCGGCGGCAGCTTGGCGAGGTGGAAGATCATCTCCCGCAGCATGGGATTGATAGAGAAGGTTGCGCAGGAATGCGGAAGCGCGCCGACATCCGGGTCAATGAACACGCAATAGGATCTGCCATTGTCAGAGATAGCGATACGATGGGGCACACCGCCCGGCACCCACACGGCGCCGTTGGACGGAACAATGCGGATGCCGTCAAGTGTGCGGCAGACAATCGAACCCTGCGCGCTGACGACCAGTTGCCCCTTCCTGTGCTGGTGGATCGGCAGCTCGTCGTCATTCTCTTTGCGCTGAACCAGGAAGGAGGTCACTGGGCGGGGATATTCGTCAGGATCGAGTGATGAAAAACTGACGCGCAGACCCTCCAGATCCCAGCAGCGTCTGGCGGCCTCATCCATTATAATGTCAGTTGACCGATTCGCGATGCTTCGTGCCATCTCTGACATGCCGCACTCTCCTTTTCAGCCAAGTTTATACCCGATTTTGACCGTTTTGCGACATAAATTGGCAATTATGTGAATCCTGTCGGTCGATCCGCCGGAATATAGTCTGCCGTGGTTTTGGTAAAAATCGACGAGGATAGATGCCTGGAGATCCGGTTGTAACGGTCCACGGAATTTTGTGCCGGTATCCGCCGCATTTGCACTTCAGGCTGCTTTTTCAAAGCGGGTAGGATAGCAAAATGAACATGCTCACGCTCGATAGGACGGACATCAAGATCCTGAATGAACTGCAAAGAGACGCAAATCTGACCAATGTGGAGCTTGCCGACCGGGTCAACCTTTCGCCTTCGCCCTGTCTCACCCGAGTGAGGAAGCTGGAGCAGACCGGCATCATCGACCGGCGCGTCACGCTTCTGAACCCGAAGGTCATGGGGCTGGAGATCAATGCCTACATCCAGGTCACTCTCGACAAGCAGCCGCGCGCCGCGTTGGACGCGTTTCAGGCGGCCGTCGAACGGTTGCCTGAAGTAATGGAATGCAACTGGATGACGGGCGAGTGTGACTTTCTCCTTCGCGTCATCGTTCGGGACGTCGAAGAGCTTGAATGGCTGATCGCCAAGAAGTTGTCCAAGATCGAAGGGGTGGCGAGTATCCGGTCAAACCTCGTGTTGAAACAGGTCACCTACAAGACAGCGCTTCCGATAGACGCCTCGCGGACGTTGAACCTGCGGCTCGATGCTTGAACTTCATGACGCCCTGAACAGCGCGCCGGCACCCCCGTGGTGACGTGGACGCGGAGAGGGGGCTCAGCGTGCGGGATGTAGACGCGGACTTTGCGGCTGCCGTGCTTGCAGGTGCAGGAAAGCTCTGCGTCGATGCCTCCAGCCAATCAACCATGAGGTTACTTCGGACCGGAGAGGATCTATGAAACAGTCCGACTTGACCGGAAAGTCGCGCTTATCACCGGCTCGTCACGCGGCATCGGCTGCGCCATCGTAAAAGCCCTCGCAGAGGCGGGCACGCGGGTGGTGATCTCCAGTCGTAAACGGCCCGCGTGCGAAGAAGTCGCCGCCAGCATTTCAGAGAAAGCCGCTTTTGAACGGCGGATCTATCGACGCAGCAATGTCATTGAACGGCTGTTGGGCCATCTTGAAACTGGCGCCGTATCGCAATTCGATACGACCGACACGCATAAGGAGAGGAAGTTTGAGGCTGGGAGGGTCATGCTGGAAGAAGTCGCAGGCGCCCTCAAGGATGCTTGCGCGTTGCGTGCGGTGGGCAGCGTCAAGATATTTGCCCGACTTTGGCCGCTTGATCGGCCAGGGCACAAGCCATGGTGCAGTGGAGAGCAATCAATAGCGCGCGGGAACGATCCGAATGCGGTCGATCGCGCTGGGTGTGGCGCGCAACAGCGCAACTGCTGCCGTTCGCACCTCCTCCATCAAGGCGGCGTCATAATTCTCGGCTTCTGGTTGCATCTCGACATCGGTTTCAATCACCAGGATGAGATGCCGTTCTCGTCCATCAATCTCCCACTCATGCCAGCTTCTTATGATATTCCGATGGGAAAGAAGTTCGTCGATTTTCATTCTCCCGTCAGCAAGTGGGAGCACAATCTGGTCTCTCAGCCGGTCGCATCTTGCAGAAACGCGCGAACGATCGACGAATGATACAGGACCGGAAGGCATGAAGCCAGCGGTCGACCGGGCACATTGAGAATCGATGCAGGGTTCATGGCAGGATATGCTATGGAGCATGATCACGCGATTTTCCGCCGCAAGCTTCCTGTGACAGAGAGACTCATGCACTCCCGCTTGCACAGCAGGAGGATGACGATGTCCGGTTCTCTGGACCATCCGTTTTTCGATGCGCTTGAGATTGGTGCTGAGAAGCATGTTGAACAATATTCGGCCAACCAGCAGTTGCAGTCTGGCGACGCTTCAAATGCTCAAAATGAGGCTGGCCCGTTGGGATTGGCTCCTTGGCGCTCAGTGCCCTTATGGGTTTCCAATGATCATGCTGAACCCTATTTCGAAATCTATCGGGTCATGCCCGCGCATATGCTGGCCAAGCGCGCTGGGCCTGAGGATTGGCGGTGGCGCTTCTGCACGGCCGATGGTCATGTTCGGGCCTCCGGCGGCAGCTTCACCAATGCGAAGGACTGTCGGGATGCCATCGATGCCCTGCGCCGCACTGCCGGGCGC
Organism: Sphingobium sp. TKS; assembly: GCF_001563265.1. NCBI lineage: Bacteria > Pseudomonadati > Pseudomonadota > Alphaproteobacteria > Sphingomonadales > Sphingobiaceae > Sphingobium > Sphingobium sp. TKS. Next base: position 3,438,081 of record NZ_CP005083.1, on the reverse strand, counting down.
GCGCGGGTCAGGCAAATAACCGACGGTTGAAACGATGGCCATTATGCTGGTTGGGGCGACCCGGTAGTCGGGGTCGGAGCCAGACGATTTTGGCTCACTCATAAAATTCGACCATCTGGCCCATCTTTTGAGCATCGCGAAAGAAAAAGTGGAACGTGATTTTGATCTTTCAGCAGAGGAAGCTCGCCGACTTAACGAAGCATTGGATAAGCTGACACAATAACGAGGCTGGCGGCAAATTCACTGAGCCTATTTCGCTTCTGTCTTTCGATCAGGAAGGGCGTCATTTTATGTTGTCCCACGATAATCCTGTCGTGGCTCAAGCCGAGATTTAAACTATTCCGTAAGCGTCTGAGGAAGGCAGATTGACTTTTGCCCCGTCGCCCGCCATATGGAAGGCGCTAAACGTCGCCTGCGACGGAATTTGCCCCAATGGGTGCTCCTTCCCTTCTCGCGCTATCGGCTCCGCTCGTGCTTTTGCGGGCGGGTATCCTGTTTTCGTGAAAGGAAACATCCCATGCCCATCGGCACCGTCAAATTCTTCAACGCTGACAAAGGCTATGGCTTCATTGCGCCCGAGGATGGCGGCAACGACAGCTTCGTACATATTTCCGCCGTCGAACGCGCAGGCATGGCCACGCTGAACAAGGACCAGCGGCTGAGCTACGAGATCGAGATCGACCGTCGCGGCAAGCAGTCCGCCATCAATCTCGAAGCCGCCTGACAGACGGTCAAGCGGACAATCCGCTTTGAAGCAAGCTTTCCCGGCACGGCCTTTGGCGGTGCCGGGGCGGCATTCCCCGCCTTTCCGTTTGTTCGGCTGGCGGGAGTGCAGGAAATGTTCAAGGACATGGGAGGCTGTAGTCGGTCTCCTGCCGCCCGGCCGGATTCCGGTCCGGCGACTTCCAAGCGTCGGACGATGCAAGTCGTCCGCACACAGCCGGACCGCCCATATCGCGGCGGCATAGGCAGCGCCGAGTTTGCGCGCCACTTTACAATCATTGTGCGCCCATAGGCGCTCATCAGGAATATCATGAATTTCAAATTTCCGAACATCTCCGGCCTTTCCAATGGGCCTTCCGCTTTGCGCAAGATGCGCCGTCCGGACCATCGGCCCGCGTCCGCGGGCGTATTGTCGGCCCCGGATCTGCGCCGTGTCGTGGCTGAAATGCTCGGCTGAAACGCCGCGGCTCGATTCCATTCGGGAGATTGCCCATGTCCGTCACCAGTGATTTCTACCTGGCGCGGGTTGCCCAATGCGCTCGCGAGGCGGGCGAAACCGATCTGGCCAATGTCCGCGATCGCTGCCTGCGCGCGAAGGCGGCGTGGCAGGCGATGGCCGACCGTGTCCTGATGGGTGAGGCTGACCGAAAAAAACAGGCCGCCGACAAGGCGGCCCATCAGGAGCGGCTCTTTGGCTAGACATTCAGGCAGACATTTCAATGGCCCCCGTCTTTCTCCGGAACAGGCGGCGCGGCAAGGCCGCATTTCCCAATTGGCCATCGCCCGACTGGGCGCGCAGGACGCCATCGCTTTTCTCAACGGCAATGACGAGCAATTGGGCGGAAGGCCGCTCGATCTGGCGATAGAGAGCGCCGAAGGCCTGCGCGCTGCGGAGCAGCGGCTGGAAGAACGGGCGGACGCCTGAATTCCTTCAGGCGCGCTTTTCAGAATTCGGGCGGCGGAAAATCCTGATCGCCGTCCAGGCGGCGGTCTGTCCCTCACCTCGAAATCCGGCGTTCCGTTTCCGCCAGGGCGAGCCTTTTCCCCGTGATCAGCGTCTGGGCGATGAAGAGGACGATCAGGATCGATCCCGCCGCTCCCACGAATATATCGAAGCCCGACCAGCGCCCGAAGAGACCAGGCTCCGTTCCCAGCACCATCATCATGATGGTCAGCCCGATGAGCATCAGCCGCAGTTCGGTCGGTCCGGCGGAAAGATAGGAAAGCTTCAATTCGCCCAACACCCGCGCCGACAGAAAGGCATGGATCGACAGCAGCAGATAGCCCGCCAGCGCGATCAGGGCGACATCCATGGTGACGAATGGACTGAGGCCGATCCCAGCAAGGATGAGCAGCGTCGCCAGCCCATCGCAGCTATGATCGATGAAATATCCGTAGGATGGACGCTCGATACGCCGGTATCGCGCCAGGCTGCCATCCATGGAATCGCCAAACCATTGCACGGCATAGCCCGCAATGGCGAGCAGCAGCCAGGATGAAGCGAGGTTGCTGGCGGCATATCCCGCAAAAATCATGACCGCGCCTGCCATGCCGGTCGCCGTCAGGCGATCCGGCGTTATCCAGGACGGCATCCGGTGGCACAGCCAGTTGAGCAGCCGCCGCTCATTGGCGGCAAGCCAGTTCTGTTGAATCCTGGAAAGCGATGGGGGGGATTGGGGCTGGATCGTCATAGGCCTTCGATAATAGTCTGGAACAACCGGGGCACCTGCGGCGCCGTTATAAGGCAAGTATCAGCCGCCGCGTCCGAAAATGCGCCAGCCAAGAAAGATCAGCACGATGACCGATGCGATCAGTGCCACTTGGAAAGAGAGATGATCTTCCTGCATCACATGCTTCCCTATGCGCGGGAGCACCCAAGTCTCTCTGTCGGATCGTGCGGAAGAAAGACCCGATGATCTTCCGTAGCAGCCCCCAGGCGACCGGAACAGAATTTTTTACATCCGCGCGCCTTTCCCGGGGGACGGGAATGGCCTTCCATGCTATCAAGTCATTATTGCGCGAAATTTGCTGCAAGCATTCGCCGTGACAGAGAGACCATCGTGCTCCCGCTTGCCAGCAGAGGAGCCCAGTCATGGAAGACCTGAATTACCTGTTGAAACGCGAGCAGGAGGAGCTGCTGCGCGCACGGATCGCGCATAGCTCCGTGGCGCGCCGCGTTCATCAACGGCTCGCACAGGGATATGCGACCCGCATCCGCCACCATCCCCATCCTTACCGCACCCAGCGATCGGATGGTTCGGCTTCCTTCAACCCCTTTCCGTTCAACGTGGAAGGCGGTGCGGCATGAGCAGGGTCGTCAACGTGTGGGCCACGACCGATGTCATCGAGGCGGCATGCACGAAGCACGCATTCCGGATATCCGCCGTGGAAGCGTTGGTTTCCGGTGGCGCAAGGGTCGTGATGCTCGATCCCAGGGATGCCGACGCCTTTCGCATATTGATGAAGGACAAGCTGATCGAGGGCGCCGTAACCCGCTCGGCATCGCACATGGCCCGGCAATGGTCCCCCTCGCTCCATCGGAAATAACCATGGACCGCTTCGATTATCTCGATCGCCGCAGACAGGCGGAACTGAACCATGCCGATCTCGCCATCTGCCCTGTCGAGAGGAGGAAGCATGAGGAACAGGCGCGGGCCTATTCCAAGATCATTTCCGTTCTGCTCCGGAAGGGGGCATCACTGCGGGGGAGATAGGTTGGCGGGGTTGCCCGGCTTGGCCGCGAACCAGATATTATGCCAACGCTCCGAACTGCCGATATAGGCTGGCAAGATGATTTCATCGACTTCGAAACCCGACTCTTCCAGCCTCCCGGCAAAGCAATCGTCCGTATAGGACGACCAGATGGACAAGAGCCCCCCCGGCCGCAATGCGGCGTAGGCAGCGGCAAGACCGGCATGCGAATATAGCCGGTCGTTGCCGGGGGTGATGAAGCCGTCCGGCCCGTTATCGACATCCAGCAGGATGGCGTCGAAATGCTCCGACGTTTCCGCGATGACATCGTAGACGTCGTGCAGGCGGAGGCTGACGCGGGGGTCCGCGAGATTATTCTTGAACAGATGCGCCAGCGGCCCCTTGGCCCAGACGACGATCTGAGGAACCAGTTCCGCGACGGTCACAAAGGCCTCGGCAGTCCAGGCCGCAAGGACCGCGTCCAGAGTGAAGCCCATGCCAAGCCCGCCTACAAGGACATGCCCGTCTTTCCTGGTCAGGCGTTGGCTCGTCATCGTGGCCAGCGCCATTTCCGAAACATGGTCCTGACTTCCCATCAACTCGTCGCTGCCGAACTGGATGGAAAATTCCCTGCCGCATTTGAGCAAATGCAATTGGCCACCGCCCGGAATGTCCGCGACATCCACCGTCTCTATGGGCGGGTGGCTTGCCTTGGCGGTCTTGGCTTGCCGTTCATCGGCGATGTAGGCCCGCATGTCAGAAGACCGCTTTGATGAAGCGTCGTTACGATTCATGCTGTTCCTGTCGCATTCTCAGATCAATCGCGACGTAAACCAGCATGGCGTCCATTGCGCGGTGACGCCGTCCAATGCCCGGCTTGCACCCCCTTTGCAAGGCCGGTTCATAGGTTCGCGGCATACCCTTTAGGGGTTGCTTATTTGACCAGCGGAAGGGTTTCAGCTTTTCAAGGTTATAATATTCAATCCGCCCGGCTTTTGCGACGGGTTGGATGCATTGTGCTTCTTGGGCTTTTCGGCCTTGGGTTTGCGAACCTCGCGATTTGATTTTTTCTGACTTTTGGCCATTTGGGCATTCCTTCAAAAAGTGTTTTTGGATTGTTGCGGGGAGCTGCGATCAGTGCCGTCCGAATCCGAACCAGAGCGCTTCAGCATCGTCGAGCGCCTCGAACATGTCCGCGTCCGCGTGCGTTCGATTAAGATGACCGCGTATCGTATCGGGGTCTCCCGACCGAGGAAATGTCCGGTCGCCCGCCGCCGCCCGTGCCAGGTCTCCTATCCAACCAGGACGGCTGTGCTGTCCTATCAACCAGGTACCGAATTGCTCGATCTGAACGTTCACATGCTGGTCCTATCATGGCTGTCGCAGGGGATTGAAATCGCTTCGTCCAGCTTGTCGTTGGCGCGGATCGCCGCCTCTTCTTCATCCTCCCGCTGAAATTCCAGAGCGATCGCCGCATCTTCCGCGCTGAGCATATCCTGCTTTCCGGCTTCGCGTGCCTCAGCCTCCCCGGCCTGGATGTCCCAGGCGCTTGCGGCCGCCAGCGCGATCGTCCGTACCTTCTCAAGCAGCGTGGCGGCGGCAACCTGCCGATGATGCGCTGCCTGCTGCCTGCACATCGCTGAACTGTTGAACATGACTGGCCTACCGTCCGCCATCGGAGGGCGTGTTTCGGACCCACAAAGGAACCCAGCGCCAGTTTGCCGGCGGCGGGCCATCAGAAGGCCGGGTCTGCTCTGTCGGCGGACCGGCTGGAACCAACCCGCCATGCGCGGTATCGCGATCTTTTTGCAACGCTGCCTCCAGATCCTGAGGGGCGACCTGGTGATGTTCGATGGTCGCGCCTTTCCGGATACGCAGGGTGGTCGCGACCCGGCGAAAGCCTGTGTGGACATTGCCCTCAAATGGTTCTTCATCGGTTTCCACGACATAAGTGCCGGCGGGCAAAAGCGCTTCGAATTCCGGCAGGCGAAAGGGCGCTGAAAATGTCATCGCTTTGCGTGTCGTGCGGATCGTCATGACGCCGTCGCATCGGCAGGGCGGCTAGGGGTCGGATCATCAGACATTGCTCTATCTCCCGTTTGCAGGCGGGAGCGCGATGGTCTCTCTGTCACAACATGCCTGCGGCATGATCGGCGTGATGACGAATTCTAACACGAAACTTCCGGTCGGCGTGCATCTATTCGTCAGGGTGCCGGATCGATGCAGCCCACGGGATCGAAGCCGCTAGAGCGCGCTGCGTTAAATTGGACGCCACCGTACACGACAGAGTGTCGAAGGGCGGCATGATGTGCTTGAACTGAAGATTCTCGACCAAGAGGATCTACGATGTTCACAGCTTGTCATGCCGCCCTGATGAAGACGTTATGCCGCCAGTTCAGGCTGGGCAAGAGCCGGCTTGAAACATTGGCGGTGCTTGTGATGGCGCTTGCGCAATCGCGGACAGTGAACCTGACACATCTGGCCTGTCATTTGCCCGGGCAAGCAACGCACGCTTCGGGCTATCGCCGACTGCAGCGCTTTTTCCAGCACGTTCAACTGGAATCGGATCGGCTGGCGCTGCTCGTGGTGAGCATGCTCAATCTGTCCCGCAAGAAATGCCTGGTACTCGATCGGACCAACTGGAAGATCGGCTCGACCGACGTCAACATCCTCATGCTGGCGATCGTGACGCGCCGTTTCCGAGTGCCGTTGCTGTGGAGCATGATCGGACATCAGGGCTGTTCCGATACCGATCAGCGCATTGCCTTGATGCAGCGCTATCTGGCCCTGTTTCCCGCTGCTTCAATCGAACTGCTGCTCGCCGACCGCGAGTTCATCGGCGCACAGTGGATGGATTTCCTCAATGAAAACAATATTCCCTTTGCGATCCGCCTGAAGGAAGACATGACCCTCAACCTGGCTAACGGCACAACATGGTCGTTCCGCACGCTCTTGCGGCGAAAGCGGGTGGGCGGAACGGCAATATGGGAAGGGCGGCTCAATGGAACGACAGGCGCCACCAGCCAGCCACTGCGGATCGCCGCAAAACGCTTGGCCGACAAGCAGGTTTTGATCGTCGCGACCAACCAGCCGGAGGCAAGGCAGGCTCTCAATCTCTACCGCAGGCGCTGGGGCATCGAATGCCTCTTCGGTGACGCCAAAACCCGCGGTCTCAACCTGGAAGACACCCGCATCAAAAACCCACGCAAGCTCGACTGTCTGCTCGTCGTCGTCACCCTCGCTATAATCTGGGCATATCGATGCGCCACCCGCGTCATGGGCATGAAAGCCATCCCGCGCAAAACCCATGGGCGACGCCAAAAATCATGGTTCCGGCTCGGCTTCGACAGCCTCAGGCAATGGATTATCAACGATCAACCCAAAGCCGCCTCCGCATGGAGCGACGCCGCTCCCATACGGCTACTCATTCCGCTCCATTCCCGATGAGTCGTGTACGGTGATTGGACGCAGGGCACGCGCTCTAGTTCTTTGTTGTCGCATCGTTTTTCGCGCAAAACCGGTTCCCACTTTTGCACACGATGCTCTAGAATCCCGCGCCGGAAGCCATGGCTTGCGGGCCGCGGCTGTCGGTTCCCAGTTCGGCAACCGCCGCTTCGGTGGTGATCAGCAACCCGGCAATGGAGGCCGCATCCTGCAAGGCGGTGCGGACAACCTTGGTGGGATCGATGACGCCGGACTGGAAGAGATTCTCATATTGCTCGCTCTGCGCGTTGAAGCCCAGATTTTCGTCTTTCCCGTCCAGCAATCGACCTACAACCACGCCGCCATCATGTCCGGCATTCTCCGCGATCTGGCGGAGCGGCGCCTGCAGTGCCCTGCGGATGATGTCGATGCCGCGCCGCTGGTCGTCATTGACGGGGACAAGGCCGTCCAGCGCTTTCGACGCATAAAGGAGCGCGGTGCCGCCGCCGGGCAATATGCCTTCCTCCACCGCTGCGCGGGTCGCGTGCAGAGCGTCCTCCACTCGATCCTTGCGTTCCTTGACCTCCAGTTCGGATGACCCGCCGACCTTGATGACGGCGACGCCACCGGACAGCTTCGCAAGACGTTCTTGCAGCTTTTCCCGGTCATAATCGCTCGTGGTGGTTTCGATCTGTGCCTGGAGCGCCGCGACGCGGGCCTTGATGACTTCCGGACTGCCGGCGCCGTCGACGATCGTCGTGTGATCCTTCGCGATCGTCACGCGCTTGGCCGTACCCAGCCTGTCCAGCGTGACATCCTCCAATTTGATGCCAAGATCCTCGGTCACCACGTCGCTTGCCGTCAATATGGCCAGATCCTCCAGCATCGCCTTGCGGCGATCGCCAAAGCCCGGCGCCTTGACCGCAGCGACCTTCAGTCCCCCGCGCAGCTTGTTGACGACCAGCGTCGACAGCGCATCCCCTTCGATATCCTCGGCAATGATGAGCAGCGAACGGTGCGCTTGCGCGACCGCTTCCAATATGGGCAGCATCGCCTGCACATTGCTCATCTTCTTTTCGTGGATCAGAATGACGGGGTCTTCCAGTTCGACCGCCATCTTCTCGCTGTTCGTAACGAAATAGGGCGACAGATAGCCGCGATCGAACTGCATTCCCTCGACCACATCCAGTTCGAACTCGACGCTCGCCCCTTCCTCGATGGTGATGACGCCTTCCTTGCCGACCTTCTCCATCGCCTCGGCAATCCGGTTGCCGACGATCTCATCGCCATTGGCCGACACGATGCCGACCTGTGCGATTTCCTGATTGTTCGACACCGGCTTGGACCGGGCCTTGAGTTCGGCAACGACGGCGGTGACGGCCAGGTCGATGCCCCGTTTGAGGTCCATTGGATCGATGCCGGCCGATACCGACTTCATCCCCTCCTGAACGATCGCCTGGGCGAGGACGGTCGCCGTCGTGGTGCCGTCTCCAGCATGATCATGCGCCCTGGACGCGACGGCGCGGATCATCTGCGCGCCCATATTCTCGAACTTGTTATTGAATTCCAATTCCTTGGCGACGGTGACGCCGTCCTTGGTGATCCGGGGCGCGCCGAAGCCCCTGTCGATAAGGACGTTGCGCCCCTTTGGGCCAAGCGTCACGCGCACGGCATTGGCAAGGATGTCGACGCCGCGCGCGATGCCTTCACGGGCTTCGTGCGCCAATTTCACGTCTTTGGCTGTCATGGCTTGGGTCCGACTTTCCTGGCGCTGGTCCGCGACTAAATCGTCGCTTTCACAAGCGGAAGCCAGCGCTACCAATTTGCGAGCTGGCAGTCTCCAACAAGAGTGCCAATGACCCTGATATGCGCCCTGCGTTAATCAATAACAAGCTCTACCCCGCGCAAGAATTGTTGCGGGCTGGTCGACGCGCTTCATGACGGACTCCCTGATCGTTCCGGAACCTCGGATCTGCCTCGTTGCTTTGAATGGGAGATCGCTCAAATCCCGGCTTGGATTCCCGATTCGGGTGGGCAGGACCGGTTCAAGGCGCCGAAAGCAGATGCCAAGACGGCACCAAATGAATGTTTCGAAAGGAAAAATCGTGGACTGTCGAATTTTGGCCGGGAACTCAGTACTGCTTTCTTTGGAACAAATGGTTGTCAATTGAGGACAATCTCTCCAAAATCTATTGGGTAACTCTACCACGCATGAACATTCGTTTGCCCGGCATGGTCTGCATGGTCTGCATCGGTTCGTCGCACGATGCACTCCTATTGCCTGCACAAGCACCGGCGTGAGCGGCCTGTTCATGTGGCAGAAAGGTTAATCTGAACAGGCAGAACATCCATGGCGCTCATCCGCAGCGCCGTGCCGTACATCTTACGAAGGTAAATGGAGGGGGTTCTGACAGCTGAATACGCCATCACGCGGGCGGCAGTCGGACGAAAAGCTGCGGTCACGCAGGCCCGACTGGTCGAATTTTGAAGGAGTAGCGTGATGAGTGTCATTTCCAAAAGCCCGAAATTTCTCTTAATGCTTGCCCTACTTTCCGGGGCATCTTCGGGCAGTTTGTCCGCGCAGACGCAGGACGCGCCCGCGCCTGCCGCCGACGTTTCGGCGACCGCCTATTTGCCTCCGGCTAAGCTGGCCGCAGGGCCGGAGATCAAGGGCATCATTTCCGCGCGCAGCGGCGACAAGATGCAGGTCACGGCGGCCGACGGCACCAAGTCCGTCATCGTCATCAACGATGCCACCAAGATCAGCGCCAGCAAGGGCTTTTTCGGCCTCAACCGCAGCAGGCTTGCCGCGACCTCGCTGCTCAACGGTGTGCCGGTGACGGTCAAGACGCTGCAATCGGATGGCGGCCTGGTGGCGAGCCAGATCAATCTGCAGAACAAGGATCTCCGGACTGCGTCGATGATCCAAAACGGCACCGAGCAGGGCTTTGCCGAACAGACTGCGGCAACGGCGGCGCTGCGCGGTCGCATGGGTGAGATCGACCAGTATAATATCAAAAGCACGACGAACGTGAATTTCGACACTGGCAAGGCGGTGCTGTCCGCTCAGGCGAAAAACGAGCTCTGCGCCGCGGCGACCACTGCCGAAGGGATGAGCAACGCCCTGCTGCTTGTCGTCGGTTACACGGATTCGACGGGAGACTATGAATATAACCAGCAGCTTAGCGAAAAGCGAGCCGGTCGCGTCATCAATTACCTGCAGCAAGCCTGCGGCTGGAAACCCTATCGCATGCTGACCCCCACCGGGATGTCCGAAGCGGACCCTGTGGCGAGCAATGATACTGTTGAAGGCAAGGCGCAGAACCGCCGCGTTGCGGTGAATATTCTTGTCAGCAAGGCCGTAGACGGTCTGTGAGACGGGCGGGGTGGGCTTTGCCCCACCCCATTTCCCCGGCTTGGCATTGCCGGGTCGTGACCACAGTTAAGTGGCAGCGCATCGAGCGCGGCATGGTTGCGCCGTAACATGGCGGACCGAACAAGCTGTGCGACGACCACGGGCACGACGCGCGTCACGCCGATGCCGCGCCCATGCAAAGGGCCGCTCACAAGGTGAGATATCGTTCGAACAGGGTCATGGCCGGATCTCCGATCAGGCGGAAGGGGGAGGCGTCGTGGAACCGTCGCCCAGCGCGATCTGCATATAGACGGTGTCCAGCCATTTTCCGGCTTTCCAGCCCATAGCGGCCAGGCGTCCGACCTGGTGGAAGCCGCAGGATGCATGCAGCGCCACGGACGCCGGCTCCGCGCCTCCGACGACCGCGACCATCTGGCGAAAGCCGGAAATTGTGGCGGCATCGATCAAGGCCCGGAGCAAGGCGCGGCCGATCCCGGCGCCCAGGCGGTCATGGGCGACATAGATGCTGTCCTCGCACGCAAAGGCGTAGGCGGGCCGGTCCCGAAACTGCGTCGCATAGCAATAGCCAACGACCTCCGCATTGATGTAGGCGACCAGAAAGGGCCAGCCGCGTCCGGCCAGGTTCCTGATTTTCGCCTCGGTATCAGCGACGGAGGGCGGAACGGTCTCATAAGTCGCCGTGCCATGCAGTACATGATAAGCATAAATCGCGGCGATCGAAGCCGCGTCCGCGATCCTGGCCGGACGAATGACGATGGTCATCGCCGCGTCGCCTTCACGGCTTCGCCATCCTCCTTCACGAAAGGGGCGGACTGCGGGGATGGGAGGAGATCCAGAACCGCCTCGGATGAGCGGCAGAGCTTAACGCTCAGCTGTGACACCACCAGCGGACGATTGATGAGAATGGGGTGCTCCATCATCGCGTCGATCAAGGCTCTCTTGGTTCATCGGGAAAACGCATGAGCACCATGGCGCTGCCATGGTGCTCATGTAACCGATCATGATGGTCCCGGCGGGAAATGCCATCGGAATTTCGAAGAGACCCAGATCAGCCGAAACTGATCAGCGTTCCCGAATGCCCGTCGGACCACAGGCCGAAATCTTCGGCATGATAGCTGCCGATCAGCGTCAGATGCGCGACGTCGGCTCCGCTGGTCACCGTCAGCACCCCGCCGGTCCCTGTATCATTGGCAGCATAGCTCAGCATGGTCGCCGCATCGAACGCCAGGTCTGAAAGGTCGACGCGATCATCGCTGTCCAGTCCCGCGATCGTCCCGCTGAAAGAGATGCTGTCATCGAACAGGATCAGGCCAGTCGCCCCCGCATCGACCACGATGTCGGATGTCACGTGACCGCCGAATTCGACCGTCGCGGTGCCCGACAGCACCACATCGCCGCTACCGCTTACATCCCCGACCAGCACCGCATGGCTGGAGTTGAGCTGGATCAGACCTTCATTGTCGATCGCGCTGACCACCGTCAGGCCACCGCTGCCCGTGGCTGCGATGATTCCGCTGTTGCTGATCATATTGGTTCCCGTGTCGAGCACAAGCCCATGGGTTCCGTCGGCGATGATCGAGCCACCATTGATGAGGGTCAGCGTGCCCGCGCCGATCTCGCCCGCGCCAGATATGATGTTGTCCACATTGTTCAGCGTGACGGACGGCAGCGTTCCACTGATGACATTGCCGCCATCGTCGCTCAGCACCACATGGCCGCCGCCCTGAAGCGTCGTGCCATATTGGATAAGCTGCAGCAATGTCGTGTCGCCCGTCGATTCAAGGCTGATCACGCCGCTGTTGACGATCGTGCCGCTCAAGGGAAGCATTGCCCCGTTGCCGATAGTCATGACGCCGGAATTGCTGACCACAGGCGTTTCGTCGAACAGGAAGTTTGCCGTCGTCAGCGCCGCCGCCGTCACGCCCTGAAGCGTGATCGTCTGCCCTTCCGCCAAGGTGAGCAGCGCATTGCCCGATGCGTCCTCCGCAAGATGCGCGAGCACGCCGGAAAAATCACCGATCCCGGCATAGCCGATCAGATCGATCCGGTCGGCTCCGATATCGAAATCATGTACCTGATCGGCGCCGATCGGCTGAGCGAACACGAAGATGTCCGCTTGCGCCGATCCGGTCAGCGTGTCGTCGCCCGACCAGGCGAAGATCGGGTTGCCGGGGGCATAGGCCTCGACATTGTCAGCGATATGCATGGTCGCCATGGCCCCGTCTGCCTGCGTCCAGCTCATCGCGACATCCAGCACCATGGCGCCCGCGAAGGTGGAAGGCGTGGTGACGGACAGTGCGCGCGGATCGGCGGTCAGGACGGTCCAGCTGCCGTCAGCATTGCGGGTGCCGCCGTTCAGCGCCCAGTCGTCGGGCATGTGGGTGACGGTGACGAGAACATCGCCCGCCTGGTCGGCCGGAGAGGAGAGGCCAAGGTTGATCGGCGCTCCCGCGACGCCCGCCGGTTTCAGGCCGCTTGCCTGTGCAGCATTGCTTAAATTGCCTGCGACATCCTTGAACGCGCCCGCATCGATGGCTGCAGTATAGGATGTGCCGTTATTGGCGCCATTCGTTTTGGCGACCTCGATCGTGAACACAGTGTTGTTCGATGACCATGCCCCGGTTCCTGTCACGATTGAGGCGGTTCCGGTGGCGGCGGCAAGGTGAATTTTCGAAGCATCGAAGAACGACGTGTTCATCGCTTCGTTGAACGTAATGATCAACTTGCTGTTTTGATTATTATTGCCCTGAAGGCCTGTAATAGAAGTGATGCCCGGTGATGTCGTATCTCCACTGCTGACCGCCACGGTGTCCGATCCCGGAGCGCCCGGATTGAGCGCCGCATCCGTATAGAGCGTCGAACCCACCGATACGCTGCCAGTCCCGGTAAAGCCGGCAGTTTTGGTGTATGTCGCGGTATAGACCAGCGGATCGGCCGTAGACTGGAAGTTGCTTATCGTGCCGCCGACCGCACTTATATCGCCGGATCCAAATCCAACCGGCGTTTCGGAAAATGTGAAGGTCACCTGGGAACTGGGATCGTTATTATCCAAAGAAGCATCGATGATGTTTACAGCTACTGTCGGGTTCTTCGTATCATAATTCTGGCTGGCGCTGGCTCCGATGATGGGGTTACCCGCGCCATCCATCGCGGCGCCGTTCGCCACGGAAACGCCGATCGTTCCTGCCTGGTTATTGGCGTCCGGCGTGACCGACAGCGTGTAGCTGTGGCCATTGACCGCCGTGAACGTGCCCGCCGTCCCGCCGGTGACGGTGATGTCGCTGGCGGTAAAGCCCGTCACATTCTCGCTGAAGGTGAAGGTGAACACCACCGCGCCGCCAGCATTGTTGGCGACTGCCGCGGCTTCATCATCGGTGATCGACAGGGTCGGCGCCTTGGTGTCTATCTCGTAATTGGCGCTCGTCCCGCCGGTGCCCGCATTGCCCGCAAGGTCGGTATAGCCCGACCCCACCGTCACGACGTTCGAATCATCCTCGATATTCGCCGTCGGCGTGAAAGTCGCTGTCCAGACCTTGCCGTCCAGGCTGGTGAAGGTCGAGAGCGTCCCATGCTCCACCGTCACGTCGCTGTTGTCGAACCCGGTCACCGCTTCGGAAAAGGTCACCGTCACAATGGACGTATCGCCAATCTTGAGAGCGCTGTCACTCATCGTCACCGACGCAAGAGTCGGATTGAGGGTGTCGTAATTCTGGCTGGCGCTCGATCCGATGATGGGGTTGCCCGCACCATCCACGGCAGCGCCGTCGGCGACGGAGACAGCGATGGTTCCTGCCTGGTTATTGGCGTCCGGCGTGACCGACAGCGTATAGCTGTGGCCGTCGATCGCCGTGAACGTGCCCGCCGTCCCGCCGGTGACGGTGATGTCATCGGTGGTAAAGCCGGTGACATCCTCGCTGAAGGTGAAAGTGAACACCACCGCGCCGCCAGCATTGTTGGCGACCGCCGCGGCTTCATCATCGGTGATCGACAGGGTTGGCGCCTTGGTGTCGATCGCATAATTGGCGCTCGTCCCGCCGCTGCCCGCATTGCCCGCCAGGTCGGTATAGTTCGGCCCCACCGTCACGACATTCGAGCTGTCCTCGATATTCGCGGTCGGCGTGAAGGTCGCGGTCCAGACCTTGCCGTCCAGGCTGGTGAAGGTCGAGAGCGTCCCATGCTCCACCGTCACGTCGCTGTTGTCGAACCCGGTCACCGCTTCGGAGAAGGCGACCGTCACCGTCGACGTGTCCCCAATCTTCAGGGCCGTGTCGCTCATCGTCACCGACACAAGAGTGGGATTGAGCGTGTCGATATCGATCGTCGCGGGGGTGGCCGCCGCATTGTCGTTGAGCGCCGCATCGGTGAACCTGGCCGCGTCGACCGTCACCGAGCCCGTGCCGCTAAAGCCGTCATCGGCGGTGAAGGTGGCGTGATAATGGGTGGCGTCGTCCATCACCAGATTGCTGATGGCGCCGTGGCTCGCGCTGATGTCACCCTGGGCAAAGCCGACCGGCGCCTCGCTGAAGACGAAGTTCACCTGCGAACTGGCGGTGCCGTCGCTGAGCGCCGTCCCGGCAAAGCCGACGGTCACGGTGGGGTTGAGCGTATCATAATTCTGGCTGGCGCTGGCGCCGGTGACCGCGTTGCCGGCAAGATCGGTGGCAGCCCCATCGGCCACGGAGACGGCGATCGTCCCCGACTGGCTGTCGGCGTTCGGCATGACCGACAGCGTGTAGCTGTGGCCATTGACCGCCGTGAACGTGCCCGCCGTCCCGCCGGTGACGGTGATGTCGCTGGCGGTAAAGCCCGTCACATTCTCGCTGAAGGTGAAAGTGAACACCACCGCGCCGCCAGCATTGTTGGCGACCGCCGCGGCTTCATCATCGGTGATCGACAGGGTTGGCGCCTTGGTGTCGATCGCATAATTGGCGCTCGTCCCGCCGCTGCCCGCATTGCCCGCCAGGTCGGTATAGCCCGACCCCACCGTCACGACATTCGAGCTGTCCTCGATATTCGCGGTCGGCGTGAAGGTCGCGGTCCAGACCTTGCCGTCCAGGCTGGTGAAGGTCGAGAGCGTCCCATGCTCCACCGTCACATCGCTGTTGTCGAAGCCCGTCACCGCTTCGGAGAAGGCGACCGTCACCGTCGACGTGTCCCCAATCTTCAGGGCCGTGTCGCTCATCGTCACCGACACAAGAGTGGGATTGAGCGTGTCGATATCGATCGTCGCGGGGTGGCCGCCGCATTGCCGTTGAGCGCCGCATCGGTGAACCTGGCCGCGTCGACCGTCACCGAGCCCGTGCCGCTAAAGCCGTCATCGGCGGTGAAGGTGGCGTGATAATGGGTGGCGTCGTCCATCACCAGATTGCTGATGGCGCCATGGCTCGCGCTGATGTCGCCCTGGGCAAAGCCGACCGGCGCCTCGCTGAAGACGAAGTTTACCTGCGAACTGGCGGTGCCGTCGCTGAGCGCCGTCCCGGCAAAGCCGACGGTCACGGTCGGATTGAGCGTATCCACCGCAAACTCGCTCTGCGGGGCATAGTCGTCCTGCAGATTGCCCGCCAAGTCCCGGGCGCCGCTGACGTCGATGGTCACGCTGTCATGATCGACATTGCCGTCCGCGACGGCATAGTGCGCCTGATAGGTGGTCGCGTTGACCCAGCCGCCCGATCCAGGCGTGAGGGTGGCGCCCATGGCGGGAGCAAAGCTCAGCGTCGGATCGACGCTCTGGTCCATCGCCTCGCTGAAGGTCACCGTCACCGTGAAAATCGAACCAGCATCATTGTCCGCGATCAGCGCATCGCTGACCGTCACGTCGGTCACGGTCGGGTTCTTTGTATCGTAATTCTGGCTGGCGCTCGATCCGATGATGGGGTTGCCCGCGCCATCCGTGGCGGCGCCGTTCGCCACGGAAACGCCGATGGTTCCTGCCTGGTTATTGGCGTCCGGCGTGACCGACAGCGTATAGCTGTGGCCGTCGATCGCCGTGAACGTGCCCGCCGTCCCGCCGGTGACGGTGATGTCATCGGTGGTAAAGCCGGTGACATCCTCGCTGAACGTGAAAGTGAACACCACCGCGCCGCCTGCATTGTTGGCGACCGCCGCGGCTTCATCATCGGTGATCGACAGGGTTGGCGCCTTGGTGTCGATCGCATAATTGGCGCTCGTCCCGCCGCTGCCCGCATTGCCCGCCAGGTCGGTATAGTTCGGCCCCACCGTCACGACATTCGAGCTGTCCTCGATATTCGCGGTCGGCGTGAAGGTCGCGGTCCAGACCTTGCCGTCCAGGCTGGTGAAGGTCGAGAGCGTCCCATGCTCCACCGTCACGTCGTTGTTGTCGAAGTCCAGCACCTTCTCGGAGAAGGTGACCGTCACCGTCGACGTGTCCCCAATCTTCAGGGCCGTGTCGCTCATCGTCACCGATACAAGAGTGGGATTGAGCGTGTCGATATCGATCGTTGCCGGGGTGGCCGCCGCATTGCCGTTGAGCGCCGCATCGGTGAACCTGGCCGCGTCGACCGTCACCGAGCCAGTGCCGCTAAAGCCGTCATCGGCGGTGAAGGTGGCGTGATAATGGGTGGCGTCGTCCATCACCAGATTGCTGATGGCGCCGTGGGTCGCGCTGATGTCGCCCTGGGCAAAGCCGACCGGCGCCTCGCTGAAGACGAAGTTTACCTGCGAACTGGCGGTGCCGTCGCTGAGCGCCGTCCCGGCAAAGCCGACGGTCACGGTCGGATTGAGCGTATCCACCGCAAACTCGCTCTGCGGGGCATAGTCGTCCTGCAGATTGCCCGCCAAGTCCCGGGCGCCGCTGACGTCGATGGTCACGCTGTCATGATCGACATTGCCGTCCGCGACGGCATAGTGCGCCTGATAGGTGGTCGCGTTGACCCAGCCGCCCGATCCAGGCGTGAGGGTGGCGCCCATGGCGGGAGCAAAGCTCAGCGTCGGATCGACGCTCTGGTCCATCGCCTCGCTGAAGGTCACCGTCACCGTGAAAATCGAACCAGCATCATTGTCCGCGATCAGCGCATCGCTGACCGTCACGTCGGTCACGGTCGGGTTCTTTGTATCGTAATTCTGGCTGGCGCTTGCTCCGATGATGGGGTTGCCCGCACCATCCACGGCAGCGCCGTCGGCGACGGAGACAGCGATCGTCCCCGACTGGCTGTCGGCGTCCGGCGTGACCGACAGCGTATAGCTCTGCCCATTGATCGCCGTGAACGTTCCGGCGGTGCCGCCGGTGACAGTGATGTCGCCTGCCGCGAACCCCGTCACATTTTCGCTGAAGGTGAAGGTGAATACCACCGCGCCGCCAGCATTGTTGGCGACCGCCGCGGCTTCATCATCGGTGATCGACAGGGTCGGCGCCTTGGTGTCTATCGCGTAATTGGCGCTCGTCCCGCCGGTGCCCGCATTGCCTGCAATGTCGGTATAGTTCGGCCCCACCGTCACGACGTTCGAGCTGTCCTCGATATTCGCCGTCGGCGTGAAAGTCGCTGTCCAGACCTTGCCGTCCGGGCTGCTGGTGAAGGTCGAGAGCGTTCCATGCTCCACCGTCACGTCGCTATTGTCGAAGGTCACCGCTTCGGAGAAGGTGACCGTCACCGTCGACGTATCGCCGATCTTCAGCGCCGTGTCGCTCATCGTCACGGAGATAAGCTTAGGGCCGATTATATCGGTGCTTCCGTTGAAGTTCCGAATGTCGATGGTTTCAACCTGGGAAATCTGCAGGTTGATCGTCTTGAATTGATAGATGGCAGGCCCGGTCTGGCCGGTATTCGCGTTCTTCTGCGCCGGGATCCAGATGTTCTGGACATAGTCGATCTCTGCGCGGATCGCCGCGTCGGCAAGTTGCGTCGGGCTCAGCCAGATTTGCAGCTTGTCCACATCAGCGACATTTTGCGTGCCCAGCTTGGACGAGCCCGACCCGCCGTCATAATAGTCATAGCCCGAATATCCCGTGCCGCTCGACGTGCCCATATAGGTTCCGCCGGAAACGGCGCCGCTGGAATAGCTGGACCCGCTGAGCCACTGATTTTCGAATGCCTTGTAGATCAGCGTGTCTGCCCCCGATCCGCCCAGGACGCGATCGATGCCGGCGCCGCCATCGAGCGTGTCGCTGCCGGACCCGCCGTTCAGCGTGTCGTTCCCCGCGCCGCCATCCAGGAAGTCGTCGCCCGATCCGCCGACGAGATTGTCGCTGCCGGTCCCGCCGTTCAAAATGGTCGTACCGCTTGCACCTGCCATGACAATGCCCCCCCACATGGGCGGCTCAGCGCCCGACACATACCCAACGCGTTAAGAATATGCCCGAATCGACATATTTCTTTGGTAAGCCCTAGGGGAAGATGAAGTAGAAATTTGTCATTTTCAATGCGGTTGGAGTAAAGCATAAGTATCAAAACGGGTCATTTATATCATTAGATATATGTCTATAAACATATCATAATGTTTCTATCCATATAGGGAAGTTGATCCAGTTTAATCGCGGCACGGATCACTGCTCTGATACAGCGCATGGCCCACTTGCTCGACAGCGCGGCTCATCGCACAGCCAGGGGAGGGGGCATGCCACGTACCGCCGCCCTGTTCCCGGCAAAGGCTGGCAAGCCGGATTATCCGTTGGCGGCAGACCCTGGCGCAGCCCTTGGACGAACCCTCAATCCCTGCCGGGTTCAGCGAGGACACTGTCCATGTCGGCCATCGCCAGCCGCAGCAATTCCACCATGCTGTTGCGCGCGGCCGCAGTGTCGCGGCTGGCGATGGCCTGACAGACCGCCTTGTGATCGGGCAGTGGGTCGCGGGGCAGGAGTTTCTTGCGATGCTTGAAGGTGGTGGTCCAGCTCACCGCCGCCCCCACTGAGCTTGCCAGCGCGGCGAGCGCGTCATTATGCGTCGCGGCGAGGATCGCGTTGTGAAAGCGCTGGTCCGCCGCCCGGCCCTCTGGCGTGGAGAGGCCATGGCTTTCCATATCCTCCAGTGCCTGCGCCATGACGGCCAATTGCTCATCAGTCCGCCGCCGCGCCGCGAATTCGGCCGCCGCCGGTTCGATCACGCCGCGCAGTTCGAACAGATCGCGGATGAAATCGCGGTCCGGCTCGCCCGCGAACATCCAGGCGAGCATTTCGGGGTCCAGCACATTCCAGCGGGCGCGCGGCAGCACGCGGGTTCCGGCCTTGGGGCGGCTTTCCAGCATGCCCTTGGCGATCAGGATGCGCACCGCCTCGCGATAGGCGGTGCGGGAGACCTGGAGCCGTTCCGACGCCTCGATCTCCCCTTCGAACAGGTCGCCGGGCTTGTGGGTGCCCATCAGGATCGCGGTGCCCAACTGCTTCGCAATGGCTTGGTGGATGCGGAGCGAGCTTTCGTCCGGCGCAAATCTGCGTTCCGTCCCATCCTTGCGCCCGCTTCCCAACTTTCAGCCCCCTCGGTTCAATCCTCGAACGCCGTCGTAGGGCAATGCCGCCCACAAAGGAAGGCATCCGCCACCAATCGCAGCGGCGCGATATCGGCATCGATCGCCTTGTCCGCCACCAGCCCGACGAAACGCCGATACATGGCCGGATATTCCTCGTCCGGCGCCTTCAACTGGACTTCTCCGTCCAGTCGAAGCGTGTTCCCGCCCTCGGACAGCAGCAGGCTGCCATTCGCCGTTTCGACGGCGATGTCCCAGGTCTGCGGCCCGGTCTGCCGCCAGTCGAACACGGCCTCCACCGGCGCGCCCGAAGCGGTCGCCATTTTAAGGTCGGCGCCGATGGGGGCGTCCTTGTTCGCGGGCACTTCCAGACTGGCGGACAGTAGCGTCACCGGCTCCGGCACGATCTCGGTCAGGATCGAGAGCGCATTGATGCCCGGATCGAACACGCCAAAGCCGCCCGCTTCCCAGATCCAGGGCTGGCCGGGATGCCAGTGGCGCACATCCTCCCGCCACTGGATCGATATGCGTTCGATGGTGCGCGAAGCCATCCACGTCTTGGCCTGCGCGACGGCGGCGGCATAGCGGCTGTGCCAGCTTGCATAGAGGGTGACATTCTGCGCCTTCGCCAGCGCGATCAGCGCCTCCACTTCGGACACGGTCGCGCCGGGCGGCTTTTCCAGGAAGACATGCTTGCCCGCCAATATCGCCTGCCGCGCCGCCTGATAGCGGACCTGCGGCGGCTGGCAGAGGATCACGGCGTCGAGATCCGGCTCGCCCGGCAGCATGGCGCCAAGGTCGGGATAATTGCGCACCCCTTCGCCCAGCGCATTGCGGCTGGCAACCGCGACCAGCTCTATGCCCTCGATCTTTTCGATCGCGGGCAGATGCTGGTCGCGGGCGATCTTGCCCAAGCCGACAAGGCCTGCCTTGATGGTCATGCCGCGACTTCCAGCCTGCCTTCGATGCGGCGGGTCAGCTTCCACGGATTGGCGGCCTGCAAGGCAGGGGGCAGCACCGCGTCGGCCACATCCTGATAGCAGACCGGGCGCAGGAAGCGCATCATCGCCAGTGTGCCGACCGAGGTGGTGCGCCCGTCGGAGGTCGAAGGGAAGGGACCGCCATGCACCATGGCATGGGTCACTTCGACCCCGGTCGGCCAGCCGTTCGCGAGCACGCGGCCGACTTTGCGGGACAAGGTGGGCAGCAGCTTTGCGGCATCGGCCTGGTCGCTGTCTTCCATCTGGAGCGTCGCGGTCAACTGGCCCTCCATCCGGGCGATGGTGGCGACGACTTCCTCTATGGTCGCGCATTTGACGAGGATCGAGGAGGAACCGAACACTTCATGCGCCAGCGCCGGATTGGCGCGGAACTGCTCGCCGCTGGCGGCGAACAGGGCGTGCCGGCCCCGGTTGACGCCCTCTGGTTCCGCGCCGCGTGCGAGCGTGGCGACGCCCTCGGCCCCGGCCAGCGCAGCGACGCCCTTTTCGTAAGCCGCATGGATACCCGGCGTCAGCATGACCTGCGCGCTATTGGCCGAAAGCGCTTCGGCGGCCGAAGCCATGAAGCGGTCCAGATCGGGGCCGTCGAGCGCGATCACCATGCCAGGATTGGTGCAGAACTGGCCCGAAAAGAGAGTCAGCGAGCCGACGAAGGCGCTGCCCAAGGCTTCGGCGCGGGCCGCGAGCGCGCCCGGCAACAGCACGACCGGGTTGATGCTCGACATTTCGGCATAGATCGGGATCGGTTCCTCGCGGTTCGCCGCGATCTTCATCAGAGCAAGGCCGCCGCCGCGCGATCCGGTGAAGCCCACCGCCTTGATGCGCGGATCGGCCACCAGCGCGCCGCCCAGTTCGTTGGTCGTGCCGGGCAGGTAGGAAAACACGCCTTCATGCAGGCCGCTGGCCTTGACGGCGGCGGCGATGGCGCGGGCGACCAGCTCGCCGGTGCCGGGGTGGGCGGGGTGGCCCTTGACCACGACCGGACAACCGGCGGCGAAGGCCGATGCCGTGTCGCCGCCCGCGACCGAGAAGGCGAGGGGGAAGTTGGACGCGCCGAACACGGCGACCGGGCCGACCGCATGGTTGACGCGGCGCAGGTCGCCGCGCGGCAGCGGGGTGCGTTCCGGCAGGGCCGGGTCGATGGTGGCGTCCAGCCAGTCGCCCTGACGGACATAGCCGGCGAACAGGCGCAACTGGCCGATGGTGCGACCGCGCTCACCCTCCAGACGGCCGCGGGGCAGGCCGGTCTCGCTCATGGCAGTCGTGATCAGCAGGTCGCCAATGGCGATGATCTGGTCGGCCATGGCCTCCAGAAAGGCGGCGCGGGCTTCGGGCGTCAGCGTCGAAAAGCTCTCGAACGCGGCGTCAGCGAGTGTGCAGGCATCGGCTACGTCAGCGGCCGAAGCGTTGCGGAAGGCGACTTCGCCCTTCGCGCCGGTCGACGGATCGATCGCGAAGAAAGGCTCGCCGCCCTGACGCTCGCTCGCGCCGATGAGGATGGCTCCGTTGAACATGGGAAAAACTCCGGGATTGGGGGATTAATGCCAATGGCCTTCAATGATTGTCGCGGGGCAGGCCCATGGTCTGGGCGATGCGCTGATATTTCTCCGCGCCTTCGAGGATCGCGCCTGTATTCATCTGGCCGACGACGGCGCGCTGGATTTCCTGCCACGGGGTCTGGGAGGCGGGATATTTGAACCCGCCCTCCGCCACCAGCTTAGCCCGGCGCGCTTCCAGTTCCTCGTCGGGAATGAGGACGTTCACCGTGCCGGTGTTGAGGTCCATCCGCACCCGGTCGCCGGTCCGCAGCAGTGCAAGCCCACCCATCGCCGCCGCTTCGGGCGAGGCGTTGAGGATCGAGGGGCTGCCCGACGTGCCCGACTGACGTCCGTCACCGATGCAGGGCAGGGCGGAGATGCCTTCGGTGATCAGATAAGCGGGCGGCCGCATGTTCACGACCTCCGCCGCGCCTGGATAGCCGATGGGGCCAGCGCCGCGCATGAACAGCAGCGTGTCGGGCGTGATGCCGACCGCTGGATCATCAATGCGGCGGTGATAATCCTCTGGCCCGTCGAACACGACCGCCGGACCTTCAAAGGCATTGGGGTCGTTGGGGTTGGAGAGATAGCGGCTGCGGAACTCCTCGGAGATCACGCTGGTCTTCATCACCGCCGCGTCGAACAGATTGCCCGACAGGACGAGAAAGCCCGCCTCTTCCTTGAGCGGCTGGTTGAACGGACGGATGACCTTCTCATCCTCGATCTCCACGCCCCTGCAGTTCTGGCCGATGGTTTTGCCGTTGACGGTCATCGCGCCCTCGCGGATCAGTCCTTGCCCGATAAGCTGGCTGACCACGGCGGGCACGCCACCGGCACGATAATAATCCTCGCCCAGATATTCGCCCGCAGGCTGGAGGTTCACCAGCAGCGGCACCTTATGCCCGACCGTCTCCCAATCCTTGAGCGGCAGGTCGATGCCGGCATGGCGCGCAATGGCGGCCAGGTGGATCGGCGCATTGGTCGATCCGCCAATGGCCGAGTTCACCACAATGGCGTTATGGAAGGCGTCCAGCGTCAAAATATCGGAAGGCTTCAGATCCTCCGCCACCATCTCGACAATGCGCTTGCCGGTCCGATAGGCGACCTCCTGCCGATCGCGATAGGGCGCCGGGATCGCCGCCGATCCGGGCAGCATCATGCCCAGCGCTTCGGCCAGCGAGTTCATCGTCGTCGCCGTGCCCATGGTGTTGCAATAGCCGGTCGAGGGCGCCGAAGACGCCACCAGCTTGATGAAGCCCTCATCATCGATCTTGCCCGCCGCGAGCAATTGCCGCGCATGCCACACGATGGTTCCCGACCCGGTGCGCTCGCCCTTGTGCCAGCCATTGAGCATCGGTCCGACCGACAGGGCAATCGCGGGAATATTCACCGTCGCCGCCGCCATCAGCAGCGCGGGCGTCGTCTTGTCGCAGCCCGTGGTCAGCACCACCCCGTCCAGCGGATAGCCGTAGATCGCCTCGACCAGCCCCAGATAGGCGAGGTTGCGGTCCAGCCCCGCCGTCGGCCGCTTGCCGGTTTCCTGGATCGGATGCACCGGAAATTCCAGCGCGATCCCGCCCATTTCGCGGATGCCTTCGCGAATGCGCTCCGCCAGCACCATATGGTGACGGTTGCAGGGTGACAGGTCGCTGCCGGTCTGGGCGATGCCGATGATCGGCCTGCCGCTGCGCAGTTCCTCCAGCGAAAGACCGAAATTCAGATAACGCTCCAGATAGAGCGCGGTCATGTCTATATTGTCGGGGTTGTCGAACCAGGCGCGGCTGCGCAACTTATGGGCGGGCTTGGGCGATTCGCTCATGAAAGGGGCATCCTGTCGAAGAAAAGGGCAGATCGAATTGGGGGCACATTGACGCGCTCGCCTCTCCGATATACTCAGACAAATAGAAATTCAAGGATGCTTGAGAGCTAGTGACGAATTTGATGAGCCAATATGCGGTCATCGGGGACTGGGGCACCAGCCGCTTGCGCCTGTTTCGCGTGGAGCAGGGCCATGTCACGGCCCGCCGCGACGGCCCCGGCATCGGCGCGGTGGGAAAGGAAGCTGAAGCCGCCTTTGCCGCCACCATCGCCCCTTGGTTGGAGGAAGGCGCGCCCAGAGAGATACGCCTCTGCGGCATGGCCGGCGCTCGCGACGGCTGGGTGGAGGCGCCCTATGCCGATTGCCCCGCTGACGCCGCAGCCTGGCGCGCCGCCGCGGTGCGCTTCGACTGGCGCGGCACGCCGCTCAGCATCATGGCCGGGCTCGCCTGCGTCGGTCCTGACGGGGTGCCCGATGTGATGCGGGGCGAGGAAACGCAGATTTTCGGAGCCATGGCCCGCGAACCGGCATTGCGGCAGGGGCGGCACCTCATCGTCCTGCCCGGCACGCACAATAAATGGTCGGTGGTAGAAGATGGCCGCATTGTCTCCTTCCGCACCATGCCGACGGGGGAGTTGTTCGCGCTGCTGCGGGATCGCTCGACCCTGGGGACGAAGGTTGACCGGGCCGATCCCGCGCAGGAAGCAGCAGGCTTTGCCGAAGGGCTGGAGCGGGCAGGGGAGGGGCGGCTGCTCGCCTCGCTGTTCGCCGCGCGGGCGATGCGGTTGCGTGGCGGCAGGTCGGAGGATTGGTCGACGGGCTATCTGTCCGGCCTCATCATCGGCTGCGAGATCGCGGAAATCCGCAGCACGCTGGGAGAAGCGGATGACATTCTGTTGGTCGGAGATGCCCAGTTATCGGTTCGCTATGCGCAGGCGCTGGGAAGACAGGGGCTGGCCTCGCAAGTGCTGGATGGCGATGCTTGTTCGCTAGCCGGGCTGGGTTTGGTGTGATGGCAGCTTTGGGTGGAAGGCGGACGCTTCCTGTTTTGTCATTCCCGCGAAGGCGGGAATCCATCTCCCAGCGTTGCATCAAGCGGTTAGGTCAGGAGATGGATCCCCGCCTTCGCGGGGATGACGAACTTCGAAAATGTACGGAAATGGCCAAAACACACCGCACAACCTGCCTCATTGACCGGAGACCCCGCCTATGACCCTCGATGACCTGCTTGCCGTCGGCGCGCCTCCTATCTGCGCGATCCTGCGCGGCGTGAAGCCCGTAGAAGCGCTCGACATGAGCGCCGCGCTGATCGAGGCAGGCATCCGCATCCTGGAAGTCCCCTTCAATTCGCCCGAACCGCTCAAGAGCATCGCCGCGATGCAGGCCGAATTTGGCGACCGCGCACTGATCGGCGGCGGCACGGTGCTGTCGGTCGAGGCGGTCCAGAATCTGCACGATGCAGGCGGCCGCATCATGGTGACGCCCAACACCGACCCGCAGGTCATTGCCCGAGGCGCGCAGCTGGGCCTGGAGTTGCTTCCCGGCTTCATGACGCCCAGCGAAGCCTTCGCTGCGATCAAGGCGGGCGCTCGCCGCATCAAGCTCTTCCCCGCCGCGCGCCTCGGCTCTGCCTATGTGAAGGCGGTGAAGGACGTGCTGCCCAAACATGTCGGCGTCTGGGCGGTCGGAGGCACGGGCGCCGACACGATCGGGGAATGGCTGGCCGCTGGCTGCGAAGGGATCGGTGTCGGCGGAGCGCTCTATCGTCCCGGCGACAGCGTCGCGGCGGTCAGAGAACGGGCGGTGGAACTGGTCGCTGCGTGGAGGCGGACGCTCTAACGCATATACTGACTCACCCCGCATGCCGCACTTCAGCACGATCCAGCATATCCCGCACCTTCGCGGCCAGCTCGGCATAGGTGAAGGGCTTGGTCAGCAACTCCACCCCCGGATCGAGCCGGCCATGATGGAAGATCGCATTGCGCGCATAGCCGGTCGCGAACAGCACCCTCAGCCCCGGCCGACGCGTTTGCGCCTCGCGCGCTATGTCCGCGCCGGTCATCCCGCCGGGCAGGATGACATCGGTGAACAGCAGGTCGATCGGCTGTGAAGGCCCCTCCAGCGCCTGCAACGCGGCCGGACCGTCGGCCGCCTCGATCACCCGATAGCCCAGTTCCTTCAGCACATCGACGGTATAGGCCCGCACCTTCTCATCATCCTCGCACACCAATACCGTTTCGTCGCCGGGACATTCCGGCGCGCAGCGGTCCACCGTGCCGGTGTCATTGTCCGGCAGCAGCCCGTAGAAACGCGGCAGATAAATTTTCACCGTCGTGCCGTGCCCCGCCTCCGAATAGACGCGGAAATGGCCGCCCGACTGCTTGATGAAGCCATAGACCATCGACAGGCCCAGGCCCGTTCCGCGCCCGACCTCCTTGGTGGTGAAAAAGGGTTCGATGGCGTGGCTCAATATTTCCTCGTCCATGCCCGCGCCGGTATCGGACATGCTGATCAGCACATATTGACCGGGCGACACCTCCGCTTCCTGCGCGGCATAGTCCGCATCGATATGCGTGTTGGCGACTTCGATGGTCAGCTTGCCGCCGTCCGTCATGGCGTCGCGGGCATTCACCGCCAGGTTGAGCAACGCGATTTCCATCTGGTTGACGTCGATCTCTACCGGCCACACGCGGGCGCTCTGGATCGTCTCGATCTCGATGGTCTCGCCCAATGTGCGATTGAGCAGGTCGGACATGCCGCTCACCAGCCGGTTGGGATCGATCCGCTCCGGCGCCAGCGGCTGGCGCCGGGAGAAAGCGAGCAGCCGCTGAGTCAGCAGCGCGGCGCGCTCGGCGCCGCCCATCGCATTGTCCGCCGCCCGGCGCAGCCGCGCCTGATCTTCGCCGCCGATCTTATCCACCCCGCGCTGCAACAGTTCCAGATTGCCGGTGACGATCTGCAGCAGATTGTTGAAGTCATGCGCCACCCCACCGGTAAGCTGGCCCAGCGTCTCCATCTTCTGCGCCTGCCGCAGCGCCGCTTCCGCCTCCGCCAAGGCTCTGGCATGGGCGCGCTGCTCCGTCACGTCGCGGGCGACGCAATAGACAAGGTCGTTTTCCGGCACCGCCGTCCAACTGAAATTGCGATAGCTGCCGTCCTTCGCCCGGAACCGGTTTTCGAAGCGTACCGTCGGCATGCCCCTGGCCAGGCCTGCGATTTCGCCCTTCGTCTTCTCCAGATCGTCGGGATGTTCCATCCATTCCGACGTGCGCCCGATCAGTTCCTGTTCGCTCCAGCCCAATATGTCCGTCCAGGCCGGGCTGGCGGCCATCCACACGCCGTCCTTGTCCGCGACCAGAAAGGGATCGCGCGCCAGTGCCCACAGCCGGGCGCGGTCGGCCCGCACTTCCTTTTCGGCCAGCACGCGTCTGGTCGTCTCGCTGACGATGCAGAGCGCGCCGCCGATCGACCCGTCCGCCTCGAACACCGGGGAGTAGCTGATGTCGAAAAACACCTGTTCTCCCTGGCCACCGTCGCGCTCGATATAGAAGGGGCGGTCCCTGGCGTGCACGGACTCGCCGCCCTCGACCACCGACCGCAGCAGCGGTTCCAGATCGTCCCACAGTTCCGACCATCCCTCCCGCGCCGGACGGCCCAGCACGCGGGGATGCTTGTCCCCGATGGTGGGCGCATAGGCTTCATTGTAGAGCGCGCAGAGATCGGAGCCCCAGAACAGCACGATCTCCGCCCTGGACGACAGCATCAGCCGGACGGTCGACACCAGTGCCGGAGACCATCCCTCCACCGGACCCAGCGGAGACCCGGCGTCGATGCGCGCGGTCAAGGCGCCCAGAGACCCCTGCGCGGCGATCATGCCCGCAATGCCCTGCGTGCCGCTCATCTTATCCTCGATCAGCTTTCCCATGAGGCGTGATACGCCTGTCCGACGGTTTGTATCCGTTGATGCACAAGGCGTTATGACCTTTTGTCCTCCGGTTCCTGTTGTTCTTGCAACCGGCCGGACAAGCGAGCATGGATCGGCACCATGACCGCGTTGACCCTGACCCGCCCCGCCGTCGCCATCCCACGCCCCGCGACGATCGCGCGCTGGTTGCTGACGGTCGCCGCCCTCGTCTTTTGCATGGTCGTCGTCGGCGGCATCACACGCCTGACCGAATCCGGCCTGTCGATCACCCAATGGAAGCCGATTACCGGCGCCATCCCGCCGCTGACCCATGACCAGTGGATGGAGGCGTTTCGCGATTATCAGCAGATTCCCGAATATCAGCAGTTGCGGCAGGGCATGACCCTGGGCGATTTCCAGTTCATCTTCTTCTGGGAATGGGTGCACCGGCTGCTCGGGCGGTTGATCGGCGTGGCCTTCGCCTTGCCGCTGCTCTGGTTCGCGTGGAAGCGGGCGATCCCGCAGGGCTATGGACCGCGCCTGCTTGCGCTGCTGGCGCTGGGCGGTCTGCAGGGCGCGATCGGCTGGTGGATGGTGAAGTCGGGCCTGTCGGTGCGAACCGATGTCAGCCACTACCGGCTGGCGGTGCATCTGCTGACGGCGCTGTTCATCATGGGCGGGCTGATCTGGACCGCGCTGGACCTGTTGACGCGCTCGCGCACGCCCTTTGCGAAACCGGCGATGCTGCACCCCTTCGCGATCGCCGCGCTGGTGGCGCTGCTGGTGCAGTTGATGTTCGGCGCGTTCACGGCGGGGCTGGATGCGGGCTATGTTTCCAACACCTGGCCGCTGATGAACGACCATCTCGTACCGCAAGGAATCCAGTGGCTCGGCTCGCTCTGGGCGACGCTGTCCAGCGATCCCTATCTGGTGCATTTCATCCATCGCTGGTGGGCCTGGGTCGCTGCGTTCATGCTGGTCATGCTGGCCCGCATGGCCAAGCAGGCTGGGGAGCGCGGCCCCTCCATCGCGATCAACGCGGCGGTCGGCACGCAGGTCGCGCTTGGCATCGCCACCGTCATCAGCGGCATCGCGTTGCCGCTGGCCGTGCTGCACCAGGCGGTCGGCGCGCTGGTGGTCGCATCGGCCACCTGGGGCGCCCATGCGCTTGGGGAACGCCGGGGATGAGCGCCGTCGCGCTCGTCTACACGCTGTTCGGCTCGCGTGAGGCCGCGACCCGCATCGCGCGCCAGTTGGTCGAGGAACGGCTGGCGGCCTGCGCGAACCTGCTGGGGGAGGCGACCTCCTTCTACGAATGGAACGGCGCGATGGAGGAGGCGGCCGAGGTGCCGGTCCTCTTCAAGACCGCGCCGTCCCGCCGCGATGCGCTGATGGCGCGCCTTGCCGAACTGCATGATTATGAGGTTCCCGCGATCCTCGCTTTGCCGGTGGAGGCGGCCGATAGCGCCTTCGCCCGGTGGGTGGGAGATCAGTCCACCAAATGACAGGTATTATTTTACCCGTCAGCAATCCCGCCGAATCTCTTGACTTGGCGCGCCTCACCCGTCATTAGCGCGCATCTTCCGAAAGCCGGTGACGGTGATCGGTGACTAATTTCAACTGGAGTATTGGCACCATGAAGGCGCTGATGAAGACCACCAAGCCGGCAACCCCGGCCACGGTCGAAAAGAAGTGGATTTTGATCGACGCGGAAGGCCTCGTCGTCGGCCGCCTCGCCTCGACCGTCGCGAACATCCTGCGCGGCAAGCACAAGACGAGCTTCACGCCCCATGTCGATTGCGGTGACAATGTCATCATCGTCAATGCGGGCAAGGTGAAGTTCACCGGCCGCAAGCTGACTGACAAGGTCTATTACAAGCACACTGGCTATGCCGGCGGCATCAAGGAAACCACCCCCCAGAAGATTCTGGAAGGCCGTTTCCCCGAGCGCGTGCTTGAAAAGGCCGTCGAGCGCATGATCCCCCGTGGTCCGCTGGGCCGCCAGCAGATGCGCAACCTGCGCATCTTCGCCGGCGCTGAGCATCCCCACGAAGCGCAGAACCCCGAAGTGCTCGATTTCGCGTCGCGCAACCGCAAGAACAAGGTGGGTGCATAATGTCCGATAACCGCCAGTCCCTGTCCGACCTCGCGTCGCTGACCGCCAACGCCCCGGCGCCCGCCACCGCTGCTGCGGAAGCGCCCATCGCTGCTGACGCGCCGATCGCTCCGGTCCAGCCTTCGGCTCCGCTGCGCGCCCAGGAAATCGACAGCCTCGGCCGCGCCTATGCGACTGGCCGTCGTAAGGACGCCGTCGCTCGCGTCTGGGTGAAGCCCGGCACCGGCAAGATCACGGTCAACGGCCGCGATCAGGAAATCTATTTCGCCCGCCCGACCCTGCGTCTGGTGATCAACCAGCCCTTCGGCGTCACCGAGCGCGAAGGTCAGTACGACGTGATCGCCACCGTCAAGGGCGGCGGTCTGTCGGGCCAGGCCGGTGCGGTCAAGCACGGTATCGCCCAGGCTCTGTCGAAGTACGAGCCGGCGCTGCGTAGCGCGGTCAAGGCCGAAGGCTTCCTGACCCGCGACAGCCGCGCCGTCGAGCGTAAGAAGTACGGCAAGGCCAAGGCCCGCCGCAGCTTCCAGTTCTCGAAGCGCTGATCTTTCGATCGGAACGAAATTGGGGAAGGGGCCGGTTTTCCGGCCCTTTTCTTTTTGTGCGCAAAAGGCCGATTTCGGCCATTAGCTGCCATTGAGTGGATATGTGTTCCTGCGAAGGCAGGAACCCAGTTCCGCCGCTTGTGGATCATCGCACCGTAGGAACTGGGCTCCTGCCTTCGCAGGAGCACGATGCGCTTCAAGGAAAGCAGCGCGAAGCAGACCGTCTCCTATCTACCCAAAGCCACCATTTCGCATCCGCACCGATGGCAACCTTCCGCCAACTCCATTGGTTGACCCTGCAAGAGCAACTGACAGGAGACATTCCATGGGCGAACTGACCGACAAGGCAAAGGCCGCAGGCAATAAGGCCGCAGGCGCCGTCAAGGAAGCCGTAGGCCGCAACCGGCGCGATCCCGATCTGGTGGCGGAAGGCCAGGCCCAGAAGGGCAAGGGCACCGTTCAGGACATCAAGGGTTCGGTGAAAGGCGCCCTGGGCGACAAGATCTGACCCGCCGCCGCAGACATCATGAAAGGCCTCGCCCTTTGGCGGGGTCTTTACTGTATCATCACCCTGATACGCCCCTTGCCGCCCGCTTCCTTTCATGCTCCTGTTTGGCGCAGCAAGGGAGAACTCTATGTATAATCGGCGGACCATGTTGGCGGGCGCCACGGCATCGCTGGTCCTTTCCACGCGACTCATCGCACAGACATTGCCGCCGCAGGGCTTCGCGACCCCGGCGGGCACTTCGCCTTTCACCCCGGATGTGTTTCGCGAACGCCGCCGTCGCGTCATGGAATTGCTGAAAGACGGTGTCGCCGTCGTTTATGGCGCCGGGCCGGTAGAAATTGCCGCCGCCGTCGCGCCGCCCTTCGTGCAGGACGGGGACTTTGCCTGGCTGACCGGCATCGTCGATGAACCCGGCGCGATTCTCGTCATGGCGCCCGCCGAGCGGACGATCAAGGAATGGCTGCTGCTCCCCTCGCGCGATCCGGAGGCGGAGCGTTGGGAGGTCGAACGCCTGCCTTTGGGCACGGAACTGGAGCGGCGCACCGGCTTTGCCCGCGTGTCGCGCACCAGCGGTCTGGGAGGCCTCGTCACCACCCTGGCCGAACGGTCCAAGACGCTGCATTTCCTTGGCCCTATCGTCAGCGCATCCGCGCCGGTGCCCCAGGGGCTGGAGCTTTACGGCAAGGTGATGCAGCGCGTGCCCGGCGTTTCGCTCAAGGATGAGAGCGGCCTGCTGCCTTCGCTCCGCATCGTCAAGGAACCGCGCGAACTCGACCTGATGCGCAGGGCGACGGCGGCAACGGCGCGCGGCCATATCGCGGCGATGAAGCAAGTGCGGCCCGGCATGAGCGAAAGGCAGCTCAAGGCCATATTGGAGGATGCTTTCCGCGCCGGGGGAGGAGAGGGGTTGGCCTATGACAGCATCGTCGCCACCGGGCGCAACGCGGCTTCGCTGCATTATACCGGCGGCAGCGGGGTCATCGGACCCAATGACCTGATCCTGATCGACGCGGCCGCTTCGGTCGGTGGCTATGCCTGCGACGTGACGCGGACCTTCCCCGCCAGCGGCAAGTTTAGTGCTGAACAGCGCGCATCCTATGAACTGGTACTCGCCGCTCAGGCCGCCGCCGTGGCCAAGCTCAAGGCCGGGGTCTATTATGAGGATCTGGTGGAGGCCGCGAAAGATGTCTTCCGCAAGGCCGGGCGGGTCGATGATTTCACCCATGGCCTTGGTCATCTGGTCGGCCTTGATGTCCATGACGTGGGCGACATGTCCAAGCCGCTGCCGGCGGGCGCGGTCATTACCGTGGAGCCGGGCCTTTATGTCCAATCCGCCAATTATGGCATTCGGATCGAAGATCTCTATCTGATCACGCCGACCGGATCGCAGCGCCTGAGCGAAGGCATTCCCCGAACCGTCGAGGAAATCGAAACGGCGATGGCGCGTTAATCCTCCTCGGGTGTCGCCAGATAATTGCGCACATCGCGCCGCAATTCCCCGGCGCAGAGGTAGAGTGCGATCACATTGGGGATCGCCATCAGGAAGAAGCTGCTGTCGACAATGCCGACCACCCGGCCGAGATCGATGGCCGCCGCCGGGGGTAGGGCGATGATGTAGAGAATCTTGTAGCTCCACTGCGCCTTGGGTCCGTTGCCGAACAGATAGCCCCAGGCCTGCAAGCCATAGAAGCCCCAGGCGACCAGCGTCGAATAAGCGAACAGCACCACGACCACCGCCAGCAGCCATGGAAAGGAGTGCGACACCTGCGCGAAGGCGGCGGAGGTGATGGCAATGCCCTCCAGCCCCGATTTCCATGTGCCCGCGACCACCAGCGCCAGCCCGCCCAAGGCGCAGACGATCATCGTGCCGAGCAACGGCTCCAGCAGCGCGACCAGCCCCTCGGACACCGGATGCCGCGCCCGCGCCAGGCTATGCGCCATGACCGCCGACCCCACGCCTGCCTCGCTCGCGAACACCGCGCGCCGCATTCCCGAAACGAACGCGCCCACGGCGCCGCCGGTCGCGGCCTGTCCGTTCCAGGCGCCTTGCCAGATTTCCGTCAGCGCGGCTGGAATGGCGGCGGCGTGCAGGATCAGCACCGTCGCCACGCCGATCATATAGACCGCGACCTTGAGCGGCGTCAGCCTCTTCGCCACTTCCCCCAGCCAGGCAGCGCCGCCCAAAGTCACCAGTGCCACCGCACCCGCGAGGATCGTGCCATAGGCCCAGCCATTGCTGAAGCCCGTCACCACTTTCACCTGCGCGAAGCTTTGGTTGACCTGCACCATCGGGATTGCCCCGAACAGCGCGAAAAAGGCGTAGAACCCGCCCAATAGCAGCCCGATCTTCGGCCAGCCCCGCGCCGCGCCCACGGCTTTGAGCACATACATCGGCCCGCCATGCACATGGCCCCGGCTGTCGAAGGTGCGATATTTGAGGCCCAGCGTTACCTCCGCCATCTTCACCGTCATGGCGAACCAGCCGATGATGAACATCCAGAGGATCGCGCCCGGCCCGCCCATCGTCAGCGCCACCGCCACGCCCGCGATATTGCCCAGGCCGATCGTGCCGGACAGCGCCGTCGACAGCGCGCCCCATTGGCTGACGTCGCCCTTCGCCTCGCCCTCATGCGGCTGGGTCTTGAGGATGCGCAGCGCCCTGCCGACCGCGGTCAGATTGGGAAAGCCCAGCCAGACGGTGAAGAACAGCATCGGCAGCGCCAGATAGAGCACGATCAGCTCGATCTGCGTCCCCAGCACCGGCACCTTGAAGAAGACCGCGCCGGAAAGGGCGTCGACCGCTGCATTGAATCCGTCCATTTGCAAAGGGATGGCTGCTCCTTGCTGGAAAGTCGAACAAAGATTGCTATGGGAATGATGAGAGGTTTAACCGCATGGGCGGGCAGGGATTATGAGCAGAAAATATTTCGGCACGGACGGCATTCGCGGACGCACCAACCAATGGCCGATGACCGCCGAACTGGCGATGAAGGTCGGCATGGCGGCGGGCAAGCATTTCCAGCGCGGCACGCATCGCCATCGCGTCGTCATCGGCAAGGACACGCGCCTGTCGGGCTATATGGTGGAAAATGCGCTGGTCGCGGGTTTCACCGCCGTCGGCATGGATGTGGTGCAGTTCGGGCCGATCCCGACTCCGGCGGTGGCGCTGCTCGCCCATTCGATGCGCGCCGATCTGGGCGTGATGATATCGGCCAGCCACAACCCCTATTTCGACAATGGCATCAAGCTGTTCGGGCCGGATGGCTACAAGCTGTCGGATGAGGATGAGCTGAAGATCGAGGCGATGCTAAGCCAAGATATTCCGCTTGCCGCGTCGCAGGAAATCGGCCGCGCCCGTCGCGTGGAGGACGCTCGGGGCCGCTATATCCATGCCGTCAAATCCAGCTTTCCGGCCGACCTTCGGCTGGATGGCCTCAAGATCGTGGTCGATTGCGCCAATGGGGCCGCTTATCAGGTCGCGCCCTCGGCCCTCTGGGAATTGGGGGCAGAGGTGGTGGCGATCGGCGTCACGCCCAATGGCATCAATATCAACGACCAGTGCGGATCGACCGCGCCGTTGCTGTTGCAGGAAACGGTGGTGTCGGCGGGCGCGGACATAGGCATTGCGCTGGATGGCGATGCCGACCGGCTGATCGTGGTGGACGAACATGGCGCGATCGTCGACGGCGACCAGATCATGGCGCTGATCGCAGGCAATTTCGCGAAGGCGGGGATGCTGCGCGGCGGCGGGCTGGTGGCGACGGTGATGTCGAACCTGGGACTGGAGCGTTTCCTTGTGGGTCAGGGCATGGCGCTGGAGCGGACCAAGGTGGGCGACCGCTATGTGCTGGAGCGGATGCGCGAGGGCGGTTTCAACGTCGGTGGCGAGCAGTCAGGGCATATGATCCTTTCCGACTATGCGACGACCGGCGACGGCACCGTGGCGGGGTTGCAGGTGCTGGCGGCGCTGGTGCGATCGGGCAAGCCTGCGAGCGAAGTGCTGCATCAGTTCGATCCGGTGCCGCAATTGCTCAAGAATGTCCGCTTCTCCGGTGGCAAGCCGCTGGAGCATGAGGATGTGAAGCGGGCGATCGCCCAGGCCGAGGCGGAGTTGAACGGGTGCGGGCGGCTGGTGATCCGGCCTTCGGGCACGGAGCCGGTCATCCGCGTGATGGCCGAGGGCGACCGGGAGGAGCAGGTCAAGGACGTGGTCGAGCGCATCTGCGACGCCGTGGCGAAGGCGGCTGCCTGATGCTGGAATTGCGGCCCGATTGCGAGCGTTGCGGGACGGACCTGCCCGCCGATGAACCGGGGGCATTTATCTGTTCCTTCGAATGCACATTCTGCGCGTCATGCGCTGAGGCGCTGGACGATCGTTGTCCCAATTGCGGCGGTGAATTGATGGACCGGCCGACCCGGACCGGCGATGCGCTCAAACGCCATCCGGCTTCGACGGAGCGGCATTTCAAGGCATGACTTCCGCGCGCATCCTCATCATTGCCGGGTCCGACAGCGGGGGGGGCGCGGGCGTCCAGGCGGATATCCGCACCGTGACGCTGCTCGGCGGCCATGCCATGACAGCGATCACCGCGATTACCGCGCAGAATACGCTGGGCGTGCAGGGCGTTCATCCGATCCCGACCGACATGGTGCTCCAACAGATGGAGAGTGTCATCAGCGATATCGGGGTCGATGCGGTGAAGATCGGCATGATCGGATCGGCGGAAACGGCGGTGGCTGTGGCGGAGCGGCTGGCGGCGCTGGAGGGCGTGCCGATCGTCTTCGATCCGGTCATGGTGGCCACCAGCGGTTCCGCGCTGGCGAACGAGGCGACCGTCGCCGCCTTTGAGAAGCTGATGGCGCTGGCCACGCTGGTCACGCCCAATATCCCGGAGCTGGAAGCGCTGGGCGGGGAGGAGATCGCGATCCGTTTTGCAACCCATGTGCTGGCCAAGGGCGGCCATGGCGAGGGGCCGATGCTGACGGACCGGCTGATCGGGCCACAGGGCGTTCTCAAGGCGTGGAGCAATGCGCGAATCGATACGCCGCACACCCATGGCACCGGCTGCACGCTGGCCAGCGCGATCGCGACCGGGCTGGGGCAGGGTCTGGATCTGGTCGACGCCATCGAACGCGGGCGCAAATATGTGCGGGAGGCGCTCGCTCTCGCACCGGGACTAGGGCAGGGACATGGGCCGATGGGCGCGCCTTTCGGGTTTCACGACCATGCCTGATTTTTCCCATGAACTGCTGCATCATCCGGGACTGGTTGCCGGGGTGGACGAGGCAGGGCGCGGCCCGCTGGCCGGGCCGGTCGTGGCGGGGGCGGTGATCCTGCGGCAGGAGGATTGCCCGCAAGGTCTCAACGACAGCAAGCAGTTGAGCGCTGCCCGGCGCGCCATGCTGGAGGGGGAGATCAAGGCGCGGGCGCTGTGCTGGGGGCTGGGCGTCGCTTCGGTCGAGGAGATTGACAGCCTCAACATCCTCTGGGCGACCATGCTGGCGATGAGGCGGGCGGTCGAGGCGTTGACCCAGGATTGCGCGCATGTGCTGGTGGACGGCAATCGCTGCCCGCAATGGCGCTGGGCATCGACGGCGGTGGTCGAGGGTGACGCCAAATGTCTGTCGATCGCGGCGGCCTCCATCCTGGCGAAAGAAGCACGCGACCGGATGATGATCGAGGCGGCGGCGGTGCATCCCCATTATGGTTGGGAAAGCAACAAGGGCTATGGCAGCGCCAAGCATCTGGCCGCGCTGCGCGAACATGGGCCGACGCCGCTGCACCGCAGGAGCTTCGCGCCGGTCGCGCAATTGAGCTTGCTGTAGCATCGTCCCAGTCTGAACCTGGGCGGGCCGATCAGGGGCTGGCGCTGGCGCGTCTTGTGGTTAAGAAAGTGTTGATGCGCGCCTTTCTAACCTGGATGCTTTTGCCGCTGCTGTGCGTGATCGCCGTGCCCGTGGCGGGGCAGGAGCCGGTGGGGCCGGGGGGCTATCGCTGGCTGGAGGAGGGGCCGTTCGTCGGGCCGCTCTATATGGTGATCAGCATCGAGCGACAGATGGTGCATGTCTATGATGGCGACCGGCTGGTCGGGATTGCCAGCGTGTCGACGGGCATGAAGGGGCATCGCACGCCGACCGGGGAGTTTCCGGTGCTGCAGAAGCGGGAATGGCATCGGTCGAACATCTATTCCAACGCGCCCATGCCCTTCATGCAGCGGCTGACCTGGGACGGGATTGCGCTCCATGCGGGGCATAATCCCGGCCATCCGGCGAGCCATGGGTGCATCAGGCTGCCTTATGCCTTTGCGCGCAAGCTGTTCGGGATGACGCAAGTCGGGACTCTGGTCAGTGTGACCTCGGACCGATTGAGTCCGGTGTTGATGGTGGATGCGCTGGTGGTGGGCGATCCGGGAAGCGCCGTCGTGACTTTCGCGCCGCAAGCGCCGGTGGTGCTGGCGCAGCGGGATGAGACGGCCGCGCCGATGCTGGAGGTCGATCCGGGGATTTTCCGGCTGCGCTTGATGCGGCGTTAAGAGGAATTCGGGTTAGCAGAAGCGGGCCGACTTGATCCAGTCGTTGCACATCAGGCGAAGCTCGCCGCGGATCGCGCTGGCCTGGGAATCGGATTGCGCGAGGGAGGCGCGCAGGCGGTGGATGGCCAGCAGCATGTCCTGTGCACGGGGAAGGAAATTGTCCGCCGAGCGATCGCTTTGCGCGCTGTCGATGAGGCGGGTCAGGGCACCGATCATCCCCGGCGGAGGGGCGCCATCCCGCGCGCAGACATCGTCGACCATGGCGTAGACCGCTGACAGCCATTCCGGATTGCGATAGGCACATGGCGCCATGACGATACCTGCTTGCGTAATTGACGCCGCCCAGAATCGCGAATCATGGTGAAAAAGACATTAACTTTACAATCGCGTGTCTTTTGAGTGGCTTGGATGAGGCAAGGGCGGCTGATCCTCCCGTGGAATCCGCCGCCCCGCGATTCTTTGGCCCGGATGATCAGGCCGCTTCGGCGGTCTCCTCCGCCGCTGGCAGGCGGATCAAGTAATCGAAGGCGGAGAGCGCCGCCGTCGAGCCCGCTCCGCAAGCGATCACGATCTGCTTGTAGGGCACAGTCGTGCAGTCGCCCGCCGCGAAGATGCCGGGCTGGCTGGTTTCGCCGCGCGCGTCGATCTCGATCTCGCCACGTGGGGAAAGGGCGATCGTGTCTTTCAGCCATTCGGTGTTCGGGACGAGGCCGATCTGGACGAAAATGCCTTCCAGTTCGATATCATGCTCCGTGCCGCTGTTGCGATCCTTGTAGCTGAGGCCGGTGACGCGTTCGCCATTGCCGTCCACCTTGGTCGTGAGGGCCGAGGTGATGATCCTGACATTGGGCAGGCTGGCGAGTTTGCGCTGGAGCACGGCGTCGGCGCGGAGCTGGCTGTCATACTCGATCAGAGTCACATGGGCGACGATGCCGGCCAGGTCGATGGCCGCCTCGACGCCGCTATTGCCGCCGCCGATCACCGCCACGCGCTTGCCCTTGAACAGCGGGCCGTCGCAATGCGGGCAGTAGGCCACGCCCTTGTTGCGATATTCGTCTTCGCCGGGCACGCCCATCTGCCGCCAGCGCGCGCCGGTGGAGAGAATGACGGTCTTGCCCTTCAAGGACGCGCCATTTCCCAGCACGACCTCATGATAGCCGCCTTCGGTCTTGGCCGGGATCAGCTTGGCGGCCTTCTGCAGGTTCATGATCTCGACGTCATAGTCCTTCACATGGGCTTCCAGCGCGGCGGCGAATTTGGGGCCTTCGGTGCGGCTGACCGAGATGAAATTCTCGATATCCATGGTGTCGAGCACCTGACCGCCGAAGCGCTCCGCCGCGACGCCGGTGCGGATGCCCTTGCGCGCCGCATAGATCGCCGCCGCAGCGCCAGCGGGACCGCCACCGACGATCAGCACTTCGAACGGGTCTTGCGCCTTGATCTTCTCCGCTGCGCGGGTGGCCGCGCCGCTGTCGATCTTCGCGACGATCTGCTCCAGTTCCATCCGGCCGCTGGCGAAGGGTTCGCCGTTCAGGAAGACGGTGGGGACGGCCATGACCTTGCGGGCGTCGACTTCTTCCTTGAATAGCGCGCCGTCGATGGCGGTGTGGCTGATGCGGGGGTTGAGGACGGCCATCAGGTTCAGCGCCTGCACCACATCGGGGCAGTTCTGGCAGGACAGCGAGAAATAGGTTTCGAAGGCGAAGTCACCGTCGATGTCCTTGATCTGCTGGAGCAGTTCCTGCGCCGCCTTGGACGGGTGGCCGCCGACTTGCAGCAGGGCGAGGACGAGCGAGGTGAATTCATGGCCCATGGGCAGGCCGGCGAAGGTCACGCCGATGTCCGTGCCGGTACGGCGGATCATGAAGCTGGGGACGCGCTTGGTGCTATCGGTTTTTGGGCCGGTGGTGATGGATACCTTGTCCGACAGTTCGGCGATCTCATCCAGCAGCGTCTTGAGTTCACGGCTCTTCGCGCCTTCGTCCAGCGACGCCACCAGCTCGATCGGCTGGGTGATGTTCGCCATATAGGCCTTGAGCTGGCCCTTGAGATTTGCGTCCAACATATTGGTCTCCATGGGTTGGGCGCGCCGATCCGGGGCACGCGGCTTGTCCTTCGCCGGGACGGTGCGATCCGAAGGCCCGGCGTTTGCGGAGGTTGTAAATTGAGAGCGGCGTGCTCCTGCGAAGGCAGGATCCCAGGCTTTGGCGCGTGACCTGACGCTCTGGGCTCCTGCCTTCGCAGGAGCACGTTGCATATAATGGCTCCCGCCGGGCCGGGGAGGGTGCCTTCGACCCAGCCCGACAAGAGTTAAGGCCTTGTCGACATTTCGTTCAGGTGGAGCCGAGAAGCGTGATTTCCGAGCATCGGAGCGCAGCGGACTTCTGGTCCGTGAGCACCGAAGCGCAGGAAATCGCGCTTCGCAGGCCCGCATGGGCGGAATGTCGGCGAGGCCGTTAGATCTTGCCGACGAGGTCGAGCGAGGGCGCCAGCGTGGCTTCGCCTTCTTCCCACTTGGCCGGGCAGACTTCGCCAGGGTTGGCGGCGACATATTGCGCGGCCTTGACCTTGCGGAGCAGTTCGGTCGCGTTGCGGCCGACGCCTTCCGAAGTGATTTCCATGAACTGGATCACGCCTTCGGGATCGACCAGGAAGGTGGCGCGGTCAGCCAGGCCGACGCCCGGACGCATCACGTCGAAATTGTTGGTGATGGTGCCCGACTGGTCGCCCAGCATGAAATAGTTGATCTTGCCGATCGCCGGCGAGGTGTCGTGCCAGGCCTTGTGGCTGAAATGCGTGTCGGTCGAAACCGAGTAAACCTCGACGTTCAGCTTCTGGAGCGTCGGGTAGATATCGGCCAGATCCTCCAGCTCCGTCGGGCAGACGAAGGTGAAGTCGGCGGGGTAGAAGAAGAAGACGGCCCACTTGCCCTTCACATCGGCGTCGGTGACGTCGACGAACTTGCCCTGCTTGTACGCGGTGGCGGTGAACGGCTTGATGGTCGTGTTGATAAGAGCCATGGGCTTTCCAGTTCCTTTTAGGGAGTTGCTGTTGCCCGACCCATGTAGGGAATGCGCATGGTGCCGTGAAATTGGTTTTCTTGGCCAAGTCGATTGATAAAAGCGATCACAGACCGTCTTATTGATCGATCGGACCGCCTCTGGGTTTGTGCAGGACGTAATTCATCGCTTCCTCGATCATGCCCAACGCTTCCTCGATGGTGAAGGTGGACGAATCGAGGCACAGTTCCAGCCAGAGGCCATCGATCATCGCAGTAAGGCCGATGGCGGCGATGCGCGCGTCCGGGCGGGGAATTTGCGGCGCGGCCTCCCGCAGCAGCACCTCCATGCGTTCGCGCCCGCCGCCATAGGTTTCGGCATGGGTGGCGGCGATTTTCGGATTGGTCTTGTTGAGGCTCCAGAAGGAAATCCAGGTCGCAAGCAGATTGGGATCCAGTACCGGCGGCTGGAAATTGGACCGCAAATAGGCCCAGAGCCGGGCGCGGGGATCGGCTCCAGCCTCCGCCACCGCGCGTTCCATCGCGGCGGCGACCTGTTCCCCGACATCGCGATAGGTCGCCAGGATCAGGGCGTCCACGCCGTCGAAATAATGAGTCAGCAGGCCTGCGGACACGCCCGCATAGGCGCAGATCGCCCGGACGGAGGTGCCGCCCACGCCCTTTTCGGCCAGGCAGCGCGCGGTTGCCTCGATCAGAGCCTGCCGCCGGACATCTGCGGTTTCGCGAACGAAACGCGCCCGTTCGGGGCGCCCTTCAACCTTGTGCTCCATTTCTTTTCCCCACCATGATCCTGCTCCCTGCCGGAACCGCTGGCAAGCGCTCCGTCCCCATTCAGGAAAATGGATCGAAGACCGGCGTTCAGCCGTTTATGAGGCCAATTGCAAGGGGAAAGATGAATGAGGCGTCTTGATCTGAACCGCGCGCTTCTGCCGTTGATGCTGGCGGGTGCGCTGATGTCCGGTTGCGCGAAGAGCGTGGACAAGGGGCCGGTCACGAACAATGCCGCGCAGGCGCCGGATGTCGAGGCGGTCGAGGAGCCGGATGCGGTCGGCGTGGCCGCCAATGAAGCGGCGGGCCTCACTGATGATTGGGTGGGACGGTGGAACGGGCCGGAGGGGCTTTTCCTGGACATTCAGCCCTCGCCGGATGGCCGGCCAGGCCATTATGCCATCACGAACCGGGACAATCTCGACCGGCAGGGTGGCTATGACGGTGTGGCCGCAGGGGCGGCGATCCGCTTCGCGCGGGACGGCCAGGAGCTCAGCATCCGGCCGGGCGCGGGCGCCGAGACGGGGTTCAAATATCTCGCGGGCAGGCAGGATTGTCTGATCGTGGTGCCGGGGCGGGAGGGCTATTGCCGCTGAAGGCTCAGGAACCCGTCCGCTTGCTTGCGCATTATGTTGCCGGGTGGCGTGAAGATGAGGAGGATTTCTATGGCGGATTATCAGGAGCGTCCGACGACCACCACGGTCATCGAAAAACGTGGTGGCGGCGGCACCATGGTAGCCGTTCTCTTGCTGGTCGTGGTGGTGGCGATCGCCGCCTTCTTCCTGATCAGCAGCCAAACCCGCAAGGATAGCGCTGTCGAAGGCGCCGCTACGCAGGTCGGTCAGGCGGCAAGCGATGTCGGTGACGCAGCCAAGGATGCGGCGGGTGCCGTAAAGGATCAGCAATAAGATTGCGCCTGTTTGGTGGTCCTGCGGAGGCAGGAACCCAGTTCTGCCTTTCGATCTGCGCCGTGTCTTGAGCCGTCTGCTTCGGTCCGGCGCTTGCGTAGAAGCGGATGGTTCTGGAAGCCGCCAACTCAGGATGTACGGAAAAGGGCGCCCCGATCGGGACGCCCTTTTCTTTACGCCTGCCGTTGTCGGCTCGAGCGCGGCTTGATCAGCTTTCCACCTTCACGTAACGGGGTGCGGCTTCGTTGAGGATGCGCAGGATTTTCTTGAGCGCGCTCGGCTCGTCCGTTTCCTCCATCGCCGCGAGTTCGCGGGCGAGGCGGCTGGAGGCGGCCTCGAAGATCTGCCGTTCGGAATAGCTCTGTTCCGGCTGGTCGTCGGCGCGGAACAGGTCGCGGGTCACTTCGGCAATCGACACCAGGTCGCCCGAATTAATCTTCGCTTCATATTCCTGAGCGCGGCGCGACCACATGGTGCGCTTCACCTTGGGCTTGCCCTTAAGCGTTTCGACCGCTTCCTCCAGCGTCTTGTTGGAGGACAGCTTGCGCATGCCGACGCCTTCGGCCTTGTTCGTGGGCACGCGGAGCGTCATGCGCTCCTTTTCGAAGCGGAGAACATAGAGCTCCAGCTCCATGCCCGCAATCTGCTCCTTTTGCAGCTCTATGACGCGGCCAACGCCATGCTTGGGGTAAACAACATAATCACCTACGTCAAAGGACAGCGCCTTGGCAGCCATTTGAAACCTTTCCATATTACAGGGGGAGCGGTGGCGTTCGCGTTGCAAGTGCGAACAGATGCACGAGCCGAGGGGGATGCGGCGCCACCATCAATACATCAGGCATTTGTCTCCGTAGCGGACGCGACCATGTCCACCTGTTGGCCCCTATTTAGCAGATTCGTAACAAAATTGCCACCCCCGGACACAAAATCCGGGAGTGGCCTTGCAAATTAAACGCAACAGCTAGTTTGGGGGATGTCCGGACCGCGCGCGGTCGACGCTGCGGCGCGGCAGATCAGCTTCCGCTGCCGGGCTCGGGCGAGAAGAACTGTGCCAGCTTGTTTTCGACGCCCTTCATCGCGTCGGCGTCGGCGGGGGCATCACCCTTGACGGTGATGTTCGGCCATTCGGCGGAGAATTTCGTGTTCAACTCCAGCCATTTTTCCAGGCCGTTTTCGGTATCGGGTAGGATCGCTTCGGCAGGGCACTCAGGCTCGCACACGCCGCAGTCGATGCACTCATTGGGGTTGATGACCAGCATATTCTCGCCCTCGTAGAAACAATCCACGGGGCAAACCTCGACGCAATCCAT
Organism: Sphingobium sp. TKS; assembly: GCF_001563265.1. NCBI lineage: Bacteria > Pseudomonadati > Pseudomonadota > Alphaproteobacteria > Sphingomonadales > Sphingobiaceae > Sphingobium > Sphingobium sp. TKS. The sequence goes on along the minus strand of NZ_CP005083.1, from coordinate 3,394,484 downwards.
ATATTTGCAGCGGATGCAGTTATCGGTCACGACGTAGGTCATGGGTCAGCACTCTTGGAATTAGGACAATTGGGCGCCCTGCTATGCGCGGTCGCGGCGAAGGTCAATGAGGATATTGTTGGCGGGGTGATTGTTGGGCTTAAGCTTCTGCGGCTTCAGGCGCCTACGGTCAGTTCTTCATAGCAGGCCTGCGCCTCCGGTGCCGGGCCTCGGCGATCGGGGAGCTGGGTCACCCTAACCACTCGCACGCCGCTGGGGTGGGGGAAGGTGATGAGGTCACCCGCCCGCACCGGGGCGTGCGAGCGGTCGATGCGGCGGCCATTCAGGCGGATATGGCCTTCCTCCGCCATTTTCTGGGCGACCGAGCGACTCTTCGCGAGGCGCGCGAACCAGAGGAATTTGTCGATGCGCAGGCTTGGTCCGTGGACCGACACCATGCCCGCGTCAGCCATTACGGCCCAGCAATTCGGCAAGACCCGCAAAAGCGTGGTTGCCAGTGGGCGCAGGGCCGGATGAGGCGGCGGGACGGGGCGCCCGGTCGCCGCGTGTCTTACCCTGGGACTTGCCCTGCGATGGAGCGGCGCGCTTGTCGCTGCGCTGGTGCTGCTGGTGCGGGCGGGGCTTTTGCCGGCCGCGGAAGACCCAGTTGGGGCCGCCCTCCTCGGGCGCTTCCACGGGGCGGAAGCCGGCGAGGCGCATCAATTGCAGGAAGGCCTCTTCCGACAGGCCCAGCGAGACGATCTGCGGGCTTTGCGCGGTGAAGGCCTCGTTCTTGGCGATGGCTTCATGTGCGGTGCGGGCCATGCGTTCGGCCATGTCGATGCGCAGCATCTGTTCGCCAAAGCCACGGAAACCGGCGATGCGGGCGCCCATCTGCTCGGGCTTTTCGCCGGCGGGGATCAGGGTGAGGCCGGGACCGGGTAGAGGCAGGCAGGGCTTGGCGATGCGGGCCGCCAGCAAAGCGGCGCGCCAGCGGGCGGCGCCGGGCTTGAGCAGGCCGGGATGATAGATGTCGAGCACGCCGATATCGATGCCGGCGCGGCGCAGCAAATGGCGCTGATCCTTGTCGAGATGGCCGAGCGCCGAATCGAGATCGGTGCGCGCGATCACGCCGCCCGCATCGGCAAGCTGGGCGAAGACGGCGCGGACGACGGCGGGGACTTCGGGGTCGGAGGAGCTGGCGACCATCTTGGTCAGCGGCAGGAGGTGCTTTTCCTTCTGCGCGTCGAACCAGGTGGTGAGGCGGGCGAGAACGAGCTTCTGCACATCCTGGCCCAGCGCCAGAAGCGCGCGATCCAGCCGGATTTCCGGGGTCAGCAGCGCGGGGCCGCCATGCAGCGTGGCCACCGCGTCCCCCTTCCAGCTTATGCCGGGGGCTTGTCCTGCTTCGTCCATGAGCGCGAAATCAGTATCGGGTGCGCTCAGCAATTCGTCAGCCTTCACTCGCAATATCCTTCCAAGGCGCCGTTCAGCGGCCGCCAACAGCATCTTCCTGTCCTGATGCCGGGTAGCGGGATCGACCGAGAAACGAAATCCGTCAAGTCGCCCGATCGTCTCGCCATCGACGCAGACTGTCCCGTCCGGCTCTATTTCGACGGGCAGATTGTCCACGCTCTGGCCGATATCCCTTAGCAGAACCGTGGTGCGGCGGTCCACGAAACGCTGCATCAGCGCGGCGTGGAGCGCATCCGAGAGTTTTTCTTCAAGCGTACGCGTGCGTTCGGCCATTTCAGCCGGATGGGCGAGCCAGTCGGCGCGATGGGCGATATAGGACCAGGTGCGCGCCGCGGCGATCCGGCCCGATAGCGTGTCGATGTCGCCCTGAACCGAATCGAGTCGCGCGATCTGCTGGGCGAACCAGTCGCGAGGAATGTGGCCGCTCCCTTCCGAGAGGAAGCGCCAGATGCGGCTGACCGTGCGGGCATGATGTTCCGCCCCCAGCTTCTGGAAATCGGGCAGGCCGCAGGCGGCCCAGAGACGTTCGACCTGCTTCTGGCCCTTGGCGCGCTCGATTACCAGCGGGTCGTCGGCTAGGCGTTTGAGGACGGCAAGGTCGACAGCCTCGGGCGCGGCGCGCAGTTCGGGGCGTTCGGGTTTCTCTTCCAGATCGAAGATCAGATGGTCGAGCCGGTCGGTGCGCGGGGTGCCGCCGCGCCAGAAAAGTTGCTCGACCGGCGGGAAGCGGTGGGCTTCGATGGTCTCGATTTCTTCGGGGGTGAAGGCGGCGTCGCCCTCTTCATGACCCAGGCTGCCGAAGGTGCCGTCTTTGTGGTGGCGGCCCGCGCGGCCTGCGATCTGCGCCATTTCCGCGACGGTGAGGCGGCGCGTGCGGCGGCCGTCGAACTTGCGCAGCGAGGCGAAGGCGACATGGGCGACGTCCAGGTTCAACCCCATGCCGATCGCGTCGGTGGCGACCAGATAGTCGACCTCTCCGTTCAGGAACATCTGCACCTGCGCGTTGCGCGTGCGGGGGGAAAGCGCGCCCATCACCACCGCCGCTCCGCCCCGGAAGCGGCGGAGCATTTCGGCCACGGCGTAGACCTCTTCGGCGGAGAAGGCGACGATGGCGGAGCGCTTGGGCAGGCGGGAGAGCTTTTTCGCGCCTGCGTAGCTGAGCGTCGAGAATCGAGGGCGGCCGATGATCTCCGCATCGGGGACGAGGGATTTGACGACGCGGCTGATGCTGGCGGAACCGAGGATCATCGTTTCCTCGCGACCCCGGGCGCGCAACAGCCGGTCGGTGAAGACATGGCCGCGCTCCGGGTCGGCGCCGAGTTGGGCTTCGTCCAGGGCGACGAAGGCGTAATCTCTGTCGACCGGCATGGATTCCGCCGTGCAGAGGAAATAGCGCGCGTTCGGCGGCACGATCTTTTCCTCGCCCGTGATGAGAGCGACTTGGCTGGCGCCCTTCATCCCGACCACCCGGTCATAGACTTCGCGCGCCAGAAGGCGGAGCGGAAAGCCCATCATCCCGGAGGAATGGCCGCACATGCGTTCGACGGCGAGGTGGGTCTTGCCGGTGTTGGTAGGGCCCAACACGGCGGTGATGGGCGAGCGGGCAAATAGGGCCATGACCCCTGCTATGTCGGGCATGGCGGGAGGAAGGGCAAGGGCAAAGGCCTGGCAAAGCGGTGCGATGCCCCAAATTGGTCCGCCGGTCCGCCATGTGGCTCGTCCGGGCGCAGAAAAAGGGTTAAAATAGCCGTCTTTATTTGACTTTAACCTTATGCCTTCACAGAATTGCGGATGAACGCGCGGCGGGGGTCGTGGCGTATATTGCCCCGGGGGCTTGTTTTACCGTGTTTCATGGCAGTCAGATCAATGCCCAACAGGGGGGCGCCTCTGCGTCCCTGTGGCTGACTGACTCCATCCGCAATGGGGCGCCGGTCGAGGATTCGCGCGATTGGCGCGAAAAGCTGCGCGACTGGGCGGAGGATGTGGAGCTGGTTCCCGACCTTGGCCAGCGGGTGGGAAGTTTCACCTGGTTCCGGGGACTTGCGACCTGTTTCGGACTGTGCGCGGCGGCGCTTTATCTGTCGCCGGGTTTCCATGCGCTGCCGGGCGAGCCGCAGCCTTTGATGGCGTCCCGGCAATTCGACGAAGTGCGCAGCCAGATGATCATGCCGCTCGCCATGGGCGCCGACAGCGGGCGGCGCATGGGACCGACCGACGCCGTGCAGCCGCTGCGCGAGACGCCGGAGCGGCCGCAGATCGAGCTGCGCGCGCAGATCGGCGGAAGCGATTCGCTGGGCCGGGCGCTGGCGCGGGCCGGGGTGAGCGGGGGCGATGTAGCGACGGTGATGAGCCTTGTCGCCGGCGATGTCGGCGCGGGCATGAAGCCGGGGACGCCGCTGGACATCGTGCTCGGTCGCCGGGCGAGCCGGGATGTGCCCCGGCCGCTGGACAAGCTGGCATTCCGGGCGCGGCTGGACCTGGGGATAGAGATTTCGCGGGCTGGCGGGGTGTTGCAGGTGCAGCGGACCGCGATCCATGTCGACGATACGCCGCTGCGCATCCAGGGCGTCGTGGGCGAGAGCCTGTACCATTCGGCGCGGGCCGCGGGGGCGCCGCCCAAGGCGATCCAGAGCTTCCTGCGCGTGGTGGCGCAGCAGATCGATCTGGGATCGATCTCGGCGGGCGACCGCTATGATATGGTCACCGAATATCGGCGGGCGGATACCGGCGATGTCGAGGTGGGCGACCTGTTGTTCGCCGGACTGCACCGGGCCAGCGGGCGCGGCATCGACATGCTGAAATGGAATAGCGACGGGCGGACCCAATGGTTCGAGGCGTCGGGCGTGGGCCAGCGGCGGGGTGTGCTGTCCGCGCCGGTCGCGGGGCGCATGTCGTCCAGCTTCGGCATGCGGCGGCACCCGATATTGGGCTATACCCGAATGCATGCGGGGATCGATTTCGCGGCGGCCTATGGATCGCCCATCTATGCGGCGACCGACGGCGTGGTGTCCTATGCCGGGCGGCATGGCGGACATGGCAATTATGTGCGGCTGGAGCATGGCAGTGGCCTTGCCACCGGCTATGCGCATATGAGCCGGATCGCGGCCGCGCCGGGGCAGCGCGTGCGGCAGGGGCAGGTGATCGGCTATGTCGGCTCCTCCGGCCTGTCGACCGGGCCGCATCTGCATTATGAACTGTATCGCAACGGGCAGACGATCAATCCGCTGTCGGTTCGCTTTACGACCACGTCGCAATTGGCTGGGCGGGAGTTGGCGGCTTTCCGGGCGCGGCTGGTGCAGTTGAAGAGCCTGCGCGTGGGATTGCCCGTGCAGGTGGCCCAAAAGCAGCAAGCCCAGAGTGCGGGACCGGCGGCTTCCGGGAAATAGCTTTTCGTGGGAAACAGGCTCCGCTAACGGGCGGTCATGATCGCACCGGCTTCTGACATCACTGCAATATTGCTGGCCGGGGCGCGGCCTGTTCCCGATCCCTTGGCTGTGGCGGCGGGGGTGGCGGTGAAGCCGCTGGCGCCCGTAGCGGGCGAGCCGATGATCAACCATCCGGCGCGGGCCTTGCTGGCGCATCCGGTGATCGGGCGCGTGATCGTGCTGACGCAGGCGCCGGAGCTGTTTGCTGGCGATCCGACTACCGCCTGGCTGGCGGCGCATCCCAAGGTGCGGTTCGAAACGAGTGGGGGCGGGATTGCATCCTCGCTGATGGCGTTGTTGGACCGGGCGGATTTGCCCTTTCCGCTGCTGATGACGACGGCGGATCATGTGCTGCTGGATGCAGCGATGCTCGACCAGATGGTGCGGGAGGCTGATGGCGCCGACATTGCCGTGGCGATGGTGGAGCGGGCGACCTTGCTGGCGCGCTATCCGGGATCGCGGCGGACCTGGCTGAAGTTCCGCGACGGCTGGTGGTCGGGGGCGAATATCTTCTGGTTCGGGAGTGGCAAGGCCCGGCCGGTGATCGCGCTTTGGCAAGAGGTTGAGCAGGACCGCAAGAAGGGGTGGAAGATATTGTCCGCCTTCGGGCCTTTGGCTTTGCTGGGGGCGGTGCTCAGGATTTCGAGCTTGCGGGGCGGGATTGCGCGGGTGGGGCGGCGCTTTGGGCTGGTGGCGCGGCTGGTGGCGATGGAGCAGGCGGAGGCCTGTATCGATGCGGACAAGCCGGATGATGTTGTGCTGATCGAAGAGATTTTGGCGGGGGCCGCGATATAGAAGCGACGTGCTCCTGCGAAGGCAGGAGCATGTTATGCCCTCAATAACCGTCCAGATCTTCCAGCGCGGTGAAGCGTTGGGACCAGAGCGCCCCATATACCGCCATCCATTGGACGATCGGGGCGAGCCCCTTGGCGCGGGCGGTGTAGTAGGTTTCGCGGCCTGCGCGGCGGGCCGTCACGAGGCTGGCGCGCTTCAGCTTGCCGAGATGGCGGGACACCATGGGTTGCGATACGCCGGAAATGGCGGTGAGGGCGTGGACGCTCTGTTCGCCTTCGCGCACCAGATATTCGAGCAGCGCCCGCCGGGTGCCGTCGGACAAGGCCTTGAAAAGTTCGTCGCAGGAGGCCGAGCGATCCCCCCTCAAAATATGTTCTGTCATCGTTATGACATAACCAAATAGTTATGAAATGGTCAAGCGTAGGTCCGTTTTTGCCCTCCGAAACGGCGTTAACCAAAAAAACTTTCCGGGCCTTTTTCGCTGAGTCTTTTGCGTCACACTAGCCCATGTTGAGTCTTTCGAGTCGCCGTCGACTCAATATCTAGTGGCTACCCGGTTCGTTCTCCGCCGTGTTAACCTTTATGTGAGGCTTGAACCCTAAGTTGCTGATCTTGACGGCGGACTCCCGAGGACTCATCGCTGGGCCTCAGAAGCAAACGGGGGTCACTAATGGGTGTCATGGAACGCGTCGCGCCGCGGCGGAAAAAGGCGGTTGCGCCGGTCGAGATCGAGGCCGACCGCCTGCTGCGTGGCGACTGCATTTCCGAAATGGCGAAGCTGCCCGACGCCTGCATCGACATGATCTTTGCCGATCCTCCCTATAATCTGCAACTGGGCGGCGACCTGTTCCGGCCAGAGGGCAGCCGCGTCGATGCGGTCGACAATGATTGGGACAAGTTCGACACGCTGGGCAGTTATGACCGCTTCACCAAGGCCTGGCTGCGCGAGGCGCGCCGCATATTGAAGCCCAATGGCTCGATCTGGGTGATCGGCAGCTATCACAATATCTTCCGCGTCGGCACGGCCCTGCAGGACGAAGGCTTCTGGATCCTCAACGACATCATCTGGCGCAAGTCCAACCCCATGCCCAATTTCAAGGGCACGCGCTTCACCAATGCGCATGAGACGTTGATCTGGGCCAGCCAGGGCGAGGATGCGAAGTACACCTTCAACTACAAGGCGATGAAGACGCTCAACGACGAATTGCAGATGCGCTCCGATTGGGTGCTGCCGATCTGCGGCGGGCAGGAGCGGTTGAAGCGCAACGGCACCAAGGCGCACCCGACGCAGAAGCCGGAAGCTTTGCTCTACCGCGTGATGCTGGCCTGCACCAAGCCGGGCGATGTGGTGCTCGATCCCTTCTTCGGGACGGGGACGACGGGCGCGGTGGCCAAGCGTCTGGGGCGACGTTGGATTGGGATCGAGCGCGAGGACGATTATATCGAGGTTGCGCTGGAGCGGATCGAGGCGGCGTTGCCGCTGGACGAAAGCGCGCTCACTATCATGCAGACGGCGCGGCAGCAGCCCAAGGTGGCATTCGGCACGCTGGTCGAGACGGGCTATTTGCAGCCCGGCGCGGTGCTGACGGACAGCAAGCGCCGCTGGCAGGCGGTGGTGCGGGCGGACGGTTCGCTCAGCGTCGGGGCGGATACGGGGTCTATCCACAAGATGGGGGCCACACTCCAGGGTGCGCCAAGCTGCAACGGGTGGACCTTCTGGCATATCGAGATCGATGGGGCGCTGAAGCCGATCGATACGCTGCGGCAGACCTATTTGCTGGCGAACGAGCCTTAAGCGGCTCCGTGTTCCTGGGCAGGCGTTCGAGCGAGACAAGCGGCTCGTGAGAACCCAGTTTAGACCCTGGTTTATGCGCGCTACCTCAGAACTGGGCTCCTGCCTTCGCAGGAGCACGGCGGGACGCTAAGGGAAGCTCTCGATCCGATCGAAGGACATGGCAATGCTTTCCCAAATCCCTGCCGACGCCCGGCTTTACCTGCGCCCCACTTGGTTCGTGCCGTCGCCCATCGGCTTGGCCGAAGGGTCGGCGGCGCGGATGGGCAATGGGCTGATCTGGTTTCAGGGCTATGAGCTGACTGCGCGGAAGGATGGCCGGCGGGTGGCTCGGGTGACGGTGCCGGTCGCGGAATTTGTCGATGCCGTCGCGGGATTGCCCGATGCGCTGGCTGAGCGGGCGCAACGGTTGGCGGCCAATATTTCGGCGCAGCGTCTGCCTTTGGCGCTGGATGGGCGGACGATCCGTTTCGACGCGCCGCAGGTGATGGCGATCCTGAACATCACGCCCGACAGCTTTTCCGATGGCGGCAAGCATATGGACGATCCGCAGGCGGCGGCGGATGCAGGCTTCGCCATGGCGGCGGCGGGGGCTTCGCTAATTGATGTAGGCGGGGAATCGACCCGTCCCAAGGCGCCGAAACTCTGGGAAGGGGATGAGATCGCCCGCGTCGTGCCGGTGATCGAGAAGCTGGCGGCGGCGGGTATTTCCATGTCCATCGACACGCGCAAGGCGGCGGTGATGGAAGCCGCGCTGGCGGCGGGAGCGGCGGTCGTCAACGATGTGAGCGCGTTGCGGCACGATCCGCGGGCGATGGATGTGGTGGTTTCGGCGGGCTGTCCGGTGATCCTGATGCATGCGCCCTCGGCTGGGGACGATCCGCATGCGAATCCGGACGGTTATGGCGATGTCGTGGCCGATGTGTTCGATATGCTGGAGACGCGGGTCGAGGCCTGTCTGGCGGCCGGGGTGGCCCGCGAGAAGATCATGGTCGATCCGGGATTGGGCTTTGGCAAGTCGTTGAGCGACAATCTGGCGCTGGTGAACGGCTTGGCGCTGTTCCAGGGGCTGGGCGTGCCGTTGCTGTTCGCCGGGAGCCGCAAGCGGTTGATCGGGGCTTTGTCCAATGAGGCACCAGCGGCGGAAAGGTTGGGCGGATCGGTGGGCCTGGCCTTCCGCGCGGTGGAACTGGGCGCGCAGATGGTGCGGGTGCATGACGTCAAGGAAAGCGTGCAGGCGCTGCATCTGTGGCGCGGGCTGGCGGATGCGGGGTTGAGCGCGGTTTGAGAGTGGGGGTGGGTTTGGCCATTAGGGGGCTAAGCTGCCTTTGCCTCATTCGTCATGCTGAACTTGTTTCAGCATCCATTTCTCCTCACATTCCGCCGTCCGTGGGGCACGATGGATGCTGAAACAAGTTCAGCATGACGGCTACGGTGAAGGCGGCCTTCCACCCGTTACAGCCGCTACTTCCGGAAACTCTCCGCCGCCGCGCAGGCCAATTGATCGGCGCGCTCATTTTCCGCGTGGCCTGCGTGGCCCTTCACCCATTGCCATGTCACCTGATGGCGGGCGGCGGCCTTCACCAGTAGCTGCCAGAGTTCGGCATTCTTCACCGGCTTCCTGTCGGCCGTCTTCCAGCCGTTCTTCTGCCAGCCGAATACCCATTTGGTGATGCCGTCCATCACATATTTGCTGTCGGTATAGAGCGTCACCCGGCACGGGCGCTTGAGCGTCTCCAGCGCCTGCACCGCCGCCATCATTTCCATGCGGTTGTTGGTGGTCTGCGCCTCTCCGCCGGAGATGTCCTTCTCTTTCTCTCCAAAGCGCAGCACGGCGCCCCAGCCGCCGGGGCCGGGATTGCCCTTGCACGCGCCGTCGGTGAAGATCTCGACCTCTGGAAGCTCGCTCATGCGCCGAGCAGCGCCGCCGGGTCGGCGCTGGCGTAGAAATCGAGGCGGCGCAGATAGGCCAGCGGATCCTTGCGCGTCACCAGCGCGTCGGCGGGAGTGTTGATCCAGTCATAAGCCCGCGTCAGCAGGAAACGCAGCGCCGCCCCCCGGCAGAGGATTGGGAAAGCTGTGCGTTCGGCGTCGGACAGGCCGTGGGCCGTCATATAACCGGCGCCCAGGGCTGCGGCGCGGTCCCCGAACCAGGTCGCGCCGTCATTGCTGAACACCCAGGCGCTGTGTGTGACGGCAAGGTCATAGGCGCGGATATCGGTGCAACTGAAATAGAAGTCGATCAGGCCCGTCACCTCATCGCCCAGCATCAGCACATTGTCGGGAAAAAGGTCGGCATGGATCACCGACCGGGGCAGGTCGGCGGGCCAATGCGCATCAAGGAAAGCCAGTTCCTGCGCAACCCGCGCGCCGAGGCCGGGGGCGATCCGGTCGAAATCCTCGCCGCATTTGGCGGCCAGTTCATGCCAGCCGGGTAGGTCGAGGGCGTTGCGGCGGGTGCCGGTGAAGCCTTCCGCTGCGCGGTGCATTTCGCCTAGCGCCGCGCCCGCCGCGCGGGCCTGGCCGACGGTCGGTTCGGTGACGGAGATGCCGGTGAGGAACTCGATCAGGCAGGCCGGGCGGCCGGCGAGCTGCTGGAGGCGCTTGCCCTCGCGGTCCGCGATGAAGCGGGGGACAAGGCAACCGCGAGCGCCCAGATGATCGAGCAGGTCCATGAAAAAGGGCAGGTCCGCCTCATTCACCCGCTTTTCATAGAGGGTGAGGATGTAGCGGTGGCCTCCCCCGGAACCCAAGGCGCCGTCATGGCCGGTGGTTTCGAGCAGGTAATTGCTGTTTTCCACGCCTTCCGCGATGCCCTTGGCCGACACGAGGCGTCCGGCGTTGTAGCGGGTGAGAAAGGCGTCGATTTCTTCGGCGGGAACCTGGGTATAGACGGCCATGGATTTACGCGGCCTCCAGTCCGCGAGGGAGCTTGAAGGCAATGTTTTCGCGGGCGGTTTCCACCTGCTCCTCGATCACGTCGAACCGCGTGGCCAGCCGGTCGACCACTTCGCGCACCAGTACTTCGGGGGCGGAGGCGCCCGCGGTGAGGCCCAGCGTGCGCACGCCTTCCAGCCAGGCGAAGTCCATATCGTCGGCGCGCTGGATCAGCCGGGCGGGGGTGCCTTCGCGCTCCGCCACCTCGACCAGCCGCAGCGAATTGGAGCTGTTGGGCGCGCCGATCACATAGACCGCGTCGCATTGCCCGGCGATCGCCTTGACCGCCGCCTGCCGGTTGGAGGTGGCGTAGCAGATATCCTCCCCCTTGGGCGCATGGATGGTGGGAAAGCGGCGCAGAAGCACGGCCACGATGGCGGCGGTGTCGTCCACCGACAGGGTCGTCTGCGTCAGGAAGGCCAGATTGTCGGGGTCGGCGGGCGTGAAGGCTTCGGCATCCTCGACCGTTTCGATCAGGGTCATGTTGCCGTCATCGACCTGGCCGAAGGTGCCGATCACCTCCGGATGGCCCCTGTGACCGATGAAGAGGATGTGGCGTCCGGCCTCCACCTGGCGTTCGGCCTGGCGGTGGACCTTGCTGACCAGCGGGCAGGTGGCGTCGAGATAGTCGAGGCCGCGTTCCTCTGCCTTGGCGGGCACGGCCTTGGGCACGCCATGGGCGGAAAAGACCACCGGCACGCCGTCGGGCACCTGGTCCAGTTCCTCCACGAAGATCGCGCCCTTCGCCTTCAGGCTGTCGACCACATATTTGTTGTGGACGATTTCATGGCGGACATAGACCGGGGCGCCATATTTCTCGATCGCCTTTTCGACGATGATGATGGCGCGGTCGACACCGGCGCAAAAGCCGCGTGGGGCGGCGATCAGCAGCTTCATGGGCGAGCGAGAGGTCATGGCTTGCCGCTTAGGCGAATGTGACGGAGGATGAAAGCCGCTTCCTTTATGTTGCGCGTCCCGCAGCCTATGGATAAGAAGCCCAACGCCTGTTCCCAAGGGATTGCCTGTGACCTTTTCTCGAATTGCGCTGACCGGAATGATCGCCATGGCCCTTGCGGGCTGTTCCCAGCGGGGCGAAATCGACCCGACCGGCGGCATCGTGGCCGTGCGCTCGGCCTGCCCGGTGGCGGCGGTCCCGGCCCAGACCGGCGACATCACCCTGTTCAATCCGGCAGGCAGCACCGATGCCCGCGCGATCGACGTGGTGGCGGAAATCACCAATCTGCGCTCGACCTGCGCCGATGGAGAGCAGCTTTATACCGAGGCGACCTTTACCGTGAACGCCCGCCGCAGTGACGCAAGCGCTGCCCGGCAGGTGACGTTGCCTTATTATTCCGCCGTGGTGCGGGGCGGCAACGCCGTGGTCGCCAAGCGCGTGGGCCAGGTTGTGCTGGATTTCCCGGCGGGACAATATCGCGCCAGCGCGAACGCCAAGGCCGGATCCTATGTGAACAAGGCCGCCGCAACGCTGCCGGGGCCGATCCAGGCGATGATCACGCAGAAGCGTAAAGCGGGCGATGCAGACGCGGCGATCGATCCCTTCGCGCAGCCGGACGTCAAGGCGGCCTTGCAGCGAACCAGCTTCGAGCTGCTCGTGGGTTTCAACCTGACCCAGGATCAGCTCCGTTACAACGCTACCCGCTAAGCCCATTTTCCGTTCGGGCTGAGACAAGTCGATGCCCTGACCTTTTTTTGAGGAAAGGACGGCCCTTCGACTGCGCTCAGGGCGAACGGAGTTGAAGGAAAGTTCGTCCCTTGTCTCTTTATAACCGTTTCACCGCCCATCTCGACGCCGTGCTCGACGCGCTGGAGGCTGATGGTTCGCTGCCCGCTGGCCTGAACCGCAAGCCGGTAACGGTCGAGCCGCCCCGCGACGCAAGCCATGGCGACCTTGCCACCAATGCGGCGATGGTGCTGGCCAAGCCGGCTGGCACCAATCCGCGTGCTTTGGCGGAAAAGATCGTGGCTGGCCTGGAAAAGCTGGACGAGGTCGAGGGAGCGTCCATCGCCGGGCCGGGCTTCATCAACCTCAGGCTGACCGATGCTACCTGGCGCGCGGAACTCGCCGCGATCCATGCCGAGGCGGAGGATTATGGCCGCTCCGCCACGGGCGAGGGCATCACCGTCAATGTCGAATATGTCTCCGCCAACCCGACCGGGCCGATGCATATGGGCCATTGCCGGGGTGCGGTGGTGGGCGACGCGCTCGCGACCCTGCTGGAGCATATCGGGCATAAGGTGATCCGCGAATATTATATTAATGATGCGGGCGGCCAGGTCGACGTGCTCGCCCGGTCGGCGCATGTGCGTTATCGCGAGGCGCTGGGCGAAGCCGTCGGAGAGATTCCCGAGGGTCTTTATCCGGGCGACTATCTGGTGCCGGTGGGGCAGGTGCTGGCCGCAGACTATGGCGACAAATATGTTGGCGCGCCGGAAAGCGAATGGCTGGTGCCGTTCCGCACCAGGGCCGTGGCGGCGATGATGGACATGATTCGCAGCGATCTGGCGCTGCTGGGCATCCATCACGACATTTTCTCTTCCGAAGCCGAATTGCAGGCCGCCGGGAAGCCCGAAGCCGCGGAAAAATGGCTACGCGAACATGACTTCGTCTATGATGGCGTGCTGGAAGCGCCCAAGGGCGAGACGCCGGAGGATTGGGAGCCGGTTGAGCTGCCGCTGTTTCGCTCGACGAAATTCGGTGACGATCAGGATCGGCCGATCAAGAAATCCAACGGAAGCTGGACTTATTTCGGCGCCGACATGGCCTATCATTATCAGAAGGCGCAGACGGCCGACCAGTTGATCGACATCTGGGGCGCCGACCATGGCGGCACGGTGAAGCGCATTCAGGCTGCGGTCGCGGCGTTGACCGAAGGCAAGGCCCGTTTCGACGTCAAGCTGATCCAGATGGTCCGCCTGCTGCGCGACGGCGAGCCGGTGAAGATGTCCAAGCGCGCAGGCAATTTCGTGACGCTGGCTGATGTGGTGCGCGAAGTGGGCAAGGATGTGGTGCGCTTCACCATGCTGACCCGCAAGGCCGATGCGCAGATGGACTTCGACTTTGCCAAGGTGGTGGAGGCGTCGAAGGACAATCCGGTCTTTTATGTGCAATATGCCCATGCGCGGATTTCCTCGCTTGGCCGGCGGGCGGAGGAGGCGGGGATCGACCTGCCCGCGCCTGACCTGTCCCGCCTTGGGACGGAGGAACTGGGACTGGTGAAGCTTGCCGCGCAGTTCCCCCGCGTTGTGGAAGGGGCGGCGTCGGCCCGCGAACCGCATCGCATCGCCTTCTATCTCAATGACTTGGCTTCGGCGTTCCATAGCTGGTGGAATCTGGGCAACGACAATCCGCAGGCGCGGGTCATCCTGATGGACGATCCGGCCACTACTTCCGCGCGGCTTTTCTTGAGCCGGGGAATAGGGCAAATCATCCGTAACGGCTTGGCGCTGATGGGCGTCGCAGCCTTGACCGAGATGCAGTAACCGGCGGAGGCACGGACGAGATGGGCGATTATGCGCGGGGCAGGCTGGACCTGGACGACGAGGAGCGTCTGCCCTGGCTCGAACCCGCCATCGAGGATGAGGAGGAGCAGGGGCTCTCGCCGCTGCGGCTGCTGGGCTTCATTCTCTTTGGACTGGTGTTGATCGGTCTGGTCGTCGCGGGTGTATGGCTGATCCAGAACCGCTCGGGCGGGGCTGGCGGCGAAGGCAAGCTGATCGCCGCGCCGGCCGGGGATTACAAGATTCCCGCCAAGGAAGCCGACGCCAAGAAGTTCGACGGAGAGGGCGATGCCAGCTATGCGGCGAGCGAGGGCGTGGCCCGCGACGGGCGGATCGATCCGACTCGGGTGCCGGAAGCGCCGATCACGCCGACCGGCGCGGCTGGCAACGCCAAGTCGGCGGTGGCGGGAAAACCGGGTCAGAGCGTCACGGCTCGGGTAGCCGATGAAACCAATGCGAAGCCCGTGACGACGGTTGCGCGGCCCGCAGGCGGCATGATCCAGTTAGGCGCCTATGGCAATCAGGCCTTCGCGAAGGATGCGTGGAAGCGGCTGTCCAAACGTTTCACCTATTTGGAGCCGCTGCCGATGTCGATCGAGCAGGCAGAGGTGAGCGGCAGCACCGTCTATCGCCTGCGCGCGGCGGCGGGCGGGCAGGCCAGCACGCTCTGCGGCAAGCTGAAGGTGGCGGGCGAGAGCTGCATGGTGGTGAATTGACGCATAGCTGTTCCCCTCTCCCCTGAAGGAGAGAGGGATGAGGTCACAACCCCTTCGACAGAGCCTCTTCCAGCCGCTACCATCGCTGCCATGAAACCCGTTATCTTCGGCCTTTCCGGTGAGACCCTGACTGCGGACGAGCGCGCCTTCTTCCGCCAAGCGCAGCCTGCCGGCTATATCCTGTTCCGGCGCAATATCGTGGATAGGAAGCAGCTTCGGGCGCTGACCGATGATCTGCGGGCGCTGCATGGCCGGGACGATCTGCTCATCATGATCGATCAGGAAGGCGGCCGGGTGGCGCGGATGCAGGCGCCGGTCTGGCCGAGCTTCCCGCCCGGCGCGGTGTTCGACCGGCTCTATGAGGTCGCGCCGTCCAGCGCCATCGCGGCCGCCCGCGCCAATGCCCGGGCGATCGCCGCCACGCTGACGGAAGTGGGGATCAGCGTCGATGCCTTGCCCTTGCTCGATGTGCGGCAGGAGGGAGCGAGCGATATCATGGGCGACCGGACGCTCGGCGCCGAGCCGATGCGGGTCGCGGCGCTGGGACGGGCGGTGATCGAGGGACTGGCCGATGGTGGGGTGGTCGGCATCGTCAAGCATATGCCGGGCCATGGCCGGGCGATGGTCGACAGCCATCATGAACTGCCCATCGTCACCGCTGACGAGGATGCGCTGGCGGTCGATCTGGCGCCGTTCCAGGCGCTCAAGGACGCGCCCATGGGGATGACGGCGCATGTCGTCTATACCGCCTGGGATCCCGATCTGCCTGCGAGCCTGTCTCCCTCCATCATCGAGACCATCATCCGGGGGCGGATCGGCTTCGATGGGCTGCTGATGTCCGACGATCTCGACATGAAGGCGTTGAAGGGCAGCATTCCCGAGTTGGCGGCGGCGACCGTCGCGGCGGGATGCGATCTAGCGCTCAATTGCTGGGGGCGGATGGACGATATGGTGGGGATTGCCGATCTGCTGCCGGAGATCACGCCGGAGGCCATGACGCGCCTCGGTCGCGCGATGGCGTCGACGCACAGGCTGTCGGACGGCCCGCTGTTGGAGGAATTGCTCGCCACCCGCGATGCGCTGCTGGCGATGGTTCCGGCGTGAAGAGGGGATGCCACAAAAACCTAAAAGCGACAGTCTAGCGATGGACGATCTTTTCACCCCTCCCGCCGTTCCCGGGCCCGAAACCCTTATGCTCAGCTTCGAAAGCTGGGAGGGGCCGCTCGACCTGTTGCTGGCGCTGGCGCGGACGCAGAAGGTCGATCTGCGCGAAATCTCCATCCTGGCGCTGGTCGAGCAATATCTCGCCTATATCGAGGGCGCGCGGAAGCTGAAGCTGGAGCTGGCCGCCGATTATCTCGTGATGGCGGCGTGGCTCGCCTATCTCAAATCGGCGCTGCTGCTGCCCAAGGAGGCGCAGCCCGACCCCAGTCCGGAGGAGCTGGCGCTGCGTCTGCAATTGCGGCTCCAGCGCCTGCACGCGATGCGGGAGGCGGGGGCGCGGCTGATGGCGCGGGACCGGATCGGCCGCGACGTCTTCGCGCGGGAAAAGCCTGAAGGGCTGCGCCTCGTCCGCAGGGCGAAATGGGCGGCGAGCCTGTTCGACCTGATCCAGTCCTACGGCCAGATTCGCGCCCGGACCCAGCCGGTCGTGCATATGGTCGCGGTTCGGCCGGTGATGACTCTGGACGAAGCGATCCAGCGGGTCAGCACCCTGGTCGGCGCGGCGATCGACTGGACCGCGCTTGAAGCCTTCCTGCCGACCGGGCAGGATGGGCCGATGGCACGATCGGCGCTCGCCAGCAGTTTCGTCGCCGCGCTGGAACTGGCGCGGCAGGGGCGGCTGGAAATCCAGCAGGAGGGGATTTTCGAACCCATTTTCCTGCGCGCCGCTGTGCCGGAACCGACTGCGGGGCGTCTGTTGTGATCGAAGAACCTGATGATTTTCTCCGCGCCGTCGAAGCCGTGCTGTTCGTCTCCGAACAACCGCTGACCCCGGCCGAACTCAAGCTGCATGTGGGGGAGGCGGGGGATCTGACCGCCGCGCTCGCGACATTGAGCGATCACTATGCCGGGCGCGGCATCAATCTGGTCGAGCGGGGCGGGCGCTGGCATTTCCAGACTGCCGCCGATCTGGCCCATATCCTGCGCCGTGAGAAGGACGAGACGCGCAAGCTGTCCCGCGCCGCTATGGAAACCCTCGCGATCATCGCCTATCATGAGCCGGTGAGCCGCGCGGAGATCGAGGCCATCCGCGGCGTTCAGGTGGCGAAGGGCACGCTGGACGTGCTGATGGAGGCGGGATGGGTGCGGCCCGCAGGACGACGGGAAGTGCCGGGGCGACCGCTGATCTATGCCACCACGCATGAATTCCTGTCACATTTCGGCCTTAGCAGCCGCCGCGACCTGCCGGGTATCGATGATCTGCGCGCTGCGGGTCTGCTCGATCCGGTGGATTTGGCGCTTGAGGGTCTGGGCGCCCAATCCGTTGTGGAAAATGACGAGGAAGACGCTTAGATCATATTCTGTGGCAATATGATCTGCGGGCTTTGTTTGTCGTGATTTCCGAGCCGTGAAATGTTCCATTTCACTCGAAATCACTTTAGATAAGCGGCAGTTTCAGGAGAAAGTTAAAATGGGTTCCTTTTCGCTGATGCACTGGGTCATCGTTCTCCTGGTGGTCATGCTGCTGTTCGGCGGCGGCCGGATTTCCGGGTTGATGGGTGACGTCGCCAAGGGCATCAAGAGCTTCAAGAAGGGCATGGCGGAGGATGACGACGATGTCGTGCCGACCAAGCCCGCCACGCGCATCGAGGGCCATCGCGTTCCGGAACAGGACGCGTCGACTGCCACGCCAAATGCGGCAGATGAAAAGACCAAGGCCTGATTTTCCTCCGGCCGGGGCGGTAGGCACGCATGTTTGGTATCGATTCGTCTGAGCTTCTGGTGATCATCATCATTGCGGTGATCGTCATCGGCCCAAAAGACCTGCCTCGCGCGCTCTACAAAGTGGGGCAGATCGTCGGGAAGGCGCAGGGCATGGCGCGCCATTTCCGCACCGGCATCGACGCGATGGTTCGCGAGGTTGAGCTGGAGGAGCTGGAAAAGAAATGGGCCGCGCAGAACAAGCGGATCATGGAAGAGCATCCGCCGGAAACGACCGGGGAGATGGAAGCGCTGCCCGCACCTGGCGCTGAAGCGGCGGCGGCTGGGGAAGTGCCGCCTTTCGTGGCAGAATCCGCGCCGGTGACGAATGACGCGCCACCCTATGTGGCGGAGGTCCAGCCCGCGACCGACGGACCGCCCTATGTCGCGCAGGAGCCTGCGCGGAAGGGGGACACGGCGGCATGAAGGATATCGACGACAGCAAGGCGCCGCTGCTCGACCATCTGATCGAGCTGCGTGGGCGGCTGCTCAAATGCGTCTATGCGCTGTTCATCACGGGCGCGATCTGTTTCTATTTTTCTGAGCAGTTGTTCGCCATATTGGTCTATCCGCTCAAGGAAGCCTTTGGTGATGGCGGCGGGCGGCTGGTCTATACCAAACTTTACGAAGCCTTTTTCGTGCAGGTGAAGATCGCGGTTTTCGGCGCCTTCTGCCTGTCCTTTCCGATCATCGCGAACCAGCTCTGGGCCTTTGTCGCGCCGGGGCTCTACGCGAAGGAAAAAAAGGCGCTGCTGCCGTTCATCATCGCCACGCCCTTTCTCTTCGCCATGGGGGCTTCGCTCGCCTATTTCGTGGTGATGCCGACCGCCTTTCATTTCTTCCTGGAATTTCAGGGGAACAGCAGCGGCCTTCAGGTGGAGGCGTTGCCAAGCGCGGACGCCTATCTGGGGCTGGTGATGCAGTTCATCCTGGCCTTCGGCATCAGCTTCCTGATGCCGGTGCTGCTGATGCTGCTCAATCGGGCGGGCTTCGTCAGCCGGGCGCAGTTGATCGGCCTGCGCCGCTATATGATCGTTGCCGCCTTCATCCTGGCCGCGGTGCTGACGCCGCCCGATGTGGTGTCGCAACTGATGCTCGCGATCCCGTTGCTGGCGCTGTATGAGATCACCATCATCGCCATCTGGTTCACTGACCGGAGACAGGCCAGAGACGTGGCGGCGGCCGAAGCTGCGAGCTGAAGAAAAAAGGCTCGCCGAGGAGGCGAGCCTTTTCGGATCAGTTGGCGGCGTTCTCGACCGCCTGGCCGGCGCTCTGCACGTCCTTGCCGGCACCCTCGACGGTATTGCAGGCCGCGACCATCAATGAACCGGTCAACAAAAGGGCAGCTAGAATCTTCCTGGTCATCATCGTCTCCTTTTCAGAGCTTTTTGTCCTGCATCCCTGACGGGAAATGCTTCAACCGGACATCATGCCGGTGACCCAGGGAACAACCCGCCGCTCGGAAAAGCGTTCCGAAAGCGAAAATATCTCCGATTTCCGTGGGATAAGCCCAAAAATTCTGAGCCCGGAACGCGTCGGGGGGGGGGAGATGCGTTCCGGGCTCATGTTTTTTTGGATAGCAAGAGCGGGGGGCAAAAGATTTGCTATCCGCAGTGCAGAACTATCGGGCGGAGGATTAGGTTCCCGGAGCTCCGAAAAATCATCAGATTTTTATTATGTTATTTTTCAACGAGTTGAATGGTTTCTAACGGATTAAACGTAAAATATTCCCTCCGCCGCCAAAAAAATCCAGGTCAGATGAGGGGACGGCCGCTGTTGCGATATTCGGGCCGGATCGTCGACTGGGGAAGGCCGGGCGCCGCAGCAGGCAAGGGATCGGCGGTTGCCGCACCGGTTGTGGCGGACGGGGAGGAAATGGGGATGGGCAGTTCCAGGGCAGGGGCGAACGGCAAGGGCTTCACCGGCCAGGCCGGACCTGACTGCGTTTCCCGCCCCAGATAGGCGGCGCGGAAGGCGGCGGGCGTTCCGTCAAAGCCGGACGGACGGTAGAAGATATGCGCGCCGATCACTGCAACGGGCCGCATCGCCGTCGCCCAGTCGGGCCGGACCGCCAGCGTGTGATAATAGGTGGCGAGGCCCACGGGTTGATAGACGAGACCGGAGAGGGCTTGGGCGGCGATGCGGCGCGCACGCGCCCAGCCTTCGGCGTTGGCCATGCGCGCCATGGAACCGTCGCAACTGAAGGTGAACTGGCAGCGATAATCGGCGCGTTCCGACCCTTGATAGATGACGCCGCACACGCTTTTCGGCCAGAGCGGATTGCGCACCCGGTTCAGCACCACCTGCGCCACGGCGCGCTGGCCCTCTTCCGGCTCGCTCCCGGCCTCATAATAGATGGCGGAGGTCAGGCAGTTGAGTGCCCGGTAGCTGTCGAGCGCCGTCAGCCCGCGAAATGCCATGGCGGGGGCGACCTGCACCGCGTCGAGTCCCAGAACATGCTCGCTGTTCAGCGTGGCGGCGCCAGCTACGGGATCGAAAGCGCCCTCAGCGAAGAAAAAGGCTGATCCGGGGAAATTCTGGCCCGGCTTTTCGGCGGGGTCATCCTGGATTCCCGTCGCGGCCAGAAGGTCGAGAGGCGCGGCGGTGATCAGGCGCGGCGCGGCCAGTGCGACAAGCGCCAGCGCGGCGATCGCGCCATGCCTCGCCCTCATCGCCTTTACTGTCCTGCCGCCCGCCAACTGATCTTTTCCTCTGAGAATCCGTAGCTTGGCACCGGCCATAAGGGAAAAGCCTTGCCATTTCCTCCCACGATTACGCGCTGTCCCGCAATGGAACAGCGGGGGAAGCAAAGCTTAACGGGGCGAAGGACAAACCGGACTTTTGCGCGGCCATCATTCCCTTGCTTGGCAAGGGCGTATCTGGTCCGCTATGCGGAGACCATGCTGGTTCAGAATGATAGCCTTGCCCTGATTGGCAACACGCCGTTGGTGCGCCTCACCGGCCCTTCGGAAGAGACGGGCTGCGACATTTTCGCCAAGTGCGAATTCGCCAACCCCGGCGCTTCGGTGAAGGATCGCGCCGCGCTGTTCATCGTCAACGATGCCGAGGAAAAGGGGCTGTTGAAGCCTGGCGGCACGATCGTGGAGGGCACGGCGGGCAATACCGGCATCGGCCTTGCGCTGGTGGCCAATGCCAAGGGGTATAAGACGATCATCGTCATGCCCGAGACGCAGAGCCGCGAGAAGATGGACACGCTGCGCGCTCTGGGCGCCGAGCTGGTGACGGTGCCGGCGGCGCCCTATTCCAACCCCGGCCATTTTGTGCACACCTCTCGCCGTATGGCCGAGGAAACCGAAGGGGCGATCTGGGCGAACCAGTTCGACAATATCGCCAACCGCAAGGCGCATATCATCGGCACGGCCGAGGAGATCTGGACCCAGATGGATGGGCAGGTCGACGGCTTCACTTGCGCGGCGGGCACGGGCGGGACGATTGCGGGCGTCGGGCTGGGCCTGAAGGCGCATGACGAGAATATCACCATCGCCTTGAGCGATCCGCATGGTGCGGCACTCTACAATTATTACGCCCATGGCGAGTTGAAGGCGGAGGGCAATTCGGTGGCCGAGGGCATTGGTCAGGGCCGGATCACCGCCAATCTGGAAGGCGCGCCGATCGATACGCAGTTCCGCATTTCCGATGAAGAAGGGCTGCTCTGGGTGCGGCGCTTGTTGGCCGAGGAAGGGCTATGTCTGGGGCTGTCCTCGGGCATCAATGTCGCGGGCGCGGTGGCGCTGGCGAAGCAGCTCGGGCCGGGCAAGCGGATCGTCACCATCCTGTGCGATACGGGATTCCGTTATCTTTCAACGCTCTATAATCGCGAATGGCTGGAATCGAAGGGCTTGACTGTCTTCCCCTGGCTCGCGCACACTCGTTGACCGTTGATACGGGTCTCGACGGTAAAAGAAAAAGAGCGCTTCATGGCTGAAACACCCCGCCAACAGGAAGGGTTGCAGCGTGTCCAGATCGGCCTCACCGGGCTGGCGGGCGTGGTGTTGCTCGTGGGTCTGGCGAATATCGTGATCGATAAGGCGCGGATTGACGATCCGACCGTACCGCCGCCCACCGTGCCCACGCTGGACGTCAATGCCGTGTCGCCCAAGGAGCCGCTGGCGGAACTGGGCGTGCAGCCCGCGCCGGAGCAGGCGCCGATCGTGCCGGATTTGCAGCCGGACCCCAATCTGAAGAAACCCATGGATCGTGAGATTCCACCGGCTTCGCGCTGACTAACAGCTTGAAATTTCTGCTCCGAACTTGGGCGATGCTGGCTTTGCCGGGGGTGCTGGTGCTGCTCGGCGGGCTTCCGGCGTTGCTGCGGACGGGGCAGGTCGATCCGCGTGGCTGGATGCTGCCTGCGCTGTTGTTGACCCCGGCGGCTGCTTTTTTAAAAGCGCGGCGGGGTGAGGGGGCGGCCTGGTGGGTCGGGCTGGGAACGCCGGGGGCGGTGCTATCTTGCGCGTTTTTGGCGAGTTGGCATGTGCCGGGGTTGGTGCCGGTGGCGTGGTTGCTCGGCGTGGTGGCACTGGCAACCTTGGCGGGGCTTCAATTTGAAAGGTTTCGTGCTCCTGCCGTTGCAGGAGCACGGCAGTTGGTGGGGCTAGGGCTGGCTCTGCTGGCTTTGGCGATATGTTGGCTTGCCAGAGAGCCTCGCGTTGAACCTTTACAACGGCGGCCGGAATTGGCGGTCATCAGTGGCTTGCCGCTTTTCTGGAGAGACGGCGAGAAGGGGCTGGCGGCCAAGGCTGACGCGCCCATCATCGCCCTGTTGCGCCAGCGCTTCACGGTCACGCCCGTCGACAGCCCATTCGCGTTGGAAAAGAGCCGGACCAAGGCGCTGCTGCTTGCCCAACCGCGCGCCTTTTCGATGGATGAACTGGTGGCGCTCAATGCGTGGATCAGGCGGGGCGGCAAAGCGCTGATCCTGGCCGATCCGCAATTGCGCTGGCCGATGGACTTGCCATTGGGTGACCGGCGCCGGCCGCCTGCCGTTACCCCGCTCTCCGCGATGATCGAATATTGGGGCGTGAAGCTGATGCCGCCTGCCGCTGGAGCGGGCGAGGAACGCCGTTTTCTGGGCGATGGGCGGATGCTGACCGTCTATGCGGCCTCGGGTTTCGATGATGCCGGGCCGGATTGCCGCATCGGGGGACGTGGGCTGGTGGCGCACTGCGGGGTGGGAAAGGGGGTGGCGACCATCGTGGCCGATGCCGACCTGATCGACGACCGCCTCTGGCTGGCCGATCCGGCCGCGCCGTTGGACCCCGGTCAGTGGACCGCCGATACGCCGCAATTTGTCGCACAGGCCTTGGGTGGCGAGCTTCCTGCCGGTCGCCGCTGGGTCAGGTCGGGCCAGGCGCTGGTCAACGCCGTCCGCTGGGCAGCTCTGGCCGGGATTTTCTGGGCAGCCTTGGGCGCGGTGCTGTTCCGGCGGCGGAATCGGGCGCATTTTGACCGCTCTCGACAACATGTCATCGTCCCGAAACCAGAAATTGGGGACTAAATACCAGAACAAAACAGGATTTCCCGGATTCTCCCAAAATATCCCTTTTCTTGAACCCCGTGGCTTGGTATTTGAAAGCCATAGGGGTTTGTCAGGCTTTGCTAGTCCTGTGAGCCGGTTCGTCATCGTGGCGATCCGGTTGGCGACAGCCTGCGCCCTGGGAACAGAGGGGCAGCGGTCCAAAAGTGTCGGAAGTCATTCTCTATACGGGCAACGCGTTCAGCGTCGCGGACGGCAAGGGCCGTTTCGTGCTGCCCCTGGAGATGCGCCGGCAGGTCAAGCTCTCCAGCGGCAACGAAACGCGGCTTTTTCTCTCGGTCCATGGTGGCAACCCCTGCGCCACGGCCTTTGGTGAGTCGCATCGCCGTCATCTGTTCACCGAAGTCGAGGAATTGGCCCGCGAAGCGCGCGCGGCCGGCCGCGACTATGATGCCGATCTGGAGCTGGAACGCCGCCTCGGCACGATCGAGGAGGTGAATTTCGACGAAGGCGGCCGCTTCGCCATGTACCCCGATATCAAAGAGGAATATGGCATCACTGACGCAGTCTTCTTCTATGGTGTGGGCCGCTACATCCAGATCTGGAAGCCCGAAACGCTGGTCGGCAGCAAGGACCGGCCGGAACTGATCCGCAACAAGGTGCGCCGCTGGCTGGACCAGCGCGAAGCGGGAGGCGGCAAGTGAGCGCTCCCGTCGACCCCGATCGTCACATTCCGGTGCTCATCGACGAAGTGCTCGACGCTCTCGCCATCAACCCCGGCGAGGTCCATGTCGACGGCACATTCGGCGCGGGCGGCTATTCCAGCGCCATGGTGGGCAAGGGCGCGAAGGTCTTCGCCTTCGACCGCGATCCCGATGCGATTCGGGAAGGACAGGCGCTGGCCGACGAGAAGGGCATTACCCTGATCGCCGGTGAGTTTTCGCGGATGGAGGAACTGCTGGCGCAGCGGGGCGTGCCCTCGGTGGCGGGCGTGACGCTGGATATTGGCGTGTCCTCCATGCAATTGGACCGGCCGGAGCGGGGTTTTTCCTTCCAGGGTGACGGGCCGCTGGACATGACCATGAGCCAGAGCGGCATGAGCGCCGCCGATTTCCTCAACAATGCCCCCGAGCAGGAAATTGCCGATGTCCTGTATCGCTATGGCGAGGAGCCGCGCTCGCGCCGCGTGGCGAAGGCGATTGTCGAGGCGCGTCCGTTGGAGCGTACCGGCCAGTTGGCGAGCGTCGTGCGCCGGGCGCTCGGCCACAAGCCGCATGACAAGAAAGACCCGGCCACCCGGACCTTCCAGGCGATCCGCATCCATGTGAATCGCGAACTGGAGGAGCTGGAGCGCGGGTTGGAGGCGGCCGAGGCGATATTGGAGGAAGGCGGGCGGTTGGCGGTCGTGACCTTCCACAGCCTTGAGGACCGCATCGTCAAGCAGTTCCTGCGCAATCGCAGTGGTGGCGAAGCAGGTGGATCGCGCCATTTGCCTCAGAAGAAGCTCGGTCCCGCGCCCACTTTCGAAAAGCCTGCCAAGGCGGTGCGGCCCGGAGAAGCGGAGCTGGCCCGCAATCCCCGAGCCCGATCCGCCACCCTGCGCAGCGCCATTCGCACTTCCGCCCCTGTTGCCACCCGGAGTCCCCGCTCATGATCGCGGTCAAGAGATTGCAGAGCCTGATCTGGATCTTGCTCGTCGCGTTAGGTGCGCTGGGGGCTTATATGGTGTCGCTGAAGGTTGCGACCGAGCGCAACGAGCTGATGAAGGTGCGGGTGCAGATCGCGCGGGCGAAGGCCGATATCCGCTATCTGGAGACCGAGTTCAGCGCGCGCGCGAACATGCGCCAGCTTGAACGCTGGAATCAGGATGATTTCATGTATGCGACGCCGACCGCCCAGCAATATCTGGCGGGCGAGCGCGCTCTGGCGCATCTGGACGGCGTGCAGCCCAATGGGCCGGACTATGTCGCGCCGCCGGTGATGGTGGCGATGGTGCAGACGCCCGCCGACCTGCCCTCCGCGCCCCAGGCCGCCCCGGCGAGCCCTGCCGCGACGCAGATCCGCAGCGACATCGCCGTGATTCGCGAAGCCCATGCCGCCGACAATGTCGACAAGATTGCCAAGCCCGTGGTTAAGACCGCCAAGGAAAAGGCAAAGGATGACGCCGACAGTTCGAAGCCCAATCCCGTCGCTCGCCGCGCCGAGCGGATGGCGATGCTGGACGCGAAGCTGCTGGACGACAGCACCATGGGCGATCTGACGGCGCAGGCCAAGCGCGAGCGTCGCAAGGGGGATCGCTGAAATGGCGACGATCATCGTCCAGCCAGGCGGAGCCAGAGCGGGCAAGCAGCGGGTCGACCTGACGGCGATCGCGCACAACCGGCTGATGCTGCTGCTGATCCTGTTCTTGGTTGTTACAGGCGTGGTGGTCCTGAGGCTGACCTGGGTCGGCATTTTTTCGGGTGGCGGACGGGGCGGCGACGTGATGTCGGGACTGCCTGCTCGGGCCGACATTGTGGACCGCAACGGGGTGCCGCTGGCGCGGACCATGGACGCTTATTCCATAGCGGTGCGGCCTTCCAAGCTGATCAGCGATCCATCCGATCTTGCGCGCAAGCTGCATGAGATTTTCCCCGATGAACCGGAATCGGCCTTCCACAAGAAGCTGACCGGCAAAGGCTGGGCCTATCTGCGCCGCCGCGCGCTGCCCGAGGAAGTGGCGGCGGTGAATGCGCTGGGCGAGATCGGCATCGAATTTCCGCGTGAAAAGGAACGGCTCTATCCGCAGCGCACCTTGGCGGCGCATGTGCTTGGCTTTGCGCCCAATGCGGATGGCAAGGGCGGCATGGGCGTCGAGGCCGCGTTCAACGACCGCCTGACCGATCCTGCGCTGCGTGGGCAGCCCTTCGCCATGTCCATCGATAGCCGGGTCCAGGGCGCGCTGGAGAGCGAGCTTTACGCGCAATTGGTGCAGACCCGCGCCAAGGGCGCAAGCGGGGTGATCCTGGATGCCAATAGCGGCGAAGTGATCGCCATGGCGTCAATCCCGGTCTTCGACCCCAACAAGCTGCAAAATTACGCGGGCAAGTCGTGCAGCGAATCGCCGCTCTGCAACCATATGGTGCAGGCGCGCTATGAGCTGGGTTCGGCGTTCAAGCCGCTGTCGATCGCCGCGGCGATGGACCGGGGGATCGTGACCTCCATGTCCAGGACCTATGACGCGACAGCCCCACTTGCCATCGCCGGTTTCCGGATCAAGGACGACCATCCGCTTGGCCGCTGGATCAACGTGCCGGAAATCCTCGTGCACAGCTCCAATATCGGCACGGCGCGCATCGCCGACCAGATGGGCGCGGAGCCTTTGCAGCATATTTTCCGCGAGTTGCACTTCAACGATCGTGCGCCGATCGAACTCAACGAACGCGCCGGGACGCTCTGGCCGGCCAATTGGGGGCGCATCACCACGCTGACCGTTTCCTATGGCCATGGCATCGCCGTAACGCCTTTGCATCTCGCTTCGGCTTATGCGGCGCTGGTCAATGGCGGGCTGTGGCGGCCCGCTACGTTGCGCAAATTGAAGGCCGAAGAGGTGCCGGAGGGCCGCCGGGTCTTCTCCGCCGCCACCAGCGCGCGCATGCGGCAACTGTTGCGCATGATCGTCGCGGCGGGTACAGGTCGCAGCGCCGACGCCAAGGGATACCGGGTGGGCGGCAAGACTGGTTCGGCCGAAAAACCCCAAGAAGGCCGGTATAACAAGACTTCGCTGGTGACGACTTTCGCTTCTGCCTTCCCGATGGACAATCCGCGCTATGTGGTCCTCGTCACCATGGACGAGGCGACGGGTCAATATGGCCTGCGCACGGCGGCCTGGACCGCCGCGCCGGTGGTGAAGCGGGTGGTCGAGCGCACCGGGCCGATGCTGGGCGTGCTGCCCGACGAGCGCCGCGACGTCGATATTTCCGACCTCATGCCGTTGCTGCACGGCGACAAGGAGAAAGAATAGGATGCGCCTCGGGTCGCTCATCGAGGGGCTGGATGCAAAGCCCGACACCAAGGCATCGCTAGATGTGCCGGTGTCGGGCTTTGCGATCGATAATCGGAAGGTCGCGCCGGGCACGGTGTTCGGGGCCTTCCAGGGCGCGCGCGTGAATGGCGAGGATTATATTCCCGCCGCCGTTCGCGCAGGAGCCGTGGCGGTCGTTGCCCGGCCCGAGGCCAAGGTCGATGGCGCGATCCATATCGCCCATGACAATCCGCGCCGCCTGTTCGCGCAGTTGGCCGCGCGCTATTTCGCGCCTTTCCCGGATGTCACGGTTGCCGTCACAGGGACCAACGGCAAGACCTCCACGGTGGAACTGGCGCGGCAATTGTGGCGGATGCTGGGGCATCATTCGGCCTCCATTGGCACTTTGGGCGTCACCACCTCGGTCGATCAGGTGTCCACAGGGCTGACCACGCCGGACATCGTGACCTTCCTCTCCAACATGTCCGGCCTGAAGCGCGAGGGCGTCACCCACGCCGCGTTCGAGGCGTCGAGCCATGGCCTTGCTCAATATCGCACCGAAGGGCTGCCGGTGTCGGTCGGCGCCTTCACCAACCTGTCGCGCGATCATCTCGATTATCATGGCGACATGGACAGCTATTTCGAGGCCAAGATGCGGCTGTTCGACGAGGTGGTCGCGCCCGATGGCACGGCGGTCGTCTGGGCCGATGACGAGTGGTCGGACAAGGTCATCCAGCGGGCTACGAAGCGGGGGCTTCGTGTGCTGAGCGTCGGGGTGCAGGGGCTTGGCTTTCGCCTTGCCAACCGCACCCCGACCCAGTTGGGCCAGGCGCTGGAAGTCGAGGTCGAGGGCAAACTCTATAAAGTGAATTTGCCGCTGATCGGCGCCTATCAGGCCGCCAATGCGCTGACCGCCGCCGGGCTGGTGATCGCGGGCGGCGAAGATGTGGCCAAGGTGCTGGAACTGCTCGGCCGGGTGCAGCCGGTGCGCGGGCGGCTGGAACGGGCCGTCATCACCAGAGCGGGCGCGCCGGTCTATGTCGATTATGCGCATACGCCCGATGGCCTGCGCGCGGCGATCGAGGCGCTGCGTCCGCATACGCGTGGGCGCTTGATCGCGCTGTTCGGCGCGGGCGGAGACCGCGATGCAGGCAAGCGGCCGCAAATGGGCAAGGTCGCGGCGGAACTGGCCGACCATGTGATCGTGACCGACGACAATCCGCGTTCGGAGGAACCTTCCTCGATCCGCGCCGCCGTGATGGCAGGCGCGCCGGGGGCAGAGGAGATTGGTGGGCGCCGCGCCGCCATTGCCGCCGCCATTGCGCAGGCGGGCGCGGATGATATCGTGCTGCTTGCGGGCAAGGGGCATGAGCAGGGGCAGATTATCGGGGACCGTGTGTTGCCCTTTGACGATGTGACCGTGGCGCGGGAATGCGCTGGATGAGCGCATTGTGGACCTCCGAAGAGATTGTGCAGGCCACAGGGGGCGTCGCTTCGGCGCCCTTCGCCGTTTCTGGCATGGCGTTCGACAGCCGCGAAGTGACGGGCGGCGACCTGTTCGTCGCGATGAAGGGCGAAACGACGGACGGCCATCGTTTCGTGGAAAAAGCCTTCGGGCAGGGCGCGGCGGGCGCCATCGTCAGCGAACCGATCGCCCAGCCGCATGTGCTGGTGCCCGACAGCGCGGCGGCGCTGGTGGCTTTGGGCCGGGCCTCGCGCGCCCGGATGCAGGGCAAGGTGGTCGGCGTCACTGGATCGGTTGGGAAGACCGGCACCAAGGAAGCGCTGTTCCATGCGCTCGACCGGATCTGCCCCGGCAAAGTGCATCGTTCGGTCAAAAGCTATAATAATCATGTCGGCGTGCCCCTCAGCCTGGCGCGCATGGCGCGGGACTCGGCCTTCGGCGTGTTCGAAATGGGCATGAACCATGCGGGCGAACTGGCTGCGCTGACGCAGCAGGTGCGACCGCATGTCGCCATCGTCACCGCCATCGCGCCCGCCCATATCGAATTTTTCGGCACCGAGGAGAAGATCGCGGAGGCCAAGGCCGAAATTTTCGAAGGGCTGGAACCGGGCGGCACGGCGGTCATCCCCTATGACAGCCCCCATGTCGCCACCCTTTATGCCAAGGCGGAGCGGCATGCCGCGCGCATCCTGACCTTCGGCTTTGATCCGGAGGCCGATGTCCGCGCCCGCGAAATGGTGCCGGCGGCGGGCGGCGGCACGCTGGTCACGGCGACGCTGCCCGGCGTGGAACTATGCTTCACCGTGGGCGCGCCAGGCGAGCATTGGGTGTCCAATGCGCTGGCCGTGCTGGCGGCGGTCGAGGCGCTGGGCGGCGACCTGGCGGCGGCGGGGCTGGCTCTGGCGGAGATGCCGGGGCTGCCGGGCCGGGGCGAGCGGCGCATTGTGCCGGTTGAGGGCGGCGAGGCGCTGCTGATCGATGAAAGCTACAACGCCAATCCGCTGAGCATGGCGGCGACGCTCAAGCAGTTGGGCCGGGAGCAGGCCAGGCGCCGCGTCGCCGTGCTGGGCGGCATGCGCGAGCTGGGCGACCGGAGCCGGGAGCTGCACGCCGGGCTGGTCGAACCGCTGACGGCGGGACAGGTGGATTATGCCATCCTCGTTGGCGAGGAAATGCAATCTTTGGCGGATGCGCTCGGCGGCGTGATCGCTTTTGATCATGTGTCGGACACGGCGAATGCAACTGATCTTATTCAAAGGGAAATGCGCGCGGGTGACGCGATTCTGGTGAAAGGCTCGAACGGCATTGGCTTGTCGAGGCTCGTCGCCGCGCTCAAGGAAAAGACGAACTGATGCTCTACTGGCTTGCCCAGACCATGGATTTCGCGGGTGTGTTCAACCTCATCCGTTATCTCAGCTTCCGCGCTGGCGCCGCGATTGCGACGGCGTTGATCATCGGGTTGGTGATCGGGCCGCGCTTCATCGGCTGGCTGCGGGTGCGGCAGGGCAAGGGGCAGCCGATCCGCGACGACGGCCCGCAGACCCACCTTGCCAAGCGCGGCACGCCGACCATGGGCGGGCTGATGATCCTGACGTCGGTGGTATCGTCGGTGCTGCTGTGGATGGACCTGTCGTCCATTTACGTATGGGCCTGCCTGTTCGTGACTTTGGGCTTTGGCGCCATCGGCTTCCTCGACGATTATGACAAGGTGACGAAGGCCAGCCACAAGGGGCTTTCGGGCAAGATGCGTCTGGCCTTCGAGTTTCTGATCGCGGGTTTTGCGGCATGGCTGATTGTCAGCCAGCATGGCAATACCGCGCTTTATGTGCCTTTCTACAATGGCCCGGCGATCGAGTTGGGGCCGTTTTACTTCCTGTTCGCAGCGTTCGTGATCGTGGCTTTCGGCAATGCGGTGAACCTGACTGACGGTCTTGATGGCCTCGCCACCATGCCGGTGATCATCGCCTGCATGGCCTTCATGGCGATCGTCTATCTGGTCGGCCGCGCGGACTTTGCGGGCTATCTGGGCATTCCGCATGTGCCCGGCGCGGGCAACCTCACCATTCTTTGCGGGGCAATCATCGGGGCGGGCCTGGCCTTCCTCTGGTTCAACGCACCGCCTGCGGCCGTGTTCATGGGCGATACGGGCAGTCTTGCGCTCGGTGGCACCATTGGCGTGATCGCCGTCACCGCGCATCATGAAATCGTGCTGGGCGTGATCGGCGGGCTGTTCGTGGTCGAGGCCATGTCCGTCATCATCCAGGTCTTCTTCTACAAGCGGACCGGCAAGCGCGTGTTCAAGATGGCGCCGATCCACCATCATTTCGAACAGCTAGGCTGGGCCGAACCGACCGTCGTGATCCGTTTCTGGATCATTTCCTTCGTGCTGGCCCTGGCCGGCCTCGCCACTCTGAAGCTCCGGTGAGCGCCATGGGGATCGTATCCGACGTCTTTGCGGGCAAGAAATATGCGGTGCTGGGTCTGGCCCGTTCCGGCCTCGCCACAGTCGAATGCCTGGCGGAAAGCGGGGCGCAGGTCGTCGCCTGGGATAGCCGCGACGAAGCCCGCGCGGCTGTCGCGGACAAGGCGGAACTGGCCGATCCGGCTGAGATCGACCTCAAGGGCTTTGACGGCGTGGTCGTTTCGCCCGGCGTGCCGCTCAACAAGCATCCCATCGCCATGCACGCCAAATTGGCGGGCGTACCGATCATCGGCGACATAGAGCTGTTCGCGCTGGCCCGCCCGGCGCTGCCCAAGCATCGCGTGGTCGGGATCACCGGCACCAACGGCAAGTCGACCACCACCGCGCTGGTCCATCATATCATCGAGACGGCGGGCATCCCGACGCGCATGGGCGGCAATATCGGCCTTCCCATTCTCGGGCAGGATCCACTGCCGGAGGGCGGCGTCTATGTGCTGGAGCTGTCGAGCTATCAGATCGACCTGACGCAGAGCCTCGATTGCGATGTGGCGGTGCTGCTCAACATCACGCCGGACCATCTGGACCGCTATAATGGCTTTGAAGGCTATGTAGCGTCCAAGGCGCGTCTGTTTGAAATGCAGTCGGCGGGGCACCGCGCCATCATTGCGGCCGAAGATGAACCGAGCCGTTCCATCCTCGCCCAGGTCTGCCAGGCCCGTGGCGGTGGAGAAGATGTGGTCGAGGTGTCGTCCGGGTTGGTTGATCCTGTGGAACAGCGTGGCTGGCCCTCGCTGCAAGGGCCGCATAATGCGCAGAATGCCGCAGTCGCGATGGTAACGGCTGCGGCGCTCGGTATTGATCCTGCTACGATCAAAGCCGCCCTTGCCAGCTACGCCTCGCTCCCGCACCGGATGCAGCGGGTGCGGGAACTGAACGGCGTCCTCTACGTCAACGACAGCAAGGCGACCAACGCAGCCTCGACCGCGCCCGCTCTGGCGGCCTATCCGCCGGTCGAGGGCCGCAAACGGCTGCACTGGATCGTCGGTGGCCTCGCCAAGACCGACAATCTGGACGAGTGCGCACCCTATTTCGACAATGTGGCACAGGCCTACACCATCGGTGAAGCGGGGCCTATGTTCGCTGAGTTGTTGCGTGGCTCTATGGCGGTGGATGACTCGGAAATGCTATCCGCCGCCGTTCGCCGCGCGGCGAGGGTGGCCCAGCCGGGGGATGTGGTGCTGCTGTCGCCCGCCTGCGCGAGTTTCGACCAGTTCCGCGATTTCGAGGCGAGGGGCGATGCCTTCGCCGCCGCCGTCGCGGCACTGGAATAGAGGGGCAAGAGGCATGTCCAGAGCTGGTGAACTGGTCAGGGAGTTCAGGAACCGTACCGTCCCGCGTGAGCGCACGGCGCTGGCCATCTGGTTCTGGGAAATCGACCGTGTGCTGCTGTCGCTGATCGTCGCACTGATGGCGATCGGGCTGGTGGCGGTGGCGGCGGCTTCGCCCGTGGCGGCGATCGACCGGTCCACGAGCACGGTTTCCGTGACGCCTCTCATCTATTTCTACCGCCAGCTGATGTGGGTGTTCATCGGCCTGCCGATCATGCTGGTGATCTCCATGCTGCCCCGGACACAGGCGCGGCGGCTGGCTTTCTGCCTGTGCATCGTCTTTGCGCTGGCATTATTGTTGGTGCCGGTGCTCGGGTCCACGGTGAACGGGGCGAAGCGCTGGATCGACCTGCCGGGCTTTCGTTTCCAGCCGTCCGAGTTTCTGAAGCCCGTCTATGTGGTGACGATGGCCTGGCTGTTGTCGCTGCGCGGCAAGGATATGACGCTGCCGGTGATCCAGTTGACCTTCGTGACCACCGCGATGATCGCGGTGGTACTGATGCGGCAACCGGACTTTGGTCAGACGGTGATCTTCCTCGCCTGCTGGGGCGGGCTGCTGCTGCTGTCGGGCGTGTCGATGCGCGCCATTGGCGGTTTGGCGGGCGGCGGGCTGGGTGGCTTGGTATTAATGTACATATTCTATGAGAATGGCCGCCAGCGCATCAACGACTTTCTCGGCATCGGCGTGGCGCAGGATACCGGGCCGGACCAGACCGAACTGGCTTTCCGCACCATCACCCATGGCGGCTTTCTGGGCGTCGGACCTGGCGGCGGGCAGAATAAATTTCGCCTGCCCGAAGCGCATACCGACTATATCTTCTCCGTGATCGGGGAAGAGTTCGGCCTGCTCGCCTGCATCGGCATCGCCTGCGTCTATCTGGCCATCGTCGTGCGCGTTTTCCTGCGGATGCTGGATGAGGATGATAATTTCACCATCCTCGCAGCAGCAGGCCTCACCACCCAGTTTGGCTTACAGGCGATCATCAACATGGGCGTCAATGCCCAGATATTTCCGTCCAAGGGCATGACGCTGCCCTTTATCAGCTACGGTGGCTCCTCTATGCTGGCGCTTTGTATCGGCGTCGGCCTGTTGCTCGCGTTCACGCGGCGCAACCCCTTCATGGGTCGGCACACGGTCGTCAAATGGAGTGGTCGATGAGCATTTCCCGTCACTTCGTCCTCGCCGCAGGCGGGACGGGTGGTCATATGATTCCGGCGCATGCCGTCGCGGAAGAGCTGATGCTGCGCGGCCATCATGTCGCTCTGGTGACCGATGAGCGCGGCGCGAAGATTCCCGGCATTTTCGATAAGGCGCAGGTCCATGTCATGCCCGCAGGGCGGATGACCAAGAATCCCAAAAGCTGGCCGGGCGCCTTGAATGCGATCCTCGCGGGCCGGGCGATGGCGCGACGGCTCAACGAAACCTTCCGTCCAACTGCTGTGGTGGGTTTTGGGGGCTATCCGGCCATGCCTGCGCTGCTCGGCGCGCTGGCCGACGGTATCCCGACCGCCATCCATGAACAGAATGCGGTGTTGGGCCGGGTGAACCGCTATCTGGCCGGACGGGTCGATGCCATCGCGACCGCTTATCCGGAGGTCGGACGGCTCAAGGACAAATATGCCGGGAAGGTCCACCTGATCGGCAATCCGGTGCGCGAGGAAGTGAAGCATCTGCGCGAGGAGGAATTTCCGGCGCTGACCGACGAAAGCGTCTTCCGCGTACTGGTGATCGGCGGCAGCCAGGGGGCGACGATCCTTTCCAGCGTGGTGCCCGATGGCCTGGGCATGTTGCCTTTGAGCCTCCGCCGCCGTCTGCAAGTCACCCAGCAATGCCGCGCCGAGGATATCGAACGTGTGCGCAAGCTCTACGCCGATCTCGAAATCCCTGCGGATCTCGCGACCTATTTCAACGATGTGCCGGAGAAACTGGGCTGGTCGCATCTGGTGATCGCGCGCGCGGGCGCTTCGACGCTGGCGGAATTGACCTGCGCGGGCCGTCCGGCGATCCTGATCCCGCTGCCGAGCGCCATGGACGATCACCAGACCGCCAATGCCCGAGAAATGACCGAGGCGGGCGGTGCGCGCACCATCCCGCAGGCGCGCTTCACGGCGGTCGAACTCGCCAAGCAGATGCAGAAGATGGCGCTGGAACCCGGCGCCCTACAGAATGCCGCGAAGCGCGCTCGCGCCTGCGGCCGCCCCAATGCCGCGCGTGACATGGCCGACCTGCTGGAAAGCATCGGCCCCGCGCCCATCGTCAATGACCCGCTGCGTGTCGGCCCTACGCCGACCAGCCTTAATCTCCAGGGAGTTCCCGCATGAAGGGTGTCGGCACCGACATCGGCACGATCCATTTCATCGGCATTGGCGGCATCGGCATGTCCGGCATCGCTGAGGTGATGCATAATCTGGGTTACAAGGTTCAGGGGTCTGACGTCGCCGAAGGCTATGTGGTCGAGGGGCTGCGCAAGAAGGGCATCGATGTGATGATCGGCCACAAGGCCGAAAATCTGGGCGATGCCGCCGTGGTCGTGACCTCCACCGCGATCAAGAAAGGCAATCCGGAAGTCGATCTGGCGCTGGAAAAGCGTGTCCCCGTCATCCGCCGCGCGGAAATGCTGGCGGAACTGATGCGGCTCAAATCCACGGTCGCGATTGCGGGCACGCATGGCAAGACGACGACCACCTCCATGGTCGCGGCGCTGCTGGACGCGGGCGGGGTGGACCCGACCGTCATCAATGGCGGCATCATCAACAGCTATGGCTCCAACGCCCGTCTCGGCAAGAGCGACTGGATGGTGGTCGAAGCCGATGAGAGCGACGGCAGCTTCCTGCGGCTCGACGGCACGCTGGCGGTCGTGACCAATATCGATCCCGAGCATCTCGACCATTATGGTAGCTTCGACAAGGTGAAGGACGCCTTTGTCGAATTCGTCGAGAATGTGCCTTTCTATGGCGCGGCGATGCTGTGCCTCGATCATCCGGAAGTGCAGGCGATCCTGCCCCGCGTGCAGGACCGGCGCATCGTTACTTACGGCTTCTCGGCGCAGGCCGATATTCGCGGCGAGAATGTCCAGCCTATCCCCGGCGGCAACCGCTTCGATGTGCAGATCCGCGAGCGGGACGGCTCGACCCGCCGCATCGAAGGGATCGAAATGCCGATGCCCGGCCGCCACAATGTGCTGAACGCCATGGCGGCGATCGGCGTGGCGCTGCAAATGGGGATCAACGACACCACGATCCAGACCGGCTTCGCCAAATTCGGCGGGGTGAAGCGGCGCTTCACCAAGGTCGGGGAAATCGCCGTCGACGGCGGCACGGCCACGGTCATCGACGATTATGGCCACCATCCGGTCGAGATCAAGGCGGTACTGGCTGCCGCCCGTGAAGGGGCTAAAGGCCGCGTCATCGCCGTGGTCCAGCCGCACCGCTTCACCCGTCTGCGCGACCTGATGGACGAGTTCCAACAAGCCTTCAACGACGCCGACATCGTCTATGCCGCCCCGGTTTATCCGGCGGGCGAGCAGCCGATCGAGGGCGTGGACAGTGCCGAACTGGTCGCGGGTTTGAAGCGCCGGGGGCATCATCGCGCTTCGATCGTCGAAGGAGCCGATGAGCTTGCCCGCGTGATCGCCGCTGATGTTCAGGCGGACGACATGATCATCTGTCTCGGCGCGGGGGACATCACAAAATGGGCGGCGGGGCTTGCTGCTGCCGTTGCAGCGAAAGAGGCCGCCTGATGTTCGAACTGTTCAATGTCGGCCTGGAAATGCAGAAGCGGATAATCGACATTCAGATGCAAGGCATCGAAGTCGCCCGCGAAATGGTCGATACGGCGCAGCGCAATGTCGAGGCCGGGCATGCCGCGACCCAGGCGGGCGAAGCGGGCATGAAGGCGATGAAGGGCTGGATGCGGCTCTGGGGGATACGCGATTGAGGTTGGCGGCGACGGCTCTTCCCTCGGTTCGCGGTTCGCTCAAGCCTGATGCGCCGCTTGGCCCCCTCGTCTGGTTCAAGACGGGGGGTCTTGCGCAATGGCTGTTCGAGCCGAAGGATGTGGAGGATCTCTCGGATTTTCTGCGTGATTTGGACCCGGCGATCCCGGTGATGGCGTTGGGCCTCGGCTCCAACCTGATCGTCCGCGATGGCGGCGTTCCAGGTGTGGTCGTGCGCCTCGGCAAGCCCTTCGCCAAGGTCGAGCAGATCGACGCGACGACCCTGAGCTGCGGGGGAGGGGCTTCGGGTATTCTCGTTTCCTCGACCGCGCGCGATGCAGGCATATCGGGGCTGGAGTTTCTGCGCTCGATCCCCGGCACGGTCGGCGGTTTCGTGCGGATGAATGGCGGCGCCTATGGCCGCGAAACCTGCGATATTCTCGTGGAATGCGAAGTCGTGTTGCGTTCCGGCGAGGTGGTCACGCTGCCGCTCGACGCGCTGGGTTACACCTACCGTCACAGCACTTTGCCCGAAGGCGCGGTTGTCGTGAGCGCTGTTTTCCGGGGCGTTCCGGGCGAACCTGCTGCAATCCAGGCGGAAATGGACCGCATCGCTGCCGCCCGTGAGGAAAGCCAGCCGCTCCGTAGCAAGACCGGCGGCTCGACCTTCAAGAACCCCGAAGGTCACAAGGCCTGGGCGCTGGTGGATGAAGCCGGTTGCCGTGGTCTGCAACTGGGTGGCGCGCAGGTTTCGGAAAAGCACACCAATTTCCTCCTCAACCTTGGTGACGCGACCAGCGCGGACATCGAGGCCTTGGGCGAGGAAGTCCGCCGCCGCGTCAGGGAAAAGAGCGGCATTGAACTGGAATGGGAAATACAGCGTGTCGGCCTGTTGGCCGACGATGCCAATCGGGAAAATCTTGTGGGAGTAAGCAAGTGAGCCGTGGCCCTTGGCATGTCGCCGTCCTGATGGGTGGCTGGTCCGCCGAGCGGCCTGTTTCGCTGTCGAGCGGCGAGGGCGTCGCCAAGGCGCTGGAATCGCGCGGCCATAAGGTCACGCGCATCGACATGGGCCGCGACGTGGCCCTGCGCCTCTCCGAAACGAGGCCCGATGTCGTGTTCAACGCCCTCCACGGCGTCCCTGGCGAGGATGGCACGGTGCAGGGCATGATGGATCTGATGGGCCTCACCTACACCCATTCGGGCCTCGCCACATCGGTCATCGCCATCGACAAGCAACTTACCAAGCAGGCGCTGGTGCCCCATGGCATCCCCATGCCCGGCGGCCATATCGTGAGCAGCGAAAGCCTGTTCGAAGCCGATCCGCTGCCGCGCCCCTATGTGGTGAAGCCGGTCAATGAGGGCAGCTCGGTCGGCGTCGCCATCGTGACGCAGGACGGCAATTACGGCTCGCCCATCGGCCGGGATGTCGAGGGGCCGTGGCTGCATTTCGATGAGCTGCTGGCCGAACCCTATATTCGCGGCCGGGAACTGACGACCGCCGTGCTGGGCGATGAGGCGTTGCTGGTGACGGAACTGCGCCCGAAAAGCGGCTTCTACGATTTCGACGCCAAATATACCGACGGCATGACCGAGCATGTCTGCCCGGCGGAGATTCCCAACGAGATCGCGGAAGCCTGCAAGGCGATCGCTCTGCGCGCCCATCAACTGCTGGGCTGCAAGGGCGCGTCGCGCTCCGATTTCCGCTGGGACGACAATCAGGGGATCGAGGGGCTGTTCCTGCTCGAAGTGAACACCCAGCCGGGAATGACGCCCTTAAGCCTTGTTCCCGAACAGGCGGCGAAGCTGGGCATTGACTATGCCGAGCTGGTGGAGCGTATTGTCGAGGACGCGTTGAAGGGGAAGCAGCGCGCAAAGGGGGCAGATCATGGCTGAAGCACGCATCCGGCGTGGCGGGACGGCGCGGCTGACGCGCGCGACCGGCGCGCGCGGCCGCAGCGGAGGGAGGGGCCGCTCGGTCAAGCGCCGGAACTGGGTCGACAGCCTGCTCGACCTGCTCCCTTTCAGCGAGGAAACGCTCCAACGCATGGCGAGCTGGGCCATCGTTAGCATTGTGCTAGCGGGCTTGGTCGGCATAGCCATGCTGATGGGTCTTCCCGCCATGGCCGGGCAGAAGGCCTCCGAACTCGCCGCCAATGCGGGTTTCGAGGTCGAGAAGGTCGAAGTGCGCGGCGTCGAGCGGATGGACGAACTGCCCATCTACAATATCGCGCTGGGACAGGTGAGCCGCTCCATGCTGTCGCTCGATCTGCCCAAGGTGCGGGACGACATGCTGAAGCTTGGCTGGGTCAAGGATGCGCGCATTTCCCGCCGCCTGCCCGATACGCTGGTGGTCGATATCGTCGAGCGCGATCCGGTGGCGGTTTGGCAGCATGACGGCCAACTCCATCTGATCGACGTGCAGGGCGTGGTGCTGCAATCGGTGTCCGCGGGCGCGATGCCCGATTTGCCGCTGGTGGTCGGCCCCAATGCCAATCTCCAGACGGCGGGCCTCAACAAGTTGATGGAAAATGCGCCTGCGCTGAAGCCCATGCTGGCTGGCGCCACCTGGGTCGGGGACCGGCGCTGGGATTTGCGCTTTCAGTCGGGTGAGACGCTATCCCTGCCCGAAGGCGACAAGCCGTCGGCCACGGCGCTCGTCAATTTCGCGCGGATGGATGGCGTGAACCGGCTGCTGGGCCGGGGCATCGTCAAGTTCGACATGCGCGATCCCGACCGCTTCGTGCTGCGCCTGCCGCAGGGCCAGGGCACCGGCACGTCCAGCGAAAAGCCTGCGGCAAGCGCGGACGCGCCCGCCAAGGGCGAGGAAGGCTGACTCCATGGCTCAACCCAAGGTCGAAAAGTTCGTCACCGCGATCGATATCGGATCGTGGAAGGTGTCCGCGCTGATCGCGGGGCGCACCGAAAATGGCGAACTGGCGATTTTGGGGACGGGCCAACGCGAAAGCCGGGGCGTGCGGCGCGGCTTCATTGCCGACATGGAGCGGACAGAATTGGCCGTGCGTGAAACGGTCGAGCAGGCCGAGCGCGTGGCGGGCACGAATATCGAGGATGTCTGGGTCAGCTTTTCGGGTGGCTCTCTCGTCAGCGACGTCGTCACGGTCGAGCGCGACATGGGCGGATATCGCGTCGAGCAGGCCGATATCGATGACCTGCTTACCACCGGCCAGCAGGGCATCGATCCCGAAGGGCGCGTGGTTCTGCACGCGCAGCCGACCTGTTTCACCATCAATGGCCGCGTGCCGGTGAAGAAGCCGCTGGGCATGCATGCCGACCTGCTGGGCGTCGATATCCATGTGGTGCTGGCCGATGGCGCGCCGCTGGCCAATCTCGACCTGTGCGTTCGAGGGGCTTATCTCAATGTGAACAGCATCGTCGCTTCGCCTATTGCCACCGGCCTGGCCTGCCTGTCCGAAGAGGAGAGGGACTTGGGCGTCGCGTTGGTCGAATTGGGTGCGGGCGTCACCAATGTCTCGCTTTATGCGGGTGGCATGCTGGTCGGCCTGCACAGCATTCCCATCGGCGCGTCGGATATCACCGACGACATCGCTTCCGCCTTCGGTATCCGCCGCAGCCAGGCGGAGCGGATCAAATGCTTCTACGGCTCCGCCATGCAGAATCGCCGCGATTTCCGGGACATGATCGAGATCGCCGCGCCCCATGGCGATGTCGCCATTCCCGGCCAGAGCGCCGGTCCCAACGCCGATGGCGGCAAGATCACTCGCGCCGCGCTGGTGGCGGTGATCTGCGAGCGGCTGAACCAGATCATGGTCGAGGTGAACGCCGCGCTCGCCGGCATGGGTTTCAACACGCCCACGGGGCGGCAAGTGGTGCTGACCGGCGGCGGCGCCGAAATGAAGGGCATTGCCGACTATGCCCAGGGTGCTTTAGGGCGCGCCGTGCGCATCGGGCGGCCCCGTGGCCTCGCCGCCTTGCCCGAGGCGCATAGCGGTCCGGCCTTTGCGACTTTGGCCGGTCTTGCGCTTTACGGCGCTTCGAACCCGGTTGATCTTAGAACGATAGCGCCTGCCTCTCAGACGGTTCATCGTATCGGTGCGCCTGCCTGGTGGCAAAGAATGGTCAAAGCCATGAAGACGAACTATTGAAATAAAGTGAAGTCAGGCGAAATTTACTGGTGAATTACGCCATCATCTGTTGCATTAACCTTCGATGACAGTTTCGCTCACGTCACCGAAGCTGGAGGGAGCTAGAATTTATGAGCATTGAAATCAGCCCACCGCATGTGGACGAGTTGAAGCCACGCATCGCGGTGATCGGCGTCGGCGGCGCGGGCGGCAACGCCATCGCGAACATGATCGCCGCCTCGGTCGAGGGCGTTGATTTCATCGTCGCCAATACCGATGCGCAGGCGCTGAACGCCTCGCCCGCGGAACGGCGCATCCAGCTTGGTCCGCAGATCACCGAAGGCCTGGGCGCAGGCTCCCGCCCCGAAATCGGCAAGGCAGCGGCTGAGGAAACCATCGCTTCGGTCGAGCAGGCTCTGGACGGCGCGCATATGTGCTTCATCGCCGCCGGCATGGGCGGCGGCACCGGCACAGGCGCTGCTCCCGTCATCGCCAAGGCTGCGCGCGATCGCGGCATTCTGACTGTCGGCGTCGTGACCAAGCCCTTCACCTTCGAGGGCAACCGCCGCATGAAGTCGGCGGAAAGCGGCATCGAGGAACTGCAAAAGCATGTCGATACCCTCATCGTCATCCCGAACCAGAATCTGTTCCTGATCGCCAACCCGAACACCACCTTCAAGGAAGCCTTCCAGATGGCGGACGAGGTGTTGCAGCAGGGCGTTCGCGGCATCACCGACCTGATGGTCATGCCGGGCCTCATCAATCTCGACTTTGCCGACGTCCGCTCGGTCATGGGCGAGATGGGCAAGGCGATGATGGGCACCGGCGAGGCCGAAGGCGACGGCCGCGCGCTCCAGGCGGCGGAAAAGGCGATCGCCAACCCGCTGCTCGACGGTGTGTCGATGCGTGGCGCGAAGGGCGTCATCGTCTCCATCGTCGGCGGCGACGACATGCGCCTGATGGAAGTGGACGAAGCCGCCAACCATATCCGCGAGCTGGTCGATCCGGATGCCAACATCATCTGGGGTTCGGCGTTCAACGACAATCTGAACGGCAAGATCCGCGTGTCGGTGGTCGCCACCGGCATCGACAGCGATGCAGGCGCCGCTGCCGCGCCGTTGACGCAGCCGTTCAGCTTCGCCAGCCGTCCGGCCGTCGCTGTGCCGACTGCCGCCGCGTCCAGGTCCGCGCCGCAGCCGGTTCCGGCCCCTGCGCCGGCCGCCGCGCCCGAGCCGGAACCTGAAACGCTGGAACTGGACGTGCCTGCGGCGCCTGCCCCTGCGCCGCTGACCCCGCCGGTCGCGGAACAGCCCAAGCCTGCGCCTTTCACGCCGACGCGTCCGGCCGCCGTCTTCTCGGATGAAGACCCCTCGCAAGACGAATTGCTGCTAGGCGCTGAGGAAGCCGAAGCCAAGCCGGCTCCGGCCCCCGCGCCGCAGGCGGCTCCGCGTGTCGCCACCGGCGGGACGCTGTTCGAGCGGATGGCGGGTCTTACCCGTGGCGCGGACAAGGGCGCCGCGGCCAGCGATGATGGCGCGCCGACTCCGGATATTCCGCGTTTCCTGAACCGTCAGAGCAACCAGTAATCGGACGCGGGCTTCGGCCCCGCCTCAGCAGGACAAGCGCGCTATCGGCTGCCATGGGCAACCGGGCGCGCTTTTTCTTTCGACATATTCCCTTGCCCCGCTTCCTTCCGCTAAAGGGCTGCCTGTGAGACGTTATGACATATGGATTCTGGGCGGGCTGCTTTTAGCGGGCCTCGCGCCAGCACAACCAATTCTGGCACAACCGGCTCAGGTGCAGGGGATGCGCCCTTCCAGCGCGGAAAATCTCAACACTAATCTCGCGCGTCTGGCGTCCAATCCGCGCGATGTGGCAGCGCTGATCGGCGCGGGCGAGGCGGCGCTCGACATGGACGACGCGCGTGCGGCGGCGGGCTTTTTCGCGCGCGCCGACATGCTCCAGCCGAATAATGGCAAGGTGAAGGCGGGCCTTGGCCGGGTGATGCTCAAGAACCAGAATCCGGGCGAGGCGCTGCGCCTGTTCGATCAGGCAACGCGGCTGGGCTATTCCGAAGTGGTGCTGCTGTCCGATCGCGGCCTTGCCAAGGACATGACCGGCGATCAGGCCGGGGCGCAGCGCGATTATCAGGCGGCGCTCCAGCGGACGCCCGATGATGTGGAACTGACCCATCGCTACGCGGCGTCCCTTGGCATATCGGGGCAGGTGGATGCGGCGGAACGGGT
Organism: Sphingobium sp. TKS; assembly: GCF_001563265.1. Lineage (NCBI taxonomy): Bacteria > Pseudomonadati > Pseudomonadota > Alphaproteobacteria > Sphingomonadales > Sphingobiaceae > Sphingobium > Sphingobium sp. TKS. The sequence goes on along the minus strand of NZ_CP005083.1, from coordinate 3,351,858 downwards.
GCTGAAACCGCTGCTTTACAAGAGCGACCGTGCCGCCTGGCGCTACCGCGCCTTCATCCTGGCGATGAACAACCGGCAGGCCGACGCGAAGAAGATTGCCGAGCAGACCATGCCGTCGCAACTCGCCACGGCGATCCTGCCCTATATGCAGAAAATGCCCTATCTGACGGCGGCCCAGAAAGCGGCGGCCGTGCATTTCGGGCATTTCCCGGCCAATGTCGGCACGACCATCGCCGCCGTGACGCCGACGCCGCCAGCCTTTGCGTCAGCGGCGTCAACCGCCAGGCCGCCGGTTGCCGAGACGCCGCAAGCTGCCAAGGCCGGACGGCAGGATCGTTCGCGCCGCAATGGGGCGGGCAGCGCCACGCTCGCCCAGGCGGAAGGGCCGCCTCGTCCGGTCGCCGCGCCGCCTTCCTATCAGCCTGCGCCGACACGGGAAGCCGCCGCTCGACCAGCGCAGGCGCCCGCTTCCACACCTCAGGCTGCGCCCCGCGCAGCACAACAGGCCACCATTCCTGCCGCGAATGTGCAGGGTCCACCGGCGCCCGGTTTCGAGTCTGTCCCGGCCCAGCCTGCCACGCCCGCCAGCCCATCGGCCAGTCAGCTCAACGCGATCACGCTGGCGCAGGCGTCCGTGCCTCGTTCGCCCGTGCCACAACCGCAGAGCGCGCCCGTCCCGGCGCCCGCACCTACTCCGCCAGCCACCCCTCCTGCCGCTATGGCTGAAGCCGCGCCTCCGGCAACCGCGCCCCAGCCGCAGATCGACCCCGCCGTGACCCGGTCGCTGGCCGACATCATCCACGCCATCGACGTGCCGGAATCCGAACGCCAATCGAGCGTCGTCGCGGTGGACCTTTCCGAAATCGCGCAGATGCAGGCAGCCCGCCGCGCCGAACGCGAAACCGCCGCCGCTGTTGCCGCGGAAAAGGCGAAGAAGGCCGCTGCCGCCAAGGCAAAGGCGGAAGCAGACGCCAAGGCGAAGCAACTGGCAGAAGAAAAGAAGAAGGCCGCCGAGGAAAAGGCGCGCCTTGCCGCCAATCCCTCGCGCAACTGGCTTCAGGTGGGTACGGGAGCGAACAAGGGTGCGCTGGCCTTCACCATGAAGGGGCTACGCAAGAAATATGACTCGCTCGAACCCCAGGATGCCTGGGTCGCGGGCTGGGGCCGAACCAACCGCCTGCTGGTCGGACCGTTCAGCAGCTTCGCCCGCGCCAAGGCGCTGGCGGACAAGCTCAAATCGGCAGGGGCGGACGTGTTTGCCTGGAAAAGCGATGCCGGGGAGGTCGTTGAACAGCTCCCGGCCAAGTAGAGCGATTTCAGGTCGGATGGACCATCTGGAGACTCGGAACCGCGAGGCCGGCGTAGCCAATTACGGGAAACAGCTTTAAAGGGCGCGGCATGACGCTGCTTGCTTCCTATGCATCGCACCCCGGCAAGAGCCGGGGCCGCCTCCACGCCGAACCCGGCGGCGAGATGCGCGGCCCCCGCGACGTGTTTCAGCGCGACCGCGACCGGATCATCCATAGCATCGCCTTCCGCCGCCTGCGGCACAAGACGCAGGTGTTCGTCTCCCCCGACGGCGATCATTTCCGCGTCCGCCTGACCCATAGTCTGGAGGTCGCGCAGATCGGCCGCACCACGGCGCGGACCCTGGGCCTCAACGAAGATCTGACTGAGGCGCTTTGCCTCGCCCATGACATCGGCCATCCACCCTTCGGCCATGCAGGCGAGGATGCGCTGGAGGCGGCGCTCGACGATCATGGCGGCTTCGATCACAATGCCCATACGTTGCGCACGCTGATGCTGCTGGAAAGCCCCTATCCGCTGTTCCGGGGGCTGAATTTGAGCTGGGAAATGCTGGAGGGGCTGGCCAAGCATAATGGCCCGATCACCCGTCCCGGCTGGGCGATGCAAGAGGTGGACGCGCTGTTTCCGCTCGACCTTGCGAGCCATGCCTCGCTGGAGGCGCAGTTGGCGGCGATCGCGGACGACATCGCCTATGACAATCACGACATCGATGACGGCCTGCGCGCCGGATTGCTGAGCCTGGACCAGTTGCTGACCATTCCGCTGGTCAGGATCTGCTGGGATCGCGTTCGCGTCCGTTATCCCGACGTGCCCCAGGACCGGTTGCTGCGCGAACTGGTGCGTGAGCAGATCGGGGTCATGGCGAACGACCTGATCGCCGCTACCCGGGCCAATATCGCGGACGCCGGCGTGAAAACGGTCGACGATGTCCGTGGGGCTGGACGCACGCTGGTCGCCTTCTCGCCCGAACTGGCGGCGCAGGAGCGCGAACTCAAGCGTTTCATGTACGCCACGCTCTACCACCATCCCACGCAGCTTGCGGCGGCCGACCGGGCGAGGGTGATCGTCATCGACCTCTTCCGCGCCTATCAGGCCGATCCGAAGCTGATGCCCGAGGAATGGCGCGACGATTGCGTCTCGTCCGAACCGCAGCGCAGCCGCCACATCGCGGATTTCATCGCCGGCATGACCGATCGTTATGCGGAAAAGCGCCATGCGGAAATCTTCGGCAGGCTGGAGATTGCCTAAAACCGCTCATACTCTCCGATTGCCCGATTGACGCCGGGGCGCGTTTGACGCAATGCGAAGAGGTCTCCGTTGCCGAGGATTCGGCGCCGGACTTGATGCGGGAGAGCATGGGAAGCCTTTCAGGCCACCCCATCGCCGAAGGAGCAACCGCCCCGGAATCTCTCAGGCCAAAGGACCGCATCATGGGCAGGCACTCTGGAAAGCGGACGGTTTAACGCCGTCCCACCGAAGGGGTAAGCCATCCGGTCGATTGGCCGGTGGTCAAAGCTCTCAGGTTCCGTGACAGAGGGGGTGGCAGACGCGATGGGTCCGACTCCGGACGCCTGCGTGTGTCGCCTGTAACTCGTACGGAAAGGCCACCTCCCATGTCCGGCAATGACGACATCGCTCATCTCGAAGAAGAATTGCCGCTGCAGGATCTGCCGCTGGATGCCTGGCATCGTGGCAGGGGTGCGCGAATGGTCGGCTTTGCCGGCTATCACATGCCGATCCAATATGAAGGCATCATGGCCGAACATGCCTGGACGCGCGAGCATGCCGGGCTGTTCGACGTCAGCCATATGGGTCAGCTCACCTTCTCCGGCGAGGGCGTGGACGAGGCGCTGGAGCATCTGCTGCCGAGCGACATCAAGGGACTGACACCCTTCCGCCAGCGCTATTCGATGCTGCTGGACGAAGAGGGCGGCATTCTCGATGATCTGATGGTCTCGCGCCTTGGCGGCGACGCCTTTGATGGCGCGGCCATCTATATGGTCGTCAACGGCGCGACCAAATATGACGATATCGGCTGGATGATCGAGCATCTGCCCGATGAGGTCGTCATGAATCATATGGACGAGCAGGCTCTGCTGGCCCTGCAAGGCCCGGAAGCGGGCGAGGCGCTGGCGGCGCTCATTCCTGAAACCGCCGAGCTGATCTTCATGCAGTCCGGCCCGTTCACCTGGCGCGGCGTGTCGCTATGGATCAGCCGTTCGGGCTATACCGGCGAGGACGGCTTCGAGATCAGCGTTCCCGCCGAGGATGCGGCGCTGCTGGCGGAGGCGCTGTGCGAACTGCCGCAGGTGAAGCCGATCGGTCTTGGTGCGCGGGATTCGTTGCGGCTGGAGGCGGGCTTGCCGCTCTATGGTCACGATCTGACGCCCGCCGTCAGCACCATCGGCGCGGATCTGGGCTTCGCCATCCAGAAGCGCCGCCGCGAGGAAGGCGGCTTCATCGGCCATGCCCGCGTGATGAAGGAACTGGCCGACGGGCCGGGTTCGAAGCGTGTGGGCCTGAAGATCGAAGGCCGCTTGCCTGCGCGTGAAGGCGCGGCGATCTATGCCGGCGACGTGCTGGTGGGCGAGGTGACGTCGGGCGGCTTCGCGCCGACCGTGGGCGCGCCGATCGCCATGGGCTGGGTCAGCCTGCCCCATGCCGGGCTGGGCGAAGCGCTGGAGATCGAGGTGCGTGGCAAGCGCATCGCCGCCACCGTCGCGCCGATGCCGTTCGTGCCGCACCGTTACCGCCGCAAGGCTTGACTGTTTTCCGAGGGGAGTAAATCCATGAGCCGTTATTTCACCGACGAACATGAATGGATCGATGTCGAGGGCGAAATCGCCACCGTCGGCATCACCGACTATGCGCAGGAACAGTTGGGCGACATCGTGTTCGTCGAACTGCCCGCCGAAGGCACCAGCTTCGAAAAGGGCGACGACGCCGCCGTCGTGGAGTCGGTCAAGGCCGCTTCGGACGTCTATGCGCCGATCTCCGGCGAAGTCGTCGAGACCAACGGCGCGCTGGAGGATGAACCCGCGCTGGTGAACAGCGACGCCGAGGAAGACGGCTGGTTCTTCAAGCTGCGCATTGCCGATGCGAGCGAGCTGGAAGGCCTGATGAACGAAGCCGCTTACAAGAAGTTCGTGGCCTCGCTCTGATCTTATCATCGTCATCCCCGCGAAGGCGGGGATGACGCCCGCAGGAAAACATCATGCGCTACCTACCCCTTACCGACACCGACCGGCAGGAGATGCTGTCTGTCATCGGCGCGACCTCCATCGATGACCTGTTCGTGGACGTCCCCGCCGAAGCCCGGCTTTCCGACAAGATCGCAGGCCTGCCCGATCATGCCAGCGAGCTGGCGGTCGAGCGCCACATGGCGGCCCTGGCGCGGAAAAATCTGTCGGCAGGGGAGGCGCCCTTCTTCCTGGGCGCAGGCGCCTACAGGCATCATGTCCCCGCCAGCGTCGATCATCTGATCCAGCGCGGCGAGTTCCTGACCGCCTATACGCCCTATCAGCCGGAAATCGCTCAGGGCACGCTCCAGGTGCTGTTCGAATTCCAGACGCAGGTGGCGCGCCTGCTCGGCTGCGATGTCGCCAACGCGTCCATGTATGACGGCTCGACCGCCTGCTGGGAGGCGATCGGCATGGCCCGCCGCATCACCAAGCGGGGCAAGGCGATCCTCTCCTCCGGCCTGCATCCCCATTATGTCTCGGTCGCCAACACCATGGCGAAGTTCACCGGCGACGCGCTGGTGCATGAAGCGCCGACCCTGGACGCCGTCACGGACATCGATGCGCTGATCGCCAGGATCGACAAGGATACGAGCTGCGTCGTCGTCCAATATCCCGACATTCTCGGCCGCATCGCTGACTTGGCCCCGCTCGCGGACGCTGCCCATGCGGCGGGCGCGCTGCTGGTTGCCGTCGTGACGGAGCCGGTTGCGCTGGGCGCTTGTCGGGCGCCGGGCCATATGGGCGCGGACATCGTGGTGGGTGAAGGCCAGTCGATCGGCGTCGGCCTGCAATTTGGCGGGCCTTATCTGGGCCTGTTCGCGTGCAAGCAGAAATATGTCCGCCAGATGCCGGGCCGCCTCTGCGGCGAGACGGTGGACGCGGCGGGCAAGCGCGGCTTCGTGCTGACCCTATCGACCCGCGAGCAACATATCCGCCGCGAAAAGGCGACGTCGAACATCTGCACCAATTCCGGCCTCTGTGCGCTGGCGTTCAGCATCCACATGACGCTGCTGGGCGAGAAGGGCTTGCGCGAACTCGCCACGCTCAACCATGGGCTTGCCTGTCAGGCGGCCGACCGTTTGGCGCAGGTGCCGGGCGTGAAGCTGCTCAACGACAGCTTCTTCAATGAGTTCACGCTGGTTCTGTCGAAGGACGCCCGCGAAATCGTTCGCACCCTTGCCGACAAGGGCGTGCTGGGCGGCGTGTCGCTGGGCCGCCTGTTCCCGGATGCGCCGGATATCGGCCACGGCCTCGTCGTCGCCGTCACCGAAACCGTGACGCCGGAGGATATCGAGAGTTTTGCCAAGGCACTTGAGGAGGAACTGGCATGACCATGCTGAAGGAAGGCCGCCCCACCGCGCCGCAAGCCTTGGACGAAGCCGACACGGCCCCCGCAACCGCCACGGGCAACCGCGCGCTGATGCTGGAGGAGGCGCTGATCTTCGAGATCGGTTCGACCGACACCACCGGCGTCGACTTCGCGGAAGCGCCGAAGGTCGCCAGCCGCCTGGGCAATCTCGCCCGCACGGACGGCATCGGCCTGCCGGGCCTGTCGGAACAGGAAACGGTGCGCCATTATACGCGCCTCAGCCGCCAGAATTACGCCATCGACCTTGGCCTGTTCCCGCTTGGCTCCTGCACGATGAAGCATAATCCGCGCCTCAACGAAAAGGTCGCGCGGATGCCCGGTTTCGCGGATCTCCACCCGCTTGCGCCCCAATCGACGGTGCAGGGCGCGCTGGCGGTGATCCATGAACTGGCCGAATGGCTCATAAAGCTGACTGGCATGCATTCGGTCGCGATGAGCCCCAAGGCAGGCGCGCATGGCGAGCTGTGCGGCCTGCTGGCGATCCGCGCCGCGCTGGAAGCCCGTGGCGACGCCCGCAGCGTCATCCTCGTCCCGGAAAGCGCCCATGGCACCAATCCGGCCACCGCCGCTTTTTGCGGCTACAAGGTCGAGGATATTCCGGCGACCCCGGACGGCCGCGTCGATCTGGAAGCCTTGAAGGCCCGCCTTGGCCCTGACGTCGCGGCGGTGATGATCACCAACCCCAACACCTGCGGCCTGTTCGAGCGCGACATGAAGACGATCTCCGACGCGGTCCACGCCGCCGGAGCCTTCGTCTATTGCGACGGTGCGAACTTCAACGCCATTGTCGGCCGGGTCCGTCCCGGCGACCTGGGCGTCGACGCCATGCACATCAACCTGCACAAGACCTTCTCCACGCCCCATGGCGGCGGCGGTCCGGGTTCCGGCCCGGTGGTGCTGTCGGAAGCGCTCGCCCCCTTCGCGCCGCTGCCCTTTGTGGAAAAGCAGGGCAATGGTTTCGCGCTGGTCGAGGAAGAGACGGCCGGGGAGCATCATGCCAGCAGCTTCGGCCGCATGGTCGCCTTCCACGGCCAGATGGGCATGTTCACCCGCGCGCTGACTTATATCCTCAGCCACGGCGCGGACGGTCTGCGCCAGGTGGCGAGTGACGCGGTGCTGAACGCCAATTACATCTTGCGCAGCCTGGACGATGTGCTGGACGCGCCGTTCGGCGGCAGCGGCCCCTGCATGCATGAGGCTCTGTTCAGCGACAAGGGGCTGGCCGAGGGCTTCACCACGCTCGACATCGCCAAGGGGCTGATCGACGAGGGCTTCCACCCGATGACCATGTATTTTCCGCTGGTCGTCCATGGCGCGATGCTGGTCGAACCCACCGAGACGGAAAGCAAGGCCGCGCTCGACCAGTTCATCATGGCGCTGCGCAGCCTGGCGGAACGCGCCAAGGCGGGCGATGAAGCGCTGAAGGGCGCGCCCTATTTCGCCCCGCGCCGCCGCCTTGATGAGACGCTGGCAGCGCGCAAGCCGGTCCTGACCTGGAGCGAACCCACGCTGGCGCAGGCCGCCGAATGACGGACCAGCCGGAGCCGTGGGAACCCGGTTCCGGCCCGGTTGCAGCGGGCAGCGGCGATCTCAGGCGCTATGCTCCCGCCACGGAGCGCAACCGCGACGCCATTCTTGGCCTGCTGCGCGAAGAACTGCCATCCTCCGGCCTCGTGCTGGAGGTGGCGAGCGGCAGCGGCGAACATGCGATCCACTTCGCCGCAGCCTTGCCCGATCTCGATTGGCAACCGAGCGATCCCGATCCGGCAGCGCTGGCATCCATCGAGGCGTGGCGTCAGGAAGCGGGCCTTACCAATCTCCGCACGCCGATCCGGCTCGACGCTGCTGCGCCTTGGCCGGTGGATCGCGCCAACGCGATCCTCTGCATCAATATGGTCCACATCTCCCCCTGGATCGCGACGCTCGGGCTGCTGCGTGGGGCAGGGGCATGCTTGCCTCCCGAGGGCTTGCTTTATCTCTACGGTCCCTATCTGCGTGACGATGTGGAAACCGCGCCCAGCAATCTGGCATTCCATGCTTCGCTCAAGGCCCGCGACCCGCAATGGGGCCTGCGCCGCGTCGAGGATGTGATCGCCGCCGCCGATGCCCAAGGGCTGCGCTTCGACCGCCTTGTGGAAATGCCTGCCAACAACCTGTCGTTGCTATTTAAACGGCGGGATTGAAAGACCGGCGCGTGCCTGCGAAAGCAGGAGCGCGAAGTGCCCAGCAGGACCGATGCCCGAAACTCTCCTCTCCCTCGTCACCGCCGAACTCGCCGGCCCCGCCGATCCGCGAGCGGCTGCCATGGCTGGCGCTTTGGCGGCCAAATACCCCCATGCCTCGCGTGCCGTGCTCTTCTACGGTTCCTGCCTGCGGGAGAAGAATCTCGACGGGTTGATGCTGGATTTCTATCTGATCGTGTCGGACTATCGCACCGCCTATGGAAAGCGCTGGCTCGCGACCGCCAACCGGCTGATTCCGCCCAATGTGTTCCCGTTCGAGCATAACGGCCTGATCGCCAAATATGCCGTGCTGTCGGAGGCGGATTTTGCGCGGCTGAACAGTCCGGCCGCCGACAATGTCTCGGTCTGGGCGCGTTTCGCCCAGCCGGCGCGGCTGCTCTGGGCAGCGGACGACCTCGCCCGTCAGCGCGCCATCGGTGCCGTCGCCAGCGCCACCCCGACACTGCTGTCGCTCGCCCGTCCGATGGCGGAGGAGCAGGATGCATTGTCGCTCTGGAAGACAGGCTTCACGCTGACCTATGGGGCGGAGTTGCGCGCGGAGCGGAAAGGCCGTTCTTTCTCCATCGTCGACGCCGATCCTGATCGCTATCGCCGCTTTGGGGAGGCTGCGCTGGCGCAGGGACTTCCGCCATCGCTCGCGCCGGATCAGGCGGCTATCCGCTGGCGGCAGCTGCAAAGGCGGGGCAAATGGCTCTCCGTCATCCGTCTCGCCAAGGCCAGCTTCACTTATGCGGGCGGCATCGATTATCTCGCCTGGAAGATCAACCGTCACGCGGGCACGCAAATCGAGATCAAGCCCTGGCAGCGGCGCTGGCCGCTGATCGGCGCGCTCACTCTGCTGCCGCGGCTGTTCCGGGGTGGTGCGATCCGTTGAGCGCGTGGGACAGCGCCTGCGCCAAGCCCGTTAGCGTATAAGGCTTGCGCAGCACTTCATGCCCCGCAAAATCCGCGCTTTCGATGGTATCGCCCGCATAGCCGGTGACGAACAGCACCGGCAGATGCGCACAGCCGGCGGGCAGGGTGCGGATCATTTCCGGCCCGGTCATGTCGGGCATCAGCACGTCGCTCATGATGAGGCCGATGTCGCGATGGCTGGTCAGCAGCTTCGCCGCCTTTGAAGGATGGTCGCACGCCACCGGCAGATGGCCAAGTTCCGCCAGCGCCGCCATCGTCTGGTTGAGGACGCGGGGATCGTCCTCCACCACCAGGATGCGCGTCGGCGGATGCAGGACAGGTTCCCGGTCGGGGGCATGCGCGTCGACCGCATCCTCACCCTCCGCGCCGATATGGCGGGGCAGGTAGATGTGGACGCTGGTGCCCTGACCGGGTTCGGATTCGATGCGGATCTCGCCCTCGCTCTGATGCACGAAGCCGAAAATCTGGCTGAGGCCCAGGCCCGTGCCCTTGCCGACCGGCTTGGTCGTGAAAAAGGGTTCGAACACGCGGGAGAGGATTTCGGGCGTCATGCCGCAGCCATCGTCGCTGACGCTCAGCATCACATATTCGCCGCCCGCGCATTCCCCGATCTCCTGGGGCGCGAGTTGGGCGCGACCGGTCCTGATGACCAAGCGGCCGCGTCCATCCATCGCATCCCGCGCATTGACGCACAGGTTCAATATCGCATTTTCCATCTGATGCTGGTCGACGAAGATCCGCCAGCCTTGCGCTTCCTTTTCGAAGGCCATGGTGATCTGATCACCGATCGACCGGTCGATCAGATCCGAGAGGCCCGCCACCAACGCATCGGGATCGACCGCATTGGGCAATAGCGGTTCGGATCGGGCAAAGGCCAGCAGGCGGCGGGTGAGGGCGGCGGCGCGATTGGCCCCCTCCATCGCATTGTCGAGGTGGCGGCTCGCCTCCTGCGGTTTCAGGCGCAGCTTGCGCTTGGCCAGTTCCAGCCCGCCGACCACCACCGCCAGCATATTGTTGAAGTCGTGGGCGATGCCGCCGGTGAGCTGGCCCACGGCGTCCATCTTCTGCATCTGGCGCAGATTTTCCTCAGCGGCGGCGCGCTCGGTGGTTTGCTTCTTGAGCTGCTCATAGGCGTCGGACAGTTCGGCCGTGCGCGCGGCGACCGCCGCTTCCAGCCGGTCGGCGCGCTCGCCTTCATTCTCAGCCTGCCGCCGCGCATTGCGCCGCTCGCTATAGGCGGCATTGGCAAACCACAGCGCGAACAGCACGCAGACCAGCAGCACCAGGCCGAAAAGTTGCGAGGTCTTGCCGAACCACGCATTGCGGTCCCCGGCCAGCGACACGGCTTCGCTGCGTTCCTGCAACCGGGCATTTTCCGCCTGGATGACCCGGTCCAGCAGGGCGGTGATGCGCATCAGGTCCCGCGATTTGCCCGCCTGATGGAACTGGGCGAGTGCGCCTACCTTCTGATCATAGGTGGTGCGCAGCCCGATCTCGCTCAACGTCTTGCCCCGTTGGTCGAACGCCGCCTGCAGCGCCAGTACGTTGCCGCGCTGCCAGTCGGAATGGCGGGTGGTATAGTTCAGGGTCTTGAGCTGGCTTGCGGCGGTGCGCCACTGATCCTGGAACAGCCGGCCCGTATCGGGGTCGAGGCTAATGACATAGCGGGCCAGAGTCACCTCCGCCCTTGCGGTTTTGGCCTCGAAAGCGCGGGCGAGGGCAATGGTCTCGAAACTGCGGCGCTGTTCCTTCAGCGCGCGCTCATGGTCGCGCGCGGCGTGGCTGGCGCTGTACAGCAATATGCCGAGCGACCCGACCAGCAGAACGACCAGCACCAGCGGCAGGAAGCGGGCTGTGATCGCTCGCCACCCGGTCACCTGTTCATCCATGAAAAACCCGTCCGCCATCGACAGTTACACTAGACGAACAATATTAAGCGAGAAATGCCACAGGTGGAAAGTTCCGATTTCGCGTGAAAATACGTCGCGTTAAATGCCCGTCCGGTCGTGCGGTCGAGATGAAGGCGCGATCAGCCGATGGCGCCCGTGGCCTTGCCTGCCGCTTCGAACATCGCAATGATCTGGCCCACCTGTTCGTCGCTATGTTCGGCGCAGAGCGAACAGCGCAGCAGGAAGGTCCCCGCCGGGGTCGCCGGGGGACGCGCCATGTTGACGTAGAGGCCCAGTTCCAGCAGCGCTTGCCACATGGCCACCGCCTGGGTCTGGTCGGTCAGGATCACCGCGATGATCGCGGATTGCGGGGTTTCCGTGCCGAGCCTGAAGCCGAGGTCCTGAAGCCCCTTGTGCAGCCGCTGGCTGTTCTTCCACAGATGGGCACGCTTCTCGCCCGCATGCATCAGCTTGCGGATGGAGGTCGCGGCCGTGGCGACGACGCTGGGTGGCAGCGAGGCGGTGAAGACATAGGGACGGCAGACGAGGCGCAGCACCTCGAACTTCGGATGGTTGGAGACGCAGAAGCCGCCGACCGTGCCGACCGACTTGGAGAAGGTGCCGACGACGAAATCGACGTCCTTTTCCACGCCCTGCTCTTCATAGACGCCACGGCCATTGGGGCCGAAAAAGCCCATGCCATGGGCTTCGTCGACCAGGATCATGCAATTGGGATGCTTGCGCACCGCCGCGACCATCTCCGGCAGCGGAGCGACATCGCCCAGCATCGAATAGACGCCCTCCAGCACCACCAGCTTCAGCGCGTCGGCGGGCAGGCGGCCAAGACGCTTGTCCAGATCCTCGACGCTGTTGTGGCGGAAGCGGACGATTTCCGCATCGCCCAGGAAGCAGCCGTCATAGATGGAGGCATGGCTGTCGGCGTCGAGAATGACGTAATCGCCCCTGCCCGCCAGCGTGGAGATCATGCCCAGATTCGCCTGATAGCCGGTCGAAAAGACCATAGCGCCGGACGTGCCGTAAAACTCCTTGAGCGCGTCCTCGACCTCTTTGTGCCCCTGATAGGTGCCGTTCAGCACGCGGCTGCCGGTCGTGCCCGCGCCGAATTCGTCCAGCGCCTTCTTGCCCGCCGCGACCACGTCCGGATCGAAGGTCATGCCCATATAATTATAGGTGCCGAGCAGGATCGTGTCCTTGCCCTTGATGACCGCCTGGGTCGGTGACTTCACCTCGTCCATCACGATCGCGAAGGGATCGCGCACGCCGGTAGCCAGCAGCGCCTCGCGCTCAGCGATCAAAGGGTCGAATTTGGAGAAGAGGTCACGGGTTTCGGTCGTCATATGTGGTCCCAATAGCCGTTGGTCCGGGGCAGAACCGGACGCTAAGCGAATATGCGGGCGCCGTCGCCAGCGCCAAGGATCAGTATAGCCGGCTTCAGCCCTTAAGCTTCGCCACGGCTTCCACGAGCTGGCCGATGGTCTCGATCTCTGCCTGCATGTTCATGGTGATGATGATGTCGAATTCGTCCTCGATCGCGGCGACGAAGTCCATCACGGTCAAGCTGTCCCACTCCAGATCGCCCGCGAAAGTGGTGGCTTCGGTCAGGTCCGCGCCCTTTTTGTTGAAAGGCGCGATCTGGCTCAAAACGCTGTCGAAAATCTGCTGGCGATCCGTCATTATCCGTGGTGCTTTCCGTGAAAGAGCGGCTTTTGCCCTCAAGCGTCACTCTTTGGCAAGGGAATAAGGCGGCAATCGGGCATGAGTGTCGCGAAAAAGGGGAGGGGAAGATGATGGACGCGGTTAATGCTCCGGTGCCCAATGCGATCCACCTGCTGCGCACGGCGGTGCAGACCAATATGCAACTGAGCCAGATGGCCGATCAGAAGGCGAACATGCTGATCGGCGCTTCGATGGTGATCTTCACCCTGTGCGTCGCGCAATTGCGGTCGGGCGCGCTGGTGTGGCCGGTGGCGGTGCTGGCGGTGGGCGTGTTTCTGGCCGCGACCTGCGCGATTCTCGCGGTGTTGCCGAGCGTCGGGCGGCCGTTGGGGCAAGTGGAGGAGAGTGACAATCTGCTGTTCTTCGGCATCTTCACCAGTCTCAGCGAGGCCGAGTTCAGCGAGCGGATGATGGCGCTCGTCGCGGATGACGATGCGCTGTGCCGGGCGATGCTACGTGACATGTACCAGAATGGGCAGGTGCTCCAGCGGCGGAAATATCGCTATCTGGGTTATGCGTACCGCTTGTTTCTGATTGGCGTGGTGGCGAGCTTTGCGGCGCTGGTGGCCGATTTGGCGCTGGCGTGGCATTGAATGCGCGCGCCAGAAAATTACCTGAAATTGTCCGCGTAGGCCTGAATTTTCAACGTCTTCGGCGCTGTCGGGATCACCGTATAAGCAATGCCCTCCCGCTCCGCATAGGCGCGCGCCGCTTCTTGCGAGGGGAAGCTCAGCATGATCTGCTGCTTCGTATCGCCGGACCCGGCCCAGCCGGTCAGCGGATCGGGCTTCTTCGCTTCGGCGGGCGCATATTCCAGCACCCATTTACGGGTCAGCGCCTTGCCGGATTGCAGGGCGTTCTTCTGGATCTGATAGATGCGCGCGCTCATCGCGATAAAGACTCCTGAGGGAATATGGCGCTGCGTTGCACCAGCGAACGGACCCAAGTCAAGGCTTCCCCTTGGCATCGGCGCGTTTCGTGCGCAAAGTGGCGCTGGCCGCTGCCGGATCATCGGGCCAGGGATGCTTAGGATAGCGCCCGCGCATTTCCTTGGCCACAGCGCTCCAGCTTCCCGCCCAGAAGCCGGGCAAGTCGCGCGTGGTCTGGATCGGGCGGCCTGCTGGCGAGGTGAGCGACAGGACCAGCGGAGTGCGCTGGCTGCCGACCACCGGATGCTCCTCCAGGCCGAACAGCGCCTGCACGCGCAGTTCGACACGCGGTCCCCCTTCGGCGGCATAGTCGATTTCATGGGCGCTGCCTGCGGGCGAACGGAAATCGGGCGGGGCGAGCCGGTCGATCTGTTGCTTGCCGTCCCAGCCGATCAGGCCTTCGAGGACGCCGGAAAGCTGCGAGCGGTCGATGTCGGACAGGCGGCGCTTGCCTTGCAGCAGCGGCGGCAGCCATTCGTCCAGCGTCTCCATCAGCGCGGCGTCGGACAGCGCCTCCACCCCGGCAAAATCCGCCCGCATCCTGAGCGAGCACGCCGCTTCGGACCAGGGGAGCAGGTCCAGCCCGCCTTGCCCCACGCCTTCGGTCAGGGCGGTGACTACCGCTTCCGGATCGGGGCGGTCGTCGGAGCCGGAGGATAGCCTGACCGCGCCCAGCCGCCGTTCCCGCAGCGCCTCGATCCCTCCATTGGCCGGGCGGAAGCGCACCGTGCGATGCTCCGCGATGCGAGCGCCGAACAGGGCGATGACCTCCGCCTCGCTGATCGGCGCGGCGGACAGGATGCGAGCGCCTGCTGCGCTGCCCTGGACTTCTCCGACCGCCAGCCATTCCTCTCGGGCAAGCGGGCTGAGCGGATCGAGCCGGAAGCCGCGCCCGCCGACGCTGGCCCAATCCGCGCCGTCGGCGGAGCGGCGCTTGGACACGCGGTCGGGGAAGGCGAGGGCAAGCGCGAGGCCGGTTTCATGGCCCTCTCCTACGCCGACATTCCCTCCCCCGACCCCTCCCGCAAGCGGGAGGGGAGCTAATTTGCTCCAGCGCTTTGCCATGGCCCGCGCCGCGTCGGCCCGTTTCCCGCTTTCTCGCCGCCAGCGCATGCGCCGCTGCGACAGGTCGACGTCCTGTCCGCCAACTCCCCGCTCGCCCAGCAGCACGGCGACCTCCGCCGCGATGTCCGCCAGCCCCATTTCGCCAGCCCGCACTAGCATATGGCCGATGCGCGGCTCCAGCGGCAGCTTCGCCAGCGCCTTGCCATGCGCGGTGATTCGCCCGTCCGCGTCCAACGCCTCCAGCACGGTCAGCCTTTTGCGCGCTTCCGCCACCGCAGCGCCCGGCGGCGCGTCCAGCCAGCGCAGCTCCGCCGGATCGCTCACGCCCCACAGCGCGCAGTCGAGGATCAGGCTGGAAAGGTCGCTCTCCAATATCTCCGGCGGGTCGAAGGGCGGCATGCCCGCCGTCGCCGCCGCTTCCCACAGGCGATAGGCGACGCCGGGCCGTTGCCGCGCAGCGCGACCGGCGCGCTGGGTCGCCGCCGCCTGGCTCGCCCGCTCCGTCACTAGCCGCGTGACGCCCGCCGCCCGGTCGTAGCGCGGGCGTCGCGCCAGCCCGCTATCGACGACGATCCGCACGCCGTCGATGGTGAGGCTGGTTTCCGCAATGGAGGTGGCGAGGATGACCTTCCGCCGCCCCTCCCGCGAAGGCCGGATCGCCGCCCGCTGCGCCGCCGGGTCGAGCGATCCGTGCAGCTTGTGGACTTCCACGCCTGCGCCCTCCAGCCGCTCCGCCGTCCGCTCGATCTCCGCAACGCCGGGCAGGAAGGCGAGCAGATCGCCCTCGGCTTCCTCGCTCAGCGCCCGGCGGATGGTCGCCGCCATCTCATCCTCGATCCGCTTTTCGGCGGCGCGCCCGACATGGCGCAGCGCCAGCGGCTGGATGCGGCCTTCGCTCTCCACGACCGGAGCGCCGTCCAACAGCGCGGCAAAACGCGCCCCGTCCAGCGTTGCGGACATGGGCACGATCCGCAGGTCGGGCCGCAGCGCGCCCTGGGCATCAAGGGCCAAGGCCAGTCCGAAATCACTGTCCAGGCTGCGCTCATGCACTTCGTCGAACAGGACGGCGGAGACGCCTGAAAGCTCGGGATCATCCTGAATTCGCCGGACGAAAATGCCTTCGGTCAGCACCAGCAGCCTTGTGGCCTTGGAGGCCTTCGAATCCAGGCGCGTCGCATAGCCGACCGTGCCGCCCACATCCTCGCCCATCAACTCGGCAATCCGCTCCGCCGCCGCGCGCGCGGCCAGCCGTCGGGGGGACAGCAGCAGGACTTGGCCCGTGCACCATGGCTCGTTCAGCAGGGCGGGGGCCACGGCCGTCGTCTTGCCCGCGCCCGGCGGCGCCACCAGCACGGCATTGCTGCCTTTGCGCAAGGTGGCGAGCAGGTCGGGCAGGACGGCATGGATCGGCAAGGGGATCGGCAGGGCGGTCATCGCTGCCCCCTCTCGCGCCATTCGCGCCTCAACGCAATGATTCAGCCGAACAGCAGCGCGTGGATCGGGTTCTTGGGGTCCAGCAGCATCTTGGCGGTGAGCGCCAGCGACATGATGATCAGCAGCGGCCGGATCAACCGGCTGCCGAAGCGCATCGCCAGGCGTGATCCGATCTGCCCGCCGGTGATGCTGCCCACCGCCATGGCGAGGCCGACGATCCAGATCACATGCCCGCCCGCGATCATGATGAGCAGCCCGGCCAGGTTGCTGGCGAAATTGGCCGCCTTGGTCTGCGCCGTTGCGCGGACAAGGCCAAGGCCGCCCAAAGCGATGAAGATAGTGGTGTAGAACGCCCCAGCGCCCGGCCCGAAAAAGCCGTCGTAAAAGCCGATCGCGCCGATCAGCAGGCTGAGCGCCACCACGCCGACCCGCTGGTGCCGGTCCATTTCGCTGATCTTGGGCGAAAAGGTGAAATAGGCCGCCAGCGCGATCAGCAGCGCGGGCATTAGTCCGGCGAGGATGGACGGGTCGACCCGCTGCAACAGCCATGCCCCGCCCGCCGAGCCAACAAAGGCGGCGATCAGCGGCCAGCGATAGGCCTTGAGGTCCATATGCCCTGCCCGCGCATAGGCGATGCAGGCGCCGAACGTGCCGAGCGAGGATTGCAGCTTGTTGGTCGCGACGGCCGGTACGGGCGGGATCCCGGCGGCGAGCAAGGCGGGCAGGGCGATCAGCCCGCCGCCGCCCGCCATCGCGTCGATGCATCCCGCCATCAGCGCGGCGGCCATCAGAAAGGCGATGGTTTCGGGAGAGGGGATCATGGGCGGAAATGCGCTGATTGGAGGAGAATATTCGCTGCTCCTGCCTTCGCAGGAACACCGAAATCAAACGAACCGAGCGCCTGTTCCCTCAATAGGCTCGCGCAATCGCGAACTCGACCCCTTCGGTCAGCGCTGCCTTGGCCTTGCCGTTGTCGAACATGCCGAGCGCGTCGATCGCCCGCTGGCCATAATGCCGCGCCCGCGCCAGCGTGTCCGCAATCGCGCCCGTCTTGCGCAGCAGGCCGGTCGCATAAGCGAGATCCTCGTCGCTCACCCGGTTGCCCGCGATCGCGGCCTTCCAGAAGGCGCGTTCCTCGTCCGAACCGCGCGCATAGGCCAGGATCACCGGCAGCGTCACCTTGCCATCGCGGAAATCGTCTCCCGCATCCTTGCCCATGGTCGCGCCGTCCGACTCATAGTCTATGGCGTCGTCGATCAGCTGGAAGGCGATGCCCAGATTGCGGCCATAGACGTCGAGCGCCTGCTCCTCGGCCTCGTTGCGATCGGCCACCACGGCGGAAATCCGGCACGCGGCGGCAAACAGGGCGGCGGTCTTGGCGCCGATGATGTCGAGATATTGCTCTTCGCTGGTGTCGATCTTGCGCTGGGCGGTGAGCTGGTTGACCTCGCCCTCCGCGATCACGGCAGAGGCGTTGGAGAGGATCTTCAGCACCTTGAGCGATTCCGCCTCGACCATCAGCTCGAAGGAGCGGGAGAAGAGGAAATCGCCCACCAGCACGCTGGCGCTGTTGCCCCAGATGATATTGGCGGTCTTGCGGCCCCGGCGCAGCCCCGACCCGTCGACCACATCGTCATGCAGCAGGGTCGCGGTGTGGATGAACTCGACGGCGGCGGCCAGTTTGTAATGGCGCGACCCGGCATAGCCGAC
Organism: Sphingobium sp. TKS; assembly: GCF_001563265.1. Taxonomy (NCBI): domain Bacteria; kingdom Pseudomonadati; phylum Pseudomonadota; class Alphaproteobacteria; order Sphingomonadales; family Sphingobiaceae; genus Sphingobium; species Sphingobium sp. TKS. The sequence continues at coordinate 3,334,017 of NZ_CP005083.1, read as the reverse complement.
CAGATCGGCGCAGGCGAGGGTCAGCATCGGCCGCATCCGCTTGCCGCCGCCTGCGATCAGATGGCCCGCCAGTTCGGGGATCAGCGGAATGCGCGACTGCATCCGGTCCAGGATGACGGCATTGACCTGATTCATGCCCTCAGCGACCAGCGCCATCATGGGGGCGAGCGAAGGCGCGCTGTTGGCGCGGCCGATGGGATGGACATTGCCGGTGGCGGATGCTGTCATGACAAGCGCCATGTGGCGGGCCAAAATGCTAAAGGCAAGCGGGAATAGCTTGCGCGGGCGTGCGGAAGCGGCAAAAAGCCTCCCAATTGATCGGAGGACCACAGTGGACGAGACTTTGAAGCGCTATCGCGAGAGCATCGACAATATCGACGCGGCGCTGGTCTTCATGCTGGCCGAGCGGTTCAAGATCACCCAGGCGGTGGGTGAGCACAAGGCGACCCACGACCTGCCCCCCGCCGATCCGGGCCGGGAGGAACGCCAGATCACGCGTCTGCGCCAACTTGCGACCGACGCTAATCTGGACCCCGACTTCACGGAAAAATTCCTGCGCTTCATTATCGATGAGGTGATCCGGCACCATGAGCGTCTGCGCGAACAGCAGGGCTGAGCGTCAGGCCGGTTCGGTGATTTCCTGGCCGCGCGCGGGCCGTGTCGATCGGCCCAGCATCACCCCGCCGAGCGCCAAAGCGAAGCCGATGAGCTGCACCGGCCCCAGCCGCTCCCCGAACAGCAGCCAAGCCTCGATGGCGGCGAGCGGCGGCACCAGCAGCAACAGCATAGACATGCGCGTCGGCCCCTGATGCCGCACCAGCCACACCAGCAGCGACAGTCCACCCGCCGACAGGCCCAGCACCGACCAGCCCAGACCCAGCCAGAGGATGGGATTTCCATCCCAACGATATTCGCCTACGATCAGCGCCGCCATCAGCGCGACCAGCGCGCCGCCCGCATTCTGCACCGCGCCTGAAATCGCGATGCCATCGCCGGCAATCGCCCCGCGCTGGATCAGCGTGCCGCCCGCCATGCCCAGCACCGCCACCATCCCCGCAAACGCAGGCCATATCGTGATCGATCCCGCGCCCGCCCGCCCGATCGCGGGAAGCAGCACGCAGCCGACCCCAAGAATCGCGATTGCCAGCCCGGTCCAGGCGCGGGGCGGTAACCGATCCCCCAGAAAGGCGACGCTCGCCACCGCGACCATCAGCGGTTGCAGCGCCCCCAGCAACGCCATGACTCCGGCGGGCATGCCGTTGTTCACTGCCCACCAACTGAGCGTCAGATAGAAGCCGTGCAGCATCGCCCCAGCCGCCAAGTGCAGCGTCAACCGCCGCCCGCGAGGCAGGGCTTGCCGTGCACAAAGCGCGGCCCCTGCCAGCAGCAGAGTCGTCAGCGTCAGCCGCAGGGCAAGGATCAACTCCGGCGCAGCGTGGGGCACCATGGCCCGTGCGACGATGAAGCCGGTCGACCAAATGAGAATGAAGAGAAGGGAGGCGAGGGCGGCAATCATGTCCGCGCCTTTGGCCTAATGGCACTCGGTTGTCGAGTTTTGGCCAATGCAAGCCATTGATTGATCCGTGTTCCTGCGAAGGCAGGAACCCAGTTCCGCCGCTTGTGGATCATCGCACCGTAGGAACTGGGCTCCTGCCTTCGCAGGAGCGCGATGCGCTTCAAGGAAAGCAGCGCGAAGCAGATCGTCCGCCTTCCAACCGAAACCGTCTCGCTTATTCCCGCCCCGCCCGGATCGCAGCACCGCCGGCAAAGGGCGTGATCGCGACCAGCAGCAGCGATGCCGCGCCCAGGAATTTGAGCGCCGCGCCGCTGCCGTCGCCCAGCGTCCCCGCGCCGAAGATCAGCAGCGGCACGGCCAGCGGCAGCGCCAGCAGCCCCGCCAGCGCGCCGCTCGATCGCAGCCCGGCGGTCAATGTCGCCACCAGCAGCCCCAGTGCCGCCAGCGCAGGCGTGCCGATCAACAGTCCCGCCTCCAGCAAGCCGATGGTCGCTCCATCCAGCTTCAACAGGGCAGCGGCGGGCAGGGTCGCGATCATGAGCGCCGGGCCGAAACCCAGCCAATGCGCGATCAGCCGCGCCAGCACGACCATCTCCTCCCCGATGCCGCGCAGAGCGATCTGATCGAGCACGCCCGCGTCCCTGTCCGGCGCCACCAGCCGGTCCACCGGCAAGAGGCTGGCGAGCAGCGCCGCGATCCACAGCATGCCGCCACCAGTCCGCCGCAACAAGGCCGCATCGGGCCCCACCGCAAAGGGATAGAGGCTGGCGACCAGCAACAGAAAGGCGACGGGCAGCCACAGCCCGGCGGACTGCCAGGCCTGCCGCAAATCCCGGCTGGCCAGGGTCAGGAGGATATTCACGCGTCCTCCTCCGCGACATGATCCTGCATCGCCAATATCACCGGCGTCGCCAGCGGCAGCGGCTGATGCGACGCAGCGACGACGATTCCGCCCTTGGCCAGATGCGCCGCCACCGCATCGCCCAGCAGTTCCAACGCCGCATCGTCCAGCCCGTTGCCCGGTTCATCGAGCAGCCAGATCGGCGCGCCCCCAGCGATCACCCGCGCCAGCGCCGCGCGCTTGCGCTGGCCGGTCGACAGCATGCGCACCGGCACCTGGCGGAGCGCCTCCAGCGCCATCGCCGCCAAAGCCGCGTCCAGCGCGCCCGGCGCCGCCGCATCCAGCCGCGCCCAAAAGCCGAGCGCCGCGCCGAGCGGCTGTTCCATGTCCAGCGCCAGCCGTTCGTCGGTCAGCGCGACCCTGCCATGGCGGTCCACCGTTCCCGCCGAAGCGCGCAGCAGCCCGGCGCAGATCCGCATCAGGCTGGACTTGCCGATGCCGTTCGGCCCTTTCAGCAGCGCGCTGCCGCCCGGCTCCATGGCAAGATCGACGCCGCGGAACAGCAACCGCCCGCCGCGCACGCAGGCGACGTCCGACAGGTGCAATCCCACCCGGCTCATAGGGTGACCATGTCCTCCAGGACATGCATGTCGAGGTCGGAGAGGCCGAAATGATGGCCGATTTCATGCACCACCACATGGGTGATCAGCATGTCGAGCGGCACGCCGGTTTCCACCCATTCGTCCAGCAGCGGACGGCGGAACAGGTGCACGGTCGGCGGCATGTCGCCGGTCTGCGCCGCTTCCCCCACCGGCCGGCCGGAATAGAGGCCGGTGAGGCCGAAGGGATCGTCGATCTCCATCTCCTTGAGTATTCCGGGATCGGCAAATTCCTCAACGAACAGCACGACGTCGGAAAGATGCGACCGGAACGGTTCGGGCAGGCGCGTCAGCGCCTTCAGCGCCAGCTTTTCGATATCCTCGCGCGTCGGCGCAAATCGGGGTGGTTGACCGGCATCATGCATAGGGAAGACATAAAGCATGTTCCGAATCGTCTGCAAACTCTCGACGCACCGGAAAATGGGTTAATGCCGTCGGATGAGGCGGGGAAAAGTCAGGAAAAAGAGATGATCGCGAAACTGGATGGAGAGGAACGCGCTCTGGCGCTCAGGAACTTGCCCGAATGGACGGCCGTTCAAGACCCTGACGGCATCCGCCGCCTCTTCACGTTCAAGGATTTCACCGCCGCCTTCGGTTTCATGACGCAGGTGGCGCTGCTTGCGGAAAAGGCGGACCATCATCCCGAATGGTCGAATGTCTACAACCGGGTCGACATCATATTGACCACCCATGATGCGGGCGGCCTGTCGCGCCGCGACATCGACCTCGCCACGCAGATCGACGCTCTGTTGTAAGCGCTATTGCGATGCGTTGCCCTCGATCCGGTCGTCATAGCCGCTGAGCGCGGACATGACCGCCGGGTCACGGGCATAAAGCTGGCGCAGCAGCGCCAGCCGGGCGTCGGTGCCCGTGCAAAGCTCCGCTATATTCTCCTGCAAATAGGCAAGCCGCTCCGTATCATAGGCTTCCTCGCCGCGAAAATGGTCGCAACTGTCGCGGTCCACCATGTAGCGCGTCACCTCATCGGGAAAGGGCTGGGCGTCGGCCGCACCGTCAGAGGGTGGCAGGTCCAGGACATAGGCCGGGGGCCGGATGTTGGCCACAGATGGTGTTGTCGGCAGCGACTGCGACGGCGTTTTACTGGTCGGATCGGCGGGCGTCCGATTTCTCGCCTTCCGTTCGCCGCCCTGCGCCGCTTGCATGTCGGCAAGGGCGGGATCGATGTCGGGAAGAATGGCGGGGGCTGATGCCGGAGCCGCCGCTTCGCGGGGCAACGGCGCATCCCGCGTCAACGACGAATCGGGCAGGGCGGCCCGTTCACCAGGCCGTTCTCTCGCGCTCACCTGCTCGTCGGGGGCTGGAGAACAACCGGCAACCAGCGCCAGCACCATCATCGGAAACAGCGTCCGGCCTGCGTTCACCCAATCTCCTCTCGCAAGCTGGCGATCAGATCAGCGACATGGTCCAGCCGCTTTTCTTCTTCATCGAGGATCGCCAGGAAAGCGGTCCGCCTATACTGATGCACCGCCTCCTGCGAAAGACGGCTTGCCGCAGGCAATGCCGAAATCACGATATCCAGAAGCCGCTCCACCCCATGGAGCCGCCCCCAGAGATAATCATTCTCGCGATAGGCGCGGCTGAAGAAGGCGCCGAAATTGTTGAACTCAATGCCTTTCAGCGTGGCTTCCGCCCCGCCGGGCCGGATCGCGCTGCAATCCTCCGGCGAAATCCGGTCGACCTTGACCGGATCATATTCGTCCATCCCATGGCCTTGCAGCAGCGGCAGGGTGGCGATGTCGTAAAAGGGAAAGCCGAGATAGGCGAGCAGCATGGTGCGCCGCGCCGCCTTGGGCAGCCCCGCCAGCGCATCGGCCAGCATCATGTCCGCCGCCTCGTCGCGTTCGCGCAAGCCCCGCAGTTGCGCCACCGCCTCCAGCGCGGCGCCCGGATCATTGGGCACCTCCCGCGCCGCTGCCCGGATTTCGCCATTATAGAAATCGACGCCTTCGCATTCGGTATAATGCGACAGGGCGGCATAGATGGCGTCGTGCATCTTCTGGAGGATGGCATCATCCGTGGTCGTCTCCACCTCCAGCGTCTCGGCCAGCCGCCGTGCCAGAAAACGCAGGCGGCGAATGCGGAAGGGCAGGTCATGCTGGCGGAAGAAGCCGACCGGGGCGGAGGCGGGACCGACATCCTCGGTCAATCGATCCGCACCGATCGCGCGCACATGGCTCCACAGCGACTGGCGGTAGCTTTCGCGCATCAGCGGGCTTTCCTCCCCGCTCAGGCGGAACAGCAGGTCGGCCAGATCCTCGACAATGCCGGAAAGCTTGAGATGCCCGTAAGCCGGAAAGGCGAAACCGGCGGAGTTGGCCGCCCGCTGCTGCGCCTTGCCGCGCCAGGCGGAAAGCCGGGCAGGCGTCGGCCGGTCGAGGAACAGCATACCGCCGATGGTGCCCTCCACCTCGGCCTCGATCCCCGGCCGCAGCGCGTTCAATATGCGCACCATGCGCCGGATGCGGGCGCTGTGCCGGTCGATCGCCTCCAGATTGTCGCGGATCGGCTGTTCGCGGGGAATGTCGCTCAAGGCGCCGAATATGGTGCGGAAGAAGCCAGGCAGGGGCGCCTCCTCGCCCGAAGGCGCCTCCTCCGCCTCGCCCTGCCGGTTGAGCTGGATCGAGCGGTGCCCGGGCTTGGGGTCGATATAAACGAAGCGCCGATCGACCTCCCGCCGGGACGGACGGTTCTTGAGCGCGCCGATCGCCTGCGCGAAGGGGGCGTTGGCCAGCACCGATCCGTCGATCAGCACGGCATCCTCCACGCGGCCCCGCGCGGCGTGGCGGGGCAGGGCGCGCGTCAGGAAGGCGTCCCGCGTCGGCCAGGCGCGATGGCGGCGTTTCAGCACCCGGTCCAGCTCGCGCACGGTGAAGGGCGGGAAGGCGCCGGGGAAGCTGGCGGTCGCGCGCGCGGCGAAGACCAACTCGGCAGGATCGGCAAGGCTGCGGCCGACCTGACCATGGGCGCGGAAGCCGATCGACAGGCGATGCTCCGTCTCCACCACCTGCGGCGGGCTGTGGAGGTTCAGGCTCTGCGGATGCCCTTCGAAATCAGTGACGGTGACGAACAGGTCCAGCGGATGACCGGCGGGCAGCAGCGCGGGGCCGCGCCCGGTCGCCTCCATCGCATCGAAGGCGTCCAGGATCATGGCGGTGAAGACTTCGCCGCCAAAGGGCGGCTCGAACCAGCGGGAGCGGATGAAGTGCGACAGCTTGTGCCGCACCTCCTCCCGCGTGTCGGGGGCGACGGTGCGCTCGACCGTGTCGCCCGGATGCCGCGCCGCCATCCAGACGAGCGGGGTCGCCCAGAATTTGGTGATCCGCCGGGCGGGCCGGGCGTCGGGGTCGAGCAGCCTTTCGACATCGGCATTGTCCAGCCACATGTCGGTCAGCGGGTCGAGCGACTGGCCCGTCTCGATCGCCTGTGCCAGGAAGATGCCGTTGATCCCGCCCGCGCTCGCGCCCGCGATGATATCGGGCATCACGCGCAATTTGACGCCGCAGGCCTGTTCAAGATCCTTCAGCAGTTTGCGATAGACCGCCTCGCTGCTGTTGCCCGATGGCGCGCCGTCATGAAAAGCCCGGCTGGCCCGAGCCAGATGCCAGATTTCCTTTGTGATGCCGTGCATGTAGACGGCCAGGCTGATCCCGCCATAGCAGACCAGTGCGAGCCTGAGTTCCCGCTCTTTCATGGGGTTGAGAGTTGCAGAGCAAGAGCCGCTTGTCGAGAGAGCGTTGATGGGTATGCGCGTTTGTCCCACGGGAATCGCGCATCACCCCAGCTTGAACTCCGCCCAGATCGGCAGATGGTCCGAAGCCCGCCGCGCCGCCGCGCTTTCATGCACGCCGCAATCGGCCAGCTTCAACTGCCCGCAATGCATGATGCGGTCGAGCCGCGCCACTGGCCGCCGCGCATGGAAGGACCGGCCGCAGGGCGCGAAGCTGTAATGCCGCGCGAAATCCGCGAGGCACCCCCGTTCCGCGCTCCATTCGTTGAGGTCGCCCATCAGCACCGTCGGCATGGTGTCGCGCAGGCCCGCCGCGTGGATCACCGCCGCCGCCTGCTTGCGCCGCCACAGCCCCGACAGGTCGAGATGCATGCCGAAGATGCGCAGGCTCGCCTTGCCCAGCGTCACCTCCGCCATGGTGGCGCCGCGTGGTTCCAGGCAAGGCAGGTGCAGCACGTCATGCGTGCCGATTTGCGCTTCCTTGCGCACCAATATGGCATTGCCGTGCCAGCCCATGGAATCGACATGCACGTTGAGCGGCACCGGCTTGTAGGGGCTGATGCTCTCCAGCAGCCAGGGCGGCAGTGCCGCCGACCGCACGCCGAAGCGCCGGTCCGCCTCCTGCAGCGCGATGATGTCGGCGTCCAGTTCGTTCAGCACGTCGATCACCCGTTCCGGAACCCGGCGGCGGTCGGTGCCAATGGCCTTGCGGATATTATAGCTCGCGACACGAACGGTCTTCATGTCGAAACAATGCCCCACTCCGCGCCCGGTTTCCATGGGAAGATGCAAAGGGGATTTGTGTTCCGCATATGTTCTGATATGCGTGCCCCATGGCAAAGGCAAAGCGCAAATTCGTCTGTCAGCAATGCGGCACTGTTTCAAACCGTTGGCAGGGGCAATGCGACGATTGCGGCGAATGGAACAGCATCGTTGAGGAAGTGGCCGAAACAATTTTTTCCGCCCGCCATGATCTGCACAGCGGCGGCCGCGCGCTGAGGCTGGTGGGCCTGGACGACAAGGTCGAATTGCCGCCCCGCACCACCACCGGCATTGCGGAGTTCGACCGCGCTTTGGGCGGCGGCATCGTCTCCGGCTCCGCCACGCTGATCGGCGGTGACCCCGGCATCGGCAAGTCGACGCTGTTGTTGCAGGCCGCCGCTCGCATCGCCATGGCGGGACACCGCGTCGCCTATATCAGCGGCGAGGAAGCGGCCGATCAGGTCCGCTTGCGCGCCCAGCGGCTGGGCCTGGGCAATGCCCCGGTGCAACTCGCCAGCGCCACCTCCGTCCGCGATATTTTGACGACGCTGGGAGAGGAAACGCCGCCCGCCTTGCTCATCATCGATTCGATCCAGACCATGCACAGCGACCTGATCGAAGGCGCGCCCGGCACGGTGAGCCAGGTGCGCGCTTCCAGCCAGGAACTGATCCGCTTCGCCAAGCAGCGCGGCACGGCGCTGATTCTCGTTGGCCATGTCACCAAGGATGGCAGCATCGCGGGACCGCGCGTGCTGGAACATATGGTCGACACGGTGCTGAGCTTCGAGGGCGAACGCAGCCATCAATATCGCATCTTGCGCGCGATCAAGAACCGCTTCGGCGGCACGGACGAGATTGGCGTCTTCGCCATGGTGGCGGAGGGGCTGGAGGAGGTGAGCAATCCTTCCGCCCTGTTCCTGACGCACCGCGATGAAACGGTAACAGGCGCCACCGTCTTTCCGGCGCTGGAAGGCACGCGCCCGGTGCTGGTGGAGATACAGGCGCTGGTCGTCCGCCTTTCCAGCGGCGCTACCCCCCGCCGTGCGGTGGTCGGGTGGGACAGCGGGCGGCTTGCCATGGTGCTTGCCGTGCTGGAGGCGCGTTGTGGGCTCAGTTTCTCGACCTGCGAAGTCTATCTCAACGTCGCGGGCGGCTATCGCCTGTCGGACCCCGCCGCCGACCTGGCCGTCGCCGCCGCGCTGATGTCCGCGCTGTCGGAACGCCCGGTTCCCGCCGACGTCGTTCTCTTCGGTGAAATCGCGCTGTCCGGCGAAATCCGCCCGGTCGCCCATGCGCCGCTCCGCCTGCGCGAAGCTGCCAAGCTGGGCTTCAATCGCGCCTTCGTGCCTGCCGCCGTGGCCGATGGGGTGAAGGGCATTTCCGTCAGCGGCTATCGCGCCCTCGCGCAACTTGTTGACCAGATGCTCGGGCGCGGATAGCCAGCAACGCGATGAACGCGATCGATATTCTCGTCCTGCTCCTGATCGGCGGTTGTGCGATCTTCGGCCTGATGCGCGGCTTTGTGCAGGAAACCCTGTCGCTGATCGCCTGGGTGCTGGCGATCTTCGCAATCCGCCTGTTCCACGCTTCGGCCACCGAGCTGGTCACACCCTTCATCGGCAGCACCAGCGGCGCGGCGGTGCTCGCCTTCGCGCTGGTGTTCGGCATCACCTTCGGCGCGGGCAAGCTGCTGGCCCATGCGATCGGCCGCCGCACGCGCCAGTCGGTGCTCGGTCCCGTCGACCGCGTGCTGGGCGCGGGCTTCGGCGCGGTCAAGGGCTTGATCGGCGCGACTCTGGTGTTTCTGGCGTTCAGCCTCGTCTACGACACTTTCTACGGCAGTGGTGCCCGACGCCCGGATTGGTTGTCCGACGCGCGCACCTATCCGCTGCTCAATGCCAGCGGTCAGGCGATCAGCGAATTCGTGGCAGAGCGCCGGGCGCACAAGTCTATGGAAGCCGAATAGGTCGGTTTCGGTTCAATTATCGGCCTTGGGATATCAGCTCCTCATCCTGACCGGGATGACGGTGGCCGAACGGGCGGCCTCATCCTTGAACCTTTGATGGACCGGCAGATGCGCCGCCTTGCGCATTTTCTGGATCGGGTCGCCACGCTCAATTGACAGCGTCCGTCATTGCGTCGAAAAGAACAAATCAGGAACAAACAATATGGTCGAGTCGGTGAAGTCCCTCGCCGCCCTCAGGCGGCATATTGCATCGCTGGAGGGCGTTCCAGCCTCGCAGCCTCATGCGCGGGTGGAAACCGGCCATGCGGCGATCGATCAGGCGCTGGATGGCGGATTGGCGCGTGGCCGGGTGCATGAATTCTTCGCTGCGGTGGAGGAAGCGGCGGCGGGGGCGGGATTGGCGTTAATCCTGGCGCGGCTGGCGGCAGGGGATGCGCCTCTGCTCTGGCTGCGGACGGCGGCGGCGGGGCGGGCAGGGGGCATGCCCTATGGTCCGGGACTGGCGGCGCTGGGAGTCGATCCCGAGCGGCTGGTGATCGGCGTGATGGCCGATGACGGGATGCTGTTGCGCGCTGCGGTGGATGCGCTGCGCTGTCCGGCCTTGGGCGGGCTGGTGGTGGAACTGCATGGTTCCGCGCCCTTGCTCGACCTGACGGCCAGCCGGCGGTTGGCGCTGGCGGCGGAGGCATCGGGCGTGACGGCCTTCATGTTGCGGGTGGGCGGCGATCCGGTGCCGAGCGCGGCGGATACGCGGTGGCGCGTGGCGGCTGCGCCTTCGCTGCCCGTGCCGGGGAACGGGCCGGGCATGTGCGCCTTCGATCTCAGCCTGTTGCGGCGGCGGGCGGGGCGGGATGGGCTCGGCTGGCGGCTGGTCTGGGACAATGGCCGGGGCATGTTTGAAGAAAGTGGAGGTGGGCGCGATGAACGCCATGACCTTGGCCAGAGCGGCAGGGAACAGGATGGCAGGAGACAGGATGGCGGAGGACGCGATCGGCAAGCGCCGCTATCTGGCGCTGTGGTTTCCGTTCCTGCCGGTCGACCGGCTGCGGATCGCGCGGCCTGACCTTTGGGCAGCGCAGGGCGAAGGGCCTGCGGTCGTCGTCGAGCAGGTGCGCGGCGCGATGCGGCTGGCGACGCTGGACGCCGATGCCCTGGCGCTGGGCCTGACGCCCGGCATGACGCTGGCCGACGCCCGCGCGCGGGAACCCGGTCTGCGTATGTTCGATGCCGATCCCCATGGCGATCAGGACTGGCTGGAGCGGCTGTGCGACGGTTGCGCCCGCTATACGCCGGTTGCGGCGCTCGATTCCCCCTTCGGCCTGATGCTCGACATTACGGGTTGCGCGCATCTTTGGGGCGGGGAGGACATGCTGGCGCGGGAGGCGGCGGAGCGGCTGGAGCGCCATGGCATGCGGGTGCGCCATGCCCTCGCCGGAACGGCGGAGGGCGCCCATGCGCTGTGCCGTTTTTCGGTCGGCGCTGCGGCGGACGAGGATGCGGCGCTGCGGCGCCTGCCGGTCGAGGCATTGCGGCTGGAGGAGGAAAGCGTGGTGGCGCTGCGCCGGGCGGGGCTGCGTACCGTGGGCGATCTGGCGGCGCGACCGGCGGCGATCCTGGCGTCGCGCTTCGGTGAGGAAGCGGTGGATGCGTTGCATGGCCTGCTTGGGTTGGGGCGGCGGCCGCTTGCGCCCCGGCGGTCGCGCCCGGCGATCCGGATCGAACGGCGCTTTGCCGAACCGATGGGCAGCACCGCCTTTGCCCTGAAAGTGCTGGAAGAGATGGCGGCGGAGGCGGGAGAGCGGCTCGGTGAACGCGGCCAAGGCGGTAGGCGGTTCGAAGCGCTGTTCTTCCGCAGCGATGGCCTCGCCTTTCCGCTGCGGGTCGAAACCAGCCTGCCGGTGCGCGATGCGCCCGCGATCATGCGGCTGGTGCAGGAACGGATCGATGCGCTGTCCGATCCACTTGACCCCGGTTTCGGCTTCGACATGCTGCGCCTCACCGTGCCGCAGGCTGAACCGATGGCGCCGACGCAATTGGCGCTGGAAGGGGGAGAGGCGCGTCGCGAAGAAAGCGTCGCGGCGCTGGTGGACCGGCTGTCGATCCGGGCGGGGCGGGCGCGTATCCAGCGGCTTCACCCAAGCGACAGCCATATTCCCGAACAGGCCCAGCTTGCCCTGCCCGCCATGGAAAGCCGCGCGCCCATGAACTGGCCGCAAAGCCAGGAGGCAGGCGACCCGCCCCTGCGCCCGCTGCATCTGTTCGATCCGCCCCAGCCGATCGATGTGGTGGCGCAAGTGCCCGACGGCCCGCCGCATCGCTTCCGTTGGCGGCGGGCTTTGCATGAAGTGACGCGCTATGAAGGCCCCGAACGCATCGCGCCCGAATGGTGGACGGCCAAGGACGGCGCGCTGGAGGGGGAAAGCGTCGGGCTGACGCGGGACTATTACCGGGTCGAGGATGCACGCGGGCGGCGCTACTGGATTTTCCGCCACGGGCTTTACGGGATCGAAGCGGTGCATCCGGGCTGGTATATTCATGGCCTGTTCGCATGAAACGGGGCAGCGGACCCGATCCGGCAAAACCCAAATCCATCGACCGGCGGGAGCAGGAGGCGCTGGAAGCCGTGCGGGAGAAAGCGCGGCGTAAACCACCGGGCCAATCCCCGCCGACTGAGGCTCCACCCTTTGCCGAATTGGTGGCCGCGACCAATTTCTCCTTCCTGCGCGGCGCGTCCCATGCGCAGGACATGGTGACGCGTGCTATCATGCTGGGCCTTCAGGGTCTGGGTATTGCCGATCGCAACACGGTCGCCGGCGTGGTCCGCGCCCATGTCGCGCGCAAGCGCTGGCCCGAACGGATGCGCGAGGCGCTGCTGGAAGCGCGCAAGGAAGCAGGCCAGCCGTTGGAACTCAGCGATGAAGAGGAGCGCGCCTGCCGGACCGATCTGCGGCTGGTCGTCGGGGCGCGGCTGGTCTTTGCCGACGGCACGCCGGACATCGTTGCCTATCCCGCGACGCGGCGGGGCTGGGGCGAACTCACCAAATTGCTGACCGTCGGCAATCTCCGGTCGGTGAAGGGCGACTGCATCCTGCGCTATGAGGATCTGACCGCCTATCTCGACGATCTGCTGTTGATCGTGATGCCCGGTTCCACCGCGACCGAGCAGACGGCGCATCGCAAGCCGGTGGAGTATGATTATGATGACCGGCCGCCGAAGGAGGCGATCAGGCAGGGCCATCTCAGCCTTGTGCCGCCGCCGCCTCCGGCCGATCTGGAGGGGCTTCTGGTCCGATTGTCGCGCTTGGCGCCGCGCCGGGTCTGGCTGGGGGCGGCATTGGGTCGGGATGGACGGGATGCGCGGCGGCTGGCGCGGTTCAAGGCGCTTTCGGCGGCGGCGGGCGTGCCTTTGCTCGCGACCATGGACGCCCTCTATGCCAGTCCAGCGCAGCGTCCCTTGCAGGATGTGCTGAGCTGCATCCGCGAAGGCACTGGCATCGCCAAAGCAGGGCGCCTGTTGGAGGCGAATGCGGAGAGGCATGTCCATAGCCCTGCCGAAATCGCCCATCTGTTCCGTGATTGTCCGGAGGCGGTGGCGGAAAGCGGGCGTTTCTTAAGTCAGGTGCATTTCACGCTCGACCAGCTTGCCTATGAATATCCCCATGAGCCGGTGCCGGAGGGCTGGACGGCGCAGCAATGGCTGGAGGAGCTGACCTGGTCGGCCGCCCATGCCCGCCATGGTCCGCGCATTCCCCGGAAGGTGCGTGAATCGCTGCGGCAGGAATTCGAACTGATCGCCAAGCGCAACTATGCCTATTATTTCCTGACCGTTCACGACATCGTGGCCTTTGCCCGGACGAAGGGCATCCTCTGCCAGGGCCGGGGTTCGGCGGCGAACAGCATGGTCTGCTTCCTGCTGGGCGTGACCTCCGTCGATCCGCGCAAGCATGACCTGCTCTTTTCCCGCTTCGTATCCGAAGAGCGCAACGAGCCGCCCGATATCGACGTTGATTTCGAGCATGAGCGGCGCGAGGAGGTCATGCAATATATCTATGAGCGCTATGGCCGCCATCGCGCCGGGATCGCCGCGACCGTCATCCATTACCGTTCGCGCAGCGCCGTGCGGGAAGTGGCGAAGGTGCTGGGCCTCAGCGAGGATGTGTCGACGCGCCTGTCCAGCACGGTTTGGGGCAGCTATTCCGGCGACATGGGCGATGCGCGGATCGTGGAGGCGGGCTTTGCGCTCGACAATCCGCAGATCGTGCAGTTGAAGGCCATTGTCGACCAGTTGCTGCATCGGCCTTTTCCGCGTCACTTGTCGCAGCATGTGGGCGGCTTCGTGCTGACCCAGAACCGGCTCGACGAGACGGTTCCGCTGCACCATGCGGCGATGGAGGATCGCAGCTTCATCGAGTGGGACAAGGATGACATCGACGCCCTCGGCCTGATGAAGGTCGACGTGCTGGCGCTGGGGATGCTGAGCTGCATCCGCCGGGCCTTCGACCTGATGCGCGAGCAGGGGCTGGGCGACCATCAACTGACGGTCGATATGGAGGCGGAGGACGATGCCGTCTACGACATGCTGTGCAAGGGCGACAGCATCGGCGTGTTCCAGGTGGAAAGCCGGGCGCAGATCAACATGCTGCCACGGCTGAAGCCGCGCACCCTCTATGACCTCACCATCCAGGTGGCGATCGTCCGTCCGGGGCCGATCGAGGGCGATATGGTCCATCCCTATCTTCGCCGGCGCTGTGGAGAGGAAAAGGTGACCTATCCCTCGCCCGCGCCGGACCATGGGCCGAAGGACGAGCTGGAAAAAATCCTCGACAAGACCAAGGGCGTGCCGCTGTTTCAGGAGCAGGCGATGCGGCTGGCGATCGTTGCGGCCGATTTCAGCGACGTGGACGCCAACCGGCTCCGTCGCGCCATGGCGACATTCCGCAATGTCGGCACCATCCATCATTTTCGCGAGAAGATGATCAAGGGCATGGTCGAGCGCGGTTATGAGGCGGAGTTCGCCCAGCGCTGCTTCAAGCAGATCGAGGGGTTCGGCAGTTACGGTTTTCCGGAAAGCCATGCGCTGTCCTTCGCGCGGCTGGTTTATGTCTCGGCCTGGATCAAATGCCACCAGCCCGCCGTGTTCGCCTGCGCGCTGCTGAATTCGCAGCCCATGGGTTTCTATGCCCCGGCGCAACTCGTGCGGGATGCGCGGGAGCATGGCGTCACCGTGCATGATGTCGATGTGAACATGAGCGGCTGGGACAATGCGCTCGAACCGTTGCTGCGATCGCGGCACGGCAAGCGGGGCGAGGGGCAGGGGCGGGCCTTGGCGCTGCGGCTGGGTTTACGGCAGGTGGATGGTTTTCGCGAGGATTGGGCGAAGCAACTGGTCGCGGCGCGGGCGGACGGGCTGTTTGCCACTATGGAGGATCTGGCGCGGCGGGCGGGATTGCCGGCGCGGGCCTTGCGGTTGCTGGCGGACGCCGACGCCTGCCGGTCGCTGGGGCAGGACCGGCGGGCTGCCCTCTGGGAAGCGCGGCGGACGCCTTCGGATGAATTACCCCTGTTCGCCGCGGCCAAGGCGCGGGAACTGGGCGATGAGCCGGATGCGATGCTGCCCGCCATGGCGTTATCAGAGCATGTCGAGGCCGATTATCTGGTGACGCGGCTGTCGCTCAAGGGGCATCCGATGCAATTCCTGCGCCCGGTCTTCGCGGCGGAGGGCGTGCTGAGCTGCGCGCAGACATCGGCGGTGAAAAACGGGACGCTGGTGAAGACGGCCGGCGTGGTGCTGGTGCGACAGCGGCCGGGCAAGGGCAATGCGGTCTTCATTACGATCGAGGATGAGACGGGCATCACCAACATCCTGCTCTGGGCGCGATTGTTCGAAATGCAGCGGCGGCCGGTCATGGCGTCGCGGCTGATGCTGGTCGAAGGGGAAGTGCAGCGCAGCAAGGAGGGAGTCGTCCACCTGATGGCTGCCCGAGTGCATGATCGGACGGTGGAGTTGGGGCGGCTTTCGCAAACAGGTGTGGAGGAGCCTTCTCGCAAGCCTCATGCACGTGCCTCAGGGCATCCGCGCAATGTGCGGATCTTGCCGCAATCGCGGGATTTTCATTGAGGATGGAAATGGCCAGGAGTGAACGCCAACAATCGTCATCCCAGCGAAAGCTGAGATCTCGTGAGGCCAGGTCGTGCGCTATCGCCTGAGATCCCAGCTTTCGCTGGGATGACGGAAATGATCTCCGCTCTCGGGGCTGTCAGGAATTTATGGAATGGCCCGCCCCTTTTCCCCGGCATCGGATATGATGCTGGTGCTCGAAAAGGGAAAGGAGCGGACCGATGTCTATTGTGATCCTTGGCGTTGATCTGGGCAAGAACGTTTGCAGTGTGGTAGGCGTGGACGGTAACGGCGCGGTGGTGGTGCGTCGATCAATGCGCCGTCAGGGTCTGATCGACTATGTGCGCAAGCTCCCAGCCTGTGTAATTGCGATGGAGGCGTGCTGCGGTGCGCATCATCTGGGGCGGCTGTTCGCAGCGCAAGGACACGAGATCCGGCTAATGTCGCCCGAATATGTTCGCCCCTATATTAAAGCCCAGAAGAACGATGATCGAGATGCCGAAGGGATCGCCGAAGCTGCGTCGCGCCCGACAATGCGGTTTGTCGAACTCAAGAGCCAGGAGCAGCTGGATATTCAGAGTCTGCACCGAGCTCGTTCGCGGTTGGTGGCATCACGTACGATGTTGATCAACCAATTGCGGGCTTTCCTGCTCGAACGCGGCGTGATCTTTGCAGCCGGTCGCCGCAAACTGGAAATGGGCGTGGATGCGTTACTGGGCGATGGGGAGGAAAGCCTATCGTCGCGGATGCGTCAAATGGTCGCGGATTTGCGTGCCGAATGGCAGGAGCTTAATGCACGGATCGACGCGCTGAACGGGGAGTTTGTTGCGTTGGCTCGCCAGGATGAAAGCATGCGCCGGCTCATATCGGTGCCGGGAATCGGTGTCCTCAATGCTACCGCGCTGGTGGCGGCAGTCGGCGATGCGAGCTCTTTTGCCAAAGCTCGGGACCTGGGGGCCTGGCTGGGACTTGTCCCGCGTCAGCACACCACCGGAGGGAAGGCGCGATTGTTCGGGATCACCAAGCGCGGCAACACCTATTTGCGTACCCTGCTCATTCACGGTGCAAGAGCCGCGTTGCCGTCTTTATCCCAGAGCAACACGCCTCTCGGTCACTGGCTGAAGGCGATGATCGAGAGAGGCGTACATCGCAATGCTATCGTGGTGGCGCTGGCCAACAAACTGGCACGGATCGCGTGGGCTGTCCTGCGCAAGGATCAGTCCTTTGAACGCGGGCACGCTTGCATGGCTGCCTGATCAGATCGGCCGCACGCCAGCGCGCGGTGGCCAAAGAGGTTTGCGGGAAGGATCGAGAAGATGGCCTGACAGTCGACCGGCGTTTGGAGAGCCCGAGCACACGAACGGTACTTGATACCGCGGAATTTATGGAGCCCCAATCGCGCGGATGTCCATCTTGGCCATGGGTTCACCCATGAGACCGTATACGTTGACGCAGACTGATCAGAACAACGTAAAATCCTCTTGCAAACGGGGCGGGCCATACGTTCGTGTGCGGCGAGGCGGTTGACCATCAGGCCGTCATGGCCCTGATGAAGCGTTCGCCGAAGAGAACGGCAAATTGCGCCTTCGCCATGTTCCACTCGCGCGGCGGCATTTTCCACTCTTTTTCCGATCGGTTCAAGATCAGATAGAGCAGCTTGGTGGCCGCCTCATCATTGGGGAAATGGCCCCGCGCACGAACAGCGCGACGAAGCTTGGAGTTCAAGGCCTCGATGGCATTGGTGGTGTAGACGATCCGCCTGACTTCGTCGGGGAAGGCGAAAAATGGGATGACCTCGGGCCATGCCCGACGCCAGCTCTGGCCGATGGCAGGATAGCGCTGCCCCCAGAAGCTCGCTTCGAAGGCCGTCAGCGCTTCCTCGGCGGCCGCGGCATCGACAGCACGGTAGATGGCCTTCAGGGCCGTTCCGAGCGCCTTACGGTCTTTCCATGCCACGAAATCCATCGAGTTGCGCAGCAGATGGACGATGCAGGTCTGGACCATCGCTTCGGGGAAGACGGCGGTGATGGCGTCGGGGAAGCCCTTCAGACCGTCAACGACGGCCAGCATGATATCCTCGACGCCGCGGTTGCGTAGTTCGTTCATGACGCGCAGCCAGAACTTGGCGCCTTCATTCTGTTCCAGCCATAGCCCCAGGACCACCTTGGTGCCGTCGGCCATGACGCCCAGGGCAATATGGATCGCCTTGTTGCGGACCATGCCTTCGTCGCGGATCTTGACCCGGATCGCATCGAAGAAAACCAGCGGATAGGCTGGGTCCAGCGGGCGTTGCTGCCAGGCTGCAACCTCTTCCAGCACCGCGTCGGTGATCGTGCTGATCAGATCGGGCGAGGCGTCGATCCCGTACAGATCGCGCAGATGCCCGGTGATCTCCCGGGTACTCATGCCACGCGCGTACATCGAGATGATCTTGTCATCAAAGCCAGGGAAGCGTCGCTGGTACTTGGCGATCAGCTGCGGATCGAAACTGCCGGCCCGATCACGCGGCACCTCGATCTCGATCCGTCCCCCGTCGGTCGTCACCGTCTTGCGGCCATAGCCGTTCCGGCTGTTGTTCCCTTGCTCCTCCTGGCCAAGATGGTGATCCATCTCCGCATTGAGCGCCCGTTCGGCAAATGCCTTCTTCAATGTATCGAGCAGGCCGCCCTGGCTGAGCGCCGCGGCCGCGTCAGTGCCGGCAAGCAGCTGATCGAGAATGTCGTTCGGTATCGAGGGTTCTTTGCGTCGTGACATACCGGGTCTCCTTGTTCCCCATTATGCCTCGTCGCACACGAAATTCCTGACAGTCCCCCGCTCTCCACCCGAACCAGCAAGCCGCGCTACAGCCACCCCTTCGCCCGATAGGCATCGACCGTCGCTTTCAACCCGTCTTCGGTCGTCACTTTGGGCACCCACAGCTTTTTGGGCGGTTGCTTGCGCTTTGCCACAACCCAGTCGGGATGGCAGAAATAGCTCACCCGATCGAGCGTCAGCTTGGCATTCCTGCCGCGCACCATCCGATCCAGCCGGGCGCCCAGTCCCAGCGCCCAGCTCGGCGTCGCGAAAGTCCGCACTGGTCGCCCGACCGCCCGGCCGATCGCCTGCGCGAACTCCATATGGTCCCAGCCGCCCGGCGTACCGTCATCGACTTCATAGACATGGGTCAGGCTCTTCATGTCCTTCTCGACCGCCAGCGTCAGGAACAGTCGCGCCAGATCGCTCACCTCGATCACCGACAGCCGCCCACCCGGAGGCATCAGCATGATCCCGCGCTTGGCCATGCGGAACAGCTCCAGCATCTCCCGGTCGCCCGGTCCGTAGATGGCGGGCGGCCGGATAATGGTCCAGTCGAGCCCACTTGCCTTCACATGCCGTTCGGCCAGTTCCTTCGACCAGCCATAGTCCGACAGCCCCGGTTCCCGCGCCGAGAGCGAGGAGACATGGAGCAGCCGCTTGACCCCGCGCTGACGCATGGCGTCGACCACCGCCATGGTGCCGCGCGCATTGCCGATCTCGAACCCCTCGCGATCCGGCGCGTTCACTACGCCCGCGATATGGATCACCACATCGGCGTCGCGCACCAGCGTGTTGAGCGCCGCCCGATCCTCCAGCGCGCCCGGCACCCATTTCAGATGGGCGCGGGGCGGCTGAGCCCGGCGGGTGATGGCTGAGACATGATGTCCCGCCGCCAAGGCCTGATTCAGCGTTTCGGCGCCGACGAAACCCGTCGCGCCCGTCATCGCAATGCGTAGGGCCATGGATCAGACCATCGCCATATGATCGCGATGGACCAGCACGGAGCGGGGGAGGTGCCCCAGCAAAGCGGCGATGTCCTCGCTGCGCTTGCCCGCGATGCGCGCCGCTTCATCGCTGTCATATTCGATCAGGCCGCGCGCGATCACCCGTCCGTCCTCGGCCAATATGTCGACCACGTCGCCGCGGGCGAAGATGCCCTCGATCCGCGCCACGCCAGCGGGCAGCAGGCTGTTGCCGCGCCCCAGCGCCGCCTCCGCCCCGGCATCGACCACGATCCGCCCCCGCACCGTCAGGCGCCCGGCCAGCCAGCCCTTGCGCGCGCCCTTCGCCTGCGCGGCGAGGAAGATCGAGCCTTTGCCGCCATCGCTCCAATGCGACAGCGGCGAATCCACCTTGCCGGAAATGATCGCCAGATGCGCGCCAGCCCCCGTGGCGATGCGCGCCGCCTCGATCTTGGAGGTCATGCCCCCTGATCCCATGCCCGAGGCGGAGCCGCTGTCCGCCATCCCGGCAATGCGCGCATCGATGCGCTCGATTGTCTCTATCAGCATGGCGTTCGCATCGACATGCGGGTTGGCGGTGTAAAGCCCGTCGACGTCCGACAGCAGCACAACTGCGTCAGCCCGTGCCGCCTGTCCGATACGCGCCGCCAGCCGGTCATTGTCGCCAAAGCGGATCTCCGCCGTGGCGACGCTGTCATTTTCATTCACCACCGGCACGACGTCCAGCGCCATCAGCCGCTCCAGCGTGGCGGAGGCGTTAAGATAGCGGCGGCGATTCTCCAGATCGTCCAGCGTCACCAGCATCTGTGCGGCTGTGATGCCGTTCTCGTGCAGCAGGCTCGCCCAGCATTGCGACAGCGCAATTTGCCCCGTCGCTGCTGCCGCCTGGGCATCCTCCAGGGAACCACGCCCGCCCTTGGGCAGCTTCAACCGCCGCGCGCCCAGCGCAATGGCGCCGGAGGAGACGATGATGATCTGCTGCCCCGCAGCCTTGCGTGCCGCGACATCCGCGATCAGCGTGCGCAGCCAGGCTTCGCGCACTTGTCCCTGCGGGTCGACCAGCAGCGCGGACCCGATCTTGATGACCAGACGGCGGATTTGAGACGGCGGAAAGCCGGAGAGGGAAGGGGTCATCTATATCTTCCTCCCCTCCCTTGCAGGGAGAGGTCGGGGGAGGGTAGCGATCGAAGCGAGCCTGATTTGCCGGTCAGATCGGAGACCACGGCGCCTCGCCTTCCTCACCGGCCTCATCCTCCTCTTCATTGTCGCTGGGCTGGTCCAGCAGCGGCAGCACCGCGTCCAGCAGAGCCGGTACGCCTTCGCCGGTCGCGCCGGAGATGATGAATACATCCTCCACGTCAGCCTCGTCCCGAAGCTGTTCGGCAATGTCTTCCATCAATTCCTGCCCCAGCAGGTCGCCCTTGTTGAGCGCTACGATCTGCGGCTTTTCGTCCAGCCCGCCGCCATAAGCCGCCAGCTCATCCTGCACGATGCGGAACTGTTCGACCGGATCGTCGCCGGTCGCATCGATCAGGTGCAGCAGCACCCGGCACCGCTCGACATGCCCCAGGAAGCGGTCGCCAATGCCCGCGCCTTCGGCGGCGCCTTCGATCAGCCCCGGAATATCCGCCAGAACGAACTCCCGGTCGCGATGCAGCACGACGCCGAGCTGCGGCTTGGTGGTGGTGAACGCATAGGCTCCCACCTTCGCCTTGGTGTTGGTGACCTGATTGATGAAGGTCGACTTGCCCGCATTAGGCATGCCGACCAGGCCCACGTCGGCCAGCAGCTTCAGCCGCAGCCACACCCACATTTCCTGCCCCGGCCAGCCCGTCCCATGCTGGCGCGGGGCGCGGTTGGTGCTGGTCTTGTAGGACAGGTTGCCGCGCCCGCCATCGCCGCCGCGCAGGAATATCATGCGTTGCCCGACCTCGGTGAAGTCGGCCAGCACTTCCTGATCCTCATATTCAGGATAGCCGTCTTCATCCTCCGTGCCCTCTATGGGTGTGGGATCGGACAGGATTTGCGTCCCCACCGGCACCTTGATGACGAGATCGTTGCCGCCCGCGCCATAGCGATTCTTGCCGGCGCCGGGCAGGCCGCGCTGCGCCTTGAAATGCTGGGTGTAGCGGAAGTCGATCAGGGTGTTCAGCCCCGCCACCGCCTCGAAGATGATGTCGCCGCCCTTGCCGCCATTGCCGCCGTCCGGGCCGCCATATTCGACATATTTTTCACGCCGGAAACTGACCGCGCCGGGACCGCCCCAGCCGGATTTGATGTAAATCTTCGCTTGATCAAGAAAATGCATGGCGCGCCCATAGCGGTTTATGCGGCGAAATTAAACCACGCGCTCAGTAAAAGCGGTCGCTTCTTCCGTCAGCGCCAAAACCAGCCGCCGCGTGACGATTTCGCGGAGCCGATCCCAGCCGTCATCGGTTCGTCCAGCGCCGAATCGCCTGGCGCAGCCAGCGGGTGCCCTTTAAGGGGGACGGAGGAAGCAGCGCCCGTCGCTTCCCCCGGCGTTGCAGGATCAGGCCGCCAATGCGGGCACAGAATCCCCGTAAAGGTCCATTGACGAATCCGCCGCCATGCGCGCGGCCTCACCTTCCTCGAAAATCAGGCAGTCCGCCGCTGCGCCCCGGCCCAGGCTGAAGCGCGTTTCGATCCGTCCGGTATAGCGGAAGCCGATCTTGCGCAGGACGTTGCCCGATGCCGGGTTGTCCGTGAAATGGGCTGCACGGACATCGCGGATTCCCGACGCCCGCGCCATGTGCATGACAGCGCGCGCGGCCTCCGTGGCAAAACCCAGACCCCAATAAGGGCGGGCGATCCAATAGCCCAGTTCCGCTGTGCCATCCTCCTCCAGATGAATGCCGCAGCCGCCCACCAGACGCGGCGCGCCGTTGGTGCGGGTGAAGGCCAGCAGGCGCGGCAGGCGCGGATCCTGCGGCGTGGCGAGGAAAGCCTCGGCATCAGCCTGCGCATAGGGGGCGGGCGCACGCGTCAGGTTGCGCAGGATCGAAGGATCACCGATCGCTTCGGCCAGGGCGGGCGCATCTTCCATCCAGCCGGGCCGCAGCAACAGGCGAGGGGTACGGGCGAACATTCAAACGTCTCCTGATTTCTGGCGCGCCTCTGGCCGCAAAAAGTTACGGCTTGACGACGCTTTGTCTCTGGCTGGGCCCGCCGCCTCGACGCGCGAGGGGGAGGTGGAGTTCCAGAGGCTTGAGGGAAAATGAGGGGAGACGCCGACAAATGGAAAAAGGGGCGCTCCCGGACGGGGCGCCCCTTGTTTTCCTCGAACGCTGACGGTGGACTAAAAGCCGTTCCGCCAGGAGGATCGCCCCGATTGCGAGGGACGATCCGTCATCAATCGTCCGTTATTCGGCTGCTTCGGCCATGGCGTCGACCGACACATATTTGCGGCCGAGCTTGCCGGTGTGGAATACCACGCGGCCTTCACCGAGCGCGAACAGCGTATGGTCCTTGCCCATGCCGACATTGCGGCCCGGGTATACGCGGGTGCCGCGCTGGCGAATGATGATGTTGCCGCCGATCACTTCCTGACCGCCGAACTTCTTCACGCCAAGGCGCTTCGATTCCGAATCGCGACCGTTGCGCGATGAACCGCCAGCTTTCTTATGTGCCATGACTCAAACTCCTCGTGACTTAGCTGCGGCTCAGGCGATCGACACGATCTTGAGGATCGTGTGATTCTGGCGATGGCCGTTCTTGCGGCGGTAGTTGTGACGACGACGCTTCTTGAAGACGATGACCTTCTCGCCCTTCGCCTGCGCTATGATTTCAGCGGCGACGGTCAGCTTGGCTGCGTCCTTCACATCGCTGCCTTCACCGGCGAACAGGATGTCATCCAGGGTCACCTTGTCGCCAGCCTCACCGGCCAGCTTTTCGACGACGATCTTGTCTCCGGCGGCGACGCGATATTGCTTGCCGCCCGTGCGCACGATTGCGAACATGGCTCTTCTCTTCTCTTCTCGTTCAAATCTGCTTTACGCAGATCGTCGAGGACATGAAGCCCTTACCGACCCGCGCGGGAATGTGGCCCGCTACTGGAATGACTCGCTTCTGTCAACCGGCAAGAGCATTTTCAGATTGGCGGCAAAGCCATCATTCGGTTCGAAAATACGACCACCATCCGACCGGCTTTCAGGGCTGGTTTTTCGGCTCACCCGTTCCTATCTTGCATCGCGGAAGGGATATTATCACGCATGACGCCGACGCCATACAGGAATGAAGCCGGGCCGGGCGGCCTGCCCTTCATCCTGTCTCTGTGGCTGTCGCTCGGCGTGGCGCTGTTGAGCGCCCTGGCACCCCTGGGGCCGCCGTCCAGCAGGATCACCGGCTCCGCCTTCAACCCGGCGACCACCGGCGTCGTGCTGAAGGCCCGCGCTGATGCGAATCCCATCGCGCTCCGGGTGACCGAGCCGGATGGCGATGGGCGGGCACCGGCATTGGCGCCCGCCGCGATCTGGTTCCTGCCCGTGGCGGCGTTGCCGCCGGGCGCCGCGCTTCTCCTGCCTGCTCGTCGCCTTTCTCCTTCTTTCCCGTCCCCCAAGCCCTTCCACCTGCTTTCCCGCCAGCGCGCCCGCGCGCCGCCTGCCTTTTCCTGACGTATCGCTCTCAGGGCGGACCCTTTGGGAACCGCCGTCAGGAAAAGGAGCTTCTTCATGACCCGCAGAAGATCGCGCCGCGGCGACCACGATTCGTCTCGCCGCCGCCCGCCCCCGTGGTTCATGCCTGCCGTCCTGGCGGGACTGGGCGCGGCCGGCGCGCTGCTGTCGGCGGCCATGCTGGCTGTCGCTGAATGAAAATAGGATAAGCTGCCGGTGGTGGGACGCACGAACTCAGCGCACTCCGCCGGCGGCGCCAAGGAAAACATACTCTATGCCCCATCACACGCCCCTGATCGGAACGATCGTAGCGGGCCTTGTCGTTGCCTTCATCATGGGCGCCATCGCCCATCGCCTGAAATTATCGCCGCTGGTCGGCTATCTGGTCGCCGGCATCATCGTCGGTCCCTTCACCCCCGGATTCGTTGCCAATGCGGGGCTGGCCAATGAACTGGCGGAAATCGGCGTGATCCTGCTGATGTTCGGCGTCGGCCTGCATTTCTCCCTGCGCGACCTGCTGTCGGTCAAGAATATCGCGGTGCCCGGCGCCATCGGGCAGATCGCCGTGGCGACACTGATGGGCATGGGGCTTGCCCATTATATGGGCTGGCCGCTGATGGGCGGGCTGGTCTTCGGCCTCTCGCTTTCGGTGGCGAGTACGGTCGTCCTGCTGCGCGCGTTGCAAGGGGCGGATCTGGTCGAAACCTACCGGGGGCGTATCGCGGTGGGCTGGCTGATCGTGGAGGATCTGGTGATGGTCCTGGCGCTGGTGTTGCTTCCCGCGCTGGCCGGGGTCATGAACAATGCCGACGCGGGCGGTGGAGCAGGAGCCTTGCTCGCGCCGTTGCTCATCACCTTTCTCAAGGTTGCGGGCTTCGTCGCTTTGATGCTGGTCGTCGGCCGCCGCGTCATTCCCTGGGCGCTGCACTGGGTCGTCCATAGCGGCTCGCGTGAGCTGTTCCGCCTCGCCGTCCTTGCCATCGCCCTCGGCGTCGCTTTCGGCGCGGCGGTCGCCTTCGACGTCTCCTTCGCGCTGGGCGCTTTCTTCGCGGGCATGATTCTGGGCGAAACGCCGCTCAGCCGCCGGGCGACGGAGGAAACGCTCCCCTTGCGGGATGCCTTTGCGGTGCTCTTCTTCGTCTCGGTCGGCATGTTGTTCAATCCGGCAGTGCTGATCGAACAGCCGCTGCCGCTGCTCGCCACCGTGGCGATCATCATCGTCGGCAAGTCCATCGCCGCCTTCGCCATCGTTCGCGCCTTCGGTCATCCCGGCGACACGGCGCTGACCATCGCGGCGAGCCTGGCGCAGATCGGGGAATTTTCCTTCATCATTGCCTCATTGGGCACGGGATTGGGCGTGCTGCCCGCCGAGGCGCGCGACCTGATCCTCGCGGGCGCGATCGTGTCGATCTTCCTCAACCCGCTGATCTTTTCGGTTATCGTGCGCAGCCACAAGGCGGAGGATGAAGAGGAAGCGAAGCCGGAAAAGGCGCCGGAAAAACCGCGCACCGGCCATGTCATCCTGGTCGGCTATGGCCGCGTCGGCAAGCTGATCGCTACCCGGCTGGCCGAGCGGCAAGCCCCCTTCGTGGTGTTGGAGGGCGATGCCGACCGCGCCGACGCAGCGGAGGAGGCCGGCCTGTCAGTGGTGCGCGGTAACGCGCTGGAGGACCGCTACCTCGCCGCAGCGGGCATCTGCGAAGCCCGCCGCCTGCTGATCGCGGTGCCGGAGGGTTTTGAAGGCGGTGCGATCCACCAACATGCGCGCCGCCTGAACCCGAATCTTCAGGTCATCGCCCGAGCGCATTCGGACGCGGAAGTCGCTCATCTGGAAGGGCTGGGCGTCCCCCACGTCGTCATGGGCGAGCGCGAACTGGCCGCCAAGATGCTGGCGCTCTGCGGCGCGGGCTGACCCTGCAAACAGGAAGGGCCGCTCCATCGAGGAGCGGCCCGTTTACCTTGGAGCATCATGCGCAAAAACGATGCGATCACAAAAATTTAGTGCATGCGTCCTGCGTCGGATTTAACGCAGCGCGCTTTAGCGGGGCTTGCGAGGCCCAGCGCGCTTGGGGCCGCCCTTGAAGGGCCGCGGGCTGTGTGCGGGTGGGCGCGGGCCGCGCTCGCTATTGGGCCGTCCCTTGCCATGCGGTCCTTCGCGCCGATTCTCCCGCGCCATTTCGCGTGGCTTGCCCTCGATTTGCTCGATGGCAACTTCGGCGCCTTCGTCATTGGCCTGGCCGGTGCGCTGCACCGCGCCGACGAACTTCGAAGCGATGGCGGAGGGAATTTCGAACATCGTTTCATTGGCGGCAATGCGGATCGCGCCGATATCGCCCCGGCTGACATGCCCGCGACGGCAGATCAGCGGCAATATCCAGCGCGGATCGGCATTCTGGTTGCGGCCGATGTCCATGCGGAACCAGATGGTGTCCTCAAAGCCCGGACGCGGTCCGTCCCGCCGCGCAGGCGCTTCGCTGGCATCCAGCAGCTCCTCGGGGGCGGGCAGGGCGGCACGGGCACTGCGCACCAGCATCGCCGCGATTTCCTTGGCGGACTTTTCGGCCAGCAGCTCGGCGCCCAGCGCCCAGTCCTGCTCGTCCAGCTCGGCCTTCTCCATCAGGCTGGCGCGCAGCCGCGCATTGTCCTGCTCCTGGATCGCTTCCTTGCTCGGCGGGGTGCCCCATTCAACCGGAATCTTTGCGCCACGCAGCATGGATTCGACCCGGCGGCGGCGCGGATAGGGCACGATCAGCACGGCCGTCCCCTTCTTCCCCGCGCGCCCGGTGCGGCCCGAACGGTGTTGCATCGTCTCCGCATCACGCGGCAGTTCGACATGCACGACGAGGCTGAGATTGGGGAGGTCGATGCCACGCGCCGCCACGTCGGTCGCCACGCACACCCGTGCCCGGCGGTCGCGCAGGGCTTGCAGGGCGTGGTTGCGCTCATTCTGGCTATGCTCGCCCGACAGCGCCACGGCGGCAAAGCCGCGCTCGGTCAGGCTGGCGTGGAGGTGTCGCACATTATCGCGGGTGGCGCAGAAGAGGATCGCCGTCTCCGCCTCATGATAGCGCAGCAGGTTGACCACGGCGTTCTCGATGTCGGCGGGGGCAACCGTCAGCGCCTGATAGCTGATGTCGCCATGGCCGCGCTCGTCGCTGACGGTGGAAATGCGCAGCGCATCCTTCTGATAGCGCTTGGCCAGCGCCACGATCGGCTTGGGCATGGTGGCGGAGAAGAGCAGCGTGCGCCGTTCGTCCGGTGCGCCGTCGAGAATCTCTTCCAGATCCTCGCGAAAGCCCATGTCGAGCATTTCGTCGGCTTCATCGAGCACCACGGTCTTGAGGCCTGAAAGGTCGAGCGCGCCACGCTCCAGATGGTCGCGCAGACGGCCCGGCGTGCCGACGACGATATGCGCGCCATGGCTGAGCGCCCGGCGTTCCTTGGCAGCATCCATGCCGCCTACACAAGTGGCAATGCGGGCGCGGGCCTCGCCATAGAGCCATTCCAGCTCGCGGCTGACCTGCAACGCCAGTTCGCGCGTCGGCGCGATCGCCAGCGCCAGCGGCTTGCCCGCGACGGGAAGGCGGCTCTGCTCGCCCAGCAGTTCCCCCGCCATGGCCAGGCCGAAAGCGACGGTCTTGCCCGATCCGGTCTGCGCCGACACGATCAGGTCGCGGCCTTCGGCTTCGGGTTGGGTGACTTGCGCCTGTACTGGGGTCAGATTTTCATAGCCCTTCCGTGTCAGCGCATCGGAGAGAAGGGAAGGAAGGTGTTCAAAACTCATGATAATATCCGTGGAGTGCGACCCGTCTCTGCTGACGGCATCTTTATTCTGATGTCGGGCCTGACCTGATGTCATTTGGCCCAACGTTTCGGGTGCGCTCCACTCTCTCATCCGTTGGGGCTGTCTGAAAGTGCGTTTTGCTCTTTCAAGCCCTGCTCTTTTGAAGTGCAGAAGGGTGGAATGGCCCGTGCCTTTGCCTCCTTTGAAGAGGCAATTTCGTCCGTCTCTTCAGTGAAGCAGGGAAGGACAGGAGAGCCTCTTATCAGAAGCCTCCCCAAAAAAGAAGAAAGCCTCCTTCCCCGCGCGGAGGAAGGAGGCTCCCCTTAACTGTTATAGTCTGGGATCAGACCGAAGCGACTTCCGCCACGTCGACCTTCACGCCCGGACCCATCGAGGACGACAGGGCGATCTTGCGGACGTACTTGCCCTTCGAACCCGACGGCTTCGCCTTGACGATCGCGTCGACGAACGCGTCGAAATTCTTGCGCAGGTCGGCAGCCGAGAAGCTCGCCTTGCCCAAGCCAGCGTGGATGATGCCGGCCTTTTCGACGCGGAATTCGATCTGACCGCCCTTGGCGGCCTTGACCGCTTCAGCGACGTTCGGGGTGACGGTGCCCAGCTTCGGGTTCGGCATCAGACCCTTGGGGCCCAGAACCTTACCCAGACGGCCGACCAGACCCATCATGTCGGGGGTGGCGATCACGCGCTGGAAGTCGATGTTGCCGGCCTGGATCGATTCCAGCAGGTCTTCGGCACCCACAATGTCGGCGCCAGCGGCAGTCGCGGCTTCAGCCTTGTCGCCACGGGCGAACACGGCGACGCGGACGTCCTTGCCGGTGCCGGCGGGCAGGGTGACGACGCCACGGACCATCTGGTCGGCGTGACGCGGATCGACGCCCAGGTTGATCGCGATTTCGACGCTTTCGTCGAACTTGGCGGTCGCGTGGGTCTTGATCAGGCCCAGCGCCTCATCGACGCCGTGCAGCTTTTCCTTGTCAACGGCAGTGGCCAGAACCTTGGCCTTCTTGGTCAGCTTTGCCATGGTCTTAGCCCTCCACCACTTCGAGGCCCATCGCGCGAGCGGAGCCTTCGATGATCTTCGTCGCCGCGTCGATGTCGTTCGCGTTCAGGTCAACCATCTTAGCCTGGGCGATTTCAGCGAGCTGGGCGCGGGTGATCTTGCCGGCGACGACCTTGCCCGGTTCCTTGGAACCCGACTTCAGGTTGACGGCCTTCTTGATCAGATAGGTGGCGGGCGGCTGCTTCGTGACGAAGCTGAACGAACGGTCCGCATAGACGGTGATGATGGTCGGCAGCGGGGTGCCCTTTTCCATCTTTTCCGTCGAGGCGTTGAACGCCTTGCAGAATTCCATGATGTTCACACCGCGCTGACCCAGCGCCGGACCGATCGGCGGCGAGGGGTTGGCGGCTCCAGCGGGCACCTGGAGCTTGATATAGCCCGTAATCTTCTTGGCCATTGTCACTCACTCTGTTGCTGGACGTGTCCGAAGACGCGCCCGGTTCAAGTTTAGCGGTCAGACGGGTTTCCGAAGAAACCCTCCCGCACTTCCCCTTGTCGTCATGCCAGCGGAAGCTGGCATCTCAGGCCGCAAGGGAACGACCCGAGGCACGAGATCCCAGCCTGTGCTGGGATGACGTGAATTACTTCGAAAGCTCGACCTGCTCGAAGTCCAGCTCGACCGGCGTGGCGCGGCCGAAGATCGACACGGACACCTTGACCCGGTTCTTTTCGAAATCCAGCTCCTCGACGGTGCCGTTGAAGCTCGCGAAGGGGCCGTCCAGCACCTTGACGCTGTCGCCGATTTCGTAATCGACGCTGACCTTGTGCTTGGGCGCGGCCTCGGCTTCCTTCTGGGCGCCGAAATAGCGGGCGGCATCGGCCTCGCTGATCGCCTGAGGCTTGCCCGACGAACCCAGGAAACCCGTCACCTTCGGCGTGTTCTTGACGAGGTGGTAGATGTCGTCGTTCATCGCCAGCTTGGCAAGGACATAGCCGGGCATGAACTTGCGCTCGACCTGCACCTTCTTGCCGCGCTTCACCTCGGTCACGGTCTCGGTGGGGACTTCCACCTGCTCGACCAGTTGGGAGAGGCCCATGCGCTCGGCTTCGGACAGGATCGATTCCTTGACCTTGTTCTCGAAGCCCGAATAGGCGTGGATGATGTACCAGCGCGCCATGTTACCGTCTCAAACTCCCGATCTTAGCGATTTACTTGAAAATCGCGGCAATCAATAAAAACTCAGGCTTGACCGGCCGCAAAGGCCAGCAGCCATTGCACGATCGCACCGAAGAAGGTGTCGATGCCGAAGAAGAAGAGGCCCAGCAGCGAGGTCATGATGACCACCATCACGCCAGTCATGATCGTTTCGCGGCTGGTGGGCCACACGATCTTGTTGGCTTCGGTCCGCACCTGATTGACGAATTCGCCCGGAGAAACCTTCGCCATCGCCTGTCTCAAACCCTTCGAACAAACACCAAAGCGCGAAGCAACAGTCCGCCCTCCCGATCCCGCCCATATTGGCGTCCGGGGGTGCGGCCGCCTGCTCCGCGACCCATCTTCGTCTGCGCACTTAGCCGCGAACCCTTGGTTTATCAAGGTTTCACGGCAAAATCTTTGGCAGGAGTGGAGGGACTCGAACCCCCGGCATTCGGTTTTGGAGACCGACGCTCTACCAGCTGAGCTACACTCCTGCACTTTGGCCTGTGCCAGCGAAGGAGGGCGCTTTAGCGTGGCCCGCCTGGGAGGGCAAGGGGAGAAATCAGAGGAAAACGCCACCCTTCATGATCTTGCGCGCGCGGCCCTGCACAGGCATGCGATTGAAGGGCGTATTCCCTGCCTGCGCGGCCATTTTCGTCGAATCGACGATCCACGGCATGTCGGGATCGACAAAGATCAGGTCCGCCGCGCTGCCCGGCGCGAAGCTGCCCGCATTGACGCCCAGAATCTTCGCCGGATTGGCGCTGAGCAGGGTCATCAGGCGACCCAGCGACACATGTCCTTCGCGCACGAGATTGAGCGACAGCGCAAGCAGCGTTTCCGCCCCTGCCATGCCCGGCGAAGCGTCCGCGAAGGGAAGGCGCTTGTCCTCCGGTCCGCGCGGATCGTGGCTGGAGGTGATGACGTCGACCGTGCCGTCGGCCACCGCCGCGATCGATGCCTTACGGTCGTCCTCCGACCGCAGCGGCGGCGAGAGGCGCGCAAAGGTGCGGAAATCCGTCACCGCATTGTCGGCCAGGAACAGATAGGCCGGGCTGATGCCGCAAGTGACCTTCAATCCTTCGGCCTTGGCGGCGCGGATCAGGTCGAAGCCCGCCTTGGTCGTCACCAGCCGGAAGTGGAGCGCCGCCCCGGTGGCGCGCGCCAGCATGATGTCGCGGGCGATGGCCATGGCTTCGGCGCAGGCGGGTGCGTGCGGCAGGCCAAGGCGCGTCGCCGTCTCCCCGCTGGTCGCCACGGCCTTGCCCGCCAGCCCGCCATCTTCGGCATGGGTGATGACGGTGAGTCCAAGGCCGGAAGCATAGGACAGCACCCGCATCATCACGCCCGAATCCGCGATCCACTGGCGTCCGGTGCCGACAGCCTTGGCGCCTGCCGCTTGCATCATGCCGATCTCGGCCAGTTCGGTGCCCTTGAGGTCTCGCGTCGCCGCAGCGATGGGGTGCACCCAGAAATCCGGTTTCCCCGCCCGCGTCGCCTGCCGGATGAGGCCTGCATCGTCCAGAGGGGAGGACTGGTCCGGCATCAGCGCCGCTCGCGTAATCCCGCCGAAATGAAAAGCAGGCTTGTCGGTCGCAAAGACGCCCAGATCGATCAGCCCCGGCGCGACCACCAGTCCGCCCGCATCGATCGTCTCCGCATCCTTCGGCACGGCCACATCGCCCGCCGCGACGATCCGGTCGCCTTCGATCAGGATGACGCCGCTGTCGACATCCTTGCCTGCCGGATCGGCCAGCTTCCCGTTGATGATGGCGAGCTTTGTCATTGCCATCCCTCCACGCCACGCGCGCCTCGGGTCAGCACGTCCAGACAGGCCATGCGAATGGCGACCCCCATTTCCACCTGCTCGGTAATCGCGGAGCGCTCGGGATGATCGGCCACCACGCTTGAAATCTCGACGCCCCGGTTCATGGGGCCGGGATGCATCACCAGCGCATCGGGCTTGGCGATGGCGAGCCGCTCGGGCGTCAGCCCGTAGAACATATGATATTCCCGCGCCGAGGGGATGAAAGCCCCGTCCATGCGCTCATTCTGGAGCCGCAGCATCATCACGACGTCGGCGCCCTCCAGCCCTTCGTCCATGCGGGTGTATGGCGTCGCGCCCAGCATCTCGACCTCGGGCGGCATCAGCGTTGGCGGCGCCACCGCCCGCACCTGCGCGCCCAGCGCGGCGAGGCAGAGCATGTTCGACCGCGCCACCCGGCTGTGCAGCACGTCGCCGCAGATCGCCACGATCAGCCCCTCGAAACCGCCCTTGCGCCGCCGGATGGTCAGCGCGTCGAGCAAGGCCTGCGTCGGGTGCTGGTGCCAGCCGTCGCCTGCATTCAGTACCGGGCAATCCACCTTGTCCGCGATCAGCGCCACCGCGCCCGAACTGGCATGGCGGATGACGATCACGTCGGCGGCCATGGCGTTCAGCGTCATGGCGGTGTCGATCAGCGTCTCGCCCTTCTTCACGCTGGACGTGGCCGCCGCCATGTTGACCACGTCCGCGCCCAGCCGCTTGCCCGCAATCTCGAAGGACAGCAGCGTCCGCGTCGAATTCTCGAAAAAGGCGTTGATCTGCGTCATGCCTGCCAGGCGATCGTCATGCTTGCGCGCGCCGCCCCGGTTGCTCTTCGCCCAATGTTCCGCCTCATCGAGCAGGAAACGGATTTCCCAGGGCTTGAGGTCCGCGATGGACAGCAGATGCCGATGCGGAAACAACGCCCGGCCAGTCAGGTCGCCCCCTTTAAGATCGGACTGGGCGGATGGAACGATGATGTCGGGCATGAACCGACCCTTTAGGCGAGGGTGGGGGCGAGGGCAAGCTCAAGCGCGCCCGAACCACCGCCCCAGCAGCGTTCCGTCCTTCATCACTTCTCGCGCCGCATTATGCCCCGGCGCGCCGGTCACGCCACCGCCCGGATGCGTCCCGGCGCCGCACATATAGAGCCCCTTCAACGGCCCGCGATACGCCCCATGCCCCAGCACCGGCCGCGCTGCCCAAAGCTGGTCCAGCGTCATATTGCCGTGCATGATGTCGCCGCCCACCAGCCCGAATTTCCGCTCCAGATCGAGCGGCGAGAGTATGTCCCGCGCGATCACCGAACGCGCGAAGCCGGGCGCATGGGCATCGACCGTCGCGATGATATGGTCCGCCGCCGCTTCGCGCTCATCATCCCAACTGCGGCCCTCCGGCAAAACCGGCGCGAATTGCTGGCAGAAGAGGCTCGCCACATGGCATCCGTGCGGGGCGAGACTCTCGTCGACCGTCGAAGGAATCAGCATCTCGACGATCGGCTCGCGCGACCAGCCATCGCGCTTCGCATCCATGAAGGCGCGGTCCATATAATCCAGCGTCGGCGCGATGATGATCCCCGACTGGTGATGCTCGCCCACGCCCGGCAGGCAGGAAAAGTCCGGCAGCGCCGACAGCGCCACATTCATGCGGAAGGTGCCTGATGCCGTCTTGAACCCCCGGATGCGCTTCAGGAAATCGTCCGGCAGGTCGCCGGGGTCCATCAGCCGTTCATAAAGCAGCTTCGGCCCGACATTGGCGATGATGGTCTTGCCCATTACTTCCTCGCCGCTTTCCAGCCGGACGCCGACGGCGCGCTTTCCGTCGACCAGCACCGACGCGACCGGCGCCTCCAGGCTGATCTCCACTCCCATTGCGCGCACCACCTGCGCCATGATCCGGGTGATCGTTCCCATGCCGCCGACGCTATGGCCCCAGACGCCTTTCTTCCCGTTCACCTCGCCAAAGACATGGTGCAACAGCACATAGGCGCTGCCCGGCGTGTCGGGCGAAGCATAATTGCCCACCACCGCGTCGAAGCCGAAGGCGGCCTTCACCGCCTCGCTCTCGAACCAGCCGTCCAGAAAGCCGCGCGCCGATTTGGTGAACAACTCCAGCACGTCGCGTTGCTGCTCCAGCGTCAGCCCGCCGATCCGCCGTCCCTGCCGGAGCGCGGCGACCACCATCGCCAGCCCATCGCCCGCATTGGGCGGTGCCTTCAACGTCATGTCGCGCAGCACGTCCGCGACCACCTCCAGCGCATCATAATAAGCGGGCAGGGTGGCGGCGTCCTTCGCGCTGAACTTGGCGAACTCGGCCTGCGTCCGCTCGACCCCGCCGCCCAGCTTCAAATAGCGGCCGTCGGGTTGCGGCAGGAAATTGCTGATGGGGCGCTCGATCACGCGATAGCCATGTTCGGCCAGAGCCATGTCGCGGATCACCTTGGGGTGGAGCAAGCTGACGGTATAGCTCGCCGTCGAATTGCGGAAGCCGGGGTGGAACTCCTCGGTGACGGCGGCGCCGCCGACGATGGCGCGCCGTTCGAGGATTCGCACCTTGTACCCCGCCCGCGCCAGATAGAAGGCGCAGACCAGGCCATTATGCCCGCCCCCGATGATGACGGCGTCATAGCGTTTCGTCATGCGGCCCGGCTCCACCCTGCCGCGGGCGCCCGATGCAGCCGCGCCTGCGGAATGATCTGCCGCATCCGCTTGCAAAAATGCCGGAGCGCCACCTCCCGATCGGACAGTGGCCCCACGGTGAAGCTTTCCGCAGCCACGCCCGCTTGCACCCGATCGATCAATGTCCTGTCCTCGGCATTGACCTGCCGGTTGATCCGCCAGTTAAGATAGCGCGCCGCCCTCATTTCCCGGCGCTTATCAGGAATCGCATAGGGAATCTCCCGAATCAGCGTCTGCGTCGGAGACAGCGGCAACCACTGCATGAAATCGATCTGGTCGGGATATATGTCGAAAGCGATATTGGGCCACAGCTTGAAATAGGCCCAAAGCCGCTGCCGCTCATCCCCCAGATGCGGTATGCGCGGCAGGAAATGCTGATAGGCCCGCTCGGAAAGGTGGCTGGAAGGCCGGTCGAGGATCGGTCCCCACATCCTGTCGGCATATGAGCTTGCCTCGACGCCATAGCCATCGCCCATCAGCCGCTTCAGCCCCGGATGCGCCACCGCGATATGCAGCCCGTCCGAATAATTGTCTCCGATAATCTTCCAGTTAACCGCCCGCGGGCGCAGCGTCACTCGACCGAGCGCCCGCAATTCCTCGAAGCGATAGGCTGCGATCTCGCTCAGATAAGGCGCCAGCATCTCCGCCACGGAAGGCCCGCCATCATCCTCCAGCCGCACGAACAGGAAGCCGTGGAAATTCTCGACTTCCACAGTCGCCAGCCCATGATCGGCCATGTCGAAGGCATAGCTCGCCCCCATCGGCACCCCGGTCAGCCGCCCGCCGCTGTCATAGGTCCAGCCATGATAGGGGCAGGTGAGCTTCCTTGCGCAGCCCGACGCCGCATCGACGATCCGCGCCCCGCGATGGCGGCAGACATTGGTGAAGGCGCGGATGGCCTGATCCTCGCCCCGCATTACGATCACGCTTTCCCCGATATAATCCAGCCGATGGAAGTCGCCGGGGGAGGGGATGTCGCTTTCATGCGCTGCGATCTGCCAGGATGGCCGGAACACCCGGCGCAGTTCGGCATGGAAAAATTCGGGATCGCGATAGGTCCAGCCGGGCAGGCTCCATGCCGCGTCGGGATCATCCTCTTGCCCGCTGCCGTCCATTATCGCGAGCCCCACACGTCGCCGAAGTTATACATTCGTATAACAGTAACGGTTCGCGGGCAACAAGGGCGGCCGGAAACTCCGTTCTTTGGAAAGCTACTGTGTCCTTTCCGGCACATCGCCCCAATCGGCCAATATGCTCTCCCGGCTTGCCACGGTTTCCCAGGGAAAGACGAACCAGTCCTTGGTCACCGCCCGGTCGATGGCCTCCGCGCGATAGTTCACCGCCGCCGCCGACCGGACATTGTCCATCAGAACGGCAAAGCGCACCGCCTCAGCCGGAGCCGCCGCCATGGCGTCCCGCACCGCATTGATCGTTCGCCCGCTGTCATTGATATCGTCGACGAACAGCAGCTTGTCTCCGGCCATAGCGCCGCGCCAGCACCGCGCAGGCCATCAACTGTATCTGGTGGAACAGCATGACCGGCAGCAGAATCGGTCCGACCGCGCTGGCCGGGAAGAGCACGCCGGCAATTGGCACGCCCGTTGCCAGGCTTTTCTTCGATCCGCAAAATTGCAGCACGATCGCATCCTGTCGCGAAAGGCCCATCAGCCGCCCCAATAAGAAGGTGAAGAGCAGCACGACGATCAGCATCGCGATGCACAGCGCGGCCAGCAGCAGCAGATCGCCCCGCGACACCTTGTGCCACAGCCCCTCCACGACGGCCGCGCTGAAGGCGGAATAGACCACCAGCAGGATAGACCCGCGATCCACCCGGCCCAGCATCGCCCTGTGCCGGTTCACGAAGCCGCCGATCCATGGCCGTGCCAGATGTCCCACGACAAAGGGCAGCAGCAATTGCAGCACTATGTCCTCGATCGAGGACAGCGAAATCAGATTTCCCGTTCCGCTTTTCTCCATCATCAGGGCGACCAGCGCCGGCGTCAGCGCGATGCCCAGCAGATTGGAAAAGGATGCGCTCACCACCGCGGCGGCGACATTGCCCCGCGCAATCGCCGTAAAGGCGATGGAGGACTGCACCGTGGACGGCAGCAGGGTCAGGAACAGCAATCCTGCGCGCATCGACGGGGGAATCGCCGTCACCTGCTGCGTCGCAAGGCCGATCAACGGAAAGACCGCAAAGGTCGTTCCCAATGTCGCCAGATGCAATTTCCAGGCCTTGGCCCCGCCCCAGATCGCCTCCCGCGACAGTTTGGCGCCATGCAGGAAGAACAGCAGAACGATGCCCGCATCCGCGGCGGCTCCGGCGATACCGGCGGCCTCGCCCCGCGCGGGCAACAAGGATGCGAGCGCCACCGTGCAGATCAGCAGCAGCAGGAAAGGGTCCAGAATCTCGCGCAGGCGTTGCATGGCTCGGCTTTAGGCAGAATGGTCGAAAAAGAATAGACGTCCCAGCGCCGATCGGCCAACAGTCGCCCGGTCAATCACCGCAGCCAAAAGTGAAGGAGAGTCGGGCCGTGAGCGAAGGGATCGCCATCGTCGAAAATCAGGGCGTCATCGAAATCCACATCGACCGGCCTGACAAGAAGAATGCGCTGACCGCCGCCATGTACCGTGCCATGACCGCCGCGCTGGCCGATGCGTCCGCGCGGGACGAGATCGGCGTCGTGTTTTTCGCCGGGAAGGGCGACGCTTTCTGCGCGGGCAACGACCTGAAGGATTTCATGGCTGGCCCGCAGGGCGGGGAGGCTGCCTTTGCCTTCATCCGCGCCATCGCCGCCTTTGAAAAGCCGATGGTCGCCGCTGTTCAGGGACTCGCCGTGGGGGTGGGCACGACCATGCTGTTCCACTGCGACCTGGTCTATGCTTCGCCCGATGCGCGCTTCATCACGCCCTTCGTCAATCTGGGGATCGTGCCTGAAGCAGGCTCCAGCCTGCTGGCGCCCGCCACATTCGGCTATGCCAAGGCTGCGTCGATGCTGCTTCTGGGCGAGCCGATGGACGCGCAGACGGCCGATCAGGTGGGTTTCGTCACGGCGATCGTCCCCGCCGATAGCCTGTTGGATCATGCGCGGCGGAAAGCGGCCCTGCTGATGACCAAGCCGCCCCAGGCGCTTGCCGTGACGCGCCGGCTGATGAAGGGCGATCCGGCCGTGCTGAACCAGCGGATCGAGGAGGAAGCGCGACTGTTTCAGGAAACGCTTCGCTCCGCCGAGGCGCAGGAGGCATTCGCGGCCTTTTTCGAGAAACGCCCGCCAGTGTTCCGGCGCTAGAAACATTCCGGTCTGATTGAACCGGAATGTTTCCAGGGGAGTTTTTGTTTTCCGTGATTTCCGAGTCAGCAGGTGATTCCACTTGCTTCGAAATCACTCTAACGCTTCCCGAACCGGATTTCGCTGACAATGACGGCGGCGACCACCAGCGCGCCGCCCAGCAGGGCGATGGCCGGCAGTCGGTCGCCTGCGATCCAGCCGATCAGGCCCGCCCAGACCGGCTCGCCCGCATAGATCAGCGTCGCCCGGGTCGCTGACACGCTCTGCTGCGCCCAGTTCATGACGAACTGGATCAGCGCCGTCATCAGCCCCAGGCCGCAGGCCGACAGCACCACCGTCCAGGAAAAGGGCGGAATCACCTCTCCAGCCGGAACCATGCAGGCAAAGGCCAGCAGGGATGTCACCGCCAGTTGGATGAACGTGACCCGCGCCACGTCGACGCGGCTCGCCCACAGGCTGATGAAGATGATCTCCAGCGCGATGGCGAGCGTGCTGATCAGCGTCAGCGTCTCGCCCCGGTCCAGCGACAATCCATCCTTCGGCGCCGCGATCAGCAACAACCCGATGAAGGCCAGCGCCACGCCCGCCCAACTCGCCAGCCGGGGCCGCCTGCGCAGGATGATCCATTGCAGGATGGGAACCAGCGGCACATAGGCGGCAGTGATGAAGGCCGACGTGCTGCTGGCGATCGTCTGAAGCCCCCATGTCTGTAGCGAATAGCCGGTGAAGATGCCGACCCCGATCATCACCCCGGCCAGCCATTCGCGCCGGGTGACGCCACGCAACAGGGGCAACGCGAACGGCAGCGCCATCAGCGCGGCGGTGCCGAAACGCAGCCCGACGAAGAACAGCGGACCGCTGTGGCGCATCGCCTGATGGACGATCAGAAATGTGCCGCCCCACAACAGGGTAATGCCGATCAGCGCCAGTTCCGGGCGTCCGATCATCAGCCGGGAGGGGGAGGGGGTTTTGGAAGTGGCGCCATGCATGCCATCGCTGGTGCTGCCGATGGCCGCTCAGGTCAAGCGCCGCTCCCTTGCGGGGGCCGGGGAGCGGCGCTTTTCCGTTCGGGTCAGTCCTTTCGGATGTCGTTGCCCGCGCGTTCCATTGCCGAGCCGACATCCTGCTTGGCCTCGTGCGCCTCTCGTTCGGCATCGCGGGAGGCATTGTCCATCGCCGCGCCCATCCGGTCAGAACTCTCGTCTATCGCATTGCCTGCCTTGTCGAGCCCCCTGTCGATCTTCTCTCCCGCCTGGTCGACCGCGTTGCTCACATCATTGCCGATGGCGGAGCCTGCATTTTCCAGATTGTTGGAGGCCTTTTCCGAACAGGCGGACGCGCTCAGGACGGTCAGCACCGACATGGCGGCCAGATATGATTTGCGCATGGTTTACCCTCATTTGCCATCAACGAAGGTCTAATAAGCGTTGCTGCGGTGATAAGGTTGCGTAACGATCTTTCAGCGGCCGCGCAGGCCGAACACCATCGATCGATCCTGATCGGGGATCAGCCCTTCCAGCACGCGCCAGAACCCGGTGACGGAGCCTTGACCCGCCTGGGCATAGGCGGCCGCCATTTTTTCCCGCAGCGCGCGGAACAGCTCTGCCTCCAGCGCAACCCCGGCGGGGCTCAGCCGCAACAATTTCTGCCGCCGGTCATTAGCGCCCTGCCGGGTTTCGATATAGCCCTGCTCGATCAGGTCGTTGAGCACGCGCCCCAGCGACTGCTTGGTGATCGCCAGCAGGCGCAGCAGATCCTTGACGGTAAGGTCGGGCTGACGCGAGATGAAATAGAGCGCGCGGTGATGCGCCCGGCCCAGCCCTTGCGCGGAGAGCCCCTCGTCGATCGACCGGGTCAGCGCGGAATAGCCGAAATAGAGCATCTCTATGCCCCGGCGAATCTCGTCTTCGCGCAGGAATAGCGGCGAAGCAGGCGAGATCTGGGAGGTCGAGACGGCTGATGGAGAATTCGGAGCGGACATGCCGGGCAATTCCAGGCTGAAGGGAAGGGCGGGGCGCATATTGGCCGTTTCGGAAAATAATGACTAGGCTTTCCTTTCGCGCAGCACACGCTATATGGCGGTCCGCGCCGGCGATATCCGGCCGATGCTGGGGCGTCGCCAAGCGGTAAGGCAGCGGCTTTTGATGCCGCCATTCGCAGGTTCGAATCCTGCCGCCCCAGCCAGCCGAATCCTCTAGTTTCGGCCCATTTCCAGTGACTTATGTAAAGATCTCTATCGAAGAGGGTTGGATCCGGTTCTCCCTAGAAGCGATGCTGAATCATCTGAAGACCGGGCTGGAGCGAACCTATACGGGTACGATCTCGAAGAGGAGAAGCGGCGCTGGTTCGCGCGATGGGAACAGGAAGTGCTGACTATCGCGCGTCGTGCCAGCGTCGCCGAATTGCTCGAAGCGCCAGACGACCGTATGGATGGTGGGCGATCACCACAAGGCTCTGGTATCGAGCCAGGCTTGACCCTCTGAAAGTCGGAACCGGGGGCAGCGGTGGAATTTGCTGCTCCCGGTGCCCAGCTCGAATTCCCGGAGGAAATTGCTTGGGCGTTTCGCGCGCAAACGATCAATCTGGCGGCGCGAAAGGCAGGCGAGTTCCCCAAAATCGGCCAGTGATCATCCGGTCGTCCTGTTTGGGCAGAGCATTGCGAGGCACGGGCATACTCCCAATAACTCAACCAATGGTTCTGCAATCCGCCGACTATGTCACTGGTCCAAATCGGAGCAAATGGAGTTAAATCGGATCGCATCGTCCGAAACGCGGATGCGTTCAAATCGAGTAAGGCAGAAAGCAGGCCTCGCTTTTTTAGGGCACTCATTGCGCGGCGCAACGTTGTTCATCAGATACTTTGACGTGGAAGGGTAAGGGCGGCCGTTGAGGTGTGAAAATCTCGTTCTCCAACGATAGGGCAGATTTCAGTTCTTGGGTGTGACCCAGACTTCGACGGGGGCGACGAATTTGCCGGGCGCCGGTTTCCCAACATTCACGCGGTCCGCCGTCACGCGCTCTCCATTTTCCAGATGGAAAGTGGCCCAAGGCTTTGGCATCCGGCCGAAGGTCATCTTCTGGATTGGTTGGCCGGTGGTCGAATTCATTATGGTTGCTACGATGCTCATCCGGCGGCGAGTAGCGTCCGACCGAGCGAATCGTCTATCGGCAAATTTATGTTTTCCACAGCTTTCACTCTCGACCCTTTGTGGTCGTTCAGCCGCTGGTTTTTTGTTCACAGGTCCGGTCAAGCGGTTCACGAGGATCGAAGGTATCGCTCCGGTGAGGGCCGCCTTGCGGTGATCCGCTGATATTTTGACATGGCACCGGTGCAAGCGCCGGTGTTTGCACCGATACTAAGGACGGTGCGATGAGTCAGATCACGGTAATTTCGGGGCCGGAGCGGCGGCGGGTATGGAGCGACCAGCAGAAGCGCGAACTGGTCGCGGCGGTTTCGGCGCCCGGTGCGAACGTGGCGGAGATTGCCCGCCGTGCCGATCTGCGGCCGAACCAGATCTACAGATGGCGGCGGCAGATGGGGCAGGCAGCGCAGGGCTTTGCCGAGGTGCAGGTGCAAGCCGATCCGGTGCCAGTGATCGGATCGGCGATCACCGTCGAGTTTGAGC
Organism: Sphingobium sp. TKS; assembly: GCF_001563265.1. Taxonomy (NCBI): domain Bacteria; kingdom Pseudomonadati; phylum Pseudomonadota; class Alphaproteobacteria; order Sphingomonadales; family Sphingobiaceae; genus Sphingobium; species Sphingobium sp. TKS. The sequence goes on along the minus strand of NZ_CP005083.1, from coordinate 3,292,617 downwards.
GGGCGATCGTGCGCATTCCCGCTGGCGCATCACCTGGGCTGGTGTCGGCAGTGCTGCGGTCGGTCAAGCCGTGATCCCAGTTCCTTCCGGCGTTCGGATATGGATCGCAACGGGGCACACGGACATGCGGCGCGGCATGCGCAGCCTGGCTCTGCAGGTGCAGCAGAGTTTCGGACGTGATCCCTTCGCCGGGGATCTCTACATTTTCAGGGGACGCCGCGGCGACCTCTGCAAGATCATCTGGCATGATGGTGTCGGCATGTCGCTTTATGCCAAGCGTCTCGAGCGCGGGAAGTACATCTGGCCTTCGGCCGTGGACGGGGTGATTGCCATTTCCCCCTCGCAGATGGCTTGCATGTTGGAGGCGATCGACTGGCGTAATCCGCAGGCCACCTGGCGTCCGACATTGGCCGGATAAAAGCCCCGGCATGACCTAAGAAGCTAGGGATTCCGGTGCTTTTCGGCTATGTCATTGACCATGGGGACCGAAGCGCAAGCAGAGATCGACAGCCTTCGCGAGCGGCTTGCCGCTGCCGAGGCTGTCGCCGCTGAAGTCGCCCGCATCAAGGCCATCAACGCTGACCTGGAAGCCCGCAACGCCCTTCTCGAACTGCAGAACGAGAAGATGCGCCGCACCCTTTTTGGCCAGCGATCCGAACGCACGCGCCATCTGCTCGACCAGATGGAACTGACCTTCGAGGAGTGCGAGACCGCTGCCAGCGAAGATGAGTTCCTGGCTGCCCTGGCAGCGGCGAAGACCAACGTCGCACCGTTCGAGCGCAAGCGGCCCGCCCGCAAGGCCTTGCCCGAGCATCTGCCGCGCGAGCGCGTCGTCATCGCCGCGCCCGATGCCTGCCCCTGCTGCGGCTCAGAACGGCTGTGCAAGCTGGGTGAGGATATCACCGAGACGCTTGAGGTCGTGCCGCGACAGTGGAAGGTGGTTCAGACCGTGCGGGAGAAGTTCTCCTGCCGGGATTGTGAGAAGATCACCCAACCGCCGGCGCCGTTCCACGTCACGCCCCGCGGGCTCTTTGGCCCCAGCTTCCTGGCGATGCTGTTGTTCGAGAAGTTCGGCGCGCATCAACCGCTTAACCGCCAGCGTGATCGCTATGCCCGGGAAGGCGTGGACCTGAGCCTTTCCACTCTGGCCGATCAGGTCGGCACCTGCACCGCCGCGCTGATGCCGCTCTATCTCCTGATCGAAGCCCACGTCCTTGCCGCCGAGCGATTGCATGGCGACGATACGACGGTGCCAGTGCTGACCAAGACCAAGACCGATACGGGCCGGATCTGGACCTATGTTCGGGATGATCGACCTTTTGGCGGACCGGCACCGCCCGCAGCGATCTTCCATTATTCCCGGGACCGGCGGGGCGAGCATCCCGTGGGACATCTGCGCAGTTGGAGAGGCATCCTTCAGGCTGACGCATATGCCGGCTACAATGCGTTGTTCCATGCCGACAGACTGCCGGCGCCGCTGACCCGCGCCTTATGCTGGAGCCACGCGCGCCGCTATTTCTTCGAGCTGGCCGATATCGCCGCGCAGCTCAAGAAGCGCCGCAAAAAGGCCGTTATCTCGCCGCTGGCAGTGGAGGCGGTCCGCCGTATCGACGCGATCTTGGACATTGAGCGCGCCATCAACGGCAGACCGGCCCAGGAGCGCCACGCCCTTCGACAGGAACTCAGCGCCCCGCTCGTTGCCGATCTGGAAGAATGGATGCGCGACAACCGGTCCAAGCTATCGAAGAACAGCGATGTGGCCGAGGCCATGGATTACATGCTCAAGGCATGGCCAGCCTTCGCTGCGTTCCTCGATGATGGCCGCATCTGCCTCTCGAACAACGCGGCGGAACGGGCGCTTCGAGGCATAGCAACGACCGATTCATACTACACCTCCTCTTCAAATGTCCGGAAACAGGGACTTTTGGTTTTCCATTTTGATGTGACACGGGCCTCTGTGACGCGGGAACTGGGTCACTTCGTCCTTTTCCAGGTCCGTGGCTCGGATTTGGTGCGGCGCATCGGGTACAACTTGCTCGGTAGGGAGCACGCCCTCCTTGATCAGTCGACGGACCCGATGGGCAGTAACCCCAAGCTTTTTGGCGGCTTCGGTCAGCGTGAGCCACTCTCCATTCTTTTCGGCGGATCGGTAGCCGTGGATTTTGTGGACAGTGCGCAGCGAGCCGACACGGCGCGCTGTCCAGGTCTTGCCTTGTCCGGTTTGCATTCCCATCCGGTTGAGAGTGGCGGCAATGTCTGCATCGGACCACCGGGTGGCCATGGAGCGGATGATGGCAAGGGCGGCTTCGGGCGTACTCTGGCCATGTTCGCCTGCTTTGGGTTTGCGAATGCGCAGCTGAGAATGTTGGCCACCTTTCCAGTGGATCGTCAAAATGACTTCACGTTGCTCTTCATCGACATCAGCGATGATATCGGTCACGAGCGTGCGGAGGAGCTGCTGACGACAACGCATGTCGACGTTAGGCGAGCGCCAAGCGGTCTCCAGGTCGGTGGCAATGCCAGCAAAATCGGGCGCCGGCGCGGCCAGATCGATTTGTCGCGCTTGGGCCAAACCCGCTTCATAGGCTTCAACACGCCTGAGCGCTGCTTCCCAGCTATTCTCAAGTTGGGCAGCGATCAGGCGGTTATCAGGGTCGCAGGCAGCATAGCGACGTTCAGCGAGGGATGCCTCGTATCGGGCTTGCTGCAAGTCCAGCTCCACCATGCGGTGCCGTTCTTCCAGATTATCCCGATGCGCCCGATCAGCTTCCATTGCGGCCTCGATCGCCATCGGCGTCACGGCTCTCAATATCTCTTTGCCTATGGCAGGGTCGATGCGAGATGCGCCAAAAGTCATGCATCGTGGCTTGGCCAGCATCTGGTTGATACGTTCGCAGCGGTAATAGGGATGACCCGGAGGCCGGCCCGAATAGACAACGCCCAACCGTCTTCCACATCGGCCGCAGGTGAGCAGGCCCGCGAGCAACGCGCGGCCACCACGACCCGACTTGATGCCGCCCTTCTGTCCGAACGCGTTGACGGCGATATGGCTCTGGTTCCTCTCAAACTCACTCCAATCGATATAGCCTTCGTGATGATCCTGGAGCAGCACTTCCCACGTTCCAAAGGGCTTGCTGTGGCCGTAACTTTTGCGTGCCCTGCCATCGACAATCTCGGTTCGCTTCTCGCTTTTACCATAGACATAGACCCCAGCGTAGAAGGGGTTCTTCAGGATCGAAATAACGCTTCGATAGCGAACCGGCACCCAGTCGAAGGACACCGTTTTGCGGCCGTCAGAAGGGCGGGGAAAATGGAAATTGTCAGCTGTCAGCGAAATCAGCACCTGGCGGGCGCTGCCAAGCTCGCGGAAACGCGAAAAGATGAGGCGGATCGCCTCCTGTACCCGGATATCGGGATCCAGCCCCAGGCCGTATTCGCGGTGCCAGATATAGCCGATCGGAACACTGAGGCGCAGTTCTCCCCGCCTTGCCTTGGCGCGCGCCGCGTCAAGCATGCGTGTTCGCAAAATGCCAAGCTCAAACTCGCTGATGCTGCCCTTCATGCCCAACAACAATCGATCGTTTGGTCGACAGGGATCGTATACCCCGTCGAGATCGATCACGCGCGCTTCAACCAGGCCACACAGCTCCAAAAGGTGGTGCCAGTCCCGGCCATTACGGGAAAGGCGCGATGCGTCCAAGCAAAGCACCGCGCCAACCTTGCCCGTGCACAGGCCGCTGACCAGTCGTTCGAAACCGGGGCGGTCGACAGTGCCGCTGGCGGTCCGACCAAGGTCATCGTCGATCACCTCGACATCGTGAAATCCCCAGCGTCGCGCAACATCGACAAGCTCATATTGTCGGCGCTGGCTCTCCAGGTTGTTCTGGACCTGACCCGGGGTCGACTGTCGGACATACACCACAGCTTTGCGCTTGAGCACCGTGACTGGAAGGAGATCATTGCCCGTCATCGCTGGCCTCCTTCGCCGCGACGCCGGCTGCGGCCATCAAGAGGGTCGCCAGCCTGGCAACAACGGCGCTTCGCTGCGCCTCGCTCAGGCCTCGCATCTGCGGCGTATCGAGCGGCATGCTCAGCTGCTGGGTCAGCATCGGTAGCGACGAGGGTCGTGGTAGTGCCTTCATGGCGCGCCTCCTGGATGGCCGTGAGTCCATCCGTCGAAGTCTGCCTGAAACCGCGATCGGTAAGCAGTCCATGAAGCTCTACAAGCCCAATCACCGCAACGCGCGGTTCGCCCATCTCCATGTCGGCGCACAACGCCCTGTCCAGCATCCACTCTGCGACCTGGATGATCTCACCCGGCCTGATCTCTACCCGGATGATCGCGCCATTGGCCCGGTCCTCGCGGCCTTCATGCCGAAAACGACCGCCGTAATATGGATGCCAGCGATAATGAAACTCTACCATCTGCCCGACATGGGCAGAATGACCCTGCGATGGCCCTGGGCAGAAAATCATGGCTCTTCGCTGGTTCAGATCGCGGCGGCCAGCGCACCGCCTTCATGCTGAGCCTCATTGGCACGGCGAAGCTCAACGACATCGATCCGCAGGCTTGGCTTGCCGATGTGCTCAGCCGCATCGCCGACATCCCTCAGAACCGTCTCCATGAACTGCTTCCCTGGAACTGGCGCACCGCAGAGGATCAACGCGAAGCCGCCTGATCCGCGGCCTTCTCCGAATGCATACGATCGAAGCGCCAGGACAGTATATTATTCTTGCGAATTTCGCGCCGCAGCATTCCTTGCGCATTTGCAGCATTTTCCCACCGGCGCTATCTACCGACGCGCCTTTTAGGCATCCTCTTCCAAGACTTTACGGGCTCGGCTAATGGCCGAGCCCTTTTTCGTTTGGTGCTTTAGCCCGAACGGAATTTAGCATAGGATTAGCTTGCGATTGAGCTAGCCTTGTACAGTCCCGTCCAATTCAGCGGATATGTTCGTTCAGGTGGCGGCGGGGCCGGTCACGGCCCGCCCTTTCTAAGCTTAGATCCGGCCGATCAGAACTTTGCGCTGAACGATACCACGATCCGCTGCCTTTCCCCAGGCAGGCCAAGGTGGCACTTGTCGCACGTTCCGTCGGCCCCCTGGACCCCGAAAAACTCTGGGTAGAATTGGGTGTAGTATCGGGTGTTGAACAGATTTCGGACCTGCGCCGAGATGCTCCAACGGTCATCGATGTCGCCAACGGAGAGCTTTGCGAAGTTTGTCCAGTAGGCGGGGTTCGTTCCGGAGATGGGATTGTAGTCCAGAGTCCATTGGAACTGATCCATGTAGGTCGCGTCGACGTGCAGGTCGAACTTCAGGCTCTTGGAAAGGGGAGCAGAATATGTAGCACCGAGGTTTGCCGTCCAGGCTGGCGAATTCGGCGGCGTCCTTCCTGCGATATCGGTGCCGCTGTAGATGGTTCCCTTCTTCCAGCGCGCATGCAGATATCCTAGCGCGCCGTTCAGCGCCAAGCTCTTCGTCGGCCGCCACACCAGAGAGCCTTCGAAGCCGTAGGCTTCGGAATCGCCGATGTTATCGATCCTCTCTAGGACCACGCCGTCGGTATCAAAGAACCGGTTCTCGAACTGCCGGTCCTGATAGAGGGTGTAGAACCCTGCCAGTTCGAAGTAGAGGGACGGGTCGAACAGCGAACCCTTCGCCCCGGCCTCGAACGCCCATGTCTTCTCGGCGCGGTAGTCGAAAGGGACGTCTGCCCCCACCGACGCCTTGCCTGGCTCATATCCCTTGGCGATCGAGGCATACAGATTGGTGCCGCCCGCGGTTGCGTAGGAAAGCGAGACCCGGGGAAGTATGACCGTGGCGTCGTTGTCGAAGGTCGGCTGCCCCGCCACGGAGTACACGACGGCGTCGTAGTCGACGTTGTAGAGCCTCAGGCCGCCTGACACCGTCAGGTCTCCAAGACGCAGATCGGCACTGGCGAAGGCTGCGAGATCGGTTTGCTGACTCTTCCGATTGATTGCGTTGGGTATGCGTGTTCCGAGGAAGACCGTGTCCAAGGGGGAGCCGATGATCTGGATGTTGTCCATCCTCGCCGCATAGAGGCCCGCTATCCACTTTAGGGCACCATCCGAGGTCGAGGTCAGCCGCAGCTCCTGCGTCATGACCTTCACGGGGCGGGTGTCCTCCCCGATCACCGCGACGATCGGGGCGGCGCTGTAGTCGGGATCGATTAGGTAGCTTCGTTCCTGGCGGGTGAAGGACGAGATTGCCTCGAGCGCGGCCCCGTCGAACTCGTATCCTAGCTTGGCGACTACGCCCACCGTCTCCAGCTTCGTGTTGGGGCGGAAGCTGAGATCGGTGACGTAGTTGACGCGCGACACGCCGTCGTGGGGGTTGTCGAGTGCCAGCGCGCCGTCAAATTTTCGGTAACGCACCGTGAAGAGGGCGGTCAGCCGGTCGCTGGGCTTCAGAAGCACCTGACCGCGGAGCCCGTATTCCTTCCAGTGGCCGATGTCAGGAATTGTGGGAGACGTTATGAAGCCGTCGTCACTGCTGTAGTACCCGGACAGGCGCGCTGCCACCTTGTCGGTGAGTGGGGCGTTGATCGATGCGTAGAGGTTCAAATAGTCCTTCTCGCCGGCTTCGGCTTGCACCTCTGCCCCGGTCTCGAAGCCTGGCTCCTTCGTGATGTACCGGATCGCTCCTCCGATGCTGCTGCCGCCGTACAGGGTGCCTTGCGGACCCTTCAGGATCTCAACGCGCTCGATGTCCTGCAGTCGCATGGTCTGATCGGTGAAGTTCTGAACATCGTCAATGTAGAAGCCGACGCCTTGGACGTTCCCGAAGGAGCCGACCCCGCGCATAACGACGTTGGGGGTTCGGTCCGACCGTTCGTTCAGGACGAGACCTGGCGTCTGACGCCCGAGCGAATTGATGTCGTCGATCCCCCGCGACTCCAGCATGTCCGAGGAGAATGCTGCGATGGACTGGGGAACGTCCTTCAGCTGCTCCGACCGCCGGGTGGCGGTCACCACGATGTCTGGGGATCCGGCATGGGGGTTGTCCGCTCCTGCTGGGGCGCTCTGGGCGAACGCGGGACTGGTTAGCGCAATCGTGCTCGCGAAGCACAGGAGTAGGCGCGCGGCGTTACGTGCATTGGTCATCTCGTTTCCCTCATTTTAGTCCAACGCGCATTCCTGCCTGCGGTTTGTCATTATAAATTAGCGGTCGGATCGATCGGCGGCGTTGCCGATCAGTGAATTTGTGACTTGGAAGGGTCACAATTAGTGGGAGGAACCGGACAAAGAATCGCACGGCTCGGACATTCTAGGTATCAGTATCCACGCCGCCATCGAGTTCGACGCCGCGATAGATGCTCTCAACCTGGGGAGGAGGAGTGCGTGGAGCACAGGACCGCGTCAGCTCCGAGCCAAGTCCGGCCCCGCAGGTCGGTCAGCAATTGCGCCACCAGCAGCCTCAGTTCGCGCTACAACACCGTAATCGCCGCGGTGGAAAGTAGACCCGCCGGGTGCGCCAGATTGGCGGGGCGTCACTTGGCACCGCCGCTGCACTCGGTCCTCGTCGTTCGCCCGCGCGGCATGCATGACCATAACGATGCCCTCGCGCAGCAGAAGGTATGTCGACGGGGACGCCGGAGTCGGTCCTCGTACACGCGGCTAGGTCCGGACGGCCCGAGATCATCTCCGTGCCCGCTTGGATTGGGGCGGCGGATCGGCTGCCGCCTTATGCAGGCTTTGCAGAGTGCACCGCAAGCCCGAGGGGATCGCTTGCCCTAGTGTGGTGGATTTGAAATACGCCTCATTATAGCGGCTAGGTGGGGAGCGTATTTCAAATCCATAAACCACACTAGAATCATATATTTGCTAGTGACCCTGATGAATCTGAAGTTCGCTCAGCGCCTGCCCCACAATGTGGCGAACTTCAGATTCGGGTCACTAGTCTGAGAACATAGGATCGCGCTTCTCGGTATGTGCCAGAAGCGCTTCCTTCTGATTTGCGCTCCCCATCAACAGCACCTGCTCCTCAGTCTCCATCAGCAGGATCTCGTGTTGATCGGAGTCGGGCACACAGTTGAGTAGTCTCTTGCTGGCGCGGATGGCGGTGGGGCTCTTGGTTGCGATGTCCTTCGCCAACGCCATTGCAGTCTCATAGGGGTCAGCCGAAAGGCCGGTTACCAGTCCCAGGCGAGCGGCTTCTTCTCCAAGAACCTGCCGGCCCGTCCAGGTCAACTCCCGCACCACATCGTCCCTGACCAGGGTTCGCATCAGGGCCATTCCGCTCATATCCGGGATTAGACCCCAGCGGATTTCCATCACTGAAAGCCTTGTGTCTGGAGTGGCGAAACGAATGTCACTGCCTAATGCAATCTGCAGCCCACCCCCGAATGCCACACCGTGGAGAGCGGCGATGACAGGGATCGGCAAATCGCGCCAGATCATTCCCATTTGCTGGGCGCGGTTGGCTCCACTAGAAGTTCGCGTCGTGCCAAACAGCCGATCGCTGGGCGGCTCGTCGCCCGCCATATCGGTGAAGTTGCCGATGTCGAGGCCGGCGCAGAAAGCCCGGCCTTCACCCGAGAGCACTATCGCACGGACGGATTTGTCTTGAGCAAGGCGTTCACCGGTGTCGATAATGGCCGCGAACATAGCCTCATCGAGAGCGTTCATCTTGTCCGCCCGGTTCAGCCGAACATCAGCGACGCCGTCCTCAAGACGGACGGTTACACGATCGTTCATTGATAGCTCCCGCATAGCTTTCGGTGACATCGAAGGCAGTTGGAAGGCTCCCATGGCGAGCGCGCAATCGGATTGCGCCAACAGCCCTGGGGGACTTAAAAGCTCTTGGGCATCCCGAGCGCGTGGGTGGCCACGTGGCTGAGGATGAGGTTCGTCGAGATGGGCGCGACCTGGTACAGACGCGTTTCGCGGAACTTGCGCTCGACGTCGAACTCCTCCGCGAACCCGAACCCGCCATGAGTCTGCAGACAGGTGTCGGCAGCGGCCCACGATGCCTCCGACGCCAGCATTTTTGCCATGTTCGCCTCGGTCCCGCAGGCCTGGCCAGCGTCGAACATCTCGGCGGCATGACGGACCATAAGGGCGGCGGCCGACAACTGAACGAAGTTGCGCGCGATTGGGAATTGGACACCCTGGTTTTGTCCGATCGGCCGACCGAACACGTGGCGTTCCTTGGCATAGGCGCTGGCACGGTCGATGAAGAATCTCCCGTCGCCGATGCATTCGGATGCAATGAGGATCCGCTCGGCGTTCATCCCGTCCACGATATACCGGAAACCCTGCCCTTCCTCGCCGATCAGGTTCTCTGCCGGGACCTCGAGGTTGTCGAAGAAGAGTTCAGTCGTGGCGTGGTTCAGCATGGTGCGTATCGGCTGGATCGTGAGACCCCGCCCCACCGCTTCGCGCATGTCCACAAGCAGCACGCTCATGCCCTGGGTGGGCTTGGCGGTCGCCTCCCGGGGCGTGGTGCGGCACAGCAACACCATCAGGTCTGAGTGCTCCGCGCGGCTGATCCAGATTTTCTGGCCGGAGACGACGTAGCGGTCTCCTTCACGTCGCGCGAAGGTGGATATCCTGGTGGTGTCCGTGCCCGCCGTGGGTTCCGTAACGCCGAAGGCCTGCAGGCGTAGCTCTCCAGACGCGATCGCCGGGAGGTATCGCGCCTTCTGCTCCTCGCTCCCGTGCTTGAGAATCGTCCCCATAGTGTACATCTGCGCATGGCAGGCACCACCGTTGCAGCCCGCCCGGTGGATCTCCTCAAGGACAGCCGTGGCGGCCTGCAGTCCGAGTCCCGAACCACCATATGCCTCGGGCACCAGCGCCGACAGGAAGCCCGCTTCGGTCAAAGCCTGGACAAATGCGGTGGGATACGCCCTCTCGCGGTCAAGCTCACGCCAGTATTCCCCGGGGAAGGCGGCGCAAAGGCGTCGGACGGATTCACGGATTTCGGGAAAGGAGGCAGCTGGATCTTGGATCATGGAAATACTCCGATTGACTTCGGAATAGGCAACCGGGGTGCCGTTCCTGGAAGAAAATGTTCATTTAAAACTTTATTCGATTAGCTGGGGGCGGCGTCAGGTGCCGGAAGAACGGGATAGCTTCCGAGGCTTCCAATCAGTAATCCCGATAGGACAAATGTAGGCGCCACGACAAGAAGCATGTTCTCGTAGTTTCCGTAGTGATCGAACATGAAAGCGCCGAACATGGGCCCTATGCCCGCCCCAAAGCTTAACAATCCTACGACAGTGCCGAAAACCAAGCCGTAGTGTCGGAGCCCAAAATAACGCGCCGAGAGGTAGGCGATGACGTCGAATTCAGCGCCGGCTGCTAAGCCGATGAGAATTGCGACCACAATAGCATAGCTCGTGCCGGAGTCTACCAGCAGCAGTATGCACGCCGCAACTGGCAGCGCGAAGCCGGTCAGGCCTATCAGCGGACCACTGAATCGATCCAAGAGCAGGCCCGTCATGAGGCGTCCTATGACAGATGAGAGGCCAATTCCTGCGGCGATCCCAGCAGCGGCGAGTGGTGCGGCGCCCTTGCTTGTCAATATGGGAATGAAGTGCACGCTCAATGCTGTAATCGCGGTGCCGACAAGCAGACAAGAAAGGGCGAGTTGAGCAAACCTACGTGAGCGAAAGATTTCTCGAGGCGAGAGACCCGGAAGATTGGACCGATCGACTAGAGCGGACAGAGAATTGTCACGTCGTCTCTGGTCGGCAGCATCAAAGAAATGCCTCCAGGCGGCTGGAAGCGAGAGCGATGCGAAAAAGACCGCCAAGCCGCAATAGGCACCGCGCCATCCAAAGGATTGCTGCAGCAGAGTGAGAAAAAAGGGCAAGCAGAACGAGGCCAGGCCAGAACCGGAGAGTGCCACGGCAATGGCCAACCCGCGGCTGTGGCTGAAGCGGCTAATGACTGCGGCTGTCCAAACCGTTGATTTGATAAAGAGGGCTGAGACCGCGATAAAGGTCCAGCCCGCCCACCATGTCTCTTTCGAAATGCCAGCAATCGAAAGCGAAGCTAGCGCCAGGCAGAACATTGCCAATCCAGGCAACGCGATCCGCCTTGAGCCGAAGCGATCCACAGCGTGCCCCATGATCGGCGCCAGCATTATCATCACTACGCTCATGATTCCGGTGCCGGCGGATATCTGCAGGCGGGTCCAGCCGGTATCCTCCTGGATGGCGGTCATCAGAGCGCCTAGCGTCAGGTTCGGGCTTGCCGACATCGCCATGCCTACCGCGGCGATGAGCGGAAGCTTCCAGCCCTCCGTCCATTCACGGCGTTCCGGTTCCGAAAGTGCCAAGAGCCTCACTGGACCGCTCCTCCGACTATGGCGAGGATGTCCGCCGAATTGGTGCACATCGACGGCGTGTAGTATGTCATCATCGGAGCAGCCCTATTCTGGAAGATGATTTAATCGCGACCGTCGTGTTCAGCCGGACGCCTGCTCGCCAGCAATTTTTCGGCGGCTGGACTCGTGTGCTAGACGCAGCTCCCCGCTTGAGATCTTATCTCGGAGGGTGGGCTTGACGATCTTGTTCATCGCGTTTCTGGGCATCTTCTCCGTGAGATAATAATATTTGGGAGTTTTGTAGGCGGCCAGCTGCGTCTTCAGCCAGGCGTCAAGCGCCGGCAGGTCCAGATCCTCGCCGGTCGCTTGCAGAACCGCCGCAACGACTTGCCCCAGTCGCTCGTTCGGAAGTCCAACGACCGCGACTGCGGCGACGTCCGGATGCTCCTCTAACGCTCGCTCGAGCTCCGCCGGGTAGATGTTCGCGCCTCCGCGGATGATGACGTCGTTGCGCCGGTCGAGGATGTACAGCCGTCCATCGTCGTCCAGCCGTCCCACGTCCCCTGTTAGCAGCCAGCCGCGCTTCAGAACTTGCGCCGTCGCGTCGGGACGCCGCCAGTACCCCAGGAGGGGCGTGTAGACCCCGGCCCAGGGACCGGTCTGCGTCGCGCGGATCGCGACTTCCCCTTCTCCACCGGTAGGGACGGGGTTCTGGTCTTGGTCGAGGATCCCGATCTCGAGGTGAGGGAGGGCGCGGCCGCTCGATCCCGGAACGAAAGGTTCTTCGGGGTCGGTCTGCGACACGGATGTGGGCGCCTCGGTCAGCCCGTAGACGAACTGGATCTCTGAACCGAACCGATCCTTGAACGCCCGCCGCACATTGTCGGGCAGGCTTGCTCCGCCGCTTAGCGGGCGGACGAGGGAGGCAAGACGCCGATCTTTGACCCTCGGGTCCATCAGTAGGTCATGCAGCATCGTGGGCACCGCGAAGAGCACCTCAATGCTCTCGTTCTCGACCCAGTCCGCCACTCCTTCCGGATCGGTACGGTCCATGCAGACGAGGGTTCCGCCCCCGGCCAGCGCCAGGACACCCGCGCGGATCATGATGTTGTTGATCGTGAACGCCTGGGCGCAGCCGCGGCGGAGGCCGACGTCCCAGTCCTGGCGGGAGACCCAGGCTGCGGCGACGACGGCCACGTTGTGCTGGCTATGGACGGCGCCCTTCGGCTGGCCGGTCGTACCGCTCGTATAGGAGATAAGCGCAGGAGCATGCGGATCGATCTGCACGTCCGGCCTTGGCGCCCCGGAGGCTTCACGCACTGCTTCCCGCCATTCGTCCTCCGTCGAACCGCCGTTGAGCAGTACGATGCGTGGCTTGAAGTCTGAGTCTTTGAGGGAGGGAACCAATCCGCTCAGGCTTTCCTCGTCGATAAGGAGGAGGGATGCCTCGCAGTCCTGAAGCAGATAGAGCTTCTCGCGCGGGGCCAGCACGCGGTTCATGCCGACCCAGACGGCACCGAGGCGCTGGGAGGCGAGGAACGCGATTATGAGGTCGGCGCTGTTAGATGAGGTCGCGGCGATCCGGTCACCGGCCCGAACGCCGAACCCGGTCAATGCCCGACAGGCCGCGTTCACCGTCTCCTCCAGCTCGGCGTAAGTGTACCGGCCGTTCCGGTCGACCAGCGCTTCGTGGTCTGGTCGGTCTTGCAGCGCATGGTCTAGCACGCCAGCAATCGTCTGCGAGCCGAAGGGGATCTTTGGACGGATGGTCGGAACCTTGAGGCCGAACCGCCCGAAATCCATGTCATTGTCGCGTTCCACGATCTCTCCCATTCACTTCTTTGCGCTCCGCCGGAGTGCCGTGCACCCCAACTGCGCGATCATGCGGACGCCGATGGTTGGCGGCCTTCGTCCAGGCGGTTGATGCGCTTTTCGCCAGTCTCCGATAGTCTCCTCACCAGTAGGCAAACGCCGACTGCTTGAGAGCTTCCCGGGCCGCGCCATATTCAGCAGCCAATCGCGCCACGAGGTCGGCGGACGACTTCACTTCGTCGATCACGCCGAGACCTTGGCCGCATCCCCAGATGTCCCGCCAGGCTTTGGCTTCCATGTTGCCACCGCTCTGGAAGTTCATCTCCTTCGGGTTGCCGACGGGCATGTTCTGCGGGTCGAAGCCGGCGCGCACGAGCGACGGCATGAGGTAGTTGCCGTGGACCCCCGTGATGGCATTCGTGTAGAGGATGTCCGCAGCCGACCCGTCGACGATCATCTGCTTGTAGCCCTCGGCTGCCGAGGCCTCCTTGGTCGCGATGAATGCCGACCCGATGTAGGCGAGGTCTGCCCCCGCTGCTTGCGCGGCCAGGATCGACGCGCCGTGGGAGATGGAGCCGGACAATATGAGCGGACCATCGAACCAGGCCCGGATCTCGCGCAGAAGCGCGAACGGTGAAAGCGTGCCGGCGTGGCCGCCCGCACCTGCCGCCACCGCGATGAGCCCAGTCGCGCCGTTCTCAATCGCCTTGTGCGCGAAACGGTCGTTTATAACGTCGTGCAGGACGATCCCGCCGTAGGCGGTGATCGCCTCGTTCACGTCGCGCCGCGACCCAAGGGAGGTGATCACGATCGGAACCTTGTATTTCACACAGAGCTCGACGTCGTGGTCGAGGCGGTTGTTGCTCTTGTGTACGATCTGGTTGACGGCGAAGGGCCGCCGGCCGCCGGGGATGGACACCCCTTCGCAGATCTGGGCCAGCCAATCGTCGAGAACCTCCATGGGGCGCGCGTTGAGAGCCGGGAAAGATCCGATAACACCCGCACGGCACTGAGCGATCACCAGCTCCGGCCCCGACACGATGAACATCGGGGCGGCGAGCACCGGCAATTGGAGTGAATCCAAGTGCGGCACTTGGGAAAGTGCGCCAGTGGCTAGCATCCGCAGTATCTCCTCTGTATTTCGTCTATTTAAGCGTCGACCCCGGCGCGTGGTTGGGCGCCGATCTTGCTATTCGCCCTTGAAGTCCGGCGTGCGCTTTTCGCTGAAGGCCTTGGCCGCCTCGAGATGGTCCTTGGAGAGGTAGGTGAGGGTCTCAGCCCCCAGATGGGCCTCCATCACCCCCTCCAGCAGTCGCCTGAGGAGGATGTTGATGCTCGCCTTGGTGGCGTTGACCGCGAGCGTCGCGCCTCTTGCGAGCCGATCGGCCATACCGAAGCAAAGTTCGTCGAGCTCCTGCATATTGGCGGCGGAACCCGTTATGAGGCCGATATCCGCAGCCTCCTTGCCGGTCAGCGCGTCACCCGTCAGCAGATACCGCTTCGCGTTCATGAAGCCCATCAGGAGCGGCCACATCATGGAACCGCCATCGCCTGCCGTTAGCCCGACCTTCACGTGCGTGTCGGCGATCTGCGCGGTCTCGATCATGTAGGAGAAGTCCCCCAGCACTGCGAGTGTGGCGCCGAGCCCCATCGCGTGCCCGTTGATCCGCGTGATCAGCGGTTTTTCAAGGCGGAGGATCGAATAAACGAGATCCTTGGCCTCGCGCATCCCGCGCAACCAGGCCGCATGGTCTGCGGTCGTCAGTCGGCGCAGCATGTTCTTCACATCCCCGCCGGCGGAGAAGGCTCGGTCACCGGCTCCGGTGAGCACGACCACCTTAACCTCGGGGTCCCGGTTGATCGTCGAGAAGATGTGTGAGAGTTCCAGATGCATCGCCGGAAAGCTGGCGTTCATTGGGGGGTTATGGAGTGTGATCACCATGACCGCGCGGCGCTTTTCGATCTGAAGCGCCTTATATTCAGAATATAGTTCCAAAATCTTTCCCCGGAGCCAGACGCAGACTATCTCGTGCCGGTGCGACCGCATCAGGCTCGGCTGCGCGATCGCATCTTGCACTGCTCGCCGACGGCGGGATTTGGCTTGTGCGCGGTGGTGCGGACAGTCCTCATCCGTTTCCGGCGGTCCGGCCCGATATTTCACACGACTAGAGGGGCAACTATTGCGAATCCGTCAGAATGACGGCGTGGTCCGCACTACTCTGCATGTCGGACCGCGATGCGCTGGCGTCCAGGGCGGTTAACCCTTGTTGGGGCTGTCGGAAGTGCTTGCCGCAGCTCGCCTCTTGCGCGCGCGCGGATCGCGGGAGGGCGGCTCGCCTATCCTTCTCGCTATGGAGACTACTTCCCGCCAGACTTTCTGGACTGCCTCACGGTCATCGTCCGCGTTCATCGCGATCACGACCTCAACCCTGGCGTCGCTGTCGACCACCTCCTTTGCGAGGAGGGAGCTGTTGACGGTGTCCTCGAATCCCCAGGCGACCAGGCTGATGCGGTTTGCGAGCGCGAAATGGAAAGCCGCAAGTGGGCCTTCCGAGACCCAGTGGGGGCGCGCGCCGGCGCTTAGGAATGGGCCGTAGATCGTCTCGAACGAATAGTCGTTGTCGATGAGGGGGATGGCGACGTCCAAATTGGAGATGTCGGCCATCGAGAGCTGATGCTTCTTGGCAAGGGGGGACTCCTCGGGGACCAGGAGCCGCGGGGCTCCATTGTGGATAGTAAGATAGTCAAAGCGCTCCATATCGTGGAGCCTTCCCACGAGGCAGATGTCGATCTCCCGGTCCCGGAGCTGGTTCATCAACTCCGTGGTATCGTTAACGACGGTCTTGAGGACGATTTCGGGATGGCTCGTGGAGATGGCATCGAGCAGTGCCTTTCTCGCAGGCAGCCAGAAGGACGAGTCTGCGAGCCCGAACAGAAGTTCGTTCTTTCCTGCCCCAAGGGACCGCGCCACTGATTCAACCCGTCTCGCCGCGTCGGCGATGTCTTTGACGCTCTCGAAGAATTCCGCTCCCTCCGGTGTCAGCGTCATGTGACGGTCGGCTCGGTCGAACAGGAGGAAACCGAGATGGGACTCTAGCTGCTTGATCTGCCGCGATAGCCATGTGGGTTCGACGCCCAGCTTGAAGGCCGCCGCCGGCAGGGATTTGGCGCGGGCGACATGGTAGAATTGCACCAGCCGCCTAAGATCTTGATCTATTCTCATCTGTTGTCTGCGGATCCTGGCTTAACGCGGCTGCGTGCACATCGCCGCGTAAGTAGCTAGGACGGCCACCTCCCATATCGTGTATGACGTATCTAACTTAGCTCCGGCATTTTCGACCGTCGTCGATGAAGTGCCGGCGCGATCGCTACCGCTCAAGCTCGCACCAGATGACGCTACTGCTCCATAAACACGGCGGCATTTTTCCTTGAAGATTCTACGCTATTTGCCCCCTTTCTCGAAGAGCGACCTCTGGGCCCGAGCGGTTAAATGACGTTCTTTACGGTCTGGGCGCGTGCCCAGAAAGTTCGGACGGCGCGGCGTTCGTCGTCCTTGTTCTTGAGCGCGACGACCTCCATCATCGCCGTACAGTCCGAAATCTCCCGCAGGACCAGGGAATCGCTGATGCCCTGCTCGAAGCCCCAGGCGATCATCCCCATGCGCCTCGACGCGGCGAAGTACATCGCAGCGTACACCCCCTCGGGGGACCAGTGCGGATTGGCGCCGGCGTCCAGGAAGGGTTGATAGATCAAATCGAAGGAGAAGTTGTTGTCGATGACGGGGAACACGACGTTGAGATTCTTGAAGTCGGCCATCGTGATCGTTGTCTTGGCGGCCAGGGGGGACTCCTTAGGGATGAAGAGGAACGGCCTGTTGCGGTAGATTACCGTTCGGTCGAATTCCTCCGTGGGTTTGACGGCACCTATTACGGCAATGTCGATGATGCCCTGCGTCAAGTCGTCGAACAGCTCCGTGCTCGTCTTCGCCGTCGTCGAGATGACCATCTCGGGATGGCGTGACCGGAACGAGCTTAGCAGCGCCTGCCGCACGGGGATCCAGAACGTCGAACTGCTTATCCCGACCGTCAGTTGAAGGCTTTTCTTCTGTTCCAGTGCGGAGGCGACGGATTGCGCCTCGTTCGCGGCCTGCGCCAGCTGCTTCGCCGCTGTGAAGAACTGTTGCCCCTCGGGCGTGAGCGTGACGTTCCTCGTCGTGCGCTTCAGCAGACGGCAGCCCAGCTGGTTCTCCAACTGCTGGATCTGGCGGGAGAGCCATGTGGGATCGACGTTCAGCTTCTGCGCCGCCCGGATGAACGACGTCCCCTCCGCGACGTAGAAGAAGCGCACTGCGCGCGCGAGATCGACATCCATATGCGTCACCTCGACTGACTGTCCTGCCATGCACTTGGGGGCTCGTCCCTTCCGTGTCAATGTGTCGCGCCGGGATGGCGTGGGTCCGAGTGTCCGGGATTGCTGCGAATATTGGGGTTGGCCGGGGAGGGAAGCACTTCTCATGGCGCTGGCAAGTCAGCAGGTTCGAGGTGTCGCGGCAAGGACGCAGCGTACCAAATTCCACGATCGAGCATGACAACAGCGCAGATGGACAGACACGCGGGCGGATTGTGGAGCCCCGAGGAGCACGCGATCCGCAGCGATCTTGCGGCGTGCTACCGGCTGGTGGCGCTCTACGGGTGGGATGACCTCACGGGCACCCACATTTCGGCGCGGTTGCCGGGCAAGAGGGAAGAATTCCTCATCAATCCCTACGGTATGTTTTTCGACGAGATCACCGCATCGAGCCTGGTCAAGGTGAACTTGGCGGGCGAGATCATCGAGCCATCGCCGTATCCCGTGAATCCTGCAGGGTTCGTCATTCACAGCGCGATCCACATGGTTCGCGAGGACGCTGGCTGCGTGATCCACCTGCACACCCGTGACGGGATGGCGGTCTCGGCCATTGAGGAGGGTCTGCTGCCGCTAACGCAGCCCGCGATCCTCGTCCTAAGCGAGATAGCGTTCCACGAATATGAAGGCGTGGCCACCAACATCGACGAGCGTGAGAGGTTGCCGCGGGATCTGGGCGAGAAGAACCTCATGTTCCTGAGGAATCACGGGACGCTGGCCGTCGGCCGCACGGTTCGCGAGGCCTTCCGGTCGATTGCCAACCTCGAGACAGCCTGCTCCGCCCAGGTCGCGGCGTTGTCGATGGGGCGCCGGCTGCATCTCCCGGCTCCCGAGGTGGCGGCCGACGCGGACCGCAGGTTCACCCGGGAGATGATGGCGGCGTCGGCTGAGCGCAACTGGCCCGCCCTGCTGCGCAAGCTCGACCGGGAGAACCCCGGATATGCCGACTGAGCGCCCGATGCCTTGACCAGGCGGATACGTCGAACGCCCTGCCCCTTCCGGGGTGGATGCGTTCAATTTCGAAGTGATCGACCAAGGAGTGGGACATGCGCGTATTGGTCGCTGTCAAGCGAGTGATAGACTACAACGTGAAGGCACGAGTGAAGTCCGACCATTCGGGCATCGACCTCGCGAATGTGAAGATGTCGATGAACCCGTTCGACGAGATCGCCGTCGAGGAGGCGGTTCGTCTCAAGGAGAAGGGCGTCGCTACCGAGGTGGTCGCGGTATCGATCGGGCTCCTCCAAGCCCAGGAAACGCTTCGCACGGCCTTAGCCATGGGCGCCGATCGCGCCATCCTGATCGACGCAGGTGATCGTGACCTCGAGCCGCTCTCGGTGGCGAAGGTATTGAGGCAGCTGGTCGCCGGGGAGGCGCCCGATCTGGTCGTCATGGGCAAACAGGCCATTGACGGGGACAACGCCGCCACCGGGCAGATGCTCGCGGCACTGCTCGACTGGCCCCAGGCCGCTTTCGCCAGCGATCTGGCGGTGGCGGCGGGCTCGGCCACGGTCACGCGTGAGGTCGACGGCGGACTGCAGACTCTCAAGCTCGAGCTGCCGGCGGTCGTCACGGCGGATCTACGTCTCAATGAACCCCGCTACGCTTCCCTGCCAAACATCATGAAGGCCAAGCAGAAGCCGTTACAGGTGAGGGAACTGGCCTCGATCAAGGTCGACGTGTCTCCTCGCCTCAAAGTCCTGAAGGTCGCCGAACCGCCAGTACGTGCCGCCGGCGTCATAGTTGAGTCCGCAGCCGACCTTGTCTCGCAGCTGAAAAACAAAGCGGGGGTTCTGTAATGGCCGTTCTCGTCATCGCTGATCATGACAACCAGTCGCTCAAGAGCGCGACCCACAAGACCGTGACGGCTGCACGGAAGCTGTCGGACGAGGTCGACGTGCTCGTCGCGGGCGCCGGTGCGGCAGGTGTCGCCGCTGAGGCCGCCGGGATCGCCGGCGTTCGGAAGATTCTTCTCGCCGAGAGCGACGAGCTGGGGAAGGGCATCGCTGAGGCGTTCGAAGCGCTCGTCGTGCCGCTTGCGGGGGGGTATGACTCGATCCTGACCCCAGCGACCGCGCAGGGCAAGAACATCAGCCCTCGCATAGCGGCGAAGCTCGACGTCGCTCTGATCTCGGACGTGATCGATATAGTCGACGCGGACACATTCGTCCGCCCCATCTATGCCGGCAACGCGCTTGAGACCGTGCAGTCATCGGACGCAAAAAAGATAATCACCGTCCGCTCGACAGCGTTCGCCGCAGCCGGCGAGGGAGGCTCAGCTGCTACGGAGGTGGTCCATATATCCGCCCCGCGGTGGGCAGCCCGCTTCGTCAGCGAGGAAGCGGTCAAATCGTCCCGGCCGGATCTCGCTGGCGCGAGGGTCGTCGTGTCCGGGGGGCGGGCGTTGGGATCCGCGGAGGAGTTCCGCGCAGTCATCGAGGTGCTTGCCGACAGGTTTGGCGCGGCAGTGGGCGCAAGCCGTGCCGCCGTCGACTCCGGCTTCGCGCCCAACGACAGTCAGGTGGGGCAGACGGGCAAGGTGGTCGCGCCCGAGCTCTATCTCGCGGTGGGCATATCGGGCGCCATCCAGCATCTGGCGGGCATGAAGGACTCCAAGGTGATCGTCGCGATCAACAAGGATCCGGACGCGCCCATCTTCCAGGTCGCCGACTACGGACTGGTCGCCGATTACAAGACGGCGGTTCCCGAGCTGATGCAGCAGCTTGGTGACCTGGGATGAGCCTCGACCGGCACGCGACGCGGCGGTGCGCAGATCTCAGCGGACCTCACGCGCGTCGATGCCTGGATGCGCTGACGCCTGGCGCAGGCCTTAACTCCTCGATGAACTGGAGGAATTCATGAGCATTGACTCCCTTACTGGCCTTGCCGCTGCGCAGGGCATCCCATCTCTCCGCCCCACGATCTCGGGTCGTGAGCATGTCGTGACCGCCGGTCATTACCTAGCGGCGCAGGCCGCCCATTCCATCCTCGAGGCAGGCGGCAATGCGGTCGACGCCGGGGTCTGCGCGGTATTGGTGATGGGCGTGGTGCAGAGCGAGATGGTCAACATCGCCGGCGTCGCGCCGATCGCGGTCTACCTGGCCGAACGCGACGAGGTGCTCACGATCAGCGGGCTCGGATACTGGCCGCGCCGCGTCACGCCTGACCTCTTCGTCAGGGAGCACGGCGGAAGCATTCCAGAGGGTATCCTGAGGACGGTCGTGCCCGCCGCGCCGGACGCATGCATCACGGCGCTCGCGGACTTCGGGACGATGACGTTCGGCGAAGTTGCGCGAAGTGCGATCGGCTTTGCCCGTGACGGCTACGTAATGTACCCGTTCCAGGCGAACCTTCTGGAGACCTTCGCGGATACGCTGGCGCAGTGGCCGAGTTCGGCTGAGATCTACCTGCCGAACGGCGCTCCCCCCAAAGTCGGCGACCTGTTTGTCCAGGCCGATCTCGCCGCGACCCTCCAGTACATGGTCGATTGCGAGACGGCTGCGTCTGGCAAGGGGCGTGAAGCTGGCTTGGATGCCGCCCGCGATGCGTTCTATCGGGGCGATATCGCCCGGACCATTGTAGATTACCACGAAGCGAACGGCGGACTCCTCACCATGGAGGACATGGCCGGCTTTCGGGTCGAGACGGAGAGGGCGCTGGCGAGGAAGGTCGGATCCTCCACTGTCTACTCCTGTGGAGCCTGGTGCCAAGGGCCCAGCCTGCTTCAGATCCTGGCGACCTTGGAGGGCGTCGATCTCGTCGCTCTCGGCCACAATAGCACAGCCTACGTCCACACTATCACCGAAGCCATCAAGCTGTGCTTTGCCGACCGCCATCATTACTTCGGGGATCCTCACTTCGAGGACGTCCCCGTCGATGAACTCCTGAGCGCATCCTATTGCGCCGAACGGCTGGCGCTGATCTCGCCGACCGCGGCGTCGCCCAAGATGCCTCCGCCGGGCAGCGTCGGTAAGGACCACAGAGCGAATGTGGAGGACACTCCCCGCCGACCTCCCACGCTGCCGGCTCTGGACACGTCCTACGTGGCCGTCATCGATGGCCAGGGGAACGTGTTCTCCTGCACGCCTAGCGACGTATCGACCGATACCCCGGTGGTCCCGGGGACTGGTCTGTGCCCCTCCTCGCGAGGCAGTCAGTCCTGGGCAGACCCGTCTCATCCCTCCAGTGTCGCTCCGGGTAAGCGCCCGAGGCTTACGCCTGCGCCGTTCCTGTTCCGCACCGATAGCGGTGGAATCGGAGCGTTCGGGACGCCGGGCGGCGACGTCCAGCTGCAGGCGCTGGTTCAGGTCTGGCTGAACATCGAACTGTTCGGCATGTCGCCCCAGCAGGCCGTCGAGGCGCCGCGTTTCGCCACCTATAGTTTTCCCGACTCGTTCGAACCCCATGCGTACAATCCGGGTCGGCTGAACCTCGAGGCGCGCTTCGAGGACGATCAGATGGCAGCCCTGGCCAAGCTTGGGCACGACGTCGTGCCCTGGCCGGACTTTGCTTGGCGTGCGGGAGCGGTGTGCTTCGCGCGAAAGTTGCCTTCGGGCGTGCTGGAGGCGGCTGCGGATCCGCGCCGGCCTGCTTACGCGATTGGGCGGTGAATCCGGTGCGGTGCCGAGGATGGGTGGATCTCTCATGAGCTACGATACCATCGTGTTTGAGCGCGAGGACGGCGTCGCCAGGATCCGCTTGAACCGGCCTGATCGGCTCAACTCGTTCACCGTCCGGATGCACGAGGAGGTCGCTTCCGTCATCGACGAGCTGGCGGTGGACGCTGGTTTGAAGCTCCTGTTGCTGACAGGCGAGGGGAGAGGGTTTTGCGCTGGCCAGGATCTTCTCGAGTTCGAGAGGGAACCTGGCGATCCCCTTCGCGACCTGGGCGAGGCCTTGGAGTTCAGGTGGGGGCCCTTGGCGCGACGCCTCGCCAGGCTACTCGCGCCCGTGGTCTGTGCCGTCAATGGTGTGGCTGCAGGTGCCGGAGCCAGTCTCGCGTTCGCGTGTGACATCGTGATCGCACGCAAGAGTGCGCAATTCATACAGTCGTTCGCCCAGGTTGGCCTCGTGCCGGACTGCGGCGGCACTTGGGCACTCCCGCGGCTTGCCGGGCAGGCGCGTGCGATGGGTTTGGCGCTCACGGCCGAACCCATCTCCGCCGCGACCGCCGCGGAATGGGGTCTCATTTGGCGGGCGGTCGATGACGAAGGGTTCGACGCAGAGGTCGAGACGCTGGTGCAGCGCCTTGCGGGGATGGCCCCGCTGGCGCTCGCGGGGATCAAGCGCGCCATCAGGGCCAGCAGCGCTTCGACGCTGGACCAGCAGCTGGATCTCGAACGGGATCTGCAGAGGCAGCTCGGCTGGAGTGAGGACTATTCCGAAGGACTGAGCGCGTTCGCGGAGAAGCGGCGCCCGGTCTTCAAGGGACGCTGAAGGGGACTGTGGTAATGGGCGTGTTGGACGGCAAGGTTGTGCTGGTCACAGGTGGGGCGAACGGCATCGGGCGCGAGTGCGCTCTGCTGGCGGGCCGAGCGGGTGCCAAGGTGGTCGTGAACGACCTGGGCGCGGGCGTTTCGGGAAGGGATGACGATTCCGTTGAGACCGCCGAGGGGGTGGTCCGGGAGATCCGAGCGGGCGGCGGTGAGGCCGTTTCGAACGGCGAGAGCGTGGCAAGCTATGGCGCCGTTGAGCGGATGGTCGCCCAAGCTCTCGACAGCTTCGGCCGCATCGACGCCGTCATCAATCCGGCCGGCATCCTGCGCGACGGCATGTTCCACAAGATGCGGGAGGTCGACTGGGATGCGGTGGTCGAGGTTCATTTGCGGGGAGCATTCAACGTGTCGCGCGCCGTCGTGGAACTGTTCCGCGAACAGGGCGGCGGCTCCTTCGTGCACTTCACATCTACCTCAGGGCTGATCGGGAACCTGGGGCAGGCGAACTATGCCGCGGCGAAGATGGGGGTGGTGGGTCTTTCCCGGATCCTGGCCATGGAGGGCGCGGTCAAGGGTGTTCGTTCGAACGTCATCGCGCCCTTCGCCTGGACGCGCATGATCGCCACCATCCCGGTGACTGACGAAGCGTCGGCGCAGCGCGTGGAGCGGATGCGCACGGGCATGAGGGCCGATCAGGTGGCTCAACTCGCCATCGCCCTCGCTGCCGACGCGGCTTCTGATGTCACGGGCCAGATTTTCGCTGTTCGCGGCAATGAGGTCATTCTTTTCAATCAACCCCGTCCCGTCGCCTCTGTGGCGCGAAGCGACGGTTGGACGCCTGAGACGTTGCTCAGCGAGGCGCTCGGCGCGCTGAAACCCAAGTTCACCGACATCGGCGCCTCCGCGACTGTCTTTCCCTACGACCCCGTCTGATAGGAGCCGCCATGCGCCGCGCCGCCATTGTTAGCCCCGTTCGAACCCCCGTAGGCAAGTTCCTGGGCGCGCTCAGCACCGTTCCGGTGGAGAATCTCTGCTCCGTGGTGGTCAAGGCCGTCGTGGCTCGCAGCGGGGTCGATCCTGCTTTGATCGAGGACGTGGTCTTCGCGCAGAGTTACGCCAACAGCGAGACGCCCTGCGTCGGCAGGTGGGCGGCTCTCGCCGCGGGCCTCCCGATCGAGGTTCCCGGAATGCAACTTGATCGGCGCTGCGGCGGGGGGCTGCAGGCCATCGCCACCGCCGCGATGATGGTCCAGACGGGCGCCGCCGACGTCGTGCTGGCTGGCGGCGTCGAGAGCATGAGCAACATCGAGCATTACGCGACTGGGCTGCGCAGCGGTGTCCGGCAGGGTTCACTTACGCTTCACGACCGCCTCGACCGGGGGCGTGCGCGCTCGCAGCCCGTAGACCGCTTCGGACAGATATCCGGAATGGTCGAGACTGCCGAGAATTTGGCCGGGCAGTATCAGATCTCACGCGAGGAGGCTGACGAGTTCGCGGCGGAAAGTCAGCGGAAGGCGGCTCGTGCATGGGACCTCGGTATCCTGAGCGACGAGATCGTTCCGGTTACCGTCCCCCAGAAGAGGGGCGAGGCGTTCGTCTTCGACCAAGACGAAGGGGTGCGGGGAGACACCACCGCGGAGACGCTCTCTAAGCTTCGCCCGATCATGGCGAATGGCATCTGTACGGCGGGCAACTCGAGCCAGCAGAACGATGCGGCGGCTGCATGCCTCATAGTGGCAGAAGATATGTTGGTGCCACTCGGTCTTCAGCCCATGGGGTTTTTGGTAGGCTGGGCGGCCGCCGGTTGCCATCCGGCGACGATGGGTATCGGGCCCGTTCCTGCGGTGGAGCGCCTGTTCGCCAAAACCGGGTTGTCGTGGAACGATATTGGTTTGGTTGAGCTGAACGAGGCTTTCGCTGCACAGGTTCTCGCGGTGATGAAGGGTTGGAATTGGGACGAACGTGACAAGCTCAACGTCAATGGGTCCGG
This sequence comes from Sphingobium sp. TKS, assembly GCF_001563265.1. Lineage (NCBI taxonomy): Bacteria > Pseudomonadati > Pseudomonadota > Alphaproteobacteria > Sphingomonadales > Sphingobiaceae > Sphingobium > Sphingobium sp. TKS. Next base: position 3,267,679 of record NZ_CP005083.1, on the reverse strand, counting down.
CATTTCGCTTGGCCACCCTATCGGCGCGACTGGGGTGCGCATCATGACGACCCTGCTGCACGAGATGCAGCGCCGCGACGCGCGTTACGGGTTGGAAACCATGTGCGTCGGCGGCGGCCAAGGCGTGGCGGCCGTGTTTGAGCGCGCTTAGCAGGGATGACGCCAACCGAACCGCTTCGGGGACAGCGGTCTCCGTCCCGCTTAGACCGGAATTGAGGAAACATCTGATGCAGCGATTTCGCACCTTCGTGGACCCATATATCCTGGCGATGTTCGCGATGGTCGGCCTGGCCGGCGTGTTACCCGCGCGCGGGCAGGGCGCTGAGGTCGCCGGCATGGCCGCCAACGTGGGTATCGTATTCCTCTTCTTCCTTTATGGCGCGAGGATTTCTCGCGCTGAGGCTTGGGCGGGGATGGCTCAATGGCGGCTTCAGTTGGCGGTGCTGGCCACGACGTTCTTGCTGTTTCCGGTGCTGGGGCTGGGGCTGGTCGCCGCCACCGAGTCCATCCTGCCAGCGGCACTCGCGAGCGGTCTGATGCTGCTGTGCGTACTTCCCTCGACTGTGCAGTCGTCAATCGCGTTCACATCCATTGCCCGCGGCAATGTGCCCGCAGCGCTCTGCGCCGCGTCCGCATCTAACATCGTCGGTGTGGTGCTAACGCCAGTGCTTGCCGGCTCGCTCCTGCAGGTGGCTGGTGCCGAGCTTTCGTTCGGTGTCTTCCGAGACATTATGTTGCAGCTGCTGGCGCCATTTGTCGCTGGCCAGTTGTTGCGTCCACTGATTGGAAATTGGGTCACGCGCAACAAGCTGCTGTTGACGTTTGCGGACCGCGGATCGATCCTGCTGATCATTTACGTCGCGTTCTCGCGCGGTGTGGTGAGCGGGGTCTGGGACCAGGTAAGGCTGGACGACTTGGCAGGACTGCTCGCGATCCTCGCCGGGCTATTGGCGAGCGTTCTGATCCTTACGTGGACGTTCGGTCGGAAAGTTCTGGGTTTCAAGGAAGCCGACGCGATCGTCTTACAGTTCTGCGGTTCGCAAAAGTCGCTTGCCAGTGGCCTTCCCATCGCGACCGTCCTCTTCGCAGGCCCCTCGTTGGGGCTGATCGTCCTGCCGCTGATGCTCTACCACCAGATGCAGCTTGTAGTGTGCGCGGTCCTCACCCGCCGCTACAGCGCGCGGACTGAGGGAAACGCGGAGGCTGCCATTGCTTCCCTGTCCGCATAATGCGGGGCAGATCACCGGTGCCAATCTCACCGTGGCCGGTCGAGAGAGCGAATTCGCAGTTGCCACTTTTCGCGAAGAGTGTGGCGTGAGCGAACAATATATCGAAGTGGTCGATATTACTATCGGTCGTCAGGCTAAGGTTCGCTTCGGAGATTGGAAATGATCGTCAGTACGTTCGAAATCTTCAAGCTAGGGGTCGGTCCTTCGAGCAGTCATACGATGGGTCCCATGACTGCCGCGAAGCGGTTCGTGGAGGAAATCGAGAGAGATAATTTCATCGCATCGACGGTCACGGTGAACGTAACCCTCTTTGCATCACTGGCGCTGACCGGTCGTGGCCACGCCACTGACCGCGCAGTTTTATTGGGGCTGTCGGGCTTCTCGCCAGATACGATTGACCCCGATGCTGCAGAACTCGCATTTCAGGCGGTTCTCTCCGATCGAAAACTCATTCTTGGTGGCATGCGCTCCATTGAGTTCGACGTCGGCGCAGACATCATCTGGTCTGGAACCGAGCGCCTTCCTGGGCACCCTAATGCTCTCCGGTTCGATGCGCTTGATGGAAGCGGAGCCGTGATCTTCACTGCGACCTACTACTCGATTGGTGGTGGCTTCGTCGTCAAAGAAGGTGAAACCGCCGTGGGATCGGCAGGACACAATCGACGCCGCACCCCGCTGCCTTTCGCATCTGCAAAAGAGCTACTTCAGCAGGCATCCAGCGCAGGATTAACGATCGCCGGCGTCATGCGTACCAATGAACTCGCATGTAGGACCGGGGAAGAAATAAACATCGGCTTGGACCGTATTCTTTCTGGAATGGACGCCTGCGTCGAACGCGGGCTTTCTCAGGAAGGCGAGCTCCCGGGTGGTCTCCGCGTTAAACGTCGGGCCAGGGAAATGCTCGTCAATCTCCAGGAACGAGAAGCGGCGGGAAATCCCGACGCGTTGGCGGCCATGGATTGGGTCAATTTGTGGGCGATGGCCGTCAACGAGGAGAATGCCGCGGGGGGGCGGGTCGTCACTGCGCCGACGAACGGCGCGGCTGGCATCTTGCCTGCGGTACTCTGGTATTTTGACCGGTATCATGGCTCAGATCCGGAGAGCCGACGGGTTTTCATCCTGACGGCGGCTGCGATCGGAGCGCTTTACAAGCGCAACGCCTCAATTGCGGGAGCGGAGGTAGGGTGCCAAGGAGAGGTTGGCGTAGCCTGCTCGATGGCCGCTGGAGCGCTGACGGCCGTCCTGGGCGGGACAATCGCTCAAGTGGAGAACGCCGCGGAAATAGCGATGGAACACAATCTCGGCCTGACCTGCGATCCTATAGCGGGCCTCGTCCAGATCCCGTGCATTGAGCGCAATGCCATGGGGGCGATCAAGGCGATCGACGCGTCGCGCCTCGCGCTGATCGGCAACGGGGAGCACCATGTATCGCTGGACAGGGTCATCGAGACGATGAGGCGAACCGGTGCCGATATGAACGTCATTTATAAGGAGACCTCCTTGGGAGGACTGGCCGTTAGCTTCGCGGATTGCTGACGCAGCCAAGAGGCAGGGAGGGGCTAGAGACAGGGATTTTCAAGCGAGAAGCAGCTCCTATGCAAAAAGCTGAGTTCAGAACCTTTTCCACTACCACCACCCCCCATCTGCGGGTCGCTTTCCTGCCGATGCCGAACTTCACGATGCTCGCGCTTGCGGGGTTCATAGACACGCTGCGTTTAGCTGCGGACGAGGGCGACCGATCCAGGCAGATTCATTGCCAGTGGTCCGTCCTGAGTGAAAACCGGCAAGCCGTGAGGGCCAGCAACGGCGTGGTGGTTCAATCGCACGACGGCCTGATCGACTGCCGAACATTCGACTATATCGTTGTGGTGGGGGGGACACTTCAAGAACTGGATGAGGGTGGGGCGCTCTTCGCGTATCTACGAGGGGCTGCTGGTGCTGGAATCCCACTTGTCGGTTTGTGCAACGGCGTGCTCACGCTCGCGCGCGCGGGCCTTATGCGTGGGCGGCGTGCTTGCGTCAGCTGGTTCCATCACCTCGAGTACGCTGCTGAGTTTCCAGACCTGCGGTTGATCTCAGACCGAATGTTCCTCGTGGATGGCAACCGCATCACCTGCCCTGGAGGCGTCGGATCTGTCCATCTGGCGAGTTGGCTGGTGGAGCGTCATCTCGGCCCCGGGTCTGCCACGAAGGGACTGCGCATAATGTTGGAAGAGGCGCAGAGGCCTGCAGAGGCTCCACAGCCCGTTCCGGCTCTGCCAGGCTTCTCTCACGCCCGCGATCGACGAGTTCGAAAGAGTTTGCTCGCGATCGAGCGACTGCTGTCCCGGCGTCTGAGCCTTGCCGAACTCTCTTCGCTCGTGGGATCGACGCCGAGGAACCTGACGCGGCTTTTCCTCAATGATCTCGGGATGACACCCAAGGCAGCGCAGGACGCCATACGAATGGACCGTGCCAAGGACTTGCTCGGTCGAACCCAATGGCCGATCGCGCAGATAGCTGATGAATGCGGTTTCACAGACGCGTCGCACCTTATCAAACGCTTCCGCGCATCCGAAGGGATGACCCCTTCACGTTACCGTGGCGGCTCCTCCAGCGCATCTTCCGTTGAGCGGTGCCCCGATTGAGGAACCCGCGTTCACCAACGCCATCATCGATCTTCAACAATTGCCTAAAAAGCAAATTTACCTAAAAGGCAAAATAATGCTATCAGCGAGTCGATAACGAGGTGACTGATGATCAACAAGAATGTCCTGATATCCGGAGCGAGCATCGCAGGTCCAGCACTGGCCTACTGGCTGAATCGCATCGGTTGCAAAGTGACTGTGGTCGAACTTTCGCCGACCTTGCGCCTCGGAGGCCAAGGTGTGGATGTTCGTGACCAGTCGATCCAGGTCGTCGAGCGGATGGGTCTGATGGACATAGTCAGAGCGCGGAGAGTCGACGACATCGCGGCGAACTTCGTTGACAAGAAGAACCGCCTCATCGGCACGTTGGATATGCAAGCCCTCCAGATCGAAGGGGGTGGGGCCGCGGAGATTCGTCGTGGCGAATTGTCCAATGTTCTTTACGATGCGACGCGCGACGACGTTGAATACGTCTTCGGAGACGCGATCAGCGGAATCAAGCAGGACGAATCCGGGGTCGACGTCACGTTCGAGCATGGATCTCCGCGCAGGTTCGACTTGGTGATCGGGGCAGATGGTTTCCACTCGGGAGTGCGCCGCTTGGTTTTCGGCCCTTCTGAACAGTTCGTGAAATTTAAGAAGCACTATTTCGCAGTCACGATGGCGTCCACGCCATTTGCTCAGAAGAGGAAAAGCACCCTTTTCAATGAGCCGGGGAAGTCTGTGATGGTACAAGCCTCGGGCAATGGACCGTCGATGGTCTACCTTGCTTTCCGTCAGGAAGAGCCAATCGAATATCACTATCGGGACATGGAGCATCAGCGGCAGATTCTGCGCGATGCATTCAAAGGTGTAGGTTGGGATACCCAGAACATCATCAAGCAGATAGATAATGATCCTAACTTTTACCTGGACGCCCAGGCGCAGGTCATAATGCCCTCTTGGTCAAACGGACGAGTGGCGCTTGTGGGCGACGCGGCCCACTGCGCATCGCCGTTCTCGGGCGCTGGCGGACTGCTGGGCCTCATTGGTGCCTATCGCCTGGCCGGCGAGCTATTCGCAGCCAATGGTGACCATGTGGAAGGTTTCAAAAACTACTATGCGGCTCATCGTCCCCTGGTTCTTGAAAAGCAGGGGCACTTGTTCACGGGAATGTTCGTGCCAAGTACCTGGTGGGGGACGAAACTTCGAAACGGGCTGGTAAGGTCGGGTTTGCTGAAGCGTTTCTTCGGGCTCGACAAGCCCAATACCACGCCACTGACCGATTACGGAATGTAGTGGCCGGAGACTAAAAGTGTCATCGACAGTAACTCTTCGGGAACGCAAGAAGGACGCCACCAAGACTGCATTGGCAAATGCGGCTTTGGATCTCGCCGATAGGCACGGGCTATCCCAACTGCGGATCGAAGATATCGCCGAGCAGGCTGGCGTGTCTTTGAGGACGTTCCGGAACTACTTCGCGAACAAAGAGGCGGCGGTCGTCGGGCTTTTGACCCATAACTACGATCTCGTCGTCGAGGCATTGCGCAAACGCCCAGCGGATGAGGAGCTCTGGGTTGCGTTGGCTCACGCGTGCAAAGCGCTGTATCCGGTCGATCCGGATCGGTCATGGGTCAGGCGTATGCGGCTGCTGAGGGCCGAGCCCGCCTTGGCGGCCGAGAAATACCGGTCCGACGCGACAGGGCTTGATGCTTTGTCTGAGCAGATTGCGAAGAGAAACGAGATCGCACCTGGATCTGAGGTATATCCACGATTGGCCGCAGAGGTCACCCAGGCAGCCTTGAGGGCAGCCATCGACTACTGGCTCGACACTCCCCGGACCCCGCCCCTGCAGCAGGTCGTCTGGGATTTCATCTCGAGGATTCGCATCACGTAGACGGCGTGCTGGTCAACCCCGCCCCCTGCAAGTTCTGCAGAAGGACGACGGTCATCGGCACCAGCACATAGAGGAGACGCAATAATGATGACTGCAGACCATCCGAACGCCCTTTGGCTTGCGCAGCTTTATGAGGGAGTGGTCAGAATCCAGAGCGATCAGACGCTAGATCCCGAAGTTCGCGAGCAGATGCAGCTGGATCATCAGAAATCGGCGTTTAGCCGAGTATCGCCAGATTTCGTGATTCACACCGGAGGCGTGCGGTTGGCGGCCACGGGAGATGGAGCTTTCAGCCAAGCTTACGGTGCGCGTCGCACCGCAATTGCCGGCGACAGCTTTCGGCTAGTCAGAGTCGAGCAAATCCTGGCTGACGACCTCTACGGTGTCGTCAGCATGCTCACCCGTCTTGAACGGAACGGCGAGGTTGAAGAATTCATCGGGATGGGCGCTTGGCGTTTCGAGGGCGACTTAGCCGTCGAGCACTGGGAAATTGTTCCAGGGCAATTGTGGGACGAGGCATTTCTGATCGCCGATCCGGAATTTTCCGGAGAGGCGAGGGACTTCTGGTTCGCGAAGTAAGCGGTGGAACCGCTGGCCACTGCCACGACCATCACTCAAAATCAGCCATGGTAACGTAAATAAAGGCGACAATTATCTGAAAAGGTGGTCGTTTTGGCCATGGATTGGAAAGATTGAAATTATGGAAGATGTTAAGTCTAGAATAGAAGAGATCAGATTGGAAATCGAGGCGATTGACCGCGAACTCGTCCCTCTCATCGCGAAGCGTATCAAGCTTAATGGTACGCTTGCTCCTTTGAAAATGGCTGCCGGACTGGAGCCCCACATACCTCATCGCGTCAAGCTCGTTGTGGAGAGGTGGATGAATCTGGCGGTTGATCAAGGGATCAACCCGGAATTGGTTCGCACCTTATGTGAGCAGATCGTCGCGGAAGGCGAGAAGTCGCAGGCCGAAGAGATGAAGATTTTGGCCAGCAAATAGCGTGCAGGCTATTTCGACGGATATTCTCAGATTTCATCTATAAATCACGTTATTGGGGGTGTCTATTTCCCGTATGATTTGGAGGGCGCAAATGTCGGTAATCACACTTGACCATGTGACAATCAGAACGACCGAACTCGCTGCGACGCTTGAGTTCTACGAGAGGTTCTTTCGTCTCAGGCCAGGCTTTCGGCCGCCCTTTCCTACGGGAGGTGCGTGGCTCTATGCTGAAGGAGGCGATTATCCCATCCTGCACGTGATCGAAACCGACGTTTTGCAGCCTGGAATGCGTGACCATGTCGCATTTCGCGTTAGCGGCCTTCCGGAATATCTCGACAGAGTGAAGGCCGCAGGTACTGCATATATGGCGATAACGGTACCCGAAACCAATCTCGTGCAAGTGCAGCATCGAGATCCCAACGGCCTCCTCGTCGAAGCGACCTTCGAGAATGAAATAATCCAGCCCGAGGAGGTACGAGACTTCGCCGTCCCCTGACGGTCCTGTGCACCCATGGTCGATGAACTTAGTCGATTAGTGACTGGTCCCCTTCGTCTCTCTATGCCATCGCCCTGGCTCCAATCTGGTTAGCTGGACAGGGGTGCATCAGGACCACTTGTCACATTCCGCCGTTTCAGGCGGCTCTTTCGTCGCGTGGGTGCCGACGCCGCTGCCGCCCAGGACGACCACGCGGGCTGGCAGGCCGTTCCCCGTTGGCGCAGTGGATCGGCGTTATGCCGAACCGACGCCTGAATGCACTGTTGAAGCTCGACACAATCCGTAGCTGAACGTGAGAAGTTATGCTTCAACGGCCCGTGCGAAACCGATGGACGGCTGACTTGTCCCGGCTTTGCGCCTCGAACTCTTTCCCATCTATGATCGTGGGGACATCGCTAGTCTCGAAACACCACGGTCTTGGAACCGTTCGCGAAAGAGCGTCCGCTCAGATGGAGTGACACCGCTCGCGCCAGGACGCGGCGCTCGATGTCGCGCCCTTTGCTCACGAGATCCTCCGGGGTGTCCTGGTGACTTATGCGTTCGACGTCCTGCTCGATGATCGGTCCCTCGTCCAGGTCTGCGGTGACGTAGTGCGCGGTGGCTCCGATGAGCTTCACTCCGCGCGAATGCGCCTGGTGGTATGGCTTCGCCCCCTTGAAGCCCGGAAGGAAGCTGTGATGGATGTTGATGCATCGGCCCGCCAGGAAGGCCGCCAGGTCATCGGACAGAATCTGCATGTACCGGGCGAGGACCACCAGGTCCGCTCCGGTGTTGGTCACCAGTTCGCGGATCTTCGCATCCTGTTTCGGCTTGTCGATTTTGGTGACGGGCAGGTGGTGGAAGGGTATCCCGCCGAAATCGACGCCGGCGAACGTTTCCCTAGGGTGGTTCGAGACGATGCCGACTGGCTCCATCTGCAGTTCTCCAATCCGCCAGCGATACAGGAGATCAACGAGGCAATGGTCGAACTTGGAAACGAGGATCAGTACCTTCTTCATTTCCTCCGCGGGCACCAGCGACCATTCCATGTCGTAGTCGTCGGCGATCGGGGCGAAGCCGGCGCGGACACCCTCGGGCGCGACGGCGGGCGGAAGGCTGAAGCTCAGGCGAACGAAAAGCCGGTCCGTGTCCGTGTCGCAGTAGTGGTGTGCCTCGAGCACATCGGCGCCATGGCGGAAGAGCTCGGTCGTGATCGCCGCTACGATCCCCGGCTTGTTAGGGCAGGAAATGGTCAGCCGGTATACGGTGTCGGTCGACGTGCACCGTGTATGGGGATGGGTGGTCATCGGGTCGGTTCTCACGTGTTCGCGCACTGCTTGCCGGCATGCGCCAGATGGTGCGTCAGGTAGATGGCGAAGGATCGGAGCGCGCGGATCTGCCACGACCGCTCTGAATTCGGGCGCCACAGGACGATTTCGGCATGGCCGTAGACCGTTCGCGTGGCCCGTCCGGGAGGGAAGGCTGCTTCCGAGAGGTCTAGCGGACAGCCGGTGGCCAGCACTCGGCCCGCATTCTCGCCGGAGATCGTCCACGCGAGCTCCCTGTCGGAGATGTCGACGAGTGAGAGCGCGGTTGACACCGCCAGGCTGTGGAGGTCGTCTGCGGCGGATGACGCCTCTGCCATCAACAACCACTCGTCGGGTCCGAGCCTCAACGCGTGCCTTCCGTCCAGCGATGAACTGGCAAGGGGGGCGAGGTCCAATGGCGCCTTCCAGGCCACCGAGGCTTGCTCGATCTGCTGCGTGCGGAGCCGCAACGACCAGCTGTGCTCTTTCGAGTGGGGACGGAGAAGGAGTCCAGGCCCGATGGAGTGGCGGACGATTTTTTCGCGACTAGGCATCGAGGCGTTCCCCCTTCGGATCGAGGAAGACAGGTTCGCACACGCGCCATCGGGTCGGAGCGCCGCCCAGGCAGGTGACGTATATGAGTTCGCCGTGGCGCGCCCTGCCGTCCAGCAGTAGGCCGAGGGCTATCGGTCCCCCGAGCGTTTCGCTCCAATAGGCGGAGGTGACGTGCCCCTGGGCGGTGAATGGTGCCGCGTCTGGGCCGTTCACGAGCTGCGCTCCCTCGTCCGGCACATCCGCGTGCCCGTCGGGCAGTAGCCCAACGAGCTGCTTGCGATTGGATGAGGCGGGCCCGGCCAGCGTAAGGGATCTCTTTCCCACAAAGTCGCTCTTCGTTTTGCCGATCGTCCAGGTCAGTCCGACATCGTCCGGGGTGACCGTGCCGTCCGTTTCCTGACCGATGATTATGAAGCCCTTCTCGGCCCGCAGGACATGCAGGGTCTCGGTGCCATATACGGTCGCGCCGTGTTTCCGGCCCTCTCCCACGATGGCTTCCCACACCCTCAGACCTTCGCCCGATGGCACGTTCACCTCGAAGCCCAGCTCGCCGGTGAAGCTCACGCGGAAAAGTCTTGCTTGCACCCCTGCTATCACTCCCTCGCGGAGTGTCATGTGCGAAAAGGCATCAGCCGAGAGGTCGATGCCTTCCACCAACGGCGCCAGGATGTCGCGGGCTCGGGGACCCTGAACCGCTACGACCGCCCATTGTTCGGTCGTCGAGGTGAGCCAGACGTCGAGGTCGGGCCATTCGGTCTGGAGGTAGTCCTCCATCAGATCGAACACGCCTGCCGCCCCGCTGGTGGTCGTCGTGACGTGGAAGCGATCCTGGGCCAGGCGGCCGACCACGCCGTCGTCGAAGATGAATCCGTCGTCGCGAAGCACGATGCCGTAACGGCAGCCGCCGGACTTGAGGTTCGTCCAGGCGTTGACGTACATTCGGTTCATGAACTCGGCCGCATCAGGTCCCACGACCTCGATCTTGCCGAGTGTGGAGGCGTCGAGGATGCCCGCCGCCGCGCGGGTGGTCCGGCACTCTCGCCGCACCGCCTCTTCCATGGTCTCACCCGATCGGGGGAAGTAGCGCACGCGTTTCCACAGCCCGACGTCCTCGAACACCGCGCCTTGCGCGACCGCCCACTCGTGGGTGGGCGTCCGGCGGATCGGCAGAAACCCGTCGCCGCGATTGTTGCCAGCCAGTGTGCCGAAGGTGACAGGGGTGTAGGGAGGGCGGAAGGTGGTTATGCCCACCTGGCCCATGGGCACGCCCATCGCCTCGCCAACGACGGCCATCGCGTTGAGGTTCGACGTGCGGCCCTGGTCGGTCGCCATGCCCGTGGTTGTATAGCGCTTGAAGTGCTCGACCGAGAGGAAACCCTCGCGCACCGCCAGTCGCAAATCCTTGGACGTGACGTCGTTCTGGAAGTCTATGAAGGCCATGGAGTCCTCGGTTGCGACGCTCATGGGCACTCCGCGCATGTCGGCATCTGCATCGACGCGCGAAGAGAAGGGCGCCCGGCCGGAATCCAACCCCGCGGCGCCCGCGCCAGCTGCGAAGCCGTTCTGCAGTGCCGTCGAGGTGTGGAGGTCGCCTCGGCACGCGCCAATGCACGTCACGGGTTGCGCGGCCTTGTCGGGCACGTATGCCTCGAGCCGATCGTCCCAGCGCAGCGATCCCCGAGCCTGGGAGAAAAGATGGACGGTCGGCGCCCAGCCACCCGCCATAAGCACGAGGTCGCACCGCAGCGTCCGCCGGCGGCCGTCCGACTGCGCGATCTCGAGCGAGCTTACCCTTAGTCGTCCGCCGGCGCTCACAGGGGTTGCGCCCTGAATGACGTCAATCCCGAGCCGCTCCGCCTGCTGGACGAGCGGCGGGGAGGCCGCCGCGCGCAGATCGGCGATCGTGGTCTTAATACCCACCTCCGCCAGATCGAACGCAGCCTGGTATCCGCTGTCGCCGCGCGTCACCACCACTCCTGCGCGACCCAGGCGTACGCCATAGGCGTTATTGTAAGCGCGGGCGGCGGAGGCCAGCATGACGCCTGGAAGGTCATTCCCCTTGAATAGGATTGGCCGTTCATGGGCGCCGGTGGCGAGGATGACTTGTCTGGCCCTGACCTGACGCCATCGCTCACGCAGCGAACCCGGTGCCGCATCGAATATGTGATCGGTGACGCGTTCCGCCAGGCTGATCATGTTGTGCGATCCGTAGCGGAAGGCCGTGGTACGCGTTAGGATCGTCACGTTCGGCCGTGACGAGAGTTCGGCCGCCGCCTTCTCCAGCCAGGACCAGGCATCCAGGCCGTCGATGACTGCGCCGGGATCGGCGAGGAGCGATCCACCTAATTCGGCACGCTCGTCGCAAAGGATTACGCGCGCCGCGCCCGTGCTGGCGGCCAACGCGGCTGCCAGGCCGGCGGGTCCCGCTCCTACGACGAGCACTTCACAATGATCGTACTGCATGGCGTAGCTGTCGGGATCCGGTAATTCCGGAGGTGGGCCGAGCCCGGCGGATCGCCTGATCGCGGGCTCGTAGAGCGTCTTCCAAGCCCATTGGGGCCACATGAATGTCTTGTAGTAGAAGCCGGCGGGTATCAGGGCTGACGCGACATTGTTAATCGCCCCCATGTCCCACTTCAATGAGGGCCATCGGCTCTGGCTCCGCGCAACGAGCCCCTCGTAGACTTCAATCACGGTGGCCTGGACGTTCGGCTGAACGCGGCCGGCTCCGCGATCGATGGTGACCAGAGCGTTAGGCTCATCGACGCCCGCTCCGAGGACGCCGCGGGGACGATGATATTTGAAGGATCGTCCCATGAGATGGACGCCGTTCGCCAGGAGGGCGCTGGCGAGCGTGTCCCCCGCGAACGCCGTCATGCGACGTCCGTCGAAGCTGAAGCGGACGGGCCGCCCGCGGTCGATCCGACCTTTGCCTGGAAGGCGGAAGACGCCGTTCACTGGCCGGCCCCGAGGCGCGGCCGCGGCGAGCCGGCGGGATAGCTACCCAGGAAGGCGTCGGTTACGGTGTGGCGCAAGGCGTTGAAGTATCGGCGGCAACCGTGGACGTGATGCCACCGCTCGGCATGTTCGCCGGCGTGGTTGCTGCGCTCGTAGAGGTAACTCGCCCAGGTCGCGTCATCGAGCGAAGCGGGGTCGGTCGGCCGGGCCACGTGCGCCTCGCCCGCGTAGCGGAATTCAATTTCCGGGCGGTCTCCGCAGAATGGGCATGCGATCAAAAGCATCGGGGTCTTCTCAGTGCGCGACCGCAGCCGCCGCTGCCTCGTTGATCAGCCGCCCGGTGACGAAGCGGTTCAACGAGAAGGGGGCTGCGATCGGGTGTGGTTTGCCTGTGGCGAGGGTGTGGGCGAAGACGTGGCCGGAGCCCGGCGTAGCCTTGAAGCCGCCGGTGCCCCAACCGCAGTTTGCGTAGAGCCCGCGCACCGTCGTCTCGCCGATGATGGGCGACCGGTCCGGGGTGAGATCTACGATGCCGCCCCAGCTGCGCAGCATGCGCATCCGCGCGAATTGGGGGAACAGTTCGCAGACCGCCTCGATCGCCTGGGCCGTGACGTGCGCGCTGCCCGTCTGCCCGTAGCCGACATATGCGTCAGAGCCCGCGCCGATGACCAGTTCGCCCTTGTCGGACTGGCTGACATAGCCGTGCACCGTGCTGGACATCACCACGCAATCGAGGACCGGTTTGGTCGGTTCTGAGACGAGAGCCTGCAGGGGATAGCTTTCGATGGGCAGCCGCAAGCCCGCCATCGCCATGACCTGTGAGCTTCGGCCGGCGGTGACGACCCCGACCTTCTTGCTTGCGATGAAGCCGCGGGAGGTCTCGACGCCGGTGACCCCTCCGTCGAAACCTCGCCGAATGCCGGTCACCATGCAGTTCTCGATGATGTCGACGCCCATGCCGCTCGCTGCGCGTGCATAGCCCCAGGCGACTGCGTCGTGGCGCGCCGTACCGCCCGACCTTTGGAGGGCGGCGCCGACGACCGGATACCGGACATCGCGCGACATGTTGAGTCCGGGACAGAACTCGGCGACCTGCTTTTGCGACAGCCACTCGTTGTCGATGCCGTTAAGCTTGTTGGAGTGGATGTGGCGCTTGATCGTCTGGACGTCATGCACAGTGTGCGCCAGCATCAGGACGCCGCGCGGACTGAACATGACGTTGTAGTTCAGTTCCTGGCTTAGGCCGCGCCAGAGTTGCAACGCGTGATCGTAGAGGGCCGCGCTTTCGTCGAACAGGTAGTTCGACCGAATGATGGTGGTGTTTCGCCCAGTGTTGCCGCTGCCGATCCAGCCCTTCTCCACGACGGCGACGTTGGTGATCCCGTGCTCCTTCGCGAGATAGTAGGCCGTGGCCAAGCCATGGCCTCCACCGCCTATGACGACAACGTCATACGATTGCTGCGGTTCGGCCTTCCGCCACTGGTGGGGATAGCTGGCCTGCTTATCAAGTGCGCTTCGTAGGAGTGTCAGAGCCGAGAATTTCATGACGCGACATTCGCTGAAAACTCAGTCTACGCGAAGTATAATTGGGCCATTTCGTTGTATGATCGCGCCGGTTTCACACCTTATGACAGCTAGAAGCGAGGAAGGCGCATACACTATGCGCCCAACAAAATGGCTCTCGGTGAGCCTTGCTGTCGATGGATTTGAAGATGTGGAGGCAGTTGGACTATTTAGGTCATGCTTGAGTGAAGGCGAGGCGATCACCTTCATCGAATTCGCTTACTTAGGTTTTACAAACTTGTCCATCGCCCCAAAAGTCGGCGGACCGTAGGTTTCCTCGATCCTAATATGTCGGAACCGATAGCCCGGACCAAACACGGCTGCCAGACTGTTTGGGTCAACCTCAAAACCGCTGTTGGAGTCTTTGATGTTCTGAAAGGAGATCAGCATCAACTGCGTTGGATCTATCATGTTGCCATCTGCATCCAGCAGGTCGGGTCTTCTGGCATCGGCGCGCGTGGTGCTGAAGATCGTGAGACCAGTCAGCACAGCTCGACCCGGGCAGATAGTTTGTCACCTTCCCAGTTCATTTGACCTCCCGTCCTTCGAACAGTTCCCGTACCGCTAGCAACCCTACCTTCATGGACTGCGTGCGTGGCAGCTCTTCGACCTCGATGAAATCGGTCGGAATCTGATAAGGTAGTAGAGTCTCGCGGAGAAACTTGCGCAGATCGTCTGATGAAGGCGGCGTCATACCCGGCTTTAGCGCGTACGCGGCAGCTGGCACCTGACCAAGCCGTTGATCTGGGATGCCAACGACTGCGGCCTCTCGGATCGAAGGGTGGCGTTCAATTGCATCTGCGACGGACTGGGGTTGGATCTTGAAGCCGCCGCGTATGATCGTCGCGTCTGCCCGGCCCTTTATCCAAAGGAAGCCTTCCGTATCGAGGACTGCAAGGTCCGTCGTCGCCACCCAGGTTTCCGGATCGCCGATCTGGGATCCCTTAAGCTCCAGGATGCCTTCTTCGCCTGGCGCAAGCACCTCGTCGCCGTCGACGGCCTTGACCCGGGCTTCCACTCCGGGGTTGAGCCTCCCTACCGCGCCGCGCTTCTGTGGCCAGAACGCCTTGAAGTCGTCCAGAGTCCATCCCGCCACCCCGCCGAGCTCCGTGGCGCCGTAGTTCTGGAGGACGGGGATGTCGTAGGTTTTCCAGAACTCGTCGGCGAGGGCGGGGTCGAGCGGGGCCGCACCCGTGCGATACGCCACCAGGCTGGAGAGATCCTCCTTCGGGACACCTGCGGCAAGAACCATCGCGAGCCCGGCCGGCGGCGTCTGGACCACCTTGGGCCGGTGACGCCTAACCGCGTCCTGGAACTCCGACACCTCGAACTTCTCGAGCAGGCAGGTCTTCCGGCCAGCCAGCAGCGCGTTGAGCAGGGCCAAAAGACCTCCGATGTGCGCGAAGGGGGTCAGAAGCAGCTGGGTGCTCGGGCGCAGGCGTGGGGAGTCGTCCGCACTTCGACCGGCCTCGAACTTCGCGGCGCCGAGTATCGACTGGGCGAAGCGTGCGCGCTTGAGCGGGATACGCTTCGGGGGGCCGGTTGTGCCGCTCGTCAGCATCTCCACCGCCACGCCGGGCGCCACGGTCGGAGAATCGGTCTCGCGGTTCCTGGAAATGGCCTGGATTACCTTCACGGACCCGGACACCTCGTCGCCGACCTCGATGCATAAAGCGCCAGTCTCGAGGGCGGCCTGCCGAACTAGGCCACGTGCCCAGTCGACTGAGGACGCGATGATCACCGGAAGTTTGAGCTTCAATATGTCGGTGTGGAGGGCGGCGTCCGGAAGGGTGGGATTGAGCGTTACAAGGCACCTCTCCGTAGTCACCGCGGCGAGGACGGCCGGAATCACCTCGGGCCGGTTACGCAGTATCACGCCGATGCGGGTGTCGAAGCCCAGCCCGGCGTCACTTATCGTTGCCTCGATTGCCTCCTTCCGCGTCCTGAGGTCGCCCCATGTCCACCACTGGCGGCGGAGCTCGACCGCTTCCTGCTCGGGTGCGATGTTGAGGATGGCGTTGAGGTTGTCCCTCATCCGGTCGGCGGCATTGCCCGTCATGGTGTGATCGTCCTCAGGTCAGGGGCCGGGGAAGGGTGGCCGCCCGCGCGCGCAGCCGATTGGATGAGGACAGGGTCATCCGATCATGCATCGCGCGCTTGAGCAGGAGGTGCAGCGGATATTCCCAGGTATATCCAATGCCGCCGTGCGCCTCGACGGCGGCCCGGGCGGTCTTGACCGCCACGTCCGTGGCGTGAGCTTTGGCCAAAGCCGCCGACCAGGGCGCCTCCGGCGCTGGCGTGTCCCATGCATGTGCAGCGAACCAGCAGAAGTACCGGACGGGGTCCATGTCGACGGCCATGTTGGCGAGGGCGTGCTTGATCGCCTGGAAGGCTCCGATCGGGCGCCCGAACTGAACTCGGCTCTTGGCGTATTCGACCGACAGTTCCAACGCGGCGGACCCGGCGCCCGCGGCGTCGATCGCCGCCAGGATCATGAGGGCGTCGTAGAGGCGCCATGCGGCCTGGCGGTCGCCGACCGCCTCGGCGCCAGCCATTTGCAAGGTCACGCTGGCGTGAGGCCGCGAGGCATCAAGCGGCGGATAATCGCTGACGTGCGCCTGCGCGGCCTCCTTCGGCACTGCGAAGAGGCCGTCCTCAAGGCCGATGATGAACAGGTCCGCATCACTCGCCCCTTCGACGCAGCGCTTCGTAACCTCATCATGCGCGGACGTCATCCGCCACTCGTCGGGGCTCCAGATGTCGGACGTCTCGCTGAAGGCGAACGCGACCTTGGCGTCACCCGCCAGCAACCTGTCCAGCCAGAGGTTCTTGACCCGTTCGGAGCCACACTCCGCGACGATCCACGCGCCGACCGCGTTCCTGATATGAGACGTGGGGGCGGCATGGCGGCCGAGCGCCTCCGCCACGACCGAGAGCGTGAGCAGCCCCATCCCGAGGCCGCCGTGGCTTTGGTCCGTGAGGATCGCCGGAACTCCCAGTGCCGACAGTTCGGCGTCGAGCGCCGCCGTCACGGAGGGGATTTCGTCGATGCGGGTGAGGATGTTTCCGCTGAGCTTGTCGGCCAGCAGCCGCTCGATCGCGTCCGCGAATTGCTTCTGCTCGTCTGTTAGGTCGAAATGCATGGGGACTATACCGCCTCGTCCTTCGGGAGGCCGAGGCCGCGCTCGGCGATTATGTTGCGTTGGATGTTGGAAGCGCCTCCGGCGATGGAGAGCGCCAGGGATCCGAAGATCTGGTTCACCCATTGCGCGGGATCCCGACGGGTGACCCCGCCATGGTTCGGCAGTTCAAGCGCGCGATCACCAAGTATGTCCTGAGCGACCTGTGCGATCTCCAGCGCGATGCGGGTTCCCGCGATCTTGTTGAGCAGCGGAAGCCTTCCGGCGGACCCTCCGGCCACCGCCTGCGCGAACTGGTAGTAGCCGCAGCACAGTTGAGCCTGGACATAGCCTTCGAGGACCATCATTCGCTCGCGGATCTGGGGATCTTCGGCAGCGGGTCTGCCGTCGAGTTCCACGTTCCGCGCCAGCCGCCACAGCGACTCCAGCAGCCCCAGAGTTCGCACGCCCCCTATGTTGCTCCTCTCGTGCTTGAGCGTGGTCTTCGAGATCTGCCAGCCCTGGCCGCGCGTCCCGACGATCCAGTCGGCCGGCGTGTGAGCGTCCTCGAAGAACACCTCGCAGAACTCGGACTGTCCCGTGATCTGATGGATCGTGCGGATGGATATGCCGGGCTGGTCTAGTTCGAGCAGCAGATAGGAGATGCCGGCGTGCTTTCCTGCTTTGGGTTCCGTCCGCACGAGAGCGAACATGTGGGTGGCGCTGTAGGCTTGGCTGGTCCAGATCTTCTGGCCGTTGATGACCCACCGTCCGTCGTCCAGCCGGCCGCTGGTCTTGAGGGACGCCAGATCGCTGCCCGCGCCCGGTTCCGAGTACCCCTGCGCCCAGCGATATTCCCCGAGGATCGTCTTCGGAATGAACATCCGCCGTTGATCTTCGGTCCCGTGTTCCAGCAAAGTCGGGATCAGCATGGACATGCCCGCCCCGGGAACCTCCATCGGCGCCCGGGCCTTCTCGAAGCACTCCCGGATGATCCGCCCGCGCATTGGGTCTGCCGGCTGCTCGGAGCCCCCGTACGCCTTGGGGATGGCGCGGTAGAGATAGCCCCTTTCAGTGGCAAGGAGCCTGAATTCGCGCACCAGTTCGGCGCTTGGCCTGCCGTTGGCGGGAAGGCGAGCCTTCCACGAGGCGTCCAGGAAGGTTTGCACCTCCTCGAAGAACGCCATGTCGTCATTTGAGTAGCCTAGGTCCATTTTTCACCAAGAGTTGCGCGCGATGGCGGGGGGATCACCACGATCCGACGTTGGGCATGGACGCCCATGGTTCTTGCGGCTGGAGCGGGATGCCCGATTGCAGCAGCTCCACTGAGATGTTGTCGGGCGAACGAACGAATGCCATTTTGCCGTCGCGCGGGGGACGATTAAGGACGATCCCGTGGTTCAGCAGGCGTTGGCAAGTGGCGTAGATGTCGTCGACCGCGAAGGCGACGTGTCCGAAGTTGCGCCCTTCTGAGTAGGCTTCGATGTCCCAGTTATGGGTGAGTTCGATCATCGGTGACCTAGAGGCCCGAGCAGCGTCCGAGTCCTGCGGTGCTGCGAGGAATACAAGGGTGAAGCGGCCCGCCGGGACGTCGTGCCTCTCCATCTCCTCCAGTCCCAGCGCATCGCGGTAGAAGGAGAGCGACTCGTCGAGGTCTCGCACCCGCATCATGGTGTGGAGATATTTCATCGTGCCCTTTCACATCCTACCCACCGCCGGGGCATGGAGCCCTCGACACACGCTTCGCATGGCCTTTTCCGTCGAGCTCACGGCCGAACGCGACTTGGGGTCGCGGGCGGGGCGCTCAGTTAGCTGCAGCCGGTGAGCGTTGTTGCACGCGGCATCCCAGGCAATTAGTGTGAAAAATCCTCGGGACGGACCAAGCACGCACTTCACGGCCTGCGGTCCACCTGCCCTTATCGTCGGCGTTAACCTCGGCGGACAGCCGGTTCCGATGCTCTCCCTTCGAGGTTTGGGTCTCGGGAAACCGCCACGTGTTCCGTCGGTAAGCCGTAGAGAGACTGGGAGTTGGGAATGGCGACGGAAGGCATGATCCTCGGGCAGATCACCGACGAGTCGGTCGCGATGATGCGCCGACGCATCGGCTTCCCCAATCCGACCCTGCGTCCCGGGTGGCTGGACAAGCCGCATAACATCTATGCGTCCTACGACGCGTTCCGGCGCTTCGTGATCCACGGCGGCAGCGACAATCCGTTCTTCATCGACGAGGATTATCCAAAGGGTACGCGCTGGGGAGAGAGCATCGCGCCACTGGGCTTCGAAGGCACCATGGGCCTCAAGCGGCCCAAGAAGATGGAGCCGGAGTTCGAGCGCGAGACGCGGGGAGCCTTGCGCGGGGTCCAGCTTTTCCATTCCGGTGGCGAGAACTATTACTACGCCCCCATCACCGGCGGGCAGCGGCTGTACGTGTCCAAGTATGTGGAGGACGTTCAGGGCAAGACGTCGAGCTTCGGGGGTAAGTCCGTCGTCGTCGACAACGGCAAGAGCTATTGGAACGATGACGACGTCGTTCTCGTGCAGGGCACGGAGACCTTCGTGCACATCGAGCGACGGCGGTCATCCGACGAGGGCGATCGGCCCCGGAAGAAGGCGGAGCCGATCGTGACGAACTATTCCGACGAGGATCTCGCGGCCATCGACGCGGCCTACGACGCGGAATACCGGCGGGGATCGGACACGTGGTTCATCGAGGACATCTCCGTCGGGACGCAGCTTCCCACCATGGTCAAAGGGCCGCTGACGATCACCGACCTGATCAACCTGTTCATGGGCGCGGGTTGGTATTCGTACGGCGCTCCCCCGTTCAAGCTTGCGTATGAGAGTCGGAAGCTCCTGCGGGGCTTCTATTCCAGGAATGAATTCAACGCCTGGGACGCAATCCAGAGGGTTCATTGGGAAGCCGGCTTGGTCAAGGAGGTCGGGGTCGCTGCGATCTACGACGTCGCGGTCATGCGACAGGCGATGCTGAACCATTACTGCAACAATATCGCCGGCGATGATGCCTGGGTTTATCGGGTCAAGTACGACCTGCGAAAATTCAACTACATCGGCGATACGACCTGGATCCACGGCGTCGTGACCGAAGTCAGAGTGGACCCTGTCCTTGGCCCCGCGATCGAAGTGGATCTGGTCGGCATCAATCAACGCGGCGAGGAGAACATCGGCGGGTCCGCCACGATCCTCGTCGCCTCGCGCGAGACGGGACTGGCGAAGCTGCCCCCGCCTGCCAAGCCCACGGTACATCGCGCAGACGACTGGAGGAACGGCTAGATCCCCAGGATCTACGTTCGGCACTGCAAATTGATGAGGGGATCATGGATAAAGTAGGTTCATCGCTGTTCGCACCGGGCGCGGCGCTCGTGGTCGGCGGCAGTGGCGGTCTTGGTAGCGCGATAGCGGCCAAGCTCGCCGAGCAGGGCGCGAGCGTCGTGGTTTCATACAGGAAGGCACGCGACGAGGCTCAGGAGCTGGTAGATGAGATACGCGCTGCCTCGGGAGAGGCGGATGCAGTCGAGATCGACGTGCTCGATCCGGCGTCGGTCGCACGGGGCATCGAACGGGCCGCCGGTCTTTTCGGCGGGGTCGGAACCCTGGTATACGCGCCTGGAGGCAAGCCGAGATACGACTTCGTCAGCCAGGTGCCACCCGAGGAATGGCGCCGGATCTTCGAGATTGACGTCTTCGGCCTAACCAACCTCCTTCACGCGTCGCTTCCAGAGCTGCGCAAATGCGCTGGCGCCATCGTCGGAGTTACGACCTACCAAGGCGCGCGTCTCGAGCCGCGGGGAGGCCTCTCGGCGGCGCCCAAGGCTGCGGCCGAGAGGTTGCTGGCGGTGACCGCGCGAGAAGAGGGGCGCTACCAAGTCCGCTCCAACGCGGTTCGTGCGGGCTGGTTCGACAACCGTGGGGTCAAGAGGACCGACATCGCGACAGTGCAGGAGAGCCTTCTTGGGCGTCGTGGCCGTCCCGAGGAGCTGGCGGAGGCGATTGCGTTTCTGGCGTCGAGGCGCGCGAGCTTCGTCACAGGGGCCGTGCTGACCGTGGACGGCGGGCAAAGTCTGTGATGCGGCTTGAGACTGGCTTCATCATTACCGGACCAGACGAGCGCATCGGTAGCCGTTCGGCAGCTTCCAACGGCGATGCCGCGCCGACGAAACTGTTGGTGCCCAGCGAGGTCCAGGACGCGATCCGCACTCTGATCCGCTGGTCAGGCGATGATCCGGGCCGTGAGGGTCTGCTGGACACTCCGGCACGTGTCGGCAGGGCCTGGAAGGAGTATTGCCAAGGCTACCTGGAAGACCCCGCTATTCACCTAAGCCGTGTGTTCCACGAGGTCGGGGGCTACGACGAGGTCGTGCTGCTCAAGGACATCCCGTTCCAGTCGCACTGCGAGCACCACATGGCGCCGATCATCGGCAAGGCCGCGATCGCCTACCTTCCACGCGATCACGTCGTCGGCATTTCCAAGCTGGTGCGGGTGCTGCACGGATATGCCCGGCGCCTGCAGATCCAGGAGCGCCTCACGGCCGAAGTCGCTCAATGCATCTGGGAGAACCTGCAACCCCAAGGCGTGGCCGTGGTGATCGAGGCGCACCATGGATGTATGACTGGGCGCGGCGTCCGCACGCCGAGCGTAGCCATGGTGACATCGAAGCTGATGGGCACCTTCCTCGATGATCAGTCGAGCCGCAGGGAGGTGCTGAGTCTGATGGGATACTGACGCCGGGTGCTAAGGCACGGCAGGCACGGACCCTCGGTCTCATTCGTGTGCCTTGGAGCCCTGTTCGCCAAAAACGCATTACTCGCCGCAGGGTGCTACAGGTAATCCTGAATCAACGTTCGAACTAAGAGAAGCGCCATGGAGAGTCGATTTATGGAAGATGCAGCACTTGATGTCCTGCCGGCGGAGGGCCTCGATGTCAGCGATCCGGCGATCTTCGCTCAGAACCTGCAGGGACCGATCTTCGAGCGCCTCCGGCGTGAGGATCCGGTGCATTATTGCTCTAAGAGTCCCTACGGACCCTACTGGTCGGTGACACGATACAAGGACATTGTTGAGGTTGACAGTAACCACGGTGTCTTCTCCTCTGCGGGAGCCACGTCTCTGGACGAAGTCCGGGCGAAGGGCGTGGGCGACGATGCCACGCCGATCGGCGGTTTCCTGAACATGGATCCGCCTGGTCACGATACGCAGCGAAAGATCGTCACGCCGGCATTGGCGCCGAGCAATCTCGTCAAGTTCCAGGATCTCATCCGCGCAAGGGCGCGAGGCGTGCTCGGCACATTGCCTATCGGCGAGGAGTTCGACTGGGCGAAGACTGTCTCGGTGGAGCTGACGATGTTGATGCTCGCCACGCTTCTCGGCTTCCCGTCGGAGGGACGGCTGCGGCTCAAGCGCTGGTCCGACATCATCGCTGGTGTGCCTGGCGACGGGGTGGTTGATTCCTGGGAGCAACGCGATCAGGAACTGAAAGAGATGGCGCGGACGTTCCTGATGCTCCGGGACGAGCGGAGGGCGCAGGAGCCTGCCTCTGACCTGATCTCCATCATGGCGCACTCGCCCGAAGGGCAGGCGCTGAGCGACATGGAGTTCGCATCCAACGTTTCCCTCCTGATCGTGGGCGGCAACGACACGACGCGCAACAGCATGTCGGCGACGGTGATGTCGTTCCACGACAATCCGGAAGAATGGGCGAAGCTCAAGGCTAATCCGGCCATGATCGATAGCGCCGTCTCAGAGATCATCCGCTGCCATACGCCCATCATGGCGCAGGGTCGGCGCGCCACGCAGGACTACGAACTAGGCGGCAAGACGATCCGCAAAGGTGACAAGGTCATGATGTGGTACATCTCGGGCAACCGCGACGAGACCGCCATTCGCGATGCGGACAGGTTTATCATCGATCGGGAAAATCCGCGGCACCACCTTTCCTTCGGTTTCGGCATCCATCGTTGCCTCGGCAACCGCCTTGCCGACATGCAGCTGCGCATACTGCTCGAGGAGATCCTCGCTACAGGCTGGTCCAGGATCGAGGTCACCCAACCCCCGCAGTTCGCGCATTCGAGCAGTGTCCGGGGGGTGCGCAGCCTTCCGGTCCGTATCCACGCTTAGCCTCCGGGGAATGAAGGTCAAAATGCCCAAAGTCACTTATATCGAAGCGAGCGGAGCGGAGCACGTTGTTGACGCGCCGACCGGCCTGTCCGCGATGGAAGTCGCTATCAGAAATAACATCCCGGGTATCGACGGCGATTGCGGTGGCCAGGCGGCATGCGCGACCTGCCATGTCTTTGTGGACGAGGCGTGGAGCGAGCAGGTTGGCGGGCCAAGCGCCCACGAAGCGCAGATGCTCGAGCTTGCGGAAGGCGCGCAGGAGAACAGCAGGCTGGCCTGCCAGATCAACTTCCAGTCCGACTGGGACGGGTTGGTCCTGCGGATGCCCGCTGCCCAGTTCTGAGCGCAGGGCAAGTGAGCCCTTAAGTGCGACGACCTGGGAGCACGCCGGAGTTAGGAGGATGCCAAGTGGCGGTGAGATTTGAGAAAACTGCAGAAGGTTTCGGCCTACGGGCCTTCGACATCGATCTGCGGAGAGACATTTCCGACGACGACCGTAAGGCTATCGTCGATGCTTGGACGCAGTCCGGGCTGCTTCTCTTCCGCGGCGCGAACGATAGCGAGGAGGGGCACATGCGCCTCAGCCATTGTTTCGGCACGCCCGAGGTCTCCGTCAAGAAGGAGTTCAACGCGAAGAGCAACCCCTACCTCCTGGACCTGAAGTACACGCCAGGTGACGCGGACAAGATGCGCAACGCGGCACTGTTCCATGGCGAGCCGCGCGCCGGCTTCATCGGCTGGCATTGGGACCAGGCTTTCGCGCCGCGGATCATCCGAGGGGCGGTCCTCCGAATGCTCGTGCCGGCGGCGCAGAACGGAGAGACGGGGTTCATCGACGCAATCGACGCCTATGATCGGCTGCCGCAGAATCTGAAGGATCGGCTGGAGGGCTTGGAGGTCGTTTATCAGTACCGGGCCAAGGCAAACCCGATTTGCTTCCCGACCGGCGTCATTGACCAGTCGAGCGGCCGGAACGACGCCGCCATGAGGGCGGATTTCCCGCCGACGGTGCATCCGATGGTGATTACGCAGCCGGCGACCGGTCGGAAGATCCTGAAGCTCTCGCCGATGTATGCCGACCACGTGCTCGGAATGAGCCGGGAAGACAGCCAGGAACTCTTCGAGGAGATCGCCCAGCATCTCCTGGACGAGAGCTTCGCGCACATTCACGAATGGCAGGCGGAAGACCTGATCGTCTGGGATAACTGGAGGGTTCTGCATTCCGCGCGCGGCCATCCCTTCGAAGACTTCCGCCACGCTCAGCGCACGACGATCGCGGGCGACTACGCCCTCGGCCGGTATCTCGATCCCGCGATCGAGGGAAGTTTCGCGGCGAAGAAGGCCATCGACTGATGTGCGCGTCGGTGAAGCTGTTGGAGGGGGCTCGCACCGCGCGTGTGGCCAGGCGGCTCTCGCTTTGATGCCTTTGGAGCCCCTGGAGGAAGACGACATGGAATATGATATCGTCATCAGGAACGGTTTGATCGTCGACGGGACCGGGCAGGCTCCGTTCCCCGGCGACGTCGCCATCAAGGGCGGCGTGATTGCGGCCGTAGGGCGCTTCACGGGAACCGGCGCGGAGGAGTTGGACGCTGCGGGACGTGTCGTCACGCCCGGGTTCGTGGATCTCCACACGCACTATGATGGGCAGGTGACGTGGGAACACACGTTGAAGCCGTCATCGGGGCACGGCGTCACCACCGCGGTGATGGGCAATTGCGGCGTGGGTTTCGCGCCCATCCGCGACACCCAGCGGGAAATCGCGATGAAGCTGATGGAGGGGGTCGAGGACGTTCCCGAAGTCGTAATGACCGAGGGCATCCCCTGGGAGTGGGAGACCTTCCCCGAGTATCTGGATTTTCTCGACAGCCGACACGCGGATGTCGACTTCGCTGCCTTCCTGCCGCACTCGCCGCTTCGCGTTTATGTGATGGGGGACAGGGGCGCGAACCTTGAGCCGCCGACTACTGACGATCTGGCAAAGATGCGACGTCTGACCGCGGAGGCCGTCTCGGCAGGCGCGATGGGCGTCTCGACATCGCGCTACCTTGGGCATCGGTTCCGCTCGGGCGAATTCGCCCCCTCGGTGCCTACGCAGGAAGATGAGTTGGTCGCGCTGGCCGAGGGGCTGAGGGACGCTGAAGGTGGCTTGTTCCAGTTGATACCGAACAGCGCGGAATCTGCTGAGGATGAGTTCTCCGTGATGGAGCGGCTGGTGGAGGTCTCCGGACGGCCGTTGACGTTCAGTATGCTGCAGAATGCTGCTCGCCCGGCGAATTTCGGCACCTACCTCAATCTGCTCGCGGAGCGGGGTGTGGGCAAAGGCATGAGCGGCCAGTTCTATCCCCGACCGGTCGGGGTCCTGTTCGGCCTCGACCTCAGCTACCATCCGTTTTCCCTGTGCCCCAGCTACCGATCGATCGCGCATCTTCCCCTTGATGAGAAGGTCCGCCACCTTCGAGATCCAGAGTTCCGCCGGCAGCTCCTCAGCGAGGAGCCCGAGGATCCCAACCCGTTCTTCGTCCAGATCGTGAAAGCGATCGATCCGCTGTTCGCCCTCGGCAATCCGCCCCAATACCACCAGCCGCCCGAGCGGACGATTGTCGCGCGCGCCGCGGCGATGGGCGTCGATCCTAAGGATCTGATCCTCGACGAGCTGCTGCGCGACGAGGGGCATGCGATACTCTACGCGCCGGCCGCCCCGGTGATCGAAGAATATATTAAGCGTGCTCGCGAGGCGTTCGACACGCCGGGGGCGCTGTTCGGTCTTGGGGACGGCGGCGCCCACTACGGCCTGATCTGCGATGCCGCCTATCCGACCTACATCCTCACTCAATGGGTCGGCGGCGGCGCTCACTCCGGCATTAGCCTCCCGGCCGCCGTGCGGGCTCTCACCCGCCTCCCGGCCGAGACGATCGGCCTTACGGATCGCGGCCTAGTTGCGCCCGGATACAAGGCCGATCTGAACGTGATCGACATGGAGCGGCTCGAGCTCGAGGTTCCCAGGATCAGTCACGATCTGCCAGCCGGAGGCAAGCGCCTGACGCAGCACGCGGTCGGCTATGACGCGACCATTCTGTCTGGTGTCGTGACCTACCGGCATGGACGGTCGACGGGCGAATTGCCGGGTCGGCTCATCCGCGGCGGCCGGACGTCATCGGCCGTGGCGGCAGAGTAGGCGGACTAACGTCCGTAACAGCCCCCGAACAAGATTGAACAGAAGCCCGCTCGCCACCGGATCAGGCGGCCATCGGAGCAATGAGGAAGAGGAAAGACGATGAAAGCAGCGGTTCTCAACGCCCTGGACGGAACCTTTCAGGTTGAAGACATCGAGATTGGCGAGCCGATAGGCCGGGAAGTGCTGGTTGAGGTCAGGGCTTCAGGTCTCTGCCATTCAGATCACAATTACGCGGTCACGAACTTTGGCATGCCACTCCCTGCGGTTCTCGGCCATGAGCTGGCTGGAGTGGTTCAGGCTGTGGGGCCCGATGTGACGGACTTTGCGGTTGGCGATCATGTGGTCGGGTCACTCCTGCAGTTCTGCGGTCGTTGCGAGGATTGCCTCGGTGGACGCTCCTACCTTTGCTCCCATCCTGAGGAGACGCAACGCGGAGCGGATGACGGAGCTCGGTTGACGCGTCAGGGAGCGGCGGTCACTCAGGGCTTCGGCATGGGAGCGTTCGCCGAACGGGCGCTCCTCCATGAGAACCAGCTCGCGAAAGTTCCCAAGGAACTCCCGTTCCCGCAGGCTTCGCTGCTCGGCTGCGGCACCTGCACGGGAGCGGGCGCCGCCATCAATACGGCGGGCGTCCGGCCGGGCGAGACGGTGGTGGTGGTCGGGATCGGCGGCGTCGGCCTGAACGTCGTGTCGGGCGCCGCGCTCGCCGGAGCCTCCCGCATCATCGCAATCGACATCCAGCCCAAGAAGCTCGAGCTCGCGGCGAAGTTCGGTGCAACGGACTTCATCAACTCCACCACCAGCGATCCCATAGCTGCAGTACGGGAACTGGTCCCCGACGGTGTCGACCACGCCTTCGAGGTCGTGGGCATGAAGGTCGCCTCGGAACAGATGATCAAGATGGTCCGGAAGGGCGGCACCGCCTACATGATCGGGATGCATCCCCTTGAGAAGCCGATCGAGATCAACGTCACGGCCGACCTGCTTAGAAGCCAGGTCTCCATCCGGGGTGTGAAGATGGGGTCGAGCAACATCAAGCGGGACATCCCGCTTTACGCTCAGCTGTACCTGCAGGGGAAACTCAACCTGGACGATCTGATCTCGCGCGAGATCAACATCGCCGAGATTAACGAGGCCTACGAGGAGCTGCTCCAAGGCGAGATCGCGCGCTCCGTCATCACCTCGTTCTGATCGATTGGAAGGACTTCCGATGACTTATCGAATGCTGATCGACGGAAAGCTGGTGGAAGGCGCGTCGACCCTCGATGTGATCAATCCCGCCTCGGGCACTTCGTTCGCGAGTTGCGCGCGGGCCGATGCGGCCCAGTTGGACCAGGCGGTTGCGGCGGCCAAGCGAGCCTTCCCGGCCTGGTCTTCCCTGACCTATCCAGAGCGTCGCGCCTATCTGCACAGGGTCGCTGAAGCCCTCCAGGCCCGGGCTGAGGAGGTCGGCACTCTGCTTGTCCAGGAACAAGGGAAGCCGTTTCGACAGGCCCAGGGCGAGGTGGCCGGCGCCGTGAGCGCACTACGATGGTTCGCGGACCAGGAGCTTCCTCTGGAGGTCATCAGGGACAACGAGAAGGAGAAGATCGTGGAGCAGCGCACGCCACTCGGCGTGGTCGCGACGATTGTCCCCTGGAATTTTCCGCTGGCGCTGCTGGCGAACAAGGTCGCTCCGGCGCTCATCACCGGGAACACGGTGGTAGCGAAGCCCGCTCCGTCGACGCCGCTGACTGGCGCGTTGCTTGGAGAGATCGTTGCGGACATCCTGCCCCCCGGCGTCCTGAACATCGTGATCGACGCCAATGAACTCGGTGCGGCCCTTTCCAGGCACCCGGACGTCGCGATGATAAGCTTCACCGGTTCCACCGTGACCGGTCGCCGCGTGATGGAGAGCGCGTCTGGTTCGCTGAAGCGGCTACTTCTGGAACTTGGCGGCAACGACGCCGCAATCATCCTCGATGACGCCGACGTGAAGGAGGTGGCCCGCCGGGTTTTCGATGGCGCCATGATGAATGCCGGTCAGGTTTGCCTCGCCGTGAAGCGGGTATACGCGCCGCGTACAATGTATGGCGAGCTTTGCGACGAGCTGGCGCGGCTCGCCAGCGAGGTCGTGGTCGACGAGGGACTGAAGCAGGGTGCCCAGATGGGGCCGGTTCAGAACAAGCAGCAGTATGAGAGGGTTTTGGAGCTCATCGACGACGCGAAGGCCAAGGGCACGGTAGTTGTGGGAGGCGACCGTCTCGACCGTGACGGCTATTTCATCGCTCCTACTATCGTCCGGGATCTGCCGGACGACGCGCGTCTGGTTCGCGAGGAGCAGTTCGGACCCGTGATGCCGGTTCTTGCCTATGATGACATCGACGACGTCGTCCAGCGGGCCAACGACAGTGAGTATGGCCTGGGTGGCACGATCTGGACCAAGGATGTCGAGCGCGGCATGGAGATCGCGCTGCGCATCCAGGCTGGAACCGTTTGGGTCAACAAGCACCTGGACGGGCCGATGGACGTGCCGTTCGGCGGGGCGAAGCAGTCGGGCATCGGTCGTGCCAAGGGCGTCGAGGGGCTGAAGGCCTTCACCCAAGGCAAGGTGATCAACATCGCGAAGGTGTAGCGGACTCCTGCTGACCGCGGTTCGTAGATCGTTCGTGATCCGTCACATGCGTCGCTATCGATACCGGCCGTCATGCGTCGGATGACGCGCCATTTCATTTGCCGCGCGTTGGCGGTCTCGTCGGCGGTGTTGGCGAGACCGCCAACGCGCGGAGGGATAGTGATTATGGAACGGACTGAAAGACCGCTCTATGCGCTCTTCCTGCGGCTCTGCGCAGTGGTTGTCTCTTCGACCGTCTACATGCTCGTCAAATATTGTGGGGAATCGGGCATCTCGGTCCCGGAGATCATGTTCTGGAGGCAAGCGGCCTGTTTTCCTCTGATTATACTATGGCTCACGGCTACAGGCCGGTTCGCAGAGATACGGACCAAGCGTGCGGGAACCCATGCGGTGCGCACCATCATCAGCACGACCACAATGGGGCTGATATTCACTGCCACAGTGCTGCTGCCGTTGGCAGTATCCACGACGCTAAGCTTTACCTCACCGCTCTTTGCCGTCCTTCTGGCTGCCTGGTCGTTCAAGCAAAGGGTAAGTGCCTGGCAGTGGTTCGCGGTGGTTCTCGGCTTCACGGGCATCGTCATCGTCGCTCAGCCCAATGGCGAGCAGGTGGCGTCAGTGGGTGTGGGGTTGATGCTTTTCGCCGCTCTGTTGATCGCGCTCATCAATTTTCAGGTGCGAGATCTTGCGCGCACGGAAAGTGTGGCGGGGATAGTGTTCTGGCTTTCGCTGTTCGGCACTTTGCTGACGGCACCGCTGATGCATTTCTACATGCAGAGCCATAGCGCGGTTGAATGGGGACTATTGGTTGCGCTCGGCGTTTTTGGTGCACTCGGGCAGCTTCTGACCACGGCGTCGCTCCGCTACGGCGCGGTGACCAGCGTGATCGTCATGGACTATTCCCAGCTACTCTGGGCGACGCTCTATGGCTGGTTGATCTGGGAAAGACTGCCGAACTCGGCACTGTATCTCGGCGCCCCGCTGATCGTTGTGGCCGGATTGGTCATTGCATGGCGTGAAACGCGACGGACCGGTCGGGAGTCGGCCGAAACCATCCTGCCCACAGGTTAGGCCTGGGTGCGTCATCAATGGTGCAAAGCGAACCGGAGCGCTGTTCGGGGTCCGGCAGCTTCCGATGCGGATTCGCTTGCGCCGGGTATTGGGATGTGTGCGGACCAGGGAGCGGGCAGGCGCTCCACTACCGGAGCTGGGACCTGCCATTGCTGATGACCCTCGCCGATCGCTCGATCGCATCAGCTTCGAAGGATACGACATTGCCCTCCTGCCAAAGCCGGACGAGGAGGGTTTCGCCAGGAAACACGGGTGACGAAAATCGGGCTTGATGACTTGCAAGACGTTCTGGATTAAAATCGCAGAAGGCTTCGACGACGGCGCGACAAGTAAAGCCGTATGTGCAGAGACCATGAAGGATCGGCCTGTCGAACCCGGCCGTCCTAGCGCGGTCTGGCTCGATGTGCAGGGGGTTGCGATCGCCGCAGAGACGATAGATTGTGGCCTGATTGGGTGCGGTGGGAAACTCCAAGATCACATCTGGCTCGCGATCAGGGTGATTATGGGGCGTGTGCGGAGCCTCTTTCGAACCACCAGAACCGCCGTCGCCGCGGGCGAACAGCATGCGGCGCAATGTGGCAATGGGCTGTCCGTCGCTCTCGTCGCGTAGCACTGTCTCACGGACAATGATGGCCCCTTTGCCTTCGCCCTTGTCGTACACCTCCGCGATGTGGCTGTCGGCAAGGATCGTTGCCGCCGTCGGTACCGGTTTGTGGAAGAATGTCTGCTCCTCCCCGTGCAAAACAAGTTTGTAATCGACGCCGAGTTCTTCGGTCGGCACGCCGGCGCCCCAAGCTACGACGGTCGCCAGCGTCGGCACGGCCTTCAGGTTCTTCTCGTAGACGAAATCGAGCTCACGGTCGTCTTTATGTTGGCCGCCCATGCCCACGCCCAAGGCATAGAGCATGGTGTCACGATCGGTGTATGCGAAGCGCCGGGCAGTCTCCCTGATCCCCAGGATTGCAGGATAGTCAATTGGCATGGCGGTTTGTCCATTGGGGGGCAGGCAGAACAAGGGGGCGATCGGCGAATGCTGAAGCCATTTCGCGCACCCCTGTCGATATCGCCATGTTCGTTCGCGCGCCCCTGAGGGGCGAAGGAGCACCTTCAGGTCAGGAAGTTTGGCCGGCCGAAACCGGCCTTCTCGCACGCTGCCAAATAGTGCTCGAGATATCCGGTCGGCGAAATCGACTGAGTGACCTCCCGGGTTTGAGGATCGATGTGCTCGAGCGTGCCATGACTGATGTACACGGCGTTGACCGGCTCGCTGCCGGCGATGAACTTGTGGATGACCCCCGGGGTCTCGAAGATGTAGGTGCCCGGACGGTACTCAAAATTGCGATCATGGCCCCAATGGCCGGATACGGTCCATCCGAAGACCGGGCCGAGATGCCGGTGCAGTCCGCTTTCGGCGCCTGGGCTGGCCTTGATCTGGGTGACAATGAAATCCTCGCTGGGACGGGCATGGAGAATGCGCACTTGGACGCCACCCACGAACTCGATCCAAGGAAGTTCGTCGCTATGAATGTGAAGTGTTGAGAAACTGCGCGGGTCCATGATCTATCCTTCTCTGCCAGACCGTTTTCATTGTAATGTACTACCGCCCTGAATTCGCGGCGCGGTGTCCTACTGGGCCGCGGCGGCCAATCCTCGAGCCTTGCCGAGCAATATCGGCGCCGATTTCGAAGCGGTCTCGAACACGATCAGCACCGTGCAGCCTTCAAGCCCAATCTTGATCGGGCCGTAGCCTGTGCCGGCCGCAGCCCAGCGGACGTCCCCGGCTTCGAAATTGATCTTGCCGACCTTTTGCGATCCCTGAACGATGTATTCCAGGTAGTTGCAGGCGTGGGTATGAGGATGGATTTCCTCACCGGGCTCGAACTTGGCCAGGATGACCGCAGGAGACTCCTCGGCATCATTAGGGTCGAGGAGGAATTGGGCGAAGCGGACTCCTTCGTCGCCCGCGATCCACTCAATGTCGCGCGCGAAGATGTCCTTATGTTTCATCGTGGCCACTTTTTGTGCTCCTACTTCGATCCCTGTGTTTCGTGGTAAGTCAGGCGCCGCTGTGGGCTGACTTGAGGCGTTCATATTGCTGCTTACGTGTCAGCGGCACCTCCAGCGGTCGGCGATAGGAGGGATCATTGGGCCCGCGGGCTGCCTTCTCTTGGCCCTTGATCACATCCAGCGAATAAGGCTTGAGATAGCGGCGATTTGGGCTCCCTTCTGCGGTCGCCGCGCCTTTAGTCCTCTGGCACGGGTTTCGTCGAGCGAGGTCGCGTTCGCCGACGAGAAGACCTGGTGGTTGCTGTCAACCTCCATGATGTCCTTGTACCGGGTTATCGACCAATAGAGCCCATAGGGGCTGGTGGTGCAATGATGCACCGGATCGTCACGGCGTAGGCGGGCGAAGATCGGCCAATGTTGATTGTGATGAAAAATGCTGGCGTCGCTGAGGTCCGTCAGCGCGGCCGCATTCGAAGGCGCGTACACGCCCTCCATCGCCTCTGCTGCCATTACATCCCTCCACTTATAGATGGCGTTATCGTTACCTAAGTGGCGGCGGTCCGATAAATGCGTTTTCGATGTGCTTGAGGCGGCGGCGCATCAATCGCGCTTCCAATGATCTCATCATGACGCGTGCGCGAGGCATCTTCGGCTCTGAACCGACTAAGGCGTTCATGGCAGGTCGAGGCAGAAAAAGCATTTATCAGCCTCCCTTGGAGACTGCATCTAGCTCACCCGAAATGCGACCAGGCCCAGTCCGGCGATGGACTTCCGTGGCGGAGGGGTTCGAACGCGAGGCGAGGTATCTTGGACGGAGAAGAGATTGAGATGACCAAGTCGCTAATCAAATTCAAGTCACCGCATGATGCGGTGCAGCTCTCGGTGGCCCTCTAGTCATTGAAAGCTTTCGGCAGAACCTTGGTGGGCTTGGGCGCGTGCCATGTTGTCGCCGTGCCCCTCGCCTCGTTCATTCAAAATGCGCGGCAGGGCCATGGAGACGTAATCCGCAACATCTAATGGAGGAGTCTGGTTTGGGCTTTATCTCACTTGATCATGCCAATGCCATCTTTGCTGGCGCGTTCTCCAAAAGCGCCGAGTTGGGCTTGAAGCCGCTAACCGTCGCTGTGCTCGACGCCGGGGGGCACGTGATCGCGCTTCAAAGGCAGGACGGGAGCTCCACGCTGCGTCCGCAGATAGCGTGCGGCAAGGCGTCAAGCGCGCTGTCCCTCGGCCTCTCGACCAGGAAGATAGGCGAAATGGCGTTGGAGCGTCCGGCCTTTGTTTCGAGCTTGAGCGCCATTGCGCCTCAAGGCATCATTCCGGCAGCCGGTGGCGTGCTTGTCGTTGATGCGGAAGGTCGGCCGATCGGGGCTGTTGGCGTCACCGGTGATACGTCCGACAACGACGAAATCTGCGCTCTCAGTGGTATCGCCGCCGCCGGGCTCAACGCCCAAACGTAAATCCTCGCGCGTATGGTTGGTTACCGCCCGGTCATCGCGGCTTGGCTTGGTCTTTTTTGTACATGGGTAACCTCTATTACTTCCGACCAACTTGGCGCAGCCGGTATGGGTTTCCAGAACGGATCGTCAGGCTTCCAACACAAGAGGTTTTCTGGGGAGGAAAGTTTGGCCCACCGCTGCCTTCGGGCACGGTGGGCCATTCGTATGCCAGGAAACACCAGCCGCCCGCGACCGCGGGTGCAGCGTTTGAAGTTGTCGACATCTGCGGAAGGCACGAGGCGATTTTTCGGGATCGGCTTCAGCATTGGTCTGCATGGCCTGCCTGGAATGCGCCGCGGCTGAGCTGGGCTGAGAGCTGGAGTTCCCGCGAACTGGAGGCCGTAGTTCAGAAGCGCCGATGACCATGGTGAGAGGCATCTGTCTCTCTCCAGAAGAACTGTGCGCCGCCCAAGCCGGGCATGCATAACAGTCGAATTCTCCCGGGACGCGCCAAAACGCACTTATCGCGGATGTCCTCGTTGAGCACTGTCGCGCGATAATCGTGTTGCAGCAGCAGCAGTAGGGAGAGGATCATGAGAATATATCGGCATTCCGAATGCGACGTACTCGCGGAGATGACTACGGACGGGTTCGGGTTCGCTCGAGAGATCGCTCACGAACAGGGTATCAACCTTGGCGTTGTCGCGCTCGGTGAGAAGTCAGACAACCCTGCTTCAGTGATGCTCTTGCAGCTTCCCCCAGGCCACGTTCTCGAGCGTCATGCCCATAATACGCATCGCATGGAGGTTGTCGTAAAGGGATCGGTGCTCACGCCGGATGGGCAGGAGTTGCGTTCCGGTGACGTCTTCACGTCGGGCCCGGGAGAGTTTTACGGGCCCCTTACCGCAGGTCCCGAGGGTTGCATGTCGGTCGAGATATTCGGCGACATTCAGGGCATGGCTCCTCGAGCCTCTGCCGATGCCAGCCCCGAACACGCCGCGATGATCGCCTCCATCGGAAAGCGCACCCTCGAGAATCTTCCCGAGTGATCGTGGCGCGGGGATGAAAGGATCGAGAATGGGCAATCGATTGTTCGGAGTTGTCGGCCGTTTGGCGATGGCGGCCGGTGTGTTGTGTGTCCCCGCGGCCAGCTTCGCGAAGGACGTGGTGGTGCACGCCGGAAGGCTTATCGACGGTGTTTCGGCCCAACCGAGAGAGCGAGTTTCGATCCTGATCCACGACGGTGTGATCCAGGAAGTGACTGGCGGCTACCTCGCGCCAGCGGGTTACGAGGTCGTGGATCTGACCGGCAAAACGGTCCTTCCGGGACTTATCGACTGCCATGTCCATCTATCGATAAACTTTGAAGCGCCGATCATCAATTACTTGGTGAAGACTCCCCCGACTGACCAGTTAGTCACCGGGATCAGCAATTCGCGCGCCTTGCTGGAACGAGGCTTCACGTCGGCTCGCGACGTATCCGGCTACACCCCTGTCGTGGTGAGTTTGAAGAAGGCGATCAACGCGAACAAGGTCATGGGACCGCGTCTCTGGGTTTCGGGCGGGATGATCGCGCCGACCGGGGGGCATGGAGACATGAGCATGGGGCTGGACCCAGCCCTGCACAAGCCAGAGTGGGACGATAATGTCGTCAGCGGTCCGGAGAACGCCATTGAATTGGCGCGCTCCCGCCACAAGGCGGGCGCTGATCTTGTGAAGATCGCCATCTCCGGGGGCATGGCAAGCGACGGCGATGATCCCCGGGCGATGCTCATGACAGACGACGAGATCAAGGCGTTCGTCGACACCGCGCACGCGCTAGGCATGAAGGTCGCAGCTCACGCCCATGGCAAGACGTCGGTGGAACATGCCGCGGCGCTGGGCGTCGATTCTATCGAGCATGGCACCTTTGCCGATGCCGAGACCTTCAAGCTCATGAAGGCCAAGGGAACCTGGTTCGTCCCGACGCTCCAGGCCGGTTTCGATCTGGGTAACCTGGCGGCCGCCCATCCGGAAATGCTCAGCGAGTCCGGTCGGCAGAAGATCACCACCCTGGGTCGGCTGACCGGGCAGAATGTGCTCACGGCGTACAGGATGGGCGTCCGCATTGCTTTCGGGACGGACACGCGGCCTGGTCAGAACGCCCATGAGTTCGTGCTGCTCGCCAAGGCTGGCATTCCGCCGATGGCAGCGATCCAGATGGCCACGCTCCATGCGGCTGAGCTGATCGGCGCCCCCGACAAGGTCGGCAGCATCCAGCCCGGACGCTTCGGCGATCTGATTGCGACGACCGGCGACCCACTAGCCGATATCAGCGTGCTCGAGCACGTCGAGTTCGTAATGAAGGGCGGAGATATCGTGAAGCAGTAGCCCATGCATCGGCAGGCTGGGTTCCCATTCACTCTGAGTTGGCTGGGTCATTAGTGCCGAGCCCGGCGAGGATCAGACTTTATGGTATCCATTGAATCCGAAGTGGCCATCATCACCGCCGACCTCGAAGTGGTGCTGGGCGGCACGGATCACAATCTCAGCTGGTCCAGCGCTCATTCGCTTGTCGCCGTCATGCTCCAGGCTGACCTTACGCCGCCCTTTTCTTGTTTGGTGGGAAAGTGCGGCGCCTGTCTTTGCACACTCGTCGAAGGGCAGGTCTCGATGGACCACAATGAAGTCCTGGATGATGGTGACATCGCGGAAGGGTACGTACTGGGCTGCCAGGCAAAGCCCCTGACCCCCAATGTGAAGATCACGTTCGACTGAACTTCTTCGATCCATAAGAAAATGCCGCTTCTGATTGAGCGACTTCGTAGATTTCTGAGAGGAGCCTCGAATGTTTCGTACTCGTGGAGCGCCAAAGGCGTTTGAAGACCATGTCGACATGAGCTTCCACGATTCCCGGGACTGGTATCAGTTCAAGGGGGGCGCCTTCGTGTTTAATTTGATTATGGTGGGGGACGAGGAGGCTGGGCCCGTGATCAGCTTGCTCAATGCCGCGCCACACTCGATCCTTCCCGTCTCTCCCGCGCATGCGCATGCCAGCGACAGCTTCAGGGTGGCATTGAAGGGGCGGATTCACATGGAGCCCGATGTCTACGGCGCGGGCGAATTCCGCTTCCAGGAAGGTTGGCGCGTCTATCCAGGGCACGGCGAGGTCACTTACGGCCCTGAAGGCCAATGGGAGATTGTGGTCTTGGGCGACAGCCGCGGTCAGAAGATGCGGCCCGCCGTGGAGTTCCATCCCAATCTAGAAAACGAGATGCTCAAGGGGATCGCTAGCGATTTCGGGACGGTAGGCGACGTCATGTCCGACGATCCGGCCATGGGGGCAGGCCCTTCCGCTATTGCGACGACATTGGCGCCGAAACTCCGGATGGGAAAGCTCAACGGGAGCTACGAGGATCGTGCAAATTGGGATGAAGTGTCCCCCGGTGTGCGCGCGTCGCTGGCCCTGATGGGGGATCCCAGGCGGGGGCCGATGGTCATATGCACGGACGTCGATCCAAACCGCCGCGCCATGGCGCGCGCCCGGTTTGGAACGGAGTTGGTCCGGATCGTGGTCTCCGGCAGTTGCAGGATCGGCGACACGGTCTATAGCCAGGGGGACGTCAGGATCCAGCATCCGCACCACTGGTGCGACGCTGTGGAGGCTCTCGACGCTGGACTGCGCGAGTTGATCGTCCTGGGAGATCGCCGCTTCCTTGACTGCGAAGCAGAGGCTGACGGCTGGCCCCGGTCAATTCCGGGATATCTTGGGACACTCATGCATGCGCTTGGCGATCGCGTCCAGCCGGCGAGATCGGCGGCCTAGGCGACCTCCGGGAGAGGCTGTGAGCCGCTTGCCGGCGCGCTCGACATCGGCGGCGTGAACCTCACCCACGCCGAGGCCACACAGGCCGCGCTCGACCGGGTTGCCGCCACGCATGGAGGGATCGACGTCCTGGTCAACGTCGCGGGCGGTTTCACCTGGGAAACGCTCGAAGACGGCGGCCTCGACTCCTGGGCCAAGATGCAGGCGATGAACCTGATGACCAACGCCACGATCACCAAGCTGGCGCTGCCCGCGCTCAAGGCGGGGATGGGTGCCTATGCCGCGTCGAAATCGGGTGTGCACCGCCTGACCGAGGCGCTGGCCGAGGAACTCGCCGGCACCGGCGTCACGGTCAACGCGCTGATCCCCAGCGTGATCGACACGCCGACCAACCGTCAGGACATGCCGAACGAGGACTTCTCGAAATGGGTAAAGGCGGAGGCGATGGCGGAGGTCATTCTGTTTCTCGCCTCGCCCGCCGTGCGCGCCGTCACCGGCGCGCTCATTCCAGTCATGCGGGGAGGGTGAAGGAGTGCGTGTCGCTCCGTTCGTTTGGCCTTTGATGATTTAGCCCATTATCGCCCGTCACCCTGCGAAGGAAGGGGCAACTGACTGCGCAATTCACGCACCTCCCATTGCAGCGCGAGGGCGAGGCTGGCCAATGTCTTTGAAAGAGTGACGGAAATAGAGGTGAGGGGGCCGCGGCCCAGCGAGGTCTGATTAGTTGGCTTTGGCAGCCCGTTCCATCGTGGGTGCGCACTCAACGCCCCGTGCCCAAGCTTCGCCGTCGTCAATCATGGCGATGGAGACGGGCCTCCTCGTCTGCGGGAACAAACAGGAGAGAGCGCAGTGCTCATGGTTTGAGTTCCGCGGTGCCAGTCATGAGCACACCGACGCTTCCGACCGCGCGTAGCTGCGTTTCGTTGCCGACCTGCCTAAAACCCAGAGCAATGGGTTCGCCTGCAAACGAGGGCGAGGCTGCGCGAAAGCTGTAGCTTGCGACGCGAGACTTCGAGTGCTGCAACAGATGGTCAAGCATCAGAGTGGCGATCAGCGGGCCTTGCACCACCAATCCTGGGTAGCCTTCCTCATCGCGCGCGTACTGGCGATCATAGTGAATGCGGTGGGCGTTGAAGGTTAGCGCGGAGTATCGGAACAGCATCACCGGATCCGGCGTGACCATCAAGAGCGTGGGGTCGCTCTCGCCTGGATCGGCCGCGGTTCGGACGAATGATCCGCCCGGAGCGGCCGCCTCGCGATAAACGATATCCTGTTCCTCGACGATGGCGACATCGCCTCCAGCTACGCTGATGCGATGCTCGACGGTGACGAAGAGCATCCTGCCGGATCGACCGCTCTTTGGTACTGCCACCATCAGGGTGGACGTTCGCTCGATTGGAGCGTTCAGCGGCATATCCTGCAGGAAACTGATCCTGCTGCCGGCCCACATCCGGCGCGGGAGCCCGACATCGGGAAGCAGGCCATCCTTGGTGCGCGTAGGATGCCCATCCGCGCCGATCAAGCTCTGACGTTCGCCTGGAAGGAAGCAGAGCCAGTG
Source organism: Sphingobium sp. TKS (assembly GCF_001563265.1). Taxonomy (NCBI): domain Bacteria; kingdom Pseudomonadati; phylum Pseudomonadota; class Alphaproteobacteria; order Sphingomonadales; family Sphingobiaceae; genus Sphingobium; species Sphingobium sp. TKS. The sequence continues at coordinate 3,229,165 of NZ_CP005083.1, read as the reverse complement.
GCCAAGTGGCGGCACTACCGCCGCCGGCCACGGGGATGTGTCATGGTCTAGAGTAGCCGCCAGCCGCGCGAACCTCCGTTCGTCCGACCAGTCATGCTGAACCGCCATACGGTCAATAAAGGGCTCCGGATCGTCCATCTTTTGGGTTTCGCCTAAGTTGAGATTATTGGGGACGACGAGGCTTTGAAATTTCTTCTGAAGAATGCTGAGCCGCGCGGCAGCGCCGTCGTCCGAGATTTGTTATGCGATCAGGAGAGCAGTGCGTTCGGCCGTCGCGAAGTGATCGATCGAATGAAAACCATTCGATCGATCACATTACAGCCTTTAGTAGTCGAAGGAGAGGCTCGCACCGATCACGCGGGGCTCGCCGAACTGCTTCGTCGAAACGCCCAACGTGTTGTTGAGAGCTGTGGCCGAGGTTTGATAAACCTTGTCGAAGACGTTCCGAGCGAACAAGCTGGCGACGACATTCTTGATGCCGAGAGCATCCTGCCAGTCGATGCGCGCGTTGACGAGGCCGTAACCGTTCACATAGGCCGCCCGTCGCCCGGCTGTACCGTAGATCTGGGCGTATCGCTCCGCAGCCGTAAGGCCAGACGATTCGGACTGGTAGGTATACTGACCAGTCAACGAGATGGTCCCGTTGTTGCCGGAGAGAGGGATGTCGTAGGTCGCGTTGAGGTTCACCTTGTGCTTCGGAGCATTCTGGAACGGGTTGTTCGACAGATCGATGTTCGTTCCTGCTGGCGCTGCGCCATAAGGATCGGCTCCAAGCCACTGCGTATATTTGGCCTCGTTGTACGAATAGTTGATCCCTACGCGCAGATTTGAAATGGGCAGGACCGTGAGTTCGACCTCAACCCCGCGCAGCTTGGCCTTGGCCACGTTGGCAACATAGGAGGTCGCGGCTCCATTCACGATCGACGTAAACGACCGCTGTATGCCCGAATAGCGTGCCTCGTATGCTGCAACGTTCAAACGACCATTCGTGTCACCGAGGTTGAAGTCCCACTTGATACCCGCTTCGACGTCCTTGATCGTTTCGGAATCATATTGAGGTTTGAACGCCGGTGCGCCAGCGGCAATCGAATTGTTCAAGCCCCCGGGGACGTAGCCCTTGCGGGTCGTCAAATAGATCAGAAGGTCCGGCGTCGCCTTATAGTCGATCGAGAAATTATAGTTAACACCGCTGGTTTTCAGGGTCTGCGTCGCGATTGGCGAGGGTGTAGTGGTGATGGCGCCCGTCGTCGTGTTGATCGTGACGATGGAAGGCGACAGCACGCCGGTCAGAGGATTGATCCCGGCCGCCTGGGTGCGCAGGATGAAATCATCTTTTGTCTTGCGAACGCCGGCGGTCAGATGAACGCCGTCTACCAGCCCGTCCAGACCTAGCGTGGCCTGACCGTAGAAGGCGCTCTGGTTCGCACGTCCACCTACCGTGAACGGGCGCCCGGCGGAGAAGCCGAGATTGACTGTCGTGACGCCACCGAGGGTCTTCTGCAAACCGCCGACATGAGCCAAATCGGAGGTGCTGGGCGCGTGCTGATAGTAGTAACCGGCGACGAATATCAAGCGGTCATCGAACAGATTGCCGGAAAGCTGTGTTTCGTTCGAGTAGAACTTCTCGACCGGACCGGTTGAGATTACCGCCTTATTGCCAGCCTGGTTTGCGGCGAGCCCCGCACCCACACCGATATAGAGGTTAAGTAATTCGTCGATGCCACCGACGTTTACGCCGGAATAGCCCTTGGTCGTTTGGTACCCGAAGATGTTCTTCAGCTGTAGCTGAACCGGGCCGATATCGGGAAGCGTGAGTTCGGTCCGGTTGACCAGGGTCTCATGCGTGTTCCTGTCCTGGAAGAACGTGGTGTTCCCGGCGTTGACCCGACGACGCTCGTCACCACCCTGGGCGATGCGCGCCACCTCGGCTGAGATATTGGCTTTCAGCGATGCTAGAATTCCCAAGCGCTGCGCGGAGCATGCCGCCACGCTCGAAGAGAGACCCACGGCCACCGACTGGGCGCACACGCCATTGAAGAAAGGCGTGTTGGCCGGAAGGTTGAACAAGCCGAAATTCGCCGGCGTATCGACGGCGAAATAGGAGCTTGAGGACTGGTCTGCATGGAAACGATCATAAATCGTCGTGTTTTTGAGCCAATCAGTTGGCTGGAACAGCAGGCTCACTCGCTGAGATTCGTTGTTCAGCTCGTCCAGTCGCTTGTCTGAGCCGATGACCCTCGTGTAGCCTCGGCGGTGATTGTAGTTGGCGGCGAACCTAATGGCGAGGATGCCATCGACAATGGGTACGCTCACCGCTAGCGTGCCTTGGAAATAATCAAGGTTCCCCAAAGCAAGCGTGCCGCTCGCCTTTACGTCGTGAAGGTCGGGCGCGGCCGGCGTGACGAGCACGGCACCCGCAGTTGTGGTCCGCCCGAAAAGCGTGCCTTGCGGACCCTTGAGAACCTGTATTGACTGTAGATCATAAAGCGACTGCCCGGCGCTGCCGTCGTACCCGACATTGTTGGTGGGCGTCGGGACTTCCGCGAAGTAGGTGCCGACCGTGGGAGTGGACGAGCTTTGGCCTGACAAGCCGCGCATCGCGTAGGTTCCGCCGGTACGTCCGAAACGACTTGCCACGCTCAACGAAGGTATCTTCTGCTGAAGATCGCTTTGGTCGCGCACGTTCTCCGTCTTCAGCTGCTCTTGGCTCATGACGCTGACTGCCTGAGGCACGTCCTGTAGCTTTTCCTCACGACGACGGGCTGTCACGACGATATCGCCCACGCCGCCACTGGTGGAGTTTTCTCCTTGCTCCGCCGCCTGAGCGCTGGCCTCTGGTACGACAAGGACTAGCGCCAAAGCCGAAGCTGCCGAAATCTGAAACAGCCGGCGATTTAGCCCACTCGCGGCTGAACGCTCACTCGTTACCTTACCCATCATTCCCTCCCTCATGTTAGAATTATAAATATATTCTGTCGCTTGCCTGGCGGATTCGACGTTAAGAAAGCTCAATTACGTCTGTTGAGAACTGTCGAGTGGCGCTGTGACGAAGAGCAGGTGGTGTCCTGGCATGTCGCCTAATTCCCCTCGGAGCCTGTTCTCGTTGGATGCGCGCTCGATCGCAAGGTCAGCGCGCTAGTCAGGCTGAACAAGACAGGGGGGGAAGATAAGTGTCTTTTTCTGGCTGGCTTACGGCTTTTGTCCATTATGACCGCCAAAGGCGCCCTAAGCCTGAAATCGTCAGCGGGTTCAATCGGAATGAGCGAGGAGTTCATTAGCGGTGGGCTCTATCCTGGAAGTGTGACGCGCCAGGCGGTTGATCAGCGGCTCCTTCATGCATGCCGCCAGTTTGGTTCTGCCCAGTAGTGCTTACCGCCGACACACGCATCTCAATACACAATAGTCCCATCCTCGGAGCCATGCGACCCTTTCTAAGGATGAGCATAAGAAACGGTGCCTCGAGCCATGCGAGCGCATTCAATGCGCTGGATCGACGGCTGTGCGCCGCAAGTGGGATGAGGGTTGGTGAAAGTCACAACGAACAGATTGAACGCTCCAGGTGAGCGGGCGCATCGCGTGTTTGGTCCTGAAACGTTGAGGGGGCAGAAGAGCGCCCACGTTGTCGCCTATCAATGCGTGGCGAACCTGCTGGCGGTGTTGAAGACGCAACATGGGGGTGTGGCGTGATCCGTCCGGGAGACGTCCCAGCCTCCGGGCAACGCGACTATGATCTCGTAATTGTGGGAAGCGGGGCCGGGGCGCTCATTGGAGCTCTGAAGGCGAAGGCGCTGGGCCTTTCCTCTATAATTGTTGAAAAGCAGAGCAAAGTCGGCGGTTCAACTGGTCTGTCCGGTGGCGTGCTGTGGATCCCGATAAGTCCGGTGCTGGATCGGGAGGGCGTGCAGGACAGCCATGATCTGGCATGGACCTACCTCACGAACCTTGTCGGTGAGGATGGAGGTCGCGGTTCGACACCCGAGCGGTGGCGCGCGTTTCTTGCCGAGGGGCCGGAAATGGTTCGGTTTCTTGAGGATCGCGGGATACCGTTCAAGCATTGCGCATATCGGTCCGATTACCACGACGAGCTTCCTGGCGGATTGGTTGAGGGCCGCTCGATAGAGTCAGAACTTGTGGACGGGCACATCCTTGGCCCTTGGTATGACCACCTTCATGGGACAGCGAACCCATATCCGCTGATGACTTCGGAGATGCGCTACATCCTTCTTGCCCAAGCCAGGTTGAAGGGCGCGGCTATGGTCGGGCGAATGCTTTATCGCATGGCGAAGCAGCGCATCTTGGGAAAACATTATCTGGGCTTGGGAGCGGCGCTGGTCACGCGCCTGCTCAGGCTGGTTCTGGACGCAGGTGTACCGGTCGTCATCGACATGCCGATGGAGCAGTTGCTGACTGACGATGGACGCGTCACGGGAGTTCGGTGCTCTAGGAATGGTGAGCGCTTCGAGTTCCACGCCCGCCATGGCGTGCTCCTAGCTGCCGGCGGTTTCTCGCATTCCGCGAGGATGCGCGAGCAGCATGGGCCGACGCCGAGTTCGACGGCTTGGACGGCCAGTAATCCGGGCGACACCGGCGAGGTCATGGAGCAGGCCGTCGAACTGGGCGCGGCTACTGACAAGATGGATTTCGCTTGGTGGATTCCGACCTCGATCCTGCCAAGCGGACAGCGAGCGTTCTGCGCCGCGGAACTGGCGAAGCCGGGCTGCATCGGCGTCGATCAGAGTGGTGAGCGGTTCGGAAACGAGGCCGGATCTTACGTCGCGACGGGCATGTCGATGTATGCGCGCCAGAAGGCCAGTCCCGCTGTGCCATGCTGGGCCATCATGGATCATCGGAATCGAAGTCGTTATGCTTGGGCGGGCCGATTGCCATTCCAGACTCCGAAAGAGTGGTTCACCAGCGGCTACATGAAGCGCGCCGACACGATCGAGGATCTTGCGCGTCTTTGCGGCATCGACGCTTCGCAGTTGTCCGCGACCGTTTCACGTTGGAACGACCTCGTGGATAAGGGACGCGATGAGGACTATGGGCGCGGCGACCGCAACTACGACTCCTACTATGCGGATCCGTTTCACCGGCCCAGCCCGACCCTAGGGCGCATCGACAAGGGTCCGTACTACGCAGTGAAGTTTTTTCCTGGAGACGTCGGCACGGCCGGCGGCCTCGTTTGCGACGAGAATGCCCGGGTGCTTCGCGACGACGGCACGGCTATCGATGGGCTTTATGCCGCAGGTAACATAGCTGCGCCAACTTTCGGGGCTACCTACCCGGGTGCTGGCGCCAGTATCGCCCCGTCAGCGGTTTTCGGCTTCATCGCAGCGAAGGCGGTCGCGTCGTCCGGGTAGCCGCTCCCGACCGCGCGGCTGTCGCCCCCCCAACCCATCAACGGTCCTGAACGCCAGGAGACAATATGTGAAGAACTTCGATCCCGCCGACCCAATCGCCAAGGCACCTGGGATAACCTACCAACAGGTGATTGACCGGGATGTCGATCCGCCCGCGCCGCCGGTATCCCGCTATCACAATCCGGTCGACCTCGGTGTGAAGCCGATCAAAGCGAGCAACTACACCAGTCGCGAGCACTTCTTGAAGGAGGTCGACAAGGTCTGGCTTAAGACCTGGCAATACACGTGCCGTGAGGAGGAGATCCCCAACCCCGGCGACACCTACGTTTTCGATCTGGTTGGAAGGTCGGTGCTGATCGTCCGTCAGCCGGATGGCTCGATCAAGGCTCTTCAGAACGTATGCCTGCATCGGGGACGCAAGCTGGCGACGCATGGCGGCTGCAAAAGGCAGTTGCGTTGCCCCTACCACGGCTTCGTGTGGAACATCGACGGAACGTTCCAGCACAATCCGTTCGAATGGGACTTCCCGCAGATCGACCAGGAGGAGTTCGGGCTTCCCGAACTGCGCCTCGAGACATGGGCGGGGTTCATCTTCATCAACTTCGATCCCGACGCCGAGCCGATGCTGGGCCTTCTCGGTGACTATCCAGAGCACATGGACCACTTCCGGATCAACGACTGCTACAAGGCGCTACACCTCGGCAAGGTTGTCGATGCGAACTGGAAGGCGGTTGCCGAGGCGTTCCTGGAGTCCTCCCACGTCGTCGCCACCCATGCGCAGGCGGTTCCCTATTCCGGCTACGACCAGGTCCAGTATGACCTCATCTCCGACCACGTGACGCGCTTCGTCGTGCCTCTCGGGGTGATCAGCGAGGCGTGGAGCGGGCCGGATCACCTCTCGGACGAGCAGCGGGTCAGGCTCGCGCTCACGAACGGCAGCCGCGGAGGTCCTCCGGGCAGGGATCTGGCGAAGTCCATCAAGCCTGGACAGACCATGAGGAATTACCTCGCGCAGATGGCGCGGGAGAACCTCGAGAAGGAAACCGGCTACGACTTCTCCGACCTTTCGGACGGGGAGTTCGTGGATGGATTCTCCTACGACCTCTTCCCTAATACCCACATCTGGGGCGGGTTCACCGTGAAGATCTGCTACCGTATCCGCCCCCTGGGGCTGGATCACGAGCGCAGCCTCATGGAAATCTTCCTCATGAAGATCAAGCCGAAGGGCACGAACCCGCCGCCCGCCCAGTATCGGCTTCTCGGTCCCGAAGAAGCGCTTGGCGACGCTCCGGAATTCAACGGTTCGTATCTTGGCGGACTGCTCGATCAGGACGTCGCGAACATGGGGCCCCAGCAGGAGGGGTTGAGGGCTCTTGGACCGGACGGTGAACTCACGTTCGGCCGCTACACGGACATGCGCTGCCGCAACCTGCACCGCATGGTCGACCAGTATCTCGCGAAGTGAGCGGTCCGCGGCGTGTCAGCCGCGTGATCGCCGGCGCTAAAAGGAGTTAGGCGTTTGTCAGTGGTAGAACAGAGGACGATGAAGGGGCACGAGGCTGTTGCGCGCGCTCTGCTGGATCACGGCGTCGACCCGATCTTCGGCGTCTTGGGGAACGCCAACATCTTCGTCCTGGACACCTTCAGGAAGCTTGGCGGCCGTTACGTGCCGGCCGGGAACGAGGGCGGCGCGGTCCTCATGGGACTTGCATATGGTCGGTGCGCGGGCAAGGTGGGCGTCGCGACTGTCACCCACGGGCCCGGGCTGTGTAATTCGATCACCGCGCTTGTCGAGGGCGTGAAGTCCCGTGTCCCATTCGTGTTGCTGTGCGGCGACACCGCCCACACCAACCGGGAGAGCACCCAGAACATCGCCCAGCGGGAACTCGTGCTGTCGATCGGCGCGGGGTTCGAGGAGGCAATCTCGCCCGAGACGCTGCTGGGTGACATCGCGCGGGCATTTCGCCGCGCGGAGCTCGAGAAGCGGCCTATCGCGCTGAACTTTCCGACTGACTTCCAGTGGGCTGATATCGAGTACCGGCCGACAAAGCTCTTGAACTTCGAGCGACGGGCGCTCGTGCCGGCGAGCGACGATCTCGACAACGCCGCCGGGATGATCGCCGCGGCATCGAAGCCTATCATCGTGGCGGGCCGCGGCGCGGCCACTGAGCGTGGCAAGGCTGCGCTCATCAAGCTGGCTGGGCGCATCGGCGCGCTTCTCGCGACGACTGTTCAGGCCAGGGAGCTCTTCGAAGGCGAGCCTTTCAACTTGGGGGTCTTCGGAACCCTGTCGACCCCCGCGGCGGTGGATGAGATCGTCGCCAGCGACTGCGTGCTGTTCTTCGGCTGCTCGATGAATTCCTACACGACCAGCCGGGGCGCCTTCATCGAGGGCAAGCGGGTCATCCAGTGCGACAATGATCCGGCGGCGATCTGCAGGTTCGTCGAACCCGACGCAGGTTTGCTGGGCGAGGTCGACCTTGTCGCCGAAGCTCTGATCGGCCTGCTGGACATGGCGGAAATCCCGCCGAGCGGCTACCTGGATCCCGCCCTGCCGGCACGTCTGGCATCGTCCCATCTCGAACTGCCGGACACGTCGACCGAGACGACCGTCGACTTCTACAAAGCGCTGACTGCGATTGGCGACGCCCTGCCCAGGGATCGCGTCCTCGTGAACGACTGCGGCCGGTTCGTGGTGGAGGGTCTCAAGGTCTTCCGCGTCAAGAACCCGCAGCTCTACTACTTCGGGATCATGTCTGGTTGCATCGGCCTAGGTCTCGCCTCCGCCGTAGGCGCGTCTTTCGCGGCGCCCGACCTGCCGACCCTGCTCGTCACTGGCGATGGTGGCTTCATGAACAACGGCCTGCTGGAATTCAATACGGCGGTCCGGATGGGCGTGGATCTGGTTTGTGTCGTTTGCAACGACAGCGCCTACGGCATGGAGGTCGCAGAGTTCACCGTGCGCGATCTGCCGCATGACATCGCACTTATGAACTGGCCGGACTTCGCCCCCTTGGCCGAGGCTCTCGGAGGCCAAGGGGTCACCGTGCGGAACGAGGACGACCTGGAGAAGGCAATCGAGGCGATCCAGAACCGGAAGGGTCCCCTTCTGATCGATCTCAAGATCGACACGCTGACCATGCCGAACCCGTTCCATTGAGCGAGGGAAGGGACGGGCACCCAGGACGGCATCGAGCTAATCGGCGGTCCAAGTCTGGGCGGTGCGGATTGCGGCAGAATTGAGATATTTCGGATTAGCGGAGCGTAGGTTGCGATGGACCTTTTATTGACGGAAGAGCAGGAAGGCCTCCAAGCTGCCTTCAGCAAGGGAATAGCCAACGAGCTGCCCCTCGAACGCCTCCAGGGCGATCAGCGGCAGGCCGTCGATGACGCCTCGCTTCGCACCTTCGCAGATCTGGGTTGGCTGCGCATGAGCATGCCGGAGGAATGGGGCGGCCTAGCCCTGAGCTATGCCGAGGAGGTGCTGCTATTCCGTGAGCTAGGTCGTAATCTCGGCCCCCTCTCGCTGCTTGGGGGCGTCCTGGGTGCCCGGGTCGCCGCGGTGGCGGGCAATACCAAGCTGGCGGAGACAATACTCAGCGGGGAGGTCGCAGTTGGAATCGCGTTGCCGGAGGTCTCGTCCGGGCCGGAATCGAATGGCCGCGTGCGCGTCCGACTGCTCTCATCTGGGCAGTGCGCGATGGCCGTCTTTGTTCGACCCGCCAAGGCTGAACTGGTGGATGTTGCGAGCATGGCAGGCGAGGCTTGCCCATGCCTCGATGATACGCTCGTGATGCGCAGCTTTGATCTGGATAATGCGCCGCTGTTGGCACGAGCGGGAGATCCGCAGATTTGGTGGCACGGCTCATTGCTCGCGGCCGCGATGCTGGTCGGCCAGGCGGAGGGCGCTCGCGATATGATCCTTGAATATGCGAAGTTTCGTCAGACTTTCGGCAGGCCTATCGGCGCCTATCAGGCGGTTCGCCATCCCATCGCGGAGATGACTGCTCGAGCCGAGCATGCGCGCTGCCAAACTTACTATGCTTCGCTTGCCTTGGGAATGGGACGCGGCGACGCGCCCATGCAGGTGGCTGCGGCCCGCGCCATCGCGCAGGAAGCAGCCAGAAAGAACGCTGACGCGAACATTCAGCTTCACGGTGCGGTCGGCATTACGAGCGAGATGAACGCTCACCTCTTTCTCAAGCGCGGCATAGTGCTTTCGAACATGTTTGGACGGAAAAAAGCCGCCCTTCACCAAGTCCTCAACGATCAGCTGATGGAGGTCTGATTTGGACCTGGTTTATACACCTGAACAAGTCGAGTTCCGTCAAAAGGCGCGGGCTTGGCTCAAGGAGAACGTCCCCGGGACGCGGCCGTCGTCTCGCGAGGAGGCGGCTGCCTACGACAAGGCGTGGCAGCGCCGGCTCTACGAAGGCGGTTGGGCCGGATTGAACTGGCCGAAGGCGTATGGCGGCGCGGCGCTGACCGGAATCCAGTCGCTGATCTGGTTCGAGGAGTGCGAGCGCGCCAACGCCCCCGCTTATGGGCTGATGTCGATCGCCCAGACGCACGCCGGTCCTACACTCATCGCCCGAGCGAGCGAGGAGCTCAAGGCGTTCCACCTGCCGAGGATACTCAGGGGGGAGTCCCTGTGGTGCCAGGGCTTCTCGGAGCCCGGTGCTGGCTCAGACCTTGCGAGCCTGAAGACCAGGGGCATCATCGACGGCGACCACGTCGTCGTGACCGGTCAGAAGATCTGGACGACCGGGGCCAGCACCGCGGACTACCAGGAGCTGCTCGTCCGGACCGATCCCACGTCCGAGCGGCACAAGGGGCTCACCTGGATCATCTGCGACATGCGCTCGCCCGGGATCACCATCCGTCCCATCGAAACGATGATGGGCGAGTCGGCGATCAACGAGGTCTTCTACGACGAGGTCCGCATCCCGGTCTCGAACGTCGTGGGCGAGATCAACGCCGGTTGGAGCGTGGCCATGTCGACGCTGGCGTTTGAGCGCGGGACCACCTTCCTTCGCGACCAGATCAGCCTCAGCGCCAAGGTCGAGCGGGCCATAGATCTGGCCCGCCGTACGCGGCTTCCCGATGGCCGTCTGGCGATCGAGGATTCCGCGATTGCAGATAAGCTGGCTGAACTGAAGGCTGAGGGGCTGGGCCATAGGGCGATGGCGGTGGCCAACGTTTCCAACGTGGATCGTACCGGCTCTCCGGGGCCGGAGGGTTCCATGGTGAAGCTGCTGGTGGGGGGGACATACAAGGCGCTGGGCGAGGTGGTCACGGAGATACTGGGTCTCGGTATGCTCGACTATGACCAGAGCCGCGCGAGCAATCCGTGGGCCTACGACTTCATGAACAGCTGGGTGGTCACCATCGCCGGCGGCACCTCCGAGATTCAGAAGGAAATCATTGCTGACCGTGTGTTGGAGTTGCCGCGGTCGCGATAGGTCTCCTGCCGGCTTTCGGCCATGGGCCGGAAGTCCCAAGGCCTTGTCGAGCAATCATAGAGAAGGGTTGCGAACCGTGAAGATTTCACGTCTCCTCGTCGCGAACCGCAGCGAGATCGCGATCCGCGTGTTTCGCGCTGCGACCGAGCTCGGCATTCGCACGGTTGCGATATACGCTGAGGAGGACAAGCTATCGCTCCACCGGTTCAAGGCCGACGAGGCATACCATCTCGGAGAGGGGGGCGGGCGCGATCGCCGCCCATTTGGACTGGGAGCGCATAATAGCGATCGCCGGGGCTGTCAGGAATTTCGTGTGCGGCGAGGCGGTTGACCATCAGGCCGTCATGGCCCTGATGAAGCGTTCGCCGAAGAGAACGGCAAATTGCGCCTTCGCCATGTTCCACTCGCGCGGCGGCATTTTCCACTCTTTCTCCGATCGGTTCAAGATCAGATAGAGCAGCTTGGTGGCCGCCTCATCATTGGGGAAATGGCCCCGCGCACGAACAGCGCGACGAAGCTTGGAGTTCAAGGCCTCGATGGCATTGGTGGTGTAGACGATCCGCCTGACTTCGTCGGGGAAGGCGAAAAATGGGATGACCTCGGGCCATGCCCGACGCCAGCTCTGGCCGATGGCAGGATAGCGCTGCCCCCAGAAGCTCGCTTCGAAGGCCGTCAGCGCTTCCTCGGCGGCCGCGGCATCGACAGCACGGTAGATGGCCTTCAGGGCCGTTCCGAGCGCCTTACGGTCTTTCCACGCCACGAAATCCATCGAGTTGCGCAGCAGATGGACGATGCAGGTCTGGACCATCGCTTCGGGGAAGACGGCGGTGATGGCGTCGGGGAAGCCCTTCAGACCGTCAACGACGGCCAGCATGATATCCTCGACGCCGCGGTTGCGTAGTTCGTTCATGACGCGCAGCCAGAACTTGGCGCCTTCATTCTGTTCCAGCCATAGCCCCAGGACCACCTTGGTGCCGTCGGCCATGACGCCCAGGGCAATATGGATCGCCTTGTTGCGGACCATGCCTTCGTCGCGGATCTTGACCCGGATCGCATCGAAGAAAACCAGCGGATAGGCTGGGTCCAGCGGGCGTTGCTGCCAGGCTGCAACCTCTTCCAGCACCGCGTCGGTGATCGTGCTGATCAGATCGGGCGAGGCGTCGATCCCGTACAGATCGCGCAGATGCCCGGTGATCTCCCGGGTACTCATGCCACGCGCGTACATCGAGATGATCTTGTCATCAAAGCCAGGGAAGCGTCGCTGGTACTTGGCGATCAGCTGCGGATCGAAACTGCCGGCCCGATCACGCGGCACCTCGATCTCGATCCGTCCCCCGTCGGTCGTCACCGTCTTGCGGCCATAGCCGTTCCGGCTGTTGTTCCCTTGCTCCTCCTGGCCAAGATGGTGATCCATCTCCACATTGAGCGCCCGTTCGGCAAATGCCTTCTTCAATGTATCGAGCAGGCCGCCCTGGCTGAGCGCCGCGGCCGCGTCAGTGCCGGCAAGCAGCTGATCGAGAATGTCGTTCGGTATCGAGGGTTCTTTGCGTCGTGACATACCGGGTCTCCTTGTTCCCCATTATGCCTCGTCGCACACGAAATTCCTGACAGTCCCGCGATCGCCAAGAACGCTCGCGTCGACGCGATACATTCCGGCTACGGTTTCCTATCTGAGAACCCGGACTTCGCGGAAGCGCGCGCAGGCGGGGATCAAGTTCATCGGCCCGTAGCCCGACACGATGTGCTCCCTCGGCGATAAGGTCTCCGCGCATCGCGATCGAAGCCGGAGTTCCCGTCGTTCCGGCCAGCGACCCACTTCCCGACAATGACGACGAGATCAAGCGGATCGCGGCCGGAGTGGGCTATCCCCCGCAAACTATGCGCCGATGATTCTTGATCCTATCGACCCTTTGTCGCCATTCTGCTGCCGATTTTTATCTCCAAGTGCAGACCAGCGGCTTTCGCTCCGCTAGTCGCCGTTGGCATCGACCGTGAAAATCATCGTCTTGCCGCGTGACGCTGGATCCCATCCAGCGCACAACGCCGCCCGTACCCCCCTTGCGGCAATCGCGTCGTTGATGTGGGAACGCCCTTTGGGCAATCCTTTCATCAGGCGCTTGGGTGTTGGAAATTCGAGCACGGCCTCGCGCGGCATACCCTGCGCGCGCAATGAGACAGTCATGCCCTTCCACCCATCGTCAGAGGATAGCCGGGGCTCGCTCAGGAGTTGCCAATCAAATTTGGATCCGTCGATTTCGACGGTGCCGCCAAGGCTACGGGTATTGGACATGCAACGGCCCTAGCATGCCGATGGCGGCACTTCATCCTTTTCACTGATGGTGCAGCGCCTTCTCGAACCCCTCATTTGCCTTCGTCATCTTGACGAGCCTCCTGAGGTAGCTGCGAACATGCCGCTCGAACCGGACATCGTCATAGATGCTCGTCGCCGGATATTCGTCCTGGCCGATCAGTTCCTGAAGGCGTCTGGCGAACCCGGCTTGTTCATTCGTGCAATCGACAGCCTTCAGCACGCGGCAAACCCACTCTTCGGCAGCGGCCCTGTCATAATCGTCCCGCGCCTCATAGCCGCGCCGGTCCGCCGCAGCCTGATCCAGCCTCGATGCTTCGAACCGGCGCTCCAGCCATTTGCGGACCCGTTCGCCATCCCACGGCTTCAATGCTTCTGTCATTGTTGTTTCCCGTCGCGATTTTTTAGCAAGAGGCCGATTTATGAACTTACCAATATGATGCCGGCGTTCGCATCGCTATAGCCGAACCGAAATCAAGGCAGTTAAATCGATATATGGCCCGCAAGCGTTCGAAATACGATCCCTATGATCGTCTTCCGCAGGAAGACGAAGCTCCAGAGGAGCCGGTGGCCTGCTGGCTATGCGGCCGCCCGACCGGCAAGACCATCGTCTGGCATCACCCCATACCCAAGAGCCGTGGCGGTCGCGATGTCGTGCCGATGCATTCCATCTGCCAGCAAACGCTGATTGCCAATTTCACCAATTCCGAACTGCAGCGCCACGGGATGGAGGTCGCGGGTCTGCTGGAAAATCCGAATGTTCGCAAATTCGTTGACTGGGTCGCGAACAAGGATCCGGACTTCACGGCGACCATCGCAAAGAAGCAACGCTGATTGCGCGGATCATCGGCGCAATAGGGCCGCATTCGTGTACAAGCCTGATGGTCACATGGCCGTCGACCCGGCCAATCTAAACGCCATGGCTGGCCGATGACGAACGACGGCTTTGGATGCCGCCATTCGCAGGTTCGAATTCTGCCGCCCCAGCCAAGTTTTTCCCAACATACTGCCAAACCGGGGCTTTTCGAACGACGCCGGAACTGTGGTGGGGCGTTTGCTACAGAACCCTGCTACAAAGTTGGGGCTTGGTACGGATGGGAGGCATCCCGAATACGGTCAGGCGCGGGGGCGTCTATCACTTCCGGAGGGCAGTGCCGACGGCGTTGCGGGTACGGCTGGCACGCAGCGAATTGACATGCAGCCTCCACAGGCACCAATCAGGAGAAGCGCGGTTCCTGTCGCGCTGCCTGTATCTGCGGTCGGAGGAATTGTTCGTTGTTCTCGAAAGCGCCAATCTGGGCGGGGTGCCAATCTGAACATCGGCGATCGAAGCCGGGAATGCATGTCATTCGGGACGAAAAATTCTGGCTCCCCCTGATCGCGGTGTTCTCTGGAATGCGCCAGGAGGAAATCCGCCAGTTGCGTCTGGTCGATGTGCGTCAAACGGAAGGCATTTGGGTTTTCGATCTTAGGGAAGGCGAGGGACGCCAACTCAAAAACAGCAATGCAATCCGGAAGGCGCCGATCCATCAGAGCCTGATCCGGCTGGGTCTACCAATACAAGCAGCGTATCGAGATCGAGCTCATGCCGGTCGGCTAAGTTGGCGAGTTCGGCGCGTTCCGCATCGGTCCAAGCCCCTTCCGTTGCCTCACCGCCACCGGGCATAACAATATGGCTACCATTTTTGTTGGTCTGCTCGCTGCCCCAAGCGAGCCCACCATCTCTACATGAAAGCCGTCCGTCGACGAACATCATCATCAAGCCTCTTCTAACCGTGCGACACTGACCTGTTGGGTATTCAGTCTGGCTTCGCCAAAGGCTGTCAGGAAGGCGACGTCCGCCGCGTCCCGCCCGACGCCTATCTTCGCCATGTCGGCTTCCCGGGCCATGCCGGTCGCATCGACCAGATGCCATTCTCCGCCAAGAAACAGTTCAGCGACCGCGTGGAAATCCGGTGGTTCGACACCCAGCGCATAGACGCTGGCGATGCGCGCGGGAATGCCTGCGGCCCGGGCGAAGGTGATGAGCAGGTGCGCATAGTCGCGGCAGACGCCCTTTCGCATGATGAAGGTGTCTGCCGCGGTCGTGTCGCCATTGCTGGCGCCTGGAGCATAGCGCAAATGATCATGGACCCACTCGCGCATCGCCACCGCCATCGCGCCGCCCTCGGGCTCTGCAAAAGTCGCATCCACAAAGTCATGGAAACGATCGGACGGGCAATAGCGTGAGGGCATGAGATATTGCACTGTCTCGCCAGGCAATAGATGAAAGGGCACGCGATCGAGCTGACCCAAAGGCGTCAGGATGCGATTGATCGCGACGGTTGCGGTATAATCGACGATAAGTTGGTCCTGCGCGCGCATCCAGATGCGTTCTCCAATCCCGTCCTGCGCCGCGACGCTTGCGACATGCTCATAAGGGGGAAGAGTGAAAGACTGATCCTCCACCCGCTGCTCGGGGATTTGGGCCGCATGGACATGAAGCAGGATGTCCATCGGCCGCGCCAGTTCATAGTCGAGATGAATAGCAATTGAGAGCGTCATTGGCAGTTCCATTGATCGAGATAAGGCTTCCTCTGGGTGCAAGGAGCTTATGTCAGCAATAATGGCTGGAGGTCAGCCACCGGCAAACAGCCGGACGAATGGAGGGGGTCCAGGGTTCCTTGCCTCTACGGATATAACACGAAATCGACGCGAAGATTGTCATCGGAGGGACCGACCTCCTGGCCGGAAAAAGCCGACCCTTTACAGTCGTTAACCGGGACATATAGACTTCCCGGGGTGCGGACAGGCGGCTATTCGATGGCCATCGCGACCGGACGGTTTATGGCTCTCGCTTTCGCGAGCGTGAGGAAGCAAGGCAGTTTCATGACCCAAGACAAAGCTCTGATCATCGTCTGCCCACATTGCAGCGCCGCCAACCGTGTCCCACCGGATAAACGGCATGCAGGGGGCACATGCGGGCGGTGCAAGCAGCCACTTTTCGCGGGTGAGCCGGTTTCGCTAACCGCCGCCAATTTCGATGCGCATGCCGGTCGCAGCGGCGTGCCCCTCCTGGTGGATTTTTGGGCGTCCTGGTGTGGCCCCTGCCGCCAGATGGCGCCTGCTTTTGCCGGGGCAGCGCGCGACCTTGAACCCTTCATGCGCTTGGGCAAGCTCGATACGGAAGCCGAGCAGGGCATCGCCGCGCGCTACGGCATACGTTCGATCCCCACGATGATCCTGTTCTCGAACGGGCGCGAAGTGGCCCGGCAATCGGGCGCAATGCCGCAACAGGCCATCGTCGCATGGGCAAGGGCGCAATTGTAGGGGGACATCGGCGCGAGACACGCTAAAGCAAATATCGCGCAGGCTGCGAACCCGCAGCACGCCCGCGCCAACGATCGTCATCCCCCGCTGAGAGCCTGGAGGATGATGACTTCGTCCCAGGCGGACAGCGGCCTGCCTAGTTCGAAAACCTGTTCACCGTTGACGAAGCAGCGCATATTGCGGCGAAAGCGGTCCTGCTCGTCAATCATGCGAAAGCGGATGCCGGGATAGCGCGCATCAAGCGTAGCGAACAAATCGATAAGGTTCGCGCCCGACGCCTCAACCTGCGACGTGCCAGTATAGGATTGCAGCGCGCTGGGAATCGACACATTCATGCCACTTCTCCTCAGGCCAGGACGGCCGTTTCCACGGCATAGACTGGCGGTAGATGCTGCGCGATCATCGACCATTGCTCGCCTTCATCCGCGCTCATCCACAGGCTGCCGCTGGACGTGCCGACATAGATGCCGACCGGATCACAGGCATCGTTGGCCATCGCCTGGCGATAGACCGTCCACCAGGCGCCGTTCTGAGGCAGGCCGGCATCCTGTCGCGACCAGGACTCGCCGCCATCGCGAGTGATATAGGCTGCAGGCTTGCCCCCCGGGCTGGTGCGTGGCCAAACGTCGGTGCCGTCCATCGGGAATACCCAGGCAATCCGGTCGTCGCGTGGGTGGGTTATGATGGGAAAGCCAATGTCGCCGACCTCCGCCGGCATGGCGCGTCCGATCCGCCGCCATTGGTTCGACGGCCGATCGATCCGGTAAATACCGCAATGGTTCTGCTGATAGAGCCGGTCGGGGTTCGAAGGGCATAGCGCCAGGCAATGTGGGTCGTGAAAGGCCCATTGGCTGGCATCGAACCCGGCGACCACCTCCAGCCCTTCGATCAACGGCATCCAGGTCTGGCCGGCATCATGTGATTCGTGCACGCCCCCACCCGACATGCCAAGGTAGAGATGGGCCGCGTCGCGCGGGTCGACCAGCAACGAATGCAGCTTCGGACCATCGGGGGTTCCGTCCTGTGTGCCACCCAAACGGTCGCGATAGGCGGGGTTGTCGTTGAAGCCCGCGACGCCTTCCCAGGTCACACCACCATCCTCGCTACGAAAGAGCGCTTGTGGTGAGGTTCCGGCATACCAGACGCCCGGTTCGGTGGTGTGACCGGGGGTCAACCAGAAACTGTGATCGACGGCGCGGCCAACCTCTCCTTCTCGCGCCTTGGGAAAGGCTGGCGGACGGCTCGCCTCGCTCCAGTTCCTGCCCAGGTCGGTCGAGCGGAAGATCGTCGGACCCAGGTGCCCGGTCTTGGCGGCGGCCAGCAATGTGCGACCATCGCGCGGATCGAGTACCAGATGATGGATGATATGGCCCAGGAAGTGCGGACCATCGGCCTGCCATTCCCGCCGTCCGACATCGCTGCGATAGATCCAGGCACCCTTTCGCGTCGCCACCAGCAGGGCAAGCTCGTGCATGTCTCGGTCTCCCGCCGAAATGGGCCGCCTGACCAATTGGCGGCGCGCTCGGCTGCGACAGTCTCGGACGGAAAGCAGCCTTGGTCAAGTTGAACGATCGACAGCGATCAGGGGGCGCCCGTTAACCGGAAAAACGGCCCATCCCAGACATTAAGTGGCCAATTCGCTTCCGCAGGAGCGGCCCGTCCGGTCACCTTGCATTATACTGCGAAAATGGCCGCTTGCAGAATAACGGCTTAGGGTGAGGCCTATTGGGTGATTGGACATCCGGCGCCGCCTCCCTGTCATCCAGGGCCGCACCCAAATTCATTCCTTGCCTTAATTGGAATAAATCTTGATGTCTTTGACGATCATGTCACCTGAGCCATCCGCATAATCGCCGGTCGTCTTCACTGCGACATCCATGATCGGGTACCAGCGGAAGCCGGCGAAAGGATTGACGGCCTGGTAGGTCTCCTTGCCATCTATGAACCAGCTTATATAGTCCGGCTGTATATCCACGGCAAAGCTGTGGAAGCTTTTCGTAAAACCGCCGATGCCATAGACCTCCTCGGTATTCATGAATATTCCTTGCTGGAAGGTGCGGGTGATATTGGCACCGCCATGCAGCGTGTTGGCGGTATAGCGATCGAAATCCCACCAGCTCTCGAAGCCGAACCCCTCATAGATGTCGATCTCGGGGGGCCAGCCAGCTGTGGAGATGAGCCAGAAAGCTGGCCATGAGCCGCGCCGGTCCGGCATCTTGGCCGTGAATTCATATTGGCCATATCCGATCTGGACCGGCTTGGTATTGTGACCGCTCAGGACGACCGAACCATAATTATAGGGAACGCCATCCCACTCCAGCGGCTGTTTGAGCTTCTGGCTATGCATGACTAGTCCATCGTCCGTGTAGCGCAGGGGCGCCTCGATCCCGGCGTCACGGTAAACCCAGCCATCAAGATAAATCCCGGTTTCCTGGTTCCCCGGCTGCGAGCGGCCGTTTGGCAGCTTGGTCGACCAGGCCTTGTCATGGCCTGCATCCGACCATTTCATTGTATCCCGGCTCATCCTCCACTGAAGCGTGCCGCTCGGCGAAAAGGTCCGAGGCTCGCGCCCGACAGTCTGCGCCGGTGTGGCCTCTTTCTGAAAGTCGCACTGCACATAGGCGCGATCGGTTCCCATCTTACCTCCCCAGGGCGCTTCGACGAAACGGACGATGAAATCGGCTTGCGGGATCCCGAGGATGATCGGCACGTCGACGGTTTTTGTCAGCGGATCGCCTGGGCGGAAGATGACGGCTTTGTATATGGGCTGATAGTTGATCCCCGCAACGCCTCTCACCAGTCCGGTGCCGTCTTCGGTCATCACCCTAGCGATAACGGTGTTGGGCGTCGGCCGGTCAAGCGAGATCGGGACATGAGCCACATTAGCCCCAGGCTGATAAGTCGCGGGCCCAACCGACGCAGTGGCCCGCTCCGGATATCGGGTGCCGTTCGCAAAGTCGAAGCTGGAAAAATCGCCTGCATCTAATGATGAGAATGATGCAATGGCAGTCGTATCAGCGGCAGCCACGTGCTGCGCGGATGCGTTTTCTATTGCGGAGCGCATGAATTCCAATGTGTCGATTTTGGCATCTGAAGCATGCCTGTCCGTTGCCGCCCCCAACGCTGGCGCTTCACGATCTGAACGTGCAAAGAAGATCGCGTTCGAGGTTAAAGCCAAGGCGCTGAAACAAACCATAAAAAGGCATGCGAATAGAGCGCCCGAAAGCGAGCGTGAGAAAAATGTTTTTTTCATGATGCGACCCCTGTTGTTCTCTTGGATGAGACTGACCGCTTTGCCGATTCCTCCTTATCCTATGCAGATAGTGCCGCTGCCCCGTTTCGGGCCAGCGGATTCTCAGCTATCATTCTGTATATCAACCTTTTTTTAGATTCGGCGAAACGACTTTTACGTTCATCTCACCGGCTTCACGGCACGATTTGTCGCCGATATGCTGGAGGTGGGTTGTTTGGGCTTGGGCAAGCGACCTGCACGGATTTGCCCGCACGCGCCTCACCACGCCCGGCTCTCGACCTCAGTGGTCGCCCGTACGATCCGATGGGCATTTGCGGGAGAAATTCATAGTGGCCCGTCTCAGGCCCAACGACTTCGGTGGCAACGGCGCCGATGTTGACAATTCGAGCCTCGCGGGAGCCTTCCAGCGCTGGGAGAACTGCCTTCGCCGCGATCATGCTTCTGCGTCTTTTCGCGCTTGGGCTACAACTTCTCCCAGGCCTTGCGCGCCATTCAGTTAGAGCGCGCCGTTCTAACGACAGCATACGTCCCGAATGATATTCACGATGGTACCACCGATGCGTCGTGAGCTATGGCCATCATCTTGTCCCGTGCTTGTGATCAATCCATCCAGAGGCCGCCGTTCACGTCGACGATCTCGCCGGTGACGAAGGCGCTCTCTCGCGTGCAGAGCCAGGCGACCATGCCCGCCACCTCATCGGACCGGCCCATGCGGCCTGCCGGGATTTGCTGTACCAGCGTGGTAGGGAAGCTGTTCGTCATCGGGCTGGCGATCGGGCCGGGCGCGACGGCGTTGACGGTGATGCCGTGCGATGCCAGCTCCCTGGCGAGGTAGAGGGTGAGCGCATGCACGCCCGCCTTGGCCGCGCCATAGGCGGCGTTGCCTGCGCGCGTCTGTTCTTGCGGGTCGATCCAGGGGCGCGGGTTGCCGCCATTTTTGGCAAGCACTGACCCGATATTGACGATCCGGCCGAAGCCAGCCGCCTTCATCGGCGCGATCACCGCCTGATTGGCGAGGAACACGCCGCGCAGGTTGATGCCATGCACCCGGTCCCATTCCTCCAGGCTGATGTCCTCAAATGAACCCAGCGACGTGATGCCCGCCGCAGTGACGAGGCAGTCGATCCGGCCGAAATCGTGGACCACCGCATCGACCAGTTCGCGCACCTGCGCCGCGTCGGAGAGGTCGAGCGCATAGCTGCGGCTGTCACCCGCCGATGATGGCGCTTCCCGGTCGGCAAGTGCCAGCCGGGCGCCGCCTTCGGCCATACGCTGCGCGATCGCGCCGCCGATCATGCCGCCCGCTCCAGTGACCAGCACGGCCATATCGTCCAGCGCAAACCGCGTCTTCATGCGCCTGCGCTCGCGTGAAGTGCAGCCTGCCGCCCGAACACCGCGCCGCGCAGCACGGAGGTCGACCCGGTATAGGTGCGATAATAGAGGCCCATCGTCTCCCCGGCAGCATAAAGGCCATCGATGGCGCGGCCGTCCTGATCCAGCACCCGGGCGTGGCGATCGACCTTCAAGCCACCGAAGGTGAAGACATTGGCCGAGATCACCGGCCAGGCGAGATAGGGCGCCCGGTCGATCGGCCGCGCCCAGTTGGATTTGGGCGGCGTGAGGCCTTGGGTGGCAAGACCGTCACGCTCCAGCGGCTTGAATTCGCCTGCCCCGCAGGCTGCATTATAGCGGCCGATGGTGTCGGCCAACACATCGCGGGGCACGCCGATCGCGTCCGCCAACGCCTCTATGCTGTCGGCCCTGACCGGCGGCTGATCGGTGCGGCTGCCCTTCTGCCAGTTGGGGACATCGTCGATCTGCGCATCGACGATCAGCCAGGCGATGCCGTCGCGCTGCTGGAAGATGCGCCGGGTGACATTTTCATAATGGGCATCGACCGTGCCGGGTGCCTCGTCGGTGAAACGCAGGCCGTCCTTGTTGACCAGTATGCCATAGGGAAAGGTGAAGATCGCCGGTTCCGCGAGGCCCGAGCGGGGATCGATCGGTTCGGCATGATAGCTGCCGAAATCGCCATTGGGCGCGGCGCCGATGTCGAGCGCCATGCGGATGCCTTCGCCTTTGTTATAATGGCCGCCCCGCGCCACGGGGCGCAGGTTGATCGCCTGCGCGCCGACGTAGCGGGCCAGCATTTCCGGATTGCCCTCGAACCCTCCGCAGGCAAGGATCACGGCGTCGCTCTCGATTGCGCCGCGGCTGGTTGCCAGCCCGGTGACGCGCCCGTCCTGTACCAGCAGCGACCGGGCGGTTGTTTCGAAGCGGAAGTCGACGCCCTTCGCCTTGCATGCCTCCGTCAGCGTCTCGACCATCGCCAGCCCGCCGCCGACCGGCAGCAAGCGCGTGGTCGTGGTGGTGATGAACGCGGTGGGCAGGAAATCGAAGCGCAGCCCGGCCCGCTCCAGCCAGCGCAGGGTCGTCCCCGCATGGTCGGCAAAGGCGGAAAGCAGGTCCGGGTCGACCATCGACTGACTGCGCGCAATGGGTGACCAGTCGGCATGGTCGCGCACCATTTCCTGTTCGATGCTGGGGTCGGTATAGCCCCCGGCATTGGCCATGAAATGGTCGATAAAGTCGTCGGCCACCTCATCCATCGACTTCATGCGCAGATAGGCTTCGGTATAGCGGGTGTTGCCGCCATGCTCGCCCTCCGCAGCGCGTTCGATGAGCGTAACCCGCGCTCCGGCTTCGGCTGCGGTCAGCGCGGCGCTCAGGCCCGCAATGCCGCTGCCCACAACGATCAGGTGCATGATTTTACTCCGGTTTGAACCGCTGTTCGAGCGCGTCCCAATGATGTTTCGCCACCGCTGCTTGCCGTTCCTCGAAAGAGGCGAGCAGGTCATGAACGGCATCGAGCGAGCCGGTGGCCTTGAGCGAACCAAGCACGGTCGCGCTGGCCCGCACCGCTGCCTGCAAGGCCGCATTGGCATAGAGGACAAGGCCGAAGCCCATGTCGGCCAGCTCGGATTGGGGCAAGGGCGGGGTCTTGCCGCCATGGACTATGTTGGCGATCTGCGGCACGGACAAGGCGGCGATGCGACGCATCTGATCCGCATCGCGTGGCGCCTCGATGAAGGTGATGTCCGCGCCTGCCTCGACAAAGGCTTCCGCGCGCTCCAGTGCGGTGTCGATGCCCTCTACCGCCAGCGCATCGGTGCGGGCGATGATCAGCGTGTCACGTGTCCGCGCATCTGCGGCGGCGCGGATCTTCGGCAGCATCTCGCCAAGCGGGATCACGCCCTTGCCGTTGAAATGGCCGCAGCGCTTGGGGAAAAGCTGGTCCTCCAACTGAATGGCGGATGCGCCCGCCCGCTCCAGCACCTTCATCGTGCGGAACGTGTTGACGGCATTGCCGAAGCCGGTGTCGGCGTCGACGATCAGCGGCAGGCTGACGGCGTCGGCTATGCGCGACACGGTTCCGGCGATGTCGTCCAGCGTCGTCAGGCCGATGTCGGGCGCGCCCAATGCCATATTGGCGATCCCGGCGCCGGTCACATAAACGCATTCGAAGCCCAGATCCTCGATGATCCGCGCAAAGAGGGCGTTGGCGGCGCCGGGTGCCAGCACGGCTTCCCGGCGCGACGCGATTTCCCGCAGCGCCATGGGATCAGCCCTCCCGCGCCGCCTGGACGAACTGGCCGCTGTTGCTGACCGTGCCGACGGCGGGGGCGATCATCGTGATGAAATGATCGTGCAGCGCCAGATTTGGGGCGGCGCAGATATCCTCGATCACGACGGGCGCGAAACCGGCATCGTCCGCGAAACGAGCGGTGCTTTCCACGACCAGATGGGTGGCGACCCCGCCCATGTAGAGCCGCTTGATGCCCTTCTGCATCAGCCAGGTCATCAGGCCTGTGTTGAAGAAGGGATTGACGCACTGTTTGGTGATCACCAGCTCGCCATCGGCTGGCGCGACATCGGGATGGAATTCGGTGCCGAACTCCCCGACGATCGCGGCGCGATTGGATTTCAACCCGCCGATCCGGGCGGCGACGCTCAGGCAATCGGCATAGTCGGGACGAAAGCCGAGCCGGACATGGACCACCGCCATGCCGGCGCTGCGGGCCGCGTCGAGGCAGCGGCGGGCATTGGCCAGCACGCCCCGTTCCTCGACGATCTTGGCCAGCCCATGCGCTCCGACCTTGCCCTTGGGGTCGACCATTTCATTTTGCAGATCGAGCAGTAGAAGCGCGGACGTCATTCATCATTCTCCGGGTTTCGGGACAGGCCGGGCGGGGACAGGTCACCGACCGGCGGAAAGGATCAGTAACGGACAGAAAGCGTCGCGCCGTAGGTCGCCGGCATACCGGCGAAGCGGGCGGATACGTCCGCGATCTTGTAGGCATTGGTCCAATAATATTTATCACCGACATTGCGGCCCCAGATGCTGAAGCGCCAGCGGTCGTTGGCGCTGGCAATTCCGGCGCGCAGGTCGATAAGAGTATAGCCGTCGATCGCCAGCGTCGGATTTTGCCCGAGTGCGCCGTTGGTCTTGCTGCGGCCGTTGATATTGCCGCCAATAAAGGCGTTGAGCGTCTGCGATACCGGGAATTCGTAATCGGCGGCCACCGACCATTGCCAGCGCGGCGTGTTGGGGAAGGATTCGCCCTTGAAATTCTCGACCACGCCATAGGGATCGAAGTTCACGAAGTCCCCGATGCGGCTGCGGACATAAGTCACGCCTGCATTCAGCGTCAGCCCCCGCACCGGACGCAGCACCGCCTGTAGTTCGGCACCCGTCACCTTCGACTTGGGAATATTGACCAGCAGGTTCAACGGGCCGAATATATTGGGCGTCAGGATGACGCTGCACAGAGTCTGCTTGTCGCGATAGTCATAGTGGAATACCGCACCGTTCAGTTGCAGTTTCCGGTCCAGCAGCGTCAGCTTGAAACCGGCTTCATAGGCGGTCAGCTTTTCCTGCGTCACCGGCGTATATTGCGAGTCCGACGATGCCGGGATCAGCGGGAAGGCGCCGACCTTGTAACCGCGACTGACGCTGGCATAGAGCAGCGTGTCCTTATTGGGCTTGAAGTCGATGCCACCGCGCCAGGACAGATTGTCCTGCGCCAGCTTGGTGCGCGTGATCGTCGGTTGCAGAGCGGCATTGAGCTGCGTGCATTGCGGGTTGGGGCCGAGCGCCGACGGATCGCCCTGGGTGATGATACCCAGGCCGACCGCCAGGCTGCCATTGGCGCTGTTGCCGGTGCAGCCGGTGAACTTGTCCGACGTGTCGGTGTAACGAAGCCCGCCATGCAGCGTGATGGTATCGCTCACCGCCAGGTCGACATTGCCGAAGACGCCATAGGTCTTGAACCGCTGCTCCGAAGAAATCGGGATCTGGTCGGGCACCGGCAGGCCGAAGAAGACGGCGAAGGGTGCGAAGCCGGACGCTTCGGTCGAAGTCAGTCGCTGGACTTCATCCACCTTGTTGTTTTCATGGTTGGCGCCGACGATCCAGCGGCTGCCGGAGCCGAACTCGCCCGAAAGCCGGACTTCCTGGAAGAAGGCCTTGATCCGCCCGCTGTCGATCGTGTCGACCAGCACCAGTGCGGTCCCGTCAGGGTCGACCACGTCATGCGGCTTATAGTCGGAATAGGAGGTGAGCGAGGTCAGCGTCACGCTGTCGCTGAGGTCATAGTCGAACCGGCCCGTCACCTGCCACTGGCGGTCGTCGCGGCGGGGATTGAGGCCCGCCGTCCAGTCGCCCACACGGGCGTCGGATGTGACGATCGGTTGGTTCGCCAGGCGCGGATCGACGAAGGGCGGCATCAGCGGATTGACCTGGATAAGCTGCGCCGCCTGCACGTCGGACTTGTCCCAGAAGGCGTTGAAGCCGATCTTTGCCTTCAAACGCTCCCCATTATAATCGATCAGGCCGCGAAGCTGGGTGAAATCCCGCTTGCCATTGCGGTCGCCGGGCCGGGTCGCGCTGTGCTGCCATTCACCCGATCCTTCATGCCGCGCAGCGATGCGCACAGCGACGTTGTCGCTGACGGGACCGGACACGAAGCCGCCCAGATCCCAGCTATCGAAGCGGCCATAGCTGGCGTCGGCCCCTGCGGTCAGATGGTCGGTCGGGCGCGCAGCGATATAGTTTACCGCGCCGCCGGTCGAATTGGACCCGAACAGCAAGCCCTGCGGCCCCTTCAATACTTCCACCCGTTCCAGGTCGAAACTGGCGCTGCGCGTCATCGCGGAAAAGGGCAGGGGCGCCTCGTCCTGATAGACCGTCACGGTCGGCGTAGAACCGATGTCGTAATTGTAGAAGCCCACGCCGCGCAGCGAATAGACCGGCGTGCTGTAGGCCGACTGGGTGAAGGTGAAGCCCGGCACGATCTTGCCCAGATCATTGGCGCTCTGGATGCCCGCCTTGACCAGCTCGTCCCCGGAAGCGGCGCTGATCGACATGGGAACATCGTTGATCGATTCCGCCCGCTTGGTCGCGGTGACGATGATGTCGGCGCCATTTTCCGGCTGTGATGCCTCTTGCGCCAGAGAGGGTCCGGCGGACAAAAAGGACATGGCAAGCGCGGTGCTGGACACCGCTGTTGCAAGGCGCGCGAACGTCATCTTCTTCTCTCCCATTGGCCGGCGGCTTGTTTTGGCTGCGCCTTGGCTTTCCTCTTGACCACAGGGCTAGAACATCGCCATCATCGAGTGAAGCGATAATTATCGATAGCGATTATCGTCTATGACGATAGGAGAGATGGAATGCGGAATGTCCTTGTGGTGGGTGCGGGTAATGCGGCGCTGTGTGCAGCGATAGCCGCGGCGGAGGCGGGCGCGCGGGTCACGGTACTGGAGCGGGCGCCCGAAGCGGCGCGGGGCGGCAACTCCGCCTTTACGGGGGGAGCCTTCCGCACAGTCTATGAAGGGGTGGAGGATATCGCCCATCTCGTTCCCGACCTGACCGAGCAGGAGCGGGACAGCAGCGACTTCGGTCGTTATGACGCGGAGAAATTCTACCTCGATCTGTGCGAACTCAGCGGCTATCGCGCCGATCCGCTGCTGATCGACATTTTGGTGCAGCAAAGCTTGCCTACCCTGTCATGGATGCGCGATCAGGGTGTGCGTTTCCTGCCCGCTTATGGCCGCCAATCCTTCAAGGTCGACGGGCGGAACATCTTCTGGGGCGGCCTGACCGTGGAGACGGCTGGCGGCGGAGTTGGCCTGGTGGACGCGCTGTTCCGCCGTGCAGAGGCGCTGGGCGTCACGATCCGCTACGACCACAAGGTCGAACATCTGATCGGCAATCGCCATGGGGTGGAGGGCGTCATCGTCAACGGCGAGGCGCTGCATGCCGATGCGGTCGTGCTGGCGGCGGGCGGCTATCACGCCAATGCGGAATGGCGGGTGCGCACTCTGGGGCAGGGCTGGGATCTCGCGAAGGTCCGGGGGTCGCGCTACAACACCGGCAATGTCATACAGGCCGCCTTCGCCATCGGTGCACGGTCGCATGGCGACTGGTCGGGCTGCCACAGCGTTTTCTTCGATGCGGGAGCCGAGGACTTCGGCAATATCGCCATGATCAACCAGCAGAAGAATTATTTCACGCTCGGTATAGTCGTGAACCGCAATGGCGAACGTTTCTTCGACGAGGGATCTGACTTCCGCAACTATACCTATTCGAAAATGGGCGCGGCGATTCTGCGCCAGCCCGGCGGCACGGGCTGGCAATTGTTCGACGCCCAGTCGATCCCTATCCTGCCCGACGAATATCGCGTGCCACGCGCCGCGCGATTCGAGTCGGATACGCTGGAAGGATTGGCGGCCAAGCTGGAAGGCATAGACCGCGACGCCATGCTGCGGACAATCGCGGAATTCAATGCAGCGGTGGATGAGGACGTGCCCTTCAACCCTGCGGTGAAGGATGGACGCGGCACCCGGGGTCTTGCGATCAACAAGAGCAATTGGGCGCGGGCGCTGCGCGAGCCGCCCTTTGTCGCTTATGAGGTCACATGCGGCATCACGCTGACCTTCGGCGGATTGGCGATCGACGAGCAGGCCCGCGTCCAGAGCGAGGAAGGCGAGGCGATCGCCGGGCTCTACGCGGCGGGCGAACTGGTCGGCGGCCTTTATTATGATCGCTATCCCGGCGGCGCGGGCCTGACCAGCGGCGCGGTGTTCGGCCGGATCGCCGGTGCCCACGCCGCCATGGGCTGATGCCGGACTACATAGCCATGATGTCGACCAGCGCCTGACGTAGCCAGGTCAGCGCAATGTCCTTCGATTGATCGGGCCGCCAGGTGGCCGAGATGTCGATTTCCGGGGTGGGAAGGGGAGGTTCGATCCATTTGAGCTTCCATTCCCCCTTCAGCGTCGTGGCCAGTCGCCTGGGCAGGATGGCGACCGCGTCGCTGCCTGCGACGATCCGGGCGAAGATCAGATAATTGCCCATGGTGAGGCGAAGGTTCGCGGCCTTGCCCAGCTCGTCCCACAACATGGTTTCATGGTTGAACGACACGCGGGGCAGCGCCGAATAACCGACATGGCGCAGCGCCAGAAATTCATCGGCCGACATTCCGGGGTAGAGCGCGTCATTATCCTCCGCGCCGATGCAGACATAAGTGTCGCGATAGAGCAATTCCCGTTCCATGCCCGATACGCGCAGCGCATTGGCCGGAAAGACGAACAGGTCGATGTCTGGCCGGGTCGAGCGGTTGAGGAATTGCGGCCGGATCTCGACAAAGTCGAAGGACAGTTGTGGAGCCTCTATAGCCGCCCGCGTCAGCAACGGCCCGCCAACCAGCGCCGCGACATAGTCTGCCGTCGCAATCACCAGCCGCCGCTCGACAGTATCGATCTGGCCGCGTGACTTGGTGATGACTGCCCGCACACCATTCAGCAATTGGGACACGTCCGGCATGATTTGTTCGGCCAGCGGCGTCGGCACCATTTCGCTGCCCGACCAGGTGAACAGTTCATCGTCCAGCGCCTGCCGCAGCCGGTTGAGCGCGGCGCTGACCGTGGACTGCGCCAGGTTCAGCGTCCTTGCGGCGTTGGATACGTTGCGGTTGGTCCAGATCGCCTCCATCGTGACCAACAGGTTGACGTCGAAATCCCTCAGTTGCATCGCTCTTACCTGCCAATCGTTTACCGCAATAGTGACTATCCAAATATATCGTTTTTGACAATAGGAAGGGCGCGCTAATCCAGTCCTATCAACTCGCGGCAAGCGAGATGCAGGAGTGGATTGATGGCAGAATTGCAAAATCTCGCCTATGTCGTCTTTGCCGTCAGCGACCTTGGAGCCTGGCGCAGCTTTGCAACCGACATCGTTGGCTTGGGCACCGTGACGACGCCCGACGGCGGCCTTGGCCTGCGCATGGACGATCATCCCTGGCGGATGCTCGCCACCCAGGGGGATGACGATGACCTGACCCATGCGGGTTGGGATGTCGGCACGGCGGAGGAACTGGACGCCTATGTCGCCGCCCTTCGCGCCAAGGGAGCGGATGTGCGCGAAGAAGATGCCGGGCGAGCGGCGGCGCGCTGCGTCACCCGGCTCTACAGCCTCACCGATCCCAACGGCGTCACCCATGAATTTTTCGGCGGGCGCACTGGTTTCGTTCAGGATGGCGGCCATCTTTCGCCCATATTGCGCGGCGCAGGTTTCACGACCGGCGACCTTGGCATCGGCCATATCCTGCCGGTCTCGCGTGACTATGACGAGGGCGTTGCCTGGTATCGCGACATATTGGGCCTGCGCTACAGCGACCGCATCCGGCAGCTCATCGCGCCGGGCGTCTATGCGGACGCGACCTTCTTCCACAGCGCTACAGGGCGTCACCACTCGCTCGCGACAGGCTCTTTCCCTTCGTCCAAGCGGCTCAATCACCTGATGCTGGAATATCGGGACATGAACGATGTCGGCCTGGCCTGCGATCGCGCCAAGAAGGCCGGTATCCCGATCGTGCTGGAACTCGGGCATCACCCGAACGACCAGATGTTCAGCTTTTACATGCGGACCCCCTCGGGCTTCGGGATGGAACTGGGTCATGGCGGTCTGGTGATCGACGATGCGAGCTGGGAGCCGCAAATCTACGACCGCATGTCGGACTGGGGCCACGCCCGCAACATGAACATGGCCGACTGAATAGTGGCCAATCCAATCAGGGAGTGATTATGTCTATCTGGATCGATTTTCTCAGCGCCGAAATCCGCTATGTCGACACGCCGAGCTTCGGCCGCGTGCGCATTGCCGAAGCGGGCAAGGGCAAACCCGAAGCGCTGTTCCTGATGCACGGCATCGGCGGCCATATCGAGGCCTATTCAAAAAATGTGGTGCCGCTGGGCGAGCATTTCCACGTCATCGCCTTTGATTTCGTCGGCCACGGCCTGTCGGAAAAGAAGACCGACATCGAATATCCCGCCAGCATCTATGCCGATCAACTCAAGGAGTTGATGGACGTGCTCGGCATCGAGAAGGCGCATATTTCCGGCGAATCTCTGGGCGGGCTGGTAACCGGCCTGTTCGCGGTCAAATATCCCGAACGCTGCCTGCGCCTGATCCTCAATACCGCCGGCGGCATTCCGATCATGACTGACAAGGGCCGCCAGGATCTGGTCAACCTCGCCACGCTGACCGAGAAGAATTACGGTAAGCCGCCCAGCTTCGAGAGCATCAAGGAACGGATGCAGTGGCTCATCTATGAAGGCAATTGGGATCTTCTGACCGATGAGCTGATCGAATCCCGCCTCGCCATCTATTCGCGGCCCGATTTCCAGAAGTCCGCGCCTCTGGTCTTCGCCCGGCTGAACCAGGCCAAGGCCGGCGGCGGCAAAGCGATGCCCGACGCGATGGAGCTGGAAAAGATCGAGCAGGAAGCCCTGCTGCTCTGGACCACGCATAACCCGATCCATGACGTCCCCGCCGCCGAGGCCGCCCTGCCGCGCCTCAAGAAAGGCAAGCTCTACGTCATGCAAAAGGATTGCGGTCACTGGCCGCAATATGAAAGCCCTGAGGAATTCGATGCCGTGGTGGTCAAATATCTGACCACCGGAGAGGTCTGACAGCCATGGCCGCCGCGCTCGCCCATCCCATCCCGTCGTCGCCCATGGCGCCCAAGCCCGACCTGTTCCGGCAGGGCATGCGGCGCCTGGCCGGGGCATGCACGATCATCACCTCGGTCGCGCCGGGCCAGGGGCGTGAGGGGTGGGCCGGGCTGACGGCGACGGCGGTGGCGTCCGTCACGGCCGAACCGGCGCGGCTGCTGGTCTGCATCAACCGCTCGACCTGGGCGCATAATATCATCAGCCAGTCGCGCATATTGGGCGTCAATGTGCTGGGTGATGATGCCCTGCCGCTGGCCAAGCGTTTTGCCGGGGGCGTTCCGCCGGAGGAGAAGTTCGCGCAAGGCAACTGGCTCACCGCCACCAGCGGCGCGCCCCTGCTCGGCAGCGCGCTCGCCAGCTTCGACTGCCTTGTGGGCGAAAGCATCGAAGCCAGCACGCACGATATCTTCATCTGCGACGTGCTGGGCGTGCTGCTGCGCGAACCGGGGGGCGACCCGCTCATCTATTTCGACGGGGCATTCCTGCCCGAACGCCCGATCCAGTGAACAAGATACAAGGAGAGCCCGCCATGTCCGTTGCCGTATTGGGCCAGAAGGCCAGTGAAATTCCTACAGCCAAGGAACTGGTCGCCCGCGCCGCCGCCATGGTTCCCGGCCTGCGCGCCCGCGCCGACGCGATCGAGGAGGCGCGCCGCGTGCCGGACGACGTGATCGACATGTTCCGCGAAGCCGGTTTCTTCCGCATCCTCCAGCCGAAAAAATATGGCGGATGGGAAATGAACCCGATCGTCTTCATGCGGGTGCTGGGGGAGCTTGGCCGCGGCTGCTGCGCCAGCGCATGGGCGATGATGATCCTGGGCGTGCACAATTGGGAATTCGGCGTCATGGACGATCGCGCCGCGCAGGATGTGTGGGGCGAGGATGACCAGACCATCATCGCATCCTCCTATCCGCCGGTGGGCGAATTGACCAAGGTGGAGGGCGGCTGGCGCCTCAAGGGCCGCTGGCCCACCTCCAGCGGCAGCGACCATGGCACCTGGGCCTTTATCGGCGCGCTGGAACGCAATGAAAAGGGCGTGCCGATCGACCGCCACGCCCTGCTGGTCAAGCGCGAGGATTATGAGATCATTGACGACTGGTATACGTTCGGCCTGTCCGGCACCGGATCCAAGAGCCTGCTGATCAAGGACGCCTTCATCCCCGATCACCGCGCCCATTCGATGATCGATTACAAGATGGACGACCGGCCGACCAATTATCTCTTCCCCTTTGCGATGGTCTTCTATTCGTCGGTGTCCTCGGTGATCATCGGTTTCGCGCAGGGGGCGATCGACGTCTTCATCGACCAGATGCAGGTGCGGGTCGACAATGGATCGGGCGCTGCGACGCGGCTCAGCCCCTATGTCAAGGATCGCCTGGCCAATGCCGTGGCAAAGGTCCGCGCTTCGCAGGCCCGCATGGAACAGATGATGGCGCATTGCACGCAGATCGTCGAACGGCGCGAACTGGTCTCCACCGAGGATCGCATCCATTATATGCTCGACATGGCGCGCATCGGGCGGGAGTGCGAGGAAGCGGTGCTGACGCTCTACAAATGCACCGGCGCGCGGGGCGTGTACAAATCCAACCCGATCCAGCGCTATCTGCGGGACACGCTCGTGGCCGCCAATCATGTCACCCAGGATGCCGATAACAATGCCGGTGCCTTGGGCGGCTATCTGCTCAGTGGCGAACTGCCGCCGCTGCTCTACGAAAAACCGAAGGCCGACTGAGATGGACATCCGCATCTGGCACCAAAGCTTCACCGTCCTCAGCGACCTTGCCGCCTATGACGACGCGTTGAAGGCGCATTTCAAGCAGGTGGCGCGGCCCGACACGGTGATCGACATGCACGGCATGCGCGAAGGCACCTATCGGACCAACTATCCGGGCGACGATATCAAGCATGTCGGCTTCCAGTTCCTGCACGCGATCCAGTTCATGCAGGGCGCGTTGATGGCGGAACGGCAGGGCTATGACGCCTTCGCGCTCAGCACCCTGCCGGAACCGGGGCTGCGGGAAATTCGTGCCCTGGTCGGCATTCCGGTGGTGGGCTATGGCGAATGCGCGGCGCGGGCGGCGGTGGACGATGGGCGGCGGTTCGGGGCGCTGCTGTTCATCCCCGAGCTGGCCGAACTCTATCGCGACAATGTCCGCCGCCACGGCATCGGCTGCCGGCTCGTCGGCGCCTGCGACGTCGGCTTCCGTTTCACTGACGTGCTTGCGGGTTTTGGCAGTCCCGGCCCGCTGATCGATCGGTTTCGGAGCGCGGCCCGTGACCTGATCGCCAGGGGCGCGGAGGCGATCGTGCCGGGGGAGGCGCCGCTCAATGTGCTGCTGGCGATGAACGGCGTCAGTGAGGTGGACGGCGTTCCGGTGATCGATTCCCTGGGCGCCTGGGTGCGGGCGGCGGAAGTGGCGGTGGATGCCCGCCGGGCGGGCAGGCAGGCGGCGGGGACAGGCTATTTCGGCGCAATGCCAGATCCGGTCAGACGCGACGAAATTCTCGATTTCTACGGATTGAACCCCGCATGACTGATGTGATCGTCATTGGCGGCGGGGCGGCTGGCTGGGCTGCCGCCCTGTCCGCCGCGCAGCATGGCCTGGAGGTCGTGCTGTTGGAAAAACTGGCCGAATCCGGCGGTTCCTCGGCCATGAGCGGCGGGTGCCTCGCCTTTGCCGGGACCGATCTTCAGGCGGCTCAAGGCGTGGCCGACAGTCCTGATCTGCTGTTCACCGACCTGCGCGAAGTGGGCAAGGACGTGAACGATGCGGATTTGGTCCGGGCTTATTGCGATGCGCAACTCACCACCTATGAATGGCTGAAGGCCGCTGGGGTGGCTTTCAGCCCTGTGATTGAGACGGCGGCGGGCCAGTCGGTGCCGCGCGTGCACAGCGTCGATCCCGCCGATATGGTCCGCGCAATCCATGCCGCCGCCGAAGAAACCGGCCATATCGATTATCGCCCGGGCACGGCTGCGCGCTCGCTGCTCCAGAATCCGGACGGGCGAGTCACTGGTGTCGTTCTCGAAAACGGCGAAACGCTCGAAGCGGCACGCGGCGTCATCATCGCCAGCGGCGGCTTTGCCAAGAACCCGTTGTTGCTCGACCGCTACGCCCCCCAATATGCCCCGGCCGTGTTCGTCGCCGGAGCGGGATCGCAGGGCGACGGGTTGCAGATGGCGCAGGCGCTGGGCGCGGACTTGCGCGACATGGATTATGTGAAGGGCACCTTCGGCAAGCATCCGACCGACGAGAGCAACGACCACAGCCTGCAGGCGGTCTACAAGGGGGCGATCGCCGTCAACCAGGACGGGCAGCGCTTCGTCGACGAGAGCATTTCCTACAAGCTGCTGGGCGATGCGGTGATGGCCCAGCCTTGGCATTGCGCCTATCAGATCATGGACCAGGCGATTTTCGATACCGGCGACAACCGCGTCCGTATCCTGGATTTCGGGCGGCGGCTGGAGGAAGGGCTCTTCTATACAGGTGATACGATGGCGGATCTTGCCGCGCAGATCGAGATGGATCCCGATGTGCTGTCAGCGACCGTGGATCGCTACAACGCCCATGTCGATGCCGGGCATGATCCCGATTTCGGGAGGTCGCATCTTGTGCATCATCATGGCGCGTTGCGCAGGATCGATCAGGGGCCGTTCTATGCCTATCCTTCGACCGCCGTGGTGTTCGGCACCTATTGCGGCCTGCGCATTGACAGCCAAGCGCGAGTATTGCGCGCCGACGGTGGCTGGATCGAGGGGTTGTACGCCGCTGGCGAAGTCACCGGCGGCTTCCATGGCGCCGCCTATATGACTGGCTCGGCCCTCGGCAAGGCGGTGGTGTTCGGGCGGATTGCGGGCGAAGCGGTGGCGGCGTCATGAGGATCATGGTGCTGATCGCAGGCGTGCTCGATCCCAAATGGCCGGTGGCGCCGGGACCGGGCGGCCTGCCCGAATGCTCCGGCGACCGGCTGCTGTTCAGTCCTTTCGATGCAGCGGCACTGGAAATGGCGCTGAGGGTCCGCGATGCCCAGCCCGATGTCGAACTGAGCGCGATCGTCGCGGGCGGTCCTGAATGCGACAAGCTGGCCCGCGCCGTCTCTGCGTTTCACGTCGCGGACGTATCGATGCTGGCTTTGGCGACGCCCTGGGATCAGGCGGCGACCGCGCGGGCGCTGGCTGTGGCGGCGCGTGGCGCGGACCTGATTCTGATCGGCCGTGAATTTGGCGATTGCGACGATGGACTGGTGCCCCCGATGCTGGCTGCCATCCTCGGCCTGCCCTTTTTCGGCCGCGTGCAGATGGTGGAGGCGGCTCCGCACCTGCGGCTGATGCGCGAAGTGGGTGCGCGTGAGGAATGGTTAGCGGTCACCGGGCCCATCGTCGCCAGCGCCACCAATGACCGGCGCACCCGGCTGCGCAAGCCGCTGATGAAGAATGTCGTGCAGGCTCGTCAGGCGCAGATCGAACGTCGGGAGGCTTTCGCGGTGGGCGCCACCGGATTCCAACTTGCTGGCAGCGGCGAATTGGCGGGCGCGCGGTCGCCCACCGATTGCCTGATGATCGCAGGCACGGTGCAGGAACAGGCGCGCGCGCTCGCGATCGTCCTCATGGGGGAACGGCTATGAAGGGGTGGCAGTGCATTCTGGTGGCGATCGGCGTGGGCAGCGATAATGATTCGGTACAGGACTGGCCAAGTGACCGCTCCCTGTTCATTCTACCAGCAACCCCCGAAGGCGAGGCGCTGGCGGGAGTTCTGGCGGCGCGTCTCGATGCCGTATTGCTGGGCCGCCTGACGGAGATCGGCGTGGACGGCGATGTGCTGGTCGCAAGGCGTCCGTCCTATGGGGGGCGTATCTTGTTTGACCTGCGGCTGACGCAGGGCATTGCCGTCGCCACCATGAACGAGCCACCCGCCTGCGACCGGATGGTGACGCTGCCGGCGCCCGGCATATCGGGGATCGACCATGTCGAACTGCCCGCCCGCGACGCCGCGCTGGAGGGCGCGCGTCTGGTGGTGAGTGGGGGGCGGGGACTGGACGCCGAAAGCTTCGCCACCCTCGGCCAAATCGCGCAACGGC
Source organism: Sphingobium sp. TKS (assembly GCF_001563265.1). Lineage (NCBI taxonomy): Bacteria > Pseudomonadati > Pseudomonadota > Alphaproteobacteria > Sphingomonadales > Sphingobiaceae > Sphingobium > Sphingobium sp. TKS. The sequence goes on along the minus strand of NZ_CP005083.1, from coordinate 3,193,321 downwards.
TCGACGGGGCGCTCGGCGCGAGCCTGCCCGCGGTCGACCTCGGTCTTGCGCCTGTGTCGCGCCAGATCGGCCAGTCCGGCCATTTCGTGACTCCCCGGCTTTATCTGGCCGCCGGCATTTCGGGGACGCCGCAACATCTTGCCGGAATCGGCATGGCAAGCCGGATCATCGCGATCAACAGCGACGCTGACGCCCCGATCTTCCGCTATGCCGAGGTCGGGATGGTGGCTGATGCCAAGATATTGTTGCCTCTGGTGCTGCAATCGCTCGAAGAGAAAGAGAGGAACGAAATCGATGCCGTCCCCCAATCGTGAAGACCTCGCCAGCCGTTTGCGGAATGCCTATGCCGACGGTGCGGTGCCGCCGATGCGCGACGGGCTGGAGCCGCAGGATGCCGACGGCGCCTATGCGATCCAGACGATCAACACCCGTTATTGGGAAGCGCAGGGACGGCGCATCGTCGGCCGTAAGGCCGGGCTGACCGCCAGGGCGGTGCAGCAGCAACTGGGCGTCGACCAGCCGGACTTTGGTGTGCTGTTCGATGATATGCGGATCGCCGATGGCGGCACGCTCGATCCCGCACGGGTCTTGCAGCCCAAGGCCGAGGCGGAAATTGCCTTCATCCTTGGCGCGGACCTGCTCGATCCCGACACCACGCCCGCCATGGTCGGGCAGGCCGTCGCCAGCGTCCATGCCGCCATCGAGATCGTCGACAGCCGCATCGCGGACTGGAAAATCAGCTTTGCCGATACGGTTGCGGACAATGGCTCCTCGGCTTTCTTCGTCCTCGCGCGGGATGGAAAGCGGCTCGAAGGGCTCGATCTCTACAGTTGCGGCATGGTGATGGAAATCAACGGCGCACCCGTATCCTTTGGCGTGGGCGCGGCGGTGCTGGGCAATCCGCTGAACGCCGCCGCATGGCTGGCGCAGACGCTGGCGCGGCGCGGCGAGCCGCTCAAGGCGGGCGATATTCTGCTGGCCGGTGCGCTGGGGCCGATGGTGGCGCTCAATCCCGGCGATCAGGTCCGGGCCGTCATCGGCGGCATCGGCGAAACGAATTTCACCTATGGAAAGACTTGAAGGCCATGGCCAAGATCAAGACGGTTATCATCGGTTCGGGCAATATCCGCACCGACATGATGATCGAGATCATGCGCCTGCGTCATCATGACTTTCAGTTTGGCAATGCGCCGTCAAGCAGGTTGAACGCGACATCCTTGAGCGAGCCAGGAGGCGCTCATGCCGGCAAACGCTGCGGCAACCGCTCAAGTGAGACGAACAGGTGATGCGGCAGTTTTCCTAACCGGATCCTCTCGCTCTACTGGAACCAGACAGCTGGAGCATCGTCCGGAAAAGTGGGAACCGGTTTTCCGCTTAAAAGGATGCGACAACAAGGAATTAGAGCGCGCGCCCTGCGTCCGATTTAGCGCAGCGCGCTCTAAGAGGTAGGATGCGCTTCCCTCTTGGGGCGGTTCATCGCTGGCCCCAGCTCATGGAGCAGACAGTCCACTACCTTCTGCACCTTCGGCAAGAGATGGCGCCGCTGGGGATAGACTGCCCAGATGGGTTCGTCGTCCGGCTGAAAATTTTCCAGCAACAGCTCGACCATGCCGTGTTTAAGATAAGGCAGAATGTAGAAATCGGGCAGTTGGCAGATGCCAAGACCGGAGACGCATGCCTCCATGACAGCATGTCCGCTATTGCATCTGAAACGCCCTTTGGGCCGATGGATCATTTCCTCGCCGTCGACCTTGAAATGCCAAGTGCCTGCGGAGCCTGCAATACATTCATGCTCCCCTAGCGTCTCAACCTCCGTTGGACGTCCCGCCGACGCCAGATAGCTGGGCGCGGCGCAGGTATAGAGCGTACGTGACGCCACCCGCGTGGCAATCAGGCGCGGGTCGATGGTCGTGCCCGTGCGTACGGCCAGGTCGAACCCTTCGCCAACGAGATCGATGACGCGATTGGACAATTCGATCGACACGGCAAGCCTGGGATGCTGCATGGCGAAGCGACGGATGATCGGTGCCACGAACCTTTCGCCCATTGCGGTCGAACAAGTGACGCGCAACTCGCCCTGCGGTTCGCTTTGATCGCTGATCAGTGCGATGGCTTCGTCCCTGTCCTGGGCGATGCGCTCGCAACGTTCCAAAAACACCCGGCCGGTGTCGGTCAGCCGGACGGTACGGGTGGTCCGATGGAATAGCTGCGCCTGCACGCGCTGCTCCAACGCCATGATCGAACGGCTGACATGCGTGGTGGACACGCCCAATGCTCTTGCCCCTCGCGTGAAGGAGCCGGCTGTGGCGACGCTGATGAATTCATCGATGCCATCCCAATTCGACATCCGATTGTCCCATTCCAGAAATAATGATTTTTTAAAACACCATATTATCACCACTGCGGAATAGCGCTAGGGTGGCGTAGCAGAGAGAGAGGGCGTGCCGATGAAACGGCTTGGAAGAATTCCCGCATGGTTATGCGGGAATTCTTCCAATTGTGCCGAGCCATGCTCCTTCCTCTCGAAATTGGACCATGACGAGGAATGAGAGATGAAGACCCGCGCCGCCGTCGCCTTTGAAGCGAAGAAGCCCCTGGAGATCGTCGAGGTCGATCTGGAAGGCCCGAAGGCGGGCGAGGTTCTGGTCGAGATCATGGCGACGGGCATCTGCCACACCGACGCCTACACGCTGGACGGCTTCGACAGCGAGGGCATCTTTCCCTCGATCCTGGGCCATGAGGGCGCGGGCATCGTGCGCGAAGTCGGCGTGGGCGTGACGTCTGTGAAGCCGGGCGACCATGTGATCCCGCTCTACACCCCCGAATGCCGCCAGTGCAAAAGCTGCCTTTCGGGCAAGACCAACCTGTGCACAGCCATCCGCGCGACCCAGGGCAAGGGGTTGATGCCCGACGGCACGACCCGTTTCAGCTATAAGGGCCAGCCGATCTTCCATTATATGGGTTGTTCGACCTTCTCCAACTTCACCGTCCTGCCGGAGATCGCGGTGGCGAAGATCCGCGAGGACGCGCCGTTCCAGTCGAGCTGCTATGTCGGCTGCGGCGTCACCACCGGCGTCGGCGCGGTCGTCAACACGGCCAAGGTGCAGGTCGGCGAGAATGTCGTGGTCTTCGGCCTGGGCGGCATTGGCCTCAACGTCATCCAGGGCGCGAAGATGGTCGGCGCGGACAAGATCATCGGCATCGACATCAACCCGGACCGCGAGGAATGGGGTCGCAAGTTCGGCATGACCCATTTCCTCAACAGCAAGGGTCTGTCGCGTGAGGAAACCGTCGCGAAGATATTGGAGATCACGGACGGCGGCGCCGACTACAGCTTCGACGCGACCGGCAATACCGAAGTGATGCGCACCGCGCTGGAATGCTGCCATCGCGGCTGGGGCGAAAGCATCATCATCGGCGTGGCCGAAGCGGGCAAGGAGGTGAGCACCCGCCCGTTCCAGCTCGTCACCGGCCGCGTCTGGAAGGGCACGGCCTTCGGCGGCGCCAAGGGTCGCACCGACGTTCCCAAGATCATCGACTGGTACATGAACGGCAAGATCGAGATCGATCCCATGATCACCCACGTCCTCACGCTGGAGGAGATCAACAAGGGATTCGACCTGATGCACGCGGGCGAGAGCATCCGCAGCGTCGTGCTGTTCTGAACGGCAGATCTACCCGCCTGCACGGCAGGCAAAGTGTGGCCTGCGCCAAGTTCCGACCAGATAGTGGAGGCGCTTAAACCCCGCCGACGCGCCGATTTCAAGACAAGCAAGGAGGAATATATGGCAGTGATTTCCGGTGACGGCATATTCAGCCATGTTTTCATTGGCGCAGCCGATGTTGATGCTTCGGCCAAATTCTACGATGCTGCGCTTGGAGCGTTGGGCATCGGGAATCTCGGGCCGTTCGGCAATGGCTGGATTCTCTATGGCAAGGAGAAGCCTGCGTTCATCATCGCCAAGCCCGGCAATGGCGAAGCTCCATCGAGCAACGGCGTGACGATCGGTTTTGCCGGTGCCACTCCGGCGCAAGTCGATGCCTTCCACGCCGCCGGTCTGGCCAATGGCGGCACGGATGAGGGCGCTCCAGGCGCTCGCAGCCATCTGCCCGGCGCCTACGCCGCTTATCTCCGCGATCCTGCCGGCAACAAGGTCGTCAGCTACGCCTTCACGGACGGACACTGATCCCATGACATTGGAGCAGGTCAGCGCGAACAAGGCCTTTGGCGGGGTGCAGGGCGTGTATCGCCACGCATCCTCCGCAACGGGCACCGAGATGACCTTCTCGGTCTATGTGCCGCCTCATGAGCAAGGGGCGAAACTGCCGGTCGTCTGGTATCTGTCGGGGCTGACCTGCACCCACGCCAATGTCACTGAAAAGGGTGAGTTCCGTGCGGTTTGCGCGGAACTGGGCCTGATCTTCGTCGCCCCGGATACCAGCCCGCGTGGCGAGGACGTGGCGGACGATCCGGACGGCGCCTATGATTTCGGTCTGGGCGCCGGATTCTACGTCGATGCGACGCAGCATCCCTTTGCGGCCCATTATCGCATGTGGTCCTATGTGACCGAGGAACTGCCCGCGCTGGTCGCGGCGCATTTTCCCGCCGCCATGGAACGCCAGTCGATCATGGGGCACAGCATGGGCGGCCATGGCGCACTCACCATCGGGCTAAACCATCCCGACCGGTTCAGGGCGGTATCGGCCTTCGCGCCGATCGTCGCGCCGGGCAGGGTGCCCTGGGGACGGAAGGCGCTGGGCGGCTATCTGGGTGAGGATGTTGCGGCATGGCGGCGGCATGACGCGGTCGCGCTGATCGAGGATGGCGCTCGCGTCCCTGCGCTGCTGGTCGATCAAGGCATGGCCGACAATTTTCTCGAACAGGAATTGCGTCCCGAACTGCTGAAGGCGGCCTGCGAGACGGCGGGCATCGACCTGACGCTGAACCTGCGCGAAGGCTATGACCACAGCTATTATTTCATTTCCACCTTCATGGCCGACCATCTGCACTGGCACGCGGCTCGGCTCGTTAAGGACTGATGAGCGAGACTGTGCTGTCCCTTTATTATGATGCCTTCAACCGCGGCGATGCCACGGCGATGCTGGATCTGCTGACCGATGATGTGGTGCACGAACCCTCGCAGGGCGAGCCGCGTCACGGCAAGGCGGCCTTCGCGGCGTTCCTCGACCATATGAACCGCTGTTACAGGGAACGGGTGATCGACCCCGTTTTCCTGACCTCCGCCGACGGCGCGCGCGCAGCGGCGGAGTTCCATCTGGAGGGTGAATATCTTCAGACCGACAATGACCTGCCGCCCGCGAACGGACAGCGGTACCGTTTGCGGGTGGGCGCGTTCTTCGAAATCGTGGACGGTCGGATCGCCCGCGTCAGCAACCATTATAATCTGGCCGACTGGCTGCGGCAGGTGAGCGGCGCGGCATGACGACCGATCTTGTCGCGCCGCTGGTGATCGAGCGGATCGGCCGGGACGATATGTCCCTGCGCGCGCTCGCCACCCTGCGGATGACGGTGTTTCGCACCTGGCCTTATCTTTATGATGGCAGTCTGGATTATGAGGCCGGCTATCTGGCGGAATTTCTGAGTGACGCTGATGCGATCCTCATCGTCGCGCGAGTAGGCGAGATTCCAGTTGGCATGGCGACAGCCTCGCCCATGGCAACGCAGTCCGATGCGATCAAGGCCTCCTTCCTCGCAGCGGGCGTTGATCCCCGCGCGGTCCATTATTTCGGGGAATCAGTGCTGCTGCCGCAATTTCGCGGGCAGGGCATCGGCCATCGCTTCTTCGATGAACGGGAGGCGGCGGCAAAGGCGGCGGGCGCGGATTGCGCCGCATTCTGCGCGGTGGCGCGCGAAGAGAATGATCCCCGCCGCCCCGCAGGAGTCCGGGATTTGGCGGATTTCTGGCATAAGCGAGGCTACCGCATTGCCCCACTTCTGGTTGAAGAATATTTCGCGGGAGAACGGGGCAACGACCTTGGGGTCGGCAGTCCCTTCGCGGAATTGACCTAAGGGACTTTACCGCTTGCGATTTCAACGCCTATTGCGGTTCCATGACAGAGAATATGCCACAAGGACGCGCCGCCGCGACGGTGGTCATCCTGCGTCATCGACCGGGCGCGGCGCCGGAAATCCTAATGATGGAACGGGCGTCGAGCATGGCCTTCGCGGCGGGCGCGCTGGTCTTTCCGGGCGGAGCGGTGGATGTCGGCGATCATGCCCTGGCCGCGAAAATCGCCGGCGGCCTGCCGCTGGACGAAGCGGCGGCGCGCATCGCCGCGATCCGCGAGACGCTGGAGGAAAGCGGCCTGGCCATCGCCTTCACCCGTCCGCTGGAGCCGGACCGGATCGGCGCCATGCGGCGGGCGCTGGCGGAGGGAGCGGGCCTTGGAGACATTCTGGGCGCGCATGGGCTGGAAGTCGCGCTGGATGCGCTGGTCCCCTTTGCCCGCTGGCATCCAGCCCGACTGGAACATGCACGGCGCGTGTTCGATACCCGCTTCTACCTCGCCCGGGCGCCGGAGGGACAGGCGGCGAGCGTCGATGAAACCGAAAATGTGCAGCTTTTCTGGAGCGGCGCGACGGAGACGCTGGAGCGTTGCGATCGGGGGGAAGGACAGGTCATCTTTCCGACGCGGCGCAATCTGGAGCGGCTGGCGCAATTCGGCAGCTTCGATGATCTGGCGGCGCATGCCCTGTCGATCCCGGTCGAAAAGGTGACGCCCTGGTTCGAGGAGAGAAATGGAGAGAGGCATCTCTGCATTCCCGGTCACCTTGGCTATCCGGTGACGTCGGAACCAGCGGGAACCGTCCGGCGTGTCTGAAGCATGCGCCGGGTCCATGCCTTTTCCGCGCCGCCTCGTTCGTCTCGCGGCGGTTGGTGCTGGCGGCCTGTCGTGATGACTAACCCGATATCGCCTCTCGAACCGGGCGCGTGAAAGGCGTACACTCCGCCCGTCTTCAGATGGGGAGGATGCCATGCCGCAATATGTGATCGAACGGGACATGCCGGGCGTCGGCCAATTGTCGGGCGATCAGCTCAAGGGTGCGTCGCAAGGGTCTTGCAATGTCCTGCGCCAGCTTGGCCCGGATATCCAATGGGTCCACAGCTATGTGACGGATGACAAGATCTACTGCGTCTATCGCGCCCCCAGTGAGGAACTGATCCGCCAGCATGCGGAAATGGCTGGCTTCCCGGCCAACAGCATCGCTCAGGTGCGCGCGACGATCGATCCGACGACGGCGGATTAAAGCGTTCAGGGACTGAGTGCGTGGGAGCGGTGTCACCAAATGGGTAGAAGACGGACAGTCGTTGACGTGCTCCTGCGGAGGCAGGAGCCCAGTTCCGCCGTCTGATCTGGGTTCCTGCCTTCGCAGGAACACGGTGCACTCAATCGCTGAAAATGGCCCATTTCAACCACAGGCCAATCCCAATAGGGCTACTGCCCGAAACCCGCCGAGCGCGCCAATGCCACGGCTTCCCTTGCCGCAGCGAGCAGCGCGCCGCTCTTCGCTTCGCATTCGCGCTGTTCATATTCCGGCGTCGAATCCGCCACGATGCCCGCGCCCGCCTGGACATGCATCACGCCATCCTTGAGCACAGCGGTGCGCAGGACGATGCAGCTATCCATATTGCCGTCCGGCCCGAAATAGCCGACACCCCCGGCATAAGCCCCACGCGTCTCCGGCTCCAACTTCGCGATGATCTCGCAGGCGCGCACCTTGGGCGCGCCTGAAACCGTGCCCGCCGGGAAGCCCGCGAACAGCGCGTCCAGCGCATCCTTCTCCGGCGCCAGCCGCCCCACGACATTGGAGACTATGTGCATGACATGGCTGTAGAATTCGACGGTATAGCTGTCCGTCACGGTGACGGTGCCCGCCGCCGCGACCCGGCCGACATCGTTGCGGCCGAGGTCGAGCAGCATCAGATGTTCCGCCCGTTCCTTGGGGTCAGCCAGCAGGCTTTCTCGGTTGGCGGCGTCCTCGACGGCATTCTTGCCGCGTGGGCGGGTGCCGGCGATCGGGCGGATGGTGACTTCGCCGTCGCGCGCCCGGACCAGGATTTCCGGGCTGGATCCGATCAAGGCAAAGCCGGGCAGGTCGAGATAATAGAGGAAGGGCGAGGGGTTGATCCGCCGCAATGCGCGGTAGAGCGCGATCGGCGGCAGGGTGAAGGGGCTGGTGAAGCGCTGCGCCAGCACGACCTGAAAAATGTCGCCCGCGACGATATAGTCCTTCGCCTTGTTGACCATGGCGGCATAGCGGCCCGGCTCCAGCACCGGCGTCACCGCGACATCGGCAATCTCGGCCGGGGCGGTCTGTACGGGCAGGGGCGCCGCCAGCCGCGCAGCAATGGCGTCGATCCGCTCCAGCGCCTGTTCCACGGCGCGATCGGCGTCGGCAAAGCTGCCCTTCCACACCGGCGCGACCAGAAAGAGCGCGTCGGCCAGCCGGTCGAACACCAATATGACCGTCGGCCGCACGAACAGCATGTCGGGAAGCGCGATGGGATTTTCCGCGGGGCGGGGCAGCTTTTCGACCAGCCCGACCGTCTCATAGCCGAAATAGCCGACCAGACAGGCCAGAGCAGCGGGTAGTGCCGGATCAAGCTCCGCCCGGCACTCCGCGACCAGCGCCCGCAGCGCATCCAATGCGTCCACGCTTTCCGGCACAAAGGCTTCCCGGTCGGTCGCCCATTGGCGGTTGATCTCGGCCGCATGGCCCTGCGCCCGGAAAACGAGGTCGGGGGCCAGCCCGATCAGGCTGTAGCGGCCCCGCACCGCGCCGCCTTCGACCGATTCCAGCAGGAAGTCGCCGCGATCGGCCTCGAACAATTTGAGCGCGGCGGAAATCGGCGTGTCGGTATCAGCGATCTGGCGCCGCCACACCAGCGCGGATTGCCCCGCCGCCAGTGCCTTGCGCGCGCTCTCGATGCCGTCCATCCCTGCCGGTCCCCCCGCAACCATCTTACTGACCGCCATTATTGGCGCTGGCGAGAGCGCGCTGGACGCTGGCCACCGCATTGGCGTTGCGCTTGACGCCCAGCTCCTTCTCGACGGCGCGCTCGAACTGCTGGCCATATTCCTGGCCGACGACGTCGCTGAGCTGGTCGCGGACCTGATTGACCAGCGCCTTGTCGCTGCCCGCGTCACCGCGCTTGATGGCGTTCAACTGCACCACGAAATAGCCGCGATCCTGCCCGGCGGGCAGCGTCTTCACGCTGTTGGGCGCCATGGTGAACAGCATCGCGACCTCGGCGGGCGGACGCTGCCCGTCGCGCATGATGTCGGCGCGGCGACCACCCACCACCTGAGGCTTGGGCAGGGCGACACCGGCGGAGGCTACCGCCTCCTCCAGCTTCATGCCCTTGGCGACCTTGGCGCGGATCTGTTCGGCCAGCGCCTTCGCCTTCTCATTGCCCTGGGCGAGCTTGTACTGCATCGCCACCAGCGCCTTGACCTTGGCGAGCGGCGGCGGCGCGGCGGCTTGGATGTCGCCGGGCGCGGCCAGCGCATAGCGCTTGTCGGCAGCGATCGGGATCAGTTGCGCATCGTCATCCTGGCTCATCCCGAAGACGGGGGCGAGCAGCGGCTTCACATCGGGGGAGAGCTGATAGGCCGCATCCTCGACCTGCTTGCCGGAGGAAACGAGGAAAGGCGTGGTCTCCAGCTTCAGGCCATTATCCTTCACCACTTCCTCGAAGCTGCCGCCATTGGCGATCTGATCCTCGATCTTGCCGGTGAAGTCGTTCAGCAGCTTCTTTTCCTTCTGCGTCCGCAGCGTGGCGACGATTTCGCTCCGCACGGCTTCCAGGGCGCGCGCGGGCGTCGACTTGACGGCCGTGACGCGCAGCAGCGCCCAGCCCAGCGACCCGCGCATCGGGCCGACCAGCTCGCCCTGCTTCGCAGCAAAGCCCGCATTGGCCAGAGCGGCGGAAGAAGCGGCAGTCAGCGCCTCACGGCTCTGGTCGGTCAGCTCGGACACGGAGAGACCAGCGCCCTGCGCCGCGGCGGCGAGCGACTTGCCGCCCTTCACCTGATCTGCAATCGCCTTGGCGCCTGCCTCGGTCGGCAGGATCAATTGCTCGAAGCTGCGGCTTTCCCTGGCGGCATAGGCGGCCTTGTTCTGGTTGTAGGCGGCCGCGATCTCCGCCTCGGTCGGCTGTGCCGCCTGGGTGAAGCGTTCGGCATCGATCACCGCGTAGCGGATGCGGCGCTGTTCCGGAATCGTGTAGCGCGCGGCATTCTGCTTGTAGAAGTCATTGAGTTGCGCGTCGGTCGGATCCTTGATGTCCCTGAATGCGCTGGCGGGAACGACGGCGATGGTTCCCTGGCGCGCCTCCAGCAGCAGCGAGGCATAGGGCAGCACCATGGAGTCGGTCAGCTTCACGCCCAGGCCCAGGGGGGCGAGCATCTGCCGCTCCAATATTTCGCGGCTGATATCGTCGCGCAGCGCCTGTTCCGTGATCCGTTCCCGCAGCAGCAATTGCCGGAAATTCTCCTGGCTGAAATTGCCCGCCGCGTCCTGAAAGGCCGGGATCTGCGCGATCTGCGCGTCGACCAGCCGCTTGGAAATATGGACCTTCTGGTCGCCCGCATATTCCTTCAGCGTCATCGATGCGACGAGTTGATCATAGACTTGCGCTCCGCCGCCTTGGGCCAGGAAATCGCTGATCTGAAGGCCCGGATTGGAACGGCGCGCATTTTCGAACACGCGCTGCACCCGGTCCTGAAATTCCGTCATCGTCAGGCGCGATCCGCCCGCCTTCGCCGCGGTTTCTCCGGCGCCCAGCGACGTGCCGAACTTGCCGCTGGTGAGGTCCCCCATGATGAAGGCGGCCGCGACGATCCCAAGGAAGATCAGGGCCGCGAAGGCGCCGAATTTGGAGTGGATGAAACGGCGAAAGACTGAAAGCATGGAGGAAAGTCCGTAAATGCGGCTTTGATGGCGGCCCGCTTTAAGGGCGGATCGTCGCGTGGGCAAGGGGCGCGACGGGCGCAAGGCTGGACAAATGCCCGTGCGCCGTTCATCGGCTCGGCCAACTCGACGGTTCGCATTGGAGAGCGGCGCCGTTGGGCACCGTGCAGCAATAACCATAAGGGGAAAGATCGATGAGCAGGCGGAAGCTGGTTGTCGGGAACTGGAAGATGAACGGCCTTCGTGCCCAATTAGGCGAGGTGGAGGCGATCGGCGGCCTTGCGCGCGAATATCCGGCGGTGGATGTCGGGCTGTGTCTGCCCGCGACGCTGATCGCGGCGGCGGACGGCGTGAAAGGCGCGGCCTTCGTCGGCGCGCAGGATTGCCATATGAAGGCGAGCGGCGCGCAAACCGGCTGCCTTTCCGCTGCGATGCTGGCGGAGGCCGGTGCGAGCTGGACCATCGTCGGCCATAGCGAGCGGCGGCAGGACCAGGGCGAAACGGATGCCGATGTCGCGGCGAAAGCACTGGCGGCGAAGGCGGCGGGGCTGAAGGTCATCCTCTGCGTCGGCGAAAGCCTCGACGTCCGGGATGCGGGCAATGCGGAGGCGGTCGTATCGGCGCAATTGCTGGCATCTTTGCCGGACGGGGCGGCGGCGGACTGGCTGGCGATCGCCTATGAACCGATCTGGGCGATCGGCACGGGGCGAATCCCGACGATGGAAGCGGTCGCCGCCATGCACGCCGCCCTGCGCGCCGCGCTGGCGAGCCGGATCGGCGGGGAGGCCGATGGGATGCGAATCCTCTATGGCGGGTCGATGAACGGCGACAATGCGGCGGAGCTTCTGGCGCTGGCCGATGTCGACGGCGGCCTGATCGGCGGCGCAAGCCTGACGGCGGAGAAATTCGCTCCGGTAATCGCAGCGGCCGCCTGAATAAGCCCTCTGCAGGCGGGAGGGGAGAAGAGGGGCGGTTGCCCCCGCGCCCCTTCATCGCTATGTGCGCGGCAACGCACCCATTACCAGACAGAGTTCGCCCCCATGTTCACCTTCATCCTCGTCGTGCAGGCCATTGTCGCTGCTCTGCTGGTCACCGTCATCCTGATGCAGAAGTCGGAAGGCGGCGGCCTGGGCGTCGGCGGCAGCCCGGCGGGGTTCATGTCTGCGCGCGGCGCGGCCGATTTCCTGACCCGCTCGACCACGATTCTTGCCGCTATCTTCGTGACTCTGTCGGTCGTGCTGGCGGTCATCGCATCGATCCAGCACCGCCCGAGCGACATCGACACATCGCTCGTGAAGCAGGCGCCCAGCGCTCCGGCGACCGCTCCGGCTCCGGCCACCGGCAATGATCCGCTGGCCGGCGCTGCGGGCGCGGCGAGCAGCAACGCTGCAAATGGTGCGGTTCCGCTCGCGAACTGAACGACTTAACCGTCAATTTCGCTTTTTTTGCTCGCGCGTGGATTCGCGCGCTTGCTTAACTCGTTTGTAAAAGGCTAAGCCTCTCCTCCCATGGCGCGGTATATTTTCATCACCGGCGGCGTGGTCTCCTCGCTTGGCAAGGGCCTGATGGCCGCTTCGCTTGCAGCTTTGTTGCAAGCGCGAGGTTTCCGTGTGCGCATTCGGAAATTCGATCCCTATCTCAACGTCGATCCGGGCACGATGAGTCCGTATCAGCATGGCGAAGTCTATGTGACTGATGACGGGGCGGAAACCGACCTCGACCTTGGCCATTATGAGCGCTTTACCGGCGTTTCGGCGCGGCAATCCGACAATGTGACCCAGGGCCGCGTCTATCAGACCATCATCCAGCGCGAGCGGCGCGGCGACTATCTGGGTGCGACGGTGCAGGTGATCCCGCACGTCACTGACGAGATCAAGGCCTTTGCCCTCGCCGAATCCGACGATCTGGATTTCGTGTTGTGCGAGATTGGCGGGACGGTGGGCGACATCGAATCGCTGCCCTTCATGGAGGCGATCCGCCAGCTTCATAATGATCTGGGGCGCAGCCAGTCGATTTTCGTCCATGTGACGCTGGTCCCCTATATCGCGGCGGCGGGCGAGCTGAAGACCAAGCCGACCCAGCATAGCGTGCGCGAACTGACCTCGCTCGGCATCCAGCCCGACATATTGCTCTGTCGCTGCGAACATCCGTTGCCGGAGAGCGAGCGGCACAAGATCGCGCTGTTCTGCAACGTCCGGCCCGAAGCCGTCATCCCGGCGCTCGACGCGAGCAGCATCTATGCCGTGCCGACGCAATATCATGCCGAGGGGCTGGACGATGAAGTGCTGCGCGCTTTCGGCATGGAGGGTGCGCCCGAGCCGAAGCTCGACCGCTGGCACGACATCATGGACCGCCAGCAAAATCCCGAGGGCGAAGTCACCATCGGCGTGGTCGGCAAATATGTCGGCCTGCCCGATGCCTATAAGTCGCTTCACGAAGCCCTACACCATGGCGGTTTCGCCAACCGGGTGAAGGTCAACATCAAGTGGATCGACGCCGAATTGTTCGAGGAAGAGGGGGCGGACATCGCCGCCCGGCTTGAGCCGATGCACGGCATCCTCGTCCCCGGCGGCTTCGGCGTGCGCGGGTCGGAGGGCAAGATCGCCTCGGTCAAGTTCGCCCGCGAGCGCAATGTGCCTTTCTTCGGCATTTGCCTGGGCATGCAGATGGCCTGCATCGAGGGCGCGCGGAACACGGCGGGCATCGACAATGCCTCGACCACCGAATTTGGCGAAACCAGCGAGCCGGTCGTCGGCCTCATCACCGAATGGATGAGCAAGGAAGGCCTGCAAAAGCGCACGGCGGAGACCGATCTGGGCGGCACGATGCGTCTGGGCGCCTATCCGGCCAAGCTCACCGGCAACAGCGTCGTGTCGGGCATCTACGGCGCGAGCGAGATCAGCGAGCGGCACCGCCATCGCTATGAGGTCAATGCGGGCTATCGCGAACCGCTGGAAAAGGGCGGCCTGATCTTCTCGGGCATGTCGCCCGACGGCATGTTGCCGGAAATCGTCGAGCGGCCGGACCATTCCTGGTTCGTCGGCGTGCAGTTCCACCCGGAACTCAAGTCCAAACCCTTCGACCCGCATCCGCTGTTCGCCAGCTTCATCGAAGCGGCGGTCAAGCAGAGCCGGTTGGTTTGATTGCATGTGTCATCCCAGCGAAAGCTGGGATCTCGTGCGGCTATGTCTCGCGCTTCGGCTTGAGACCCCGGCTTTTGCTGGGATGACGATATCAGGCAGGCGTCAGCTTCAATAACCGTCCCTGCGACCCATCCTTGCCATCCTCCAGCAGCCAGAGCGCGCCATCCGGCCCTTGCTCCACCTCCCGGATTCGCGCGCCCATGTCCCACCGATCGGCTTTGACGGCCTTGTCTCCGTCCAGCTTCACGCGCACCAGCGACTGGCTCGACAGCCCGCCGATGAACAGCGAATTCTTCCACTGCGGGAACAGGTCGCCCGAATAATAGACAAGCCCACCGGGCGAGATCACCGGATTCCACCAGAGCTTTGGCGCTTCGAACCCGTCGCCCGGCTTGTGATCGGGAATGTCGCGCCCATCATAATGGCTGCCGTTGGAAGCGAGGGGATAGCCATAATTCAGCCCCGGCTTGATCAGATTGAGTTCATCCCCGCCTCGCGGCCCCATTTCCTGCTCCCAGAGCCGCCCGTCCTTGTCGAACGCGATCCCCAGCAGGTTGCGATGCCCATAGGACCAGACCGCCGGATGAAATCCCTTGGCCGCCAGCGGATTGCCCGCCGCAGCCGTCCCATCCAAATTCAACCGCAGCACCTTGCCCAATGTCGATTTCGGATCCTGCGCCGGATCGAATTTCTGCCGCTCGCCATTGGTGAAGAACAGATATTTCCTATCCGGGGAAAAGGCGATTCGCCCCGAATAATGGCCGTTGCCGTCGACATATTGGCTGGCACGGAAAATCACCTTCACGCCATCCAGCTTCGTCGTCCCGTCGCTTGCCTGATGGAAGGTGCCGGTGGCGAGCGCCACACCCTTGCCGCCCTGTCCGGTTTCGGAGAAGCTGAAATAAACCCTCTTGTCCTGCGCAAATCCGGGCGCCAGCACGACATCCATCAGGGCGCCCTGGCCTGCGCTGTCGACCTTCGGCATTCCCGCGACGGGAATTTTCGTTCCGTTTCCCGGATCGAACAGGATTATCTCGCCGGCCTTCTCGGTAATCAACATCCGCCCGTCCGGCAGGAAGGTCATCGCCCAGGGAGAATCGAAATCGGCAATCACCGACGTCTTGAATGGCTTGTCCGTCGAGGCGGCGCTATTTTGCCCCACGGCATTGTCCGGCGAACAGGCGATAAGCGCCAGGGGCAGGGCGGTCAGGGCGAATTGGCGCATCGAATCTCCTCTCGTCCGGGCATGAAATGCCCTGCAACAAATGTTGTTGCAGCAGCGCGGCATCCCGCCTATATCGCCGTTGCTTCCTTACATCGTCAAACATGTCGGGGTCGCAGGCAAGAGCCTGCGGCGACGAAGAAGCTGCACATTTGCTTTTGGAGACTGCATGGCGGACATCGCCGAACTGACAGCCCTGATCGAACCGGAGGTGAAAGCCCTGGGCTTCGCCCTCGTGCGCATCAAGCTGTTCGGATCGGGCGACGAATATACGCTGCAGATCATGGCCGAACGGCCGGAAACGAAGCAGCTCGTCATCGAGGATTGCGCCACCATCTCCCGCCGCCTCTCGGACGTGCTGGACGAAGCCGACCCGATCGAGGAGGCCTATCGCCTCGAAGTCAGCTCGCCTGGCATCGACCGTCCGCTGACCCGCCTGCACGATTTCATCGAATGGGCCGGGCATGAGGCGAAGATCGCCGCCGCCGAAACCGTCTCGGGCCGCAAGAGCTTCCGGGGCGTGCTGAACGGCGTCGAGGGCGAGGACATATTGTTCACCGACGTCAAGGCCGGTGAAGTGGTCATCCCTTTCGCGCTGGTCGGGGATGCCAAGCTGATACTGACCGACGCGCTGATTGCTGCTAGTATGCCGCTCTCCTCCGATGGGGCGGACGAGTTCGAAACCGAAGAATAAGGGTTCACGACCATGGCCAACGCCATTTCCGCCAACAAGGCCGAACTGCTCGCCATTGCGAACAGCGTCGCCAGCGAGAAGATGATCGACAAGGCGATCGTCATCGAGGCGATGGAAGACGCGATCCAGCGCGCCGCCCGCGCCCGCTATGGTGCGGAAAACGACATCCGCGCCAAGCTGGACCCGGAGACCGGAGACCTGCGCCTGTGGCGCGTCGTCGAGGTGGTCGAGGCTGTGGACGACTATTTCAAGCAGGTCGATCTGCGCCAGGCGCAGAAGCTGAAGAAGGATGCCGTGATCGGTGACTTCATCGTCGACCCGCTGCCCCCGATCGACCTGGGCCGCATCGACGCCCAGTCGGCCAAGCAGGTGATCTTCCAGAAGGTCCGCGACGCCGAGCGCGAACGCCAGCATGAGGAATTCAAGGACCGCGTGGGTGAGATCATCACCGGCGTCGTGAAATCCGTCGAATTCGGCCATGTCGTCGTCAATCTGGGCCGCGCCGAGGGCGTCATCCGCCGCGATCAGCAGATTCCCCGCGAAGTCGTCCGCGTGGGCGACCGCATCCGCTCGGTGATCCTGAACGTGCGCCGCGAAAATCGCGGGCCGCAGATTTTCCTCAGCCGCGCACACCCCGAATTCATGAAGAAGCTGTTCGCGCAGGAAGTGCCCGAAATCTATGACGGCGTGATCGAGATCAAGGCCGCCGCCCGCGATCCGGGCAGCCGCGCCAAGATCGGCGTCATCAGCCGCGATTCGAGCATCGACCCGGTCGGCGCCTGCGTCGGCATGAAGGGCAGCCGCGTGCAGGCCGTCGTGCAGGAAATGCAGGGCGAAAAGATCGACATCATCCCCTGGAGCGAGGACACCGCGACCTTCGTCGTCAACGCGCTTCAGCCCGCGCAGGTCGCCCGCGTCGTCATCGACGAGGAAGAGGAACGCATCGAAGTCGTCGTGCCCGACGATCAGCTCTCGCTCGCCATCGGCCGTCGCGGCCAGAATGTCCGTCTGGCCTCGCAGCTCACCGGCAAGGCCATCGACATCATGACCGAGGCCGACGCGTCCGAGAAGCGCCAGAAGGAATTCGTCGCCCGCTCCGAACTATTCCAGAACGAGCTGGATGTGGACGAGACGCTCTCGCAGCTTCTGGTGGCGGAAGGCTTTGGCGAGCTGGAAGAAGTCGCCTATGTCGGCGTCGAGGAACTGGCCGCGATCGAGGGCTTCGACGAAGACCTCGCCGCAGAATTGCAGAGCCGCGCGCAGGAAGCGCTGGATCGCCGCGAAGCCGCTGCCCGCGAAGAGCGCCAGGCGCTGGGCGTCGAGGACGCGCTGGCCGGCATGCCGCACCTCACCGAAGCCATGCTGGTGACGCTGGGCAAGGCGGGCATCAAGACGCTGGATGATCTGGCCGACCTCGCCACCGATGAGCTGATCGCGAAGAAGCGCGTCGACCAGCGCCGCCGCCGCAACGAAAGCAGCGAGGACAAGGGCGGGATTCTGGCCGAATATGGCCTGAACGAAGAGCAGGGCAATGAGATCATCATGGCCGCCCGCGCGCACTGGTTCGAAGACGAGGAAGCGTAAGAACAGATGCCCTTTGTCGACATCCGTCTGGCCGGAAACGCCACCCGTGAGCAGAAGGCGGCTATCGTCGCTGACGTCACCCAGTCGCTTGTCGAGCGGCTGGGGAAGTCGCCTGCTGCCGTGCAAGTGGTGATTTCCGAGATTTCGACGGAAAATTATGGGTCGGGCGGGCAGCTTATCGCTGACCGCGTGCCGGCCTCCAAACCTGGGGAGGACGCCAATGCTGCGGTCACTTCCCAATGAGAGGCTGAACGCCGACATCGCTGTTCGGCTGATGGGCTCCTGCGAAGGCAGGAGCCCATCCCCGCCGTCGCATCTCCTCGATAGCGCTGAACTGGGTTCCTGCTTTGGCTTGCGCTGCCCTTCGGGTCGCAGGAACATGGCAGTTGGCGGGGAGGCGCTGGCATGACCGAACGCAAATGCATTCTGTCCGGCGACCGCGCCGACCCGGAAATGCTGGTGCGCCTCGCCTGCGGCCCCAATGGCGAAATCCTGCCCGACATCCGCGCCAAAGCCCCCGGCCGGGGCGCCTGGATCGGCGTCACCCGCACCGAACTCGAACAGCCGCACATGAAAGGCAAGCTCAAGGGCGCACTGGCCCGCGCCTTCAAGACAGGCGAGTTGCAAATCCCCGACACGCTGCCCGCCCTCATCGAGGACGGCTTGCGCAAGGCTCTGCTGGACCGTCTGGGGCTGGAGGCGAAGGCTTCCATGGTCCTTACAGGTTCGGAAAAGATCGATGTCGCTTGCCGCAAAGGGGACGTGACCCTCTTGCTTCATGCCGCCGATGCGGCTGCAGACGGCAACCGCAAGCTCGATCAGGCGCTCCGCGTCGGGCAGGAGGCGGAGGGCACCGATTTGGCGGGCATCGTCTTGCCTGTGGACCGACACGCCCTATCTATGGCAATGGGGCGGGACAATGTCGTCCATATCGCAGTGACCGACTCGCGTGCGGCGTCGCGTCTGCGTGCGGCCATAGGCCGCTTGGAAAGCTATCTGGGTTGCGCTAACGAGGCGCCGGTGCATGGGGAGCAGGACTCTGCCGGTGCGCTGGGCGCCTGAAGTGGTTGTTGGAATTGAAAGGCGCCGGCGGGCCTTACCAGCCGGGTTGATGTGAAGGGTATAGTTCAGTCGTATGAGTGACAGCAAGGAAGACAAGCCGGTTCTGGGCCGCAAGCCGCTGGGGATCAAGCGCACGGTCGAGTCCGGTCAGGTGCAGCAGCAGTTCAGCCATGGCCGCAAGAATACGGTCGTGGTTGAGGTGAAGCGGCGCCGCATCCTGGGCAGGCCGGGTGAAGCCGGCGCCTCTGCGCCTGAGCTTCAGGCCGATCCCGCGCCTGCGCCTGTCGCTCCGGCGGCTCCGGCTTCCCCGCCGCAGCAGACTCGCGCGCCGCAGCCTGCCGCTCCCGTGCGCCAGTCGCCGCCGCAAAGCCTGATGTCGCGTCAGGAATTGCAGGCCAAGCTGCTGCGCGAGGCGGAAGAGGCCCGGATGACCGCGCTGGAAGATGCGCGCCGCCGCGAGGATGCCCAGCGTCTTGCCGCGACCGAGGAAGAAAAGCGCCGAGCCGAGGAAAATCGCTTGGCTGCCGAAGCCGCTGAGGCGGAAGCCACGCGTCAGGTCGAGCAACAGGCCAAGGCTGTCGAGGAAGTCGACGAGGCTCCGGCCGCGCCTGCGCCAACCGAAGAAGCTGCGCCTGCCGCCGAAGCCGCGCCCGCTGCCGCCGATCAGAAGCCGGCAACGCCCGGCGCCTCCGCCATGCCTCCGCCGCGCCGCTTTACCCCGGTCGCGCCGGTCAAGCGTCCGGAACCGGCCAAGCCCGACCGCGCCAAGCGTGGCGACGACAATCGCCGTCAGGCCGGCAAGCTGACCGTGACCCGCGCTCTGGCGGACGACGACAGCGCTCGCGCCCGCAGCCTCGCCGCGCTCAAGCGCGCCCGCGAGAAGGAACGCCGCGCCCATTATTCGGGCGGTGCCCAGGCTCGCGAAAAGCAGTCGCGCGATGTGGTCGTGCCGGAAAGCATCACCGTTCAGGAACTCGCCAACCGTATGGCCGAAAAGGGCGCGGATCTGGTGAAGGCTCTGTTCAAGATGGGCACTGCCGTCACGCTCAACCAGCCGATCGATCAGGATACGGCGGAATTGCTGGTCGAGGAATTCGGTCACCGCATCCAGCGCGTGTCCGATGCCGACGTCGAAATCGGCATCGAAGGCGATGTCGACGCGCCCGAGACGCTGAAGCTCCGTGCGCCGGTCGTAACCATCATGGGCCATGTCGACCACGGTAAGACCTCGCTGCTCGACGCGCTGCGCGGGACCGATGTGGTCGCGGGCGAAAGCGGGGGCATCACCCAGCATATCGGCGCCTATCAGGTGACGACCAAGGGGGGCGACGTCATCACCTTCCTCGATACGCCGGGCCACGAAGCCTTCTCTGAAATGCGCGCGCGCGGCGCCAACGTCACCGACATCGTCATCCTCGTGGTGGCGGCCGATGACGGGCTGATGCCGCAGACCATCGAAGCCATCAACCACACCAAGGCCGCTGGCGTCCCGATGATCGTGGCGATCAACAAGTGCGACAAGCCGGAAGCCAATCCGCAAAAGGTGCGCGAGCGTCTTCTGGAGCATGAGATCGTCGTCGAGGATATGGGCGGCGACGTGCAGGACGTGCAGGTATCGGCGCTCAAGAAGACGGGTCTGGACGAGCTGATCGAGAAGATTCTGCTCCAGGCCGAGGTCATGGAACTGACCGCCAACCCCGAACGCGCTGCCGAAGGCAATGTGATCGAGGCGCAGCTCGACAAGGGCCGTGGCGCGGTTGCCACCGTGCTGGTCCGCAGGGGCACGCTCAAGGTCGGCGACACCTTCGTCATCGGCGCGGAGAGCGGCAAGGTGCGTGCTCTGATCAATGACAAGGGCCAGAATGTGAAGACCGCCGGTCCCTCGACTCCGGTCGAGGTGCTGGGTCTTTCGGGTGTTCCCATGGCGGGCGACCAACTCACCGTCGTGGAAAATGAAGCCCGCGCCCGCGAAGTCGCCGCTTACCGTCAGGAACAGGCGACCAAGAAGCGCACCACCACCGCTCCGACCAGCTTCGAGCATATGTTCTCGGCGCTGAACACGACCGTCATCGAATATCCGGTGGTGGTGAAGGGCGACGTGCAGGGTTCGGTCGAAGCGATCGTGTCGTCGCTCAACCGCATCTCGACCGACGAGATCAAGGTGCGCATCCTGCATTCGGGCGTCGGCGCGATCACCGAAAGCGACGTCACGCTGGCAGCCGCCAGCCGTGCGCCGCTGATCGGCTTCAACGTCCGTCCCAATGCCAAGGCGCGTCAGTTGGCGGAGCGCGAGAAGATCTCGCTGCGCTATTATGACGTGATCTACGACCTGCTCGAAGAAGTCCGTGGCGAAATGGCGGGCCAGCTCGCGCCGGAGCGTATCGAAACCATCGTCGGCCGGGCCGAGGTGCTTCAGGTGTTCCCGGCGGGCAAGAAGGACAAGGCGGCCGGTCTGCTCGTCCTCGACGGCATCATCCGCAAGGGTCTCAATGCGCGCCTTACCCGCGACGATGTCATCGTGTCGCGCACCCACATCGCCTCGCTGCGCCGCTTCAAGGACGATGTGTCCGAAGTCCGTGCAGGCATGGAATGCGGTGCGGTGTTGCAGGACACCAACGACATCAAGCCCGGCGACACGCTCGAACTGTTCGAGGTCGAGGAACGCGCCCGCACGCTGTAACCATCGAATGAGCTACCCCGGTGCAAGCCGGGGTGGCCAGGATTTGCAATGGCTCAACAAAATGAAGGCCCCTCCGTTCGTCTGCTCCGTGTAGGCGAACAGGTGCGCCATGTCCTTTCCGACATCCTCCAGCGCGGTGACGTGCATGACGATGTGCTGGCCAGGCATGTCGTCAGCATCACCGAAGTCCGCATGTCACCCGACCTGCGCCACGCGACCGTGTTCGTGAAGTCGCTGCTGGGACAGGATGAGGAAGCGGTGCTGAAGGCTCTGCGCACCAATACCGCCTATCTCCAGCGCGAGGTTGCGACCCGCATCCGCCTCAAATATGCGGCGAAGCTTAAATTCCTGGCGGATGAGAGTTTCGATGAGGGTACCCACATCGACAAGCTGCTTCGCGACCCCAAGGTTGCCCGCGATCTGGAAACGCCTGAAGACGAATGAGCGCGCAGTGCTTCTGTGCGGGACTAGGCTCTCCGTGAAGCGAACTGATTCTAATCCCGTCGACGGGACGGCGCAGCCCGGCTAACAACGCCTCTCCCGGACAAGAACCAAGGGGCAGGGCATATGAAAAGAATCGGGATATTTTCGGGCGGATTATTGGCCCTCGCTGCGCCGCTGGCGGCGAAGGAAGCGCCGATCCACCCCGCCGTCATCAGCGATCCCGCGCCCGACAGCGCCTATCCGGCTGGCGTGAGCGCCTTCGTCATCCCCTCCGAGGATGGCGCGCTGAACGCGGTTCTCTATACCGCTGCCGGATCGGGCCTTCACCCGACTCTGCTTCTGCTCCACGGCTTTCCCGGCAATGAGCAGAATCTGGACATCGCCCAGGCCGCCCGCCGCGCCGGATGGAATGTCCTGACGCTTCACTATCGCGGCTCCTGGGGCAGTCCCGGCAGCTTCTCTTTCACCCACGCCTCGGAAGATGCCTGGAACGCGCTGCAATATCTCCAGCAATCCGCCACCGTGGCCAAATATCGTATCGATACCAGCACCATCGTCGTCGCAGGCCACAGCATGGGCGGCTTCATGGCCGCTGATGTCGCCGCCGCCGAACCCCATGTCGCCGGCCTGTTCCTGATCGACCCCTGGGACCCGGCCGAAACCGTTGCCGCGCTCTCGACGCCGCAGGGCGAAGCCGCCTGGAAGGCCGAAGTCGCCAGTGACCTGCCGCCGCTTGAAGGCGCGACCTATGACAGCCTGACCGGCGAAATCCGCGCCCAGCCGCAAAAATTCGACCTCGGCCGCCGACTGGTCGGCTATGGCCGCCGCCCGCTCACCATCATCGGCGCGGAGCGGGGCATCGGCGCTATGGCCCGCAAGGTCACCGCTGACGCGCAATCCGCCAATCCGGACACGCGGCTGATGGTCTGGCCGACCGACCATAGTTTCTCCGACAAGCGCATTGCGCTGGGAGATGCGCTTGTGCGCTTCCTCAAAAGCGTTGCTCCGATGGCACGCTGATGGCGAAGCTCTATTTCTACTACAGCTCGATGAACGCGGGCAAATCGACCACCCTGCTGCAATCAAGCTTCAACTATCGCGAGCGCGGCATGGAAACCATGCTCTGGACCGCCGCGATCGATGACCGCTACGGCCAGGGCCGGATCGTGTCCCGCATCGGGCTGGAGGCGCAGGCGCATCTCTTCGACGCGGCGACCGATCTTTTCCAGTCCGTCGAGGCGCGGCAGGCGGAGACCCCCTTGTCCTGCGTGCTGATCGACGAAGCGCAGTTCCTGAACACCGATCAGGTCTGGCAGCTTGCCGCGGTGTGCGACCGGTTGGGCATCCCCGTGCTCTGCTATGGCATCCGCACCGACTTCCAGGGGCGATTGTTCGAGGGCAGCGCGGCGCTGCTGGGCCTTGCCGACACGTTGACGGAGATCAAGACAATCTGCGAATGCGGGCGCAAGGCGATCATGAACCTGCGCGTCGATGGGAAAGGACGCCCGATCCGCGAGGGCGAGCAGACTGAAATCGGCGGCAATGACCGCTATGTCGCGCTCTGCCGCCGCCATTTTGCTGAAAGGCGATCGGGCGACTGATTTGTCTGCCGGCCCAAGAAGGGCTGACAATAGGCCGCATGACGGTTAGAGCCCGCCGCCATGCACGGCTGGATCATCATCGACAAACCCCATGGCCTGGGGTCGACCCAGGCAGTGAGCGCCGTGAAGCGCGCCCTGCGCCAGAGTGGCGCGGGGAAGTGGAAGGTCGGCCATGGCGGCACGCTCGACCCGCTGGCGACTGGCGTGCTGCCCATCGCGATCGGTGAAGCGACCAAGCTCGCCGGGCGGATGCTGGACAGCGACAAAATCTATGATTTTACCGTTGCCTTCGGTGTCCAGACCGACACGCTCGACCTGGAGGGCAAGGAAATCGCCGCCAGCGAGCATCGCCCGACGCTGGCCGATGTCGAAGCCGTGCTGCCGCGGTTCACCGGCCCGATCGAGCAGGCTCCGCCTGCCTATTCGGCTATCCTGATCGACGGCCAGCGCGCCTATGACCTCGCCCGCGCAGGGCAGGAGGTGGAGATGAAGACCCGCGCCGTCACCATCCACGCCCTCTCCATCACGGGGCAGGAGCCGGAAGGGCCAGAACTCGAGGAAAACAGGTTTGCCTCCGTCACCCTCACCGCTCATGTCTCCAAGGGCACCTATATCCGCAGCCTTGCCCGCGACATTGCGCTCGCGCTTGGCACGGTGGGCCATGTCACGATGCTCCGCCGGGTTAAGGCGGGGCCGTTCACCCTGGAATCCGCGATTTCGCTGGACAAATTGAACGAAGCTGCTAGGGGCGGCGGCATCGCGCAGTGCATGCTGCCGTTGACCGCAGGGCTGGACGACATCCCGGCTCTCGCAGTCTCTCCCGATGACGCGCTGGCTCTCCGACAGGGGAAGGTGCTTATGGGGAAACCGCATACCGGCCTGATGCTGGCGATGGACGGGCAAACACCCGTCGCGCTGGTCGAAGCCAGTGGCCCGGAGATCCGGGTGGTGCGCGGCTTTAATCTCTAAAATGAAAGGAAGCCGATGTCGATTACTGCTGAGCGCAAGGAAGCGCTGATCAAGGAACATGCCCGCGCCGAAGGCGATACCGGTTCGCCGGAAGTCCAGGTGGCGATCCTCTCGGAGCGCATTTCGAACCTGACCGAGCATTTCAAGGGTCACCACAAGGATAACCACAGCCGTCGCGGCCTGCTTATGCTGGTCAACAAGCGCCGTTCGCTGCTGGACTATCTGAAGAAGAAGGATGGGGCGCGTTACACCGACCTCATCGCCAAGTTGGGCCTGCGCAAGTAAGTGACCCAATCGTTCGGCCCGCTTCGGCGGGCCGATTACGTATTGGTCAAATAGGTCTGGGGCGCCCCCGCGAAGGCGGGGATCCAGGACAAAGACCAGAACTGGGTTCCTGCGTTGGCTTACGCCGCCCTTCGGGTCGCAGGAACACGGTAAGCAGGTGAGGAGATTGTGCAATCCGGCGCGATCCCTCGAAACAAGGGGCCAGACGATGCCCCGAAACCGCCGCGCGCCGGATAGCGCGCAACACAGGCCCCGCCCGGCAATAGGGCCGCGCGGGCGAAGGAAAAATCTATGTTCGATGTAAAGAAGGTATCAATCGAGCTGGCAGGCAAGACCCTGACTCTCGAAACCGGCCGTATTGCGCGTCAGGCCGACGCCGCCGTGCTGGCGACCTATGGCGAGACGGTGGTGCTGTGCGCCGTGACCGCCGCCAAGTCGGTGAAGGAAGGACAGGACTTCTTCCCGCTGACCGTCCATTATCAGGAAAAATATTCGGCCGCCGGTCGCATTCCGGGTGGCTTCTTCAAGCGTGAGCGTGGCGCCACGGAAAAGGAAACGCTGGTTTCCCGCCTGATCGACCGCCCGATCCGCCCGCTCTTCCCCGAAGGTTTCTATAACGAAATCAACGTCATCGCTCAGGTTCTGAGCTTCGACGGCGAGAGCGAGCCCGATATCGTGGCGATGATCGCCGCTTCGGCCGCGCTGACCCTGTCGGGTGTGCCTTTCCTGGGTCCGATCGGCGCTGCCCGCGTCGGCTACAAGGATGGTGAATATCAGCTCAACCCGTCGCTGGACGAAGTGAAGACCGGCGAACTCGACCTGGTCGTCGCCGCCACCGGCAGTGCGGTGATGATGGTCGAATCCGAAGCCAAGGAGCTGTCGGAAGAGGTCATGCTCGGCGCCGTCCTGTTCGCCCATGAAGCCAGCAAGAAGATCGTCAACGCGATCATCGACCTTGCTGAAAAGGCGGCGAAGGATCCGTGGGACGTTGCCACGGGCGACAATCTGGATGACCTGAAGAAGAAGCTCAAGAAGCTGATCGGCAAGGACATCACCGCCGCCTACAAGCTGACCGACAAGTCGGCCCGCTCCAACGCGCTGAACGAAGCCCGCGCCAAGGCGAAGGCACAGTTCACCGCTGACGGCCTGGACGCCCAGACCGTCATGGCCGGCATCAAGCTGACCAAGAAGCTGGAAGCCGAGATCGTGCGCGGCGCCATCCTGAAGGACGGCAAGCGCATCGACGGCCGCACCACCACGCAGATTCGCCCGATCGAGGCGATCGTCGGTTTCCTGCCCCGCACCCATGGTTCGGCGCTGTTCACCCGTGGCGAAACGCAGTCGATCTGCACCACCACGCTGGGCACCAAGGACGCCGAGCAGATGATCGACGGCCTGAACGGCGTCTATTATGAAAACTTCATGCTGCACTATAACTTCCCGCCCTATTCGGTCGGTGAAGTCGGCCGCTTCGGCGCGCCGGGCCGTCGCGAAGTCGGTCATGGCAAGCTGGCATGGCGCGCCCTGCACCCCGTCCTGCCCAGCAAGGACGAGTTCCCCTACACCATCCGCGTCCTGTCCGACATCACCGAGTCCAACGGCTCGTCCTCGATGGCGACGGTCTGCGGCGGTTCGCTGTCGATGATGGACGCGGGCGTTCCGCTCAAGCGTCCGGTGTCGGGCATCGCCATGGGCCTGATCCTGGAAGGCAAGAATTTCGCTGTCCTCAGCGACATTCTGGGCGACGAGGATCATCTGGGCGACATGGACTTCAAGGTGGCGGGCACGGAAGCGGGCATCACCACCATGCAGATGGACATCAAGGTTGCCGGCATCACGCAGGAAATCTTCGAAGTCGCCCTGCGTCAGGCCAAGGAAGGCCGTGCCCATATCCTGGGTGAGATGAGCAAGGCGCTGTCCTCGACCCGTTCCGAGCTGTCGGCCCATGCCCCGCGCATCGAGACGATCCAGATCGACAAGTCGAAGATCCGCGACGTCATCGGCACCGGCGGCAAGGTCATCCGCGAGATCGTCGCGGAAACCGGCGCGAAGGTCGACATCGACGATGAGGGCATCATCAAGATCAGCTCGTCCGACATCGCTCAGATCGAAGCCGCCAAGGCGTGGATTCTCGGCATCGTCGAGGAAGCGGAAGTCGGCAAGATCTACACCGGCAAGGTCGTCAACATCGTCGACTTCGGTGCGTTCGTGAACTTCATGGGTGGCAAGGACGGCCTCGTCCACGTCTCCGAAATGAAGAATGAGCGCGTCGAAAAGCCGACCGACGTCGTGTCGGAAGGCCAGGAAGTGAAGGTCAAGGTTCTGGAGATCGACCCGCGCGGCAAGGTTCGCCTGTCCATGCGCGTCGTCGATCAGGAGACCGGCGAAGAGCTGGAGGACACCCGTCCTGCCCGCGAGCCGCGTGAACCGCGCGGCGACCGCGGTGATCGTGGTGATCGGGGCCGTGGCCCGCGTCGCGATGGCGGCGACCGTGGCGGTCGCGGTGGTGAAGGTCGTGGCGATCGTGGCCCGCGCCGTGACCGTGGCCCGCGTGGCGAAGGCGGCAAGGGCGGTGATGATGACGGCTCGAACGCCGGTCTGCCCGACTTCCTGACCCAGGACTGATCGCGCAAGCACATCGCTGAAACAGCAGGAAAGGGCGTCCGGATCATCCGGGCGCCCTTTTCGATGGAATCGAGTCTTTCCTGATCTCAATCAGTTGGCGGGAATGAAAGTTATGATACGGTAACAAAGGGTTTGGGGGGACATATGCAGCGCAGGAACGAAAAATTCGTGGAGCGCCTGCCGCTTGTCCTGCGGCGACCGTGGCAGGCCTATCTGCTGACGACAGCCTTCTGCCTGATCGCATTTGCGATCCGGAGCGCCGCCGAAATCGTCATGCCGGTCGGCTATCCTTTCGTGTCCTTCTTTCCTGCCGTCATTCTCTCATCCTTCCTCTTCGGCGTACGGCCGGGCATCTATGCGGGCCTGCTGTGCGGCGCGCTTTCCTGGTATTTCTTCATTCCGCCGCGCATGGGCATTGCATTCGATCCGGGTGTCCTGCTGGCCCTTGGCTTTTACGGCGCCGTCGTGGCGGTCGACATCGCGCTCATCCATTTCATGCAGAGGCGAATTTCAACCTCGCGATCGAGCGGGAGCGCAGCCGCGCGCTGGCGGAAAATCGCGAGCTGCTGTTTCACGAATTGCAGCACCGCGTGTCCAATAATCTTCAGGTCGTGGCCGCGATGCTCTCGCTCCAGCGGCGCGATGTCGACCATGACATCGCCCGCCGCGCCCTGGACGACGCCTCGGCCCGGCTGGCGCTGGTCGGACGGATCAGCCGTGCGCTCTACAATCCGTCGGGGGAGGGGCAGAATATCCGCGCCTTCTTAACGACATTGACCGCCGATGTGGTGGAAGCCAGCGGCCGTGATGACATAGCGCTGACCATCGAAGCGCCGGAAGACCTGATTCTCGAACCCGATATCGCCGTGCCGCTGGCGCTGATCGTGACGGAAGCGGTCAGCAACGCCATCGAACATGGCCTGCCGCATCGGGCGGGTCGCATCCATGTCGGTCTGGACATGGCGGACGGCGGGATCACGCTCCACGTAACCGACGACGGCAAGGGGATAGAGCCCGATTTCGACCTGGGCGGCAGTCAGAGTCTGGGCCTGCGCATTTCCAACGCGCTGGCGGGGCAATTGAACGGCCGTTTCTCCCTCCAGCGCTCGGCGCAGGGCGGCGCGACCGCACGGCTGGACCTGCCAGTCCGCGCATAGTGACGCTTGCCACCATTCTGCCGCTTGGCGCGGCGCATTCGCTCGGCTATGACCCGGCCATGCTGACGAAAACCATGACGCGCATCGGCGCGGCCACCGCACCGCTTCTGCTTGCCGCCCTGCTCGCCGGCTGCGCGACGTCGAAGAACAAGGCCGACACCCAATATGTCGCCCGCGACGTGTCCACGCTCTACAATGCGGGCAAATATCGGCTGGATCGGGGGCAGTACAAGCTCGCCGCCGCGCTGTTCGACGAGGTGGAGCGCCAGCATCCCTATTCGCCCTGGGCGCGCCGGGCGCAGCTCATGTCCGCCTTCAGCTATTATATGAATCAGGATTATCCCGAAGCGATCGGCGCCGCCCAGCGCTTCCTGTCGATTCATACCGGCAACAAGGACGCGCCCTACGCCTATTATCTGATCGCGCTTTGCTATTATGAACAGATTGCCGATGTCACCCGCGACCAGAAGATCACCCAGCAGTCGCTGGACGCGCTGGGCGAGCTGATCCGCCGCTATCCCGACACGCGCTACGCCGCCGACGCCCGGCTGAAGCTCGACCTCGTCAACGATCATCTGGCGGGCAAGGAAATGGAAGTCGGGCGCTTCTACCAGCGCCGGGGTCAGTGGCTGGCGGCGACGCTGCGCTTCCGCACGGTGATCGACAAATATCAGACGACCACGCATACGCCGGAAGCGCTGGAGCGTCTGGTGGAAAGCTATCTCTCGCTCGGCATTCCCGCCGAAGCGCAAAAGGCTGCCGCGGTACTGGGCAAGAACTATCCCGGTTCGAAATGGTATGAGCGGTCCTACAAGCTCATGCGGGAACATGCGCCCAAGGCTTAATCGGATGATATCGTCACCCCAGCGCAAGCTGGGGTTTCAGGCGTCCGGGCGCGACCTGGCGGCCCGAGATTCCGGCTTTCGCTGGAATGACATTCGCGGACCATCGTCATGTTGACCGCCCTGTCCATCCGCAATGTCGTGCTGATCGAGGCGCTGGACCTGGATTTCGGTTCCGGCCTGGGCGTGCTGACCGGCGAGACGGGGGCAGGCAAATCGATCCTGCTCGATTCGCTGGGTCTGGCGCTGGGGGCTCGCGCCGACAGCGGCCTCGTCCGCAATGGGGAGGCGCAGGCCAGCGTCACCGCCACCTTCGACACGCCCCGCGCCGATCATCGC
Source organism: Sphingobium sp. TKS (assembly GCF_001563265.1). Taxonomy (NCBI): domain Bacteria; kingdom Pseudomonadati; phylum Pseudomonadota; class Alphaproteobacteria; order Sphingomonadales; family Sphingobiaceae; genus Sphingobium; species Sphingobium sp. TKS. Next base: position 3,163,738 of record NZ_CP005083.1, on the reverse strand, counting down.
GCGACGGACCTGCTGGCCGACAATGGCATCGACCTGGAACCGGGCGAGCCGCTGATCATCCGCCGCATGGTCAAGGCCGATGGCGGCAGCCGCGCCTTCATCAACGACCAGGCCTGTTCGGCCGCCTTGCTGCGTGACCTTAGCAGCGCATTGGTGGAAATCCACGGCCAGCACGACGATCGCGGTCTGCTCAACCCGCGTGGGCATCGGGCCTTGCTCGATTCCTATGGGCGCTGCGACACTGGCGCTGTCTCCGGCGCCTATCAGGCCTGGCGGGCCGCCGCCGACCGCCTTGCCGAAAGCCGCGCCAGCGTCGAAACGGCTGCCCGCGACCGCGATTACCTGACCCATGCGGTGGACGAACTCACCCGCTTCGCGCCCGAACCCGGCGAGGAAGCCCTGCTGGCCGAGGAACGCGCCACCATGCAGAAGGGTGCCCGCCTGTCCGACGATCTGTCCGCCGTTACCGAATGCTTCACCGGCTCCGATGGCGGCCTTGCCCAGTTGCGGCAGGCTGCCCGCCGACTCGACCGGATCGTCAGCGAATATGAGCTGCTGGCCGAGGTTCTCGCCGCGCTCGACCGTGCCGTGATCGAGGCGAGCGAAGCGGAGGACCGCCTGAACGAAGCCGCCGAGGCGCTGAGTTTCGATCCCGCCCGGCTCGACGCCATCGAGACCCGCCTGTTCGACCTGCGCGGCCTGGCCCGCAAGCATCAGGTGCAGCCCGACGATCTCGCCGCCCTGCGCAACGACATGGCCGCGAAACTGGCCGCGATCGAAGGTGGGGAGGAGCATCTTGCCGCCCTTGAAGCGGAGACGAGGGCCAAGGCGGCCGCCTATCGTGAAGCAGCGCAGGCTCTGTCCGCCGAACGACAGATGGCGGCGGGCAAGCTCGACGCCGCTGTCGCCGCCGAACTGGCGCCGCTGAAACTGGACGCCGCCCGCTTCCGCACCGTGGTCGCACCGCAGGGGGAGGGGCAATGGGGCGCCCATGGCATGGACCGGGTGGAGTTCGAAATCTCCACCAACCCCGGCGCGCCCTTCGCGCCGCTGGTCAAGATCGCTAGCGGAGGCGAATTGTCCCGCTTCATCCTCGCGCTCAAGGTCGCGCTGGCGGAGCAGGGCGGGGCGGACACGCTGATCTTCGACGAGATCGATCGCGGGGTAGGGGGCGCGGTCGCATCCGCCATCGGTGACCGCCTTGCGCGCTTGTCGAAGACCAATCAGATATTGGTCGTCACCCACAGCCCTCAGGTCGCGGCGCGGGGTGCGGGCCATATGCTGATCGCCAAATCGAGCGCCAATGTGAACGGGGGCACGGTCACGCGCACCGGCGTCCATGCTTTGAGCGATGGCGAACGGCGCGAAGAAATCGCCCGCATGCTCTCTGGCGCGGAGATCACCGCAGAGGCGCGGGCGCAGGCGGAAAGGCTGCTGGGAGTTTAGGATTTTTGTTCGAAGGAAAGTGGTGCTCCTGTGAATGCAGGAGCCCAGTCCTGCCGTTTGAACTGTGTTCCAGCCTTCGCAGGAGCACATTGCGCTTCAATCAAATCGAGGCAAACTCTAAAAGCTGGGGCTGCCGCAGAGGTGCGGCTGGATTTCTAAGGGGGCAAAAGGATGAGCAGTTTGTGGACGGAGGTTCGCGGGAAGTTTGTCGCAGCAAGAGCAATCCTCACCGACTTTGTTGTCCCCGATGAGGACGATCACCCTGCCTCTGTTCCCGAAGACGGGCTGCCTGCGTGGCAAGAAAAACTCATTTCGGTTTCTGGCCTACCCTTCGTTCTTACCTATCCGGCAAGCAAAGGCGAGGTTACTCAGCGGCTTGTAACCTGCCAACGATTGGATCGTGCCGCCGATACGCTCTATTTATGGGCTTTCTGTCATCATCGGGCGGCGGTGCGTCAATTTCGTGTCGATCGCATCACGGATATTGCTGATGCGGCGACGGGAGAGTTACTCGGTTCGCCATTGGCTTTCTTTGCACAATTTGAGATCGACAGATCGCAACGCTCGAAACCGGGTTGGGGTTTGAACGTTCGTCAACGAGCCGATTTCGTTGCTGTTCTGAATGCCCTAATGTTCATGGCTCGCTGTGATCGCGAATATCATCCGCTGGAACGACAGGCTCTGGAGGATTGTATTGCGCGCTACTGGTTGCGGTTCGAGGCTCCCGGTGATCCAGATATGGAGGCTATTCTCAACCATGCCGACCGGCTGGCGCCTGATGCGGAAACCTTTTTTGTCTCTTTGAACCGATGTGCTGCCGAACCGCGTTTGGTTCGGCTGTTAAAGGAGAGCGCTGCCGAGATTATCGATGCAGATGGTGTTCACGCGCCCCATGAAGTCTATTGGGGTTCGAAGATAGACGAGTTTTTCAAGAATCAGGGCTGATGACCGACCCCACGCAAATGACCGAAGCCGAAGCCGCCAATCGCCTGATGCGCCTGGCGCGCGAGATTGCACGTCACAACCGCCTTTATCACGATCAGGACGAGCCGGAGATTGCGGATGCCGACTATGACGCGCTCGTCCGCGAAAATAATGCGCTGGAAGCCGCCTTCCCGCATCTCATCCGCAGCGACTCTCCCAACGCCCAGGTCGGCGCAGCGCCCACCTCTTCGCTGAAGAAGGTGCAGCATGCCGTCCGTATGATGAGCCTCGACAACGGCTTTTCCGACGAGGACATAGCCGAATTCATCGCCCGCGTCCGCCGCTTCCTGGCGCTGCCCGAGGATGCCCCGGTGGCGCTGACCGCCGAGCCCAAGATCGACGGCCTGTCCTGCTCGCTGCGCTATGAAAAGGGCGAACTGGTCCTCGCCGCCACGCGCGGCGACGGCACGACCGGCGAGGATGTCACCGCCAATGTCCGCACCATCGACGACATCCCGCAGTGCCTGACGGGCGAAGCCATCCCCGATCTTTTCGAGGTCCGGGGCGAAGTCTATATGGCCAAGGCCGATTTCGTTGCCCTCAACGCGCGTTTGGCGGCCGAAGCCGAAGACCCGGAAAAGGCCCGCCAATTCGCCAACCCCCGCAACGCAGCCGCCGGATCGCTGCGCCAGAAGGACGCCGCCGTCACCGCCAGCCGCCCGCTGCGCTTCCTGGCCCATGGCTGGGGTGAGGTCAGCGCGGTCCCCGCCGAAACCCAGCTCGGCGTCATGCAGGTGATTGCGAACTGGGGCTTGCCCGTTTCCGACCGGCTCACCTGCGTCGACACGCTGGAAGCGCTGATCGCCCATTATCGCGCCATAGAGGCGGCGCGGGCCGACTTGCCCTTCGACATTGACGGCGTGGTCTATAAGGTCGATCGGCTCGACTGGCAGCAACGCCTGGGTTTCGTCGCCAAGGCTCCGCGCTGGGCCATCGCCCATAAATTCCCCGCCGAACGCGCCCAGACCACGCTGGAGGCGATCGATATCCAGGTCGGGCGCACCGGCAAGCTGACGCCGGTGGGCCGTCTGACCCCCGTCACTGTCGGCGGCGTCGTCGTTTCCAACGTCACCCTGCACAATGCCGACGAGATCGAGCGTCTGGGCGTACGTCCCGGCGACCGCATTGTCGTGCAGCGCGCGGGCGACGTCATTCCGCAGGTGGTCGACAATCTGACCCGCGATGCCGTGCGCGATCCTTTCACTTTCCCCGATCATTGCCCCGTTTGCCATTCGGAAGCCGTGCGCGAAGAGGGTGAGGTCGACATCCGCTGCACCGGCGGCCTGATCTGCGCGGCGCAGCGTTTCGAACGGCTGCGCCATTTCGTCAGCCGCGTCGCGCTCGATATCGAGGGGCTGGGCGAGAAGAGCATAGAGGAATTTCTCGATCTGGGCTGGATCACCGAACCCGCCGACATTTTCCGCCTGAAGGCTCACCGCCCAAGCCTGTTGGGCCGGGAGGGCTGGAAGGAAAAATCGGTCGACAATCTCCTCGCTGCCATAGAGGCGAAGCGTCGGCCCGACGCCGCCCGTCTGCTCTTCGGCCTGGGTATTCGTCATATCGGGGCGGTGACGGCGCGTGATCTGCTGAAACGCTATACGACGCTGGAGGCGATTCACGCGCTTGCCCGAGAGATCATCGCCCTGCGCGATGCCGCCGAGCCTGCGGAGGGGGAAGAGGAAGGCCGCTTCCGCAACCGCCTCGACAAGGCGATCGCGGAACATATCGGCGTCGAAAATGTGGGCTCAGCGGTCGGCCATGCACTGGCCGATTTCTTCCACGAGCCGCATAATGTGGAGGTGTGGAACGACCTGCTGAGCGAAGTCTCTCCGCCCGATTATGTGGTCGAAACCACCGCCAGCCAGGTCACGGGCAAGACGGTCGTCTTCACCGGCAAGCTGGAAACCATGAGCCGCGACGAGGCCAAGGCGCAGGCCGAACGGCTGGGCGCCAAGGCCGCCGGCTCGGTCAGCGCCAAGACCGACCTGGTGGTCGCCGGTCCCGGCGCCGGCTCGAAACTCAAACAGGCCGCCGCGCTCGGCATTGAAGTGATCGACGAAGCCGCCTGGGCGGAGATCGTGAAAGCGGCGGGATAGTGTGTGTGTGGCCGGTTTTGGACATTTCCAAGACATCCCCCTCCCGCAAGCGGGAGGGGGAATGGCGGGAAGCCACCCGGCGCAAAATTTCAAAACCGCCTAGGCAAAACCGGACAAGGATAAGGTCGCCCTCAGCTCGCCCCCTCCAGCTTGTCCTGCGTGCGCGTCGCAAAGTCGCCCGCTTCATGGCGTTCGTGTAGCTGTTCTTCCAGCGGCCCGTTCGCCTTGTTGACCATCCGCCCGCGCTTCACCGCGGGCCGCTCGTCGATCTGCTTCGCCCAGCGCAGCACATTCTTGTAGCTCTGCACGTCGAGAAACTCCGCCGCATCATAGGCGCGGCCCAGCGCGACGCCGCCATACCAGGGCCAGATCGCCATGTCCGCTATCGTATAATCCTCGCCCGCTATATATTCATGCTCGGCCAGTTGCCGGTCCAGCACATCGAGCTGCCGCTTGGCCTCCATCGCATAGCGGTTGATCGCATATTCGAATTTCTCCGGCGCATAGGCGAAGAAATGGCCGAAGCCGCCACCCAGGAGCGGCGCGCTGCCCATCTGCCAGAACAGCCAGTTGAGCGTCTCGGTGCGCTTGGTCGGATCGGTCGGCAGGAAAGCGCCGAATTTCTCGGCCAGATAGACCAGGATCGAGCCGGACTCGAACACCCGGCGGGGCGGAGAGACGCCATGGTCCATCAGCGCCGGGATCTTGCTGTTCGGATTGACCGAAACGAAGCCGCTGCCGAACTGATCGCCATCTCCGATACGGATCAGCCAGGCGTCATATTCCGCATCCTTGCCTGCCTTCAGCAACTCTTCCAGCAGGATCGTCACCTTTTGCCCATTGGGCGTGGCGAGCGAATAAAGTTGCAACGGATGTTTGCCGACCGGCAGCGCCTTTTCATGGGTCGGTCCCGCGATCGGCCGGTTGATGTTGGCAAAGGCGCCGCCATTATCCTTGTCCCAGGTCCAGACGCGCGGCGGAATATAGGCTGTGTCGGTCATGCAGGCGATCCCTCTAAAGGCTTCTAACAGGGGCGGCGGGTAGCGAGGAGGTCCACCGCTCCGGCGCTAGGTAAGGATCGCCCGCCCGCGATACAAACGCGCGCGCGCAAAAAAAGGGCGGCCCAAGGGAGGCCGCCCTTTCTCCCCCTTTAACGGAAGATCAGAATTTGAAGCTTGCCCCCGCCTTGAAGGTGCGGCCGATCAGCCCGGCATAATGCCAAGTGGTCAGGAAATTGGGCGAGCTTGTATAGGAAGCGGGCGCCAGCGGAGCCCGGCGACCGAACACATTGCCGACATTGGCGAAGAAGGTGAAATTCTCGTTCACTTCCACCTGAGCGTTCATGTCGACATTGATGAAGCTTTTCACATGGCAGAATTTGTCGGAATAGAGCGGATTGCTTGAATAGAGATTGTGGGCGCAGGAAAGGTCGAGCGATCCTTCGTCCGCCGCCACCGCCTTGATCTTGCCGACATAATAGGCCGTCGCGGTCAGGGCGAATTTCCTGATCTGCAACGTATTCTGCCAGTTGCCGCGCCAATCGGGCGTGCCGTTACCCGACGACAGCTCATAGGGGCCCATGGTGCCCGCATATTTCTGCACGCCCTTGGCAGTGTGCAGATCATATTGGATCACATGGGTCGCTTCGATCCGGCTCGTCCACATGATCTCGTCGCCCAGCGGAATCTTGGCGGTGGCCGAGAAGTCGACGCCCGACGTCACTGCATAGTTGGCGTTGACGAACGGTGCGTTGATGATCAGCACGCGGGGCAGGGCATTGGGGAATGCCGGGTCGGGCGCGTCGATGGCGTAGCAGCTATAGCCCGGCCCTACGGCAGCCACCGCAGCACAGGCAGCGGCCACGTTCGACTGTCCATAATAGGCGTTTCGAGCATCGCCTGTTTGCGGCCCCGCGACGATCAGGTCCGATTTCTTCACATTATAATAATCGACGGTCAGGCTCAGCCAGCGGGTCGGCTCGAAGATGGCGCCCGCCGTGAAGCTGCGCGACACTTCGGGCTTCAGGTCGGGATTGCCGGTCAGGCCGGACCCTAGCCGATATCTCTGCGAATAGCCGTTATTGCCATGCGCCAGTTGGAAGGAGGTTGGCGGCGTGAAGTTGGAGAAGCCCGCAAACTGGCTGCGCGGGTTCGATTCCGCGAAGGTCGGTGCCCGGAACCCCTTGGAGAAGGTGCCGCGCAGCGCCAGTTGCCGGATCGGCGTGAACTTCACCCCCAGCTTGGGCGAGAAGTGGCTGAACCCTTCCGAATAATGGTCGTAGCGGCCGGATGCGTTCACCTCCAGACTGTCGAGGATCGGCGCCTGCACTTCGAAATAGGCGGCCGAAACGGTATGTTTGCCGAAGGCCGCGGATGTCGTCAGCGTCCAGGTGTCCAGCGCCGCATTCTGGTTGTTGTTCTCCAGCATCTCATGGCGCACCTGCCCGCCGATGGCGATCTGGAGCGGGCCGCCCGGCAGGTCCATCAGCTTCTTGGTCACGGACGCATCGACCGAATACATTTCCGAATGCGACGGCGTGGTGATGTCAGGCGACACGAAGTCCCGCACCGCCTGGCTGTTGGCGGAGGGATTGACGAAATTATAGGCGCCCGTGTTGATCGCGTTCAGCGTGTTGGCGATGTTCAGATAGCCATATTGCGTGATCTTGAGGTTGTCGCGGGCGTAAACCCCGTCGATCTTCCAGTTCCAGTCGTCATTGATGCTGCCGCTGAAGCCGCCGGCGAAGCGCCACACCTCATTGGTGCGGTCGCTGCCCGCCGGAATGTCCCCGAACAGATAATGGATGCGCGCCGCGCCATTGGCGGGATCGTTGGCGAAGGCGGCCGCAAAGGGGTTGTTCGGATTGAGCTGACGATTGGCCGCCGTGGCGCAATTGACGCCCGCCGAGCAGATATAGACCGGCAGCACGATCCCCGGATTGTTCGACGCCAGCGATGGCGAAGCGCCGAAGGGCTGGGTGGCGCGCAGGGCGCGTGGCTGGTTGATGATGCTGACGAAGCTGTTGGAATACATGCCGGTCAGATAGGCTTCGACATTGTCGTTGATCCGCACGCTGATGCGGCCGCTAAAGGCATAGCGCCGCTGAAGGGGCGCGAGCTGATTATATTGATCCTCCAGATTATATTTGCAGACGGTGCCGACCTGCGCTCCCGTCTGGGTATAGGTGCCGTTGGCGCAGTTCAGGTTGAGCGCTTGATATTGGTTCGTCAGCAACGTGCCGCCGCCGGCAAGCGGATTGTTGAGGTCGGTCTGGCTGACCCGGGTTACCACTGCGGTCGGCGTGCCGTTATCTGCCTGGCCGGTCAGCGTGCTGTCATTATTATTGTTATCCAGCCCGCCGATGGAGGTCAGGTCCAGCGTGTTGTACGGAAAGCCACGGCTGTGGTTGGTGACGCGGCCGTCGCGCTGATATTCGCCGTTGACGTAGATATTCCAGCCCTGATCCTCATAGTCGCCATAGCCGGCGGTCAGGTCCAGCCGCTGGTGCGCGGCATCGCCCTGGAAGGCGGCGCCCGCCTCGGCGCTGCCCGCAATGCCGTTGAAATGCTTCTTCAGGATCAGGTTGACGACGCCGCCGATCGCATCGGCGCCATAGGTGGAGGACGCGCCGTCCTTCAGCACTTCGACCCGCTCGACCAGGCTGAACGGAATGGAGTTTAGGTCGACATAGGCATTGTGCCCGTCGTCGTTGATCGGGAAGTTGGTGGAGCGCAGCCCGTCCACCAGAACGAGCGTGGAGGACACGCCCAGGCCGCGCAGCGACACGGCCGAACCGCCAGCGGAAAAGCCGCTCTGGAAGCCGGTGCCGATGGATCCGGCGCTGTCGGCGGACACGGACCGGATGGCGTCGGAAGCAGTGGTGATGCCCGCCTTTTGCAGCGTCTCGGCGGTGAGAACCGTAACCGGGGATGGCGTTTCCGTATTGGTGCGGCGGAATAGTGATCCGGTGACGACGATGGTTTCGCCCTCATCGGCGGTGGAGGAGCTTTGCGGAGAGCTTTGGGCCAAGGCTGGTGTCGCCGCGACGGCGCTCAAGCTGGCAAGGGCAAACACGGAAAGGGCCGCGCCATCACGCAGCCGGGCAAATGTCTTCATCATAGACATCAGGCTATCCCCTCTGTGGCGCGCGCCGCGGTCTGGGAATGCCGCGACATCACGCTGCTTTTGTCCGACCATCCGCTATCCGGTTGAGCCGACAGGGGAATGTTGCTGTTCTGTTTTATTCACGTAAAGCAGTATTTCCCCGGCATCGGCCTGCATTTGTCGTATTTTTTGCACGTAGAAGCATTTTGGCAACAGTTTGACTGTCTCTGTCCGCACGGAAGTCTTATAGCGGCATCGTCATAATCTCTTTCGTTCTGCGTTCGGAAAATTCCGGGTCCAAAAAAATACGGGTGGCTCTTGATCTCCGGGCTTTCCCGTCCATATGAAACGGCGCTGGCACTCCCTGATCGGGAGTGCTAACAGACACGGGTTCATCGGGAGAAGGAGCCGGAGTCGCCGTCCATGGCGGTTCCACCTCATCCCATTTAAACGTCGTAAAGAGGGAAAGGCACACAACATGGCATTTCGTCCGTTGCATGACCGCGTTCTCGTTCGCCGCGTAGAGGCGGAAGAGAAGACTGCCGGCGGCATCATCATCCCCGACACCGCCAAGGAAAAGCCGCAGGAAGGCGAGATCGTCGCTGTCGGCACCGGCATCAAGGCCGAAGACGGCAAGGTCACTCCGCTGGACGTGAAGGCGGGCGACCGCGTGCTGTTCGGCAAGTGGTCGGGCACCGAAGTCAAGGTCGACGGTGAAGACCTGCTGATCATGAAGGAATCGGATATTCTGGGTGTTGTCGCCTAAAGGCGACGGGCTGGGCGTCGTCGTCTGACCTACTCAAGATTTCCCCGCACACACATTTGCAAGAAGGTTTTTACCCATGGCTGCAAAAGAAGTAAAATTCTCCCGCGACGCCCGTGAGCGCATTCTGCGCGGCGTCGACATCCTGGCCGACGCGGTCAAGGTGACGCTCGGCCCCAAGGGCCGCAACGTCGTCATCGACAAGAGCTTCGGCGCCCCCCGCATCACCAAGGACGGCGTCAGCGTCGCCAAGGAAATCGAACTGAAGGACAAGTTCGAGAATATGGGCGCCCAGATGGTCCGCGAAGTCGCTTCGAAGACCAACGACATCGCCGGTGACGGCACCACCACCGCGACCGTTCTGGCCCAGGCGATCGTTCGCGAAGGCATGAAGTCGGTTGCCGCCGGCATGAACCCGATGGACCTGAAGCGCGGCATCGACCTCGCCGTCGCCAAGGTCGTCGAAGACGTCAAGGCCCGCTCGAAGCCGGTTTCCGGTTCGCAGGAAGTCGCCCAGGTCGGCATCATCTCCGCCAACGGTGACGTCGAAGTCGGCCAGAAGATCGCGGAAGCGATGGAAAAGGTCGGCAAGGAAGGCGTCATCACCGTGGAAGAGGCCAAGGGTCTCGACTTCGAACTGGACGTCGTCGAAGGCATGCAGTTCGACCGCGGCTATCTGTCGCCCTATTTCATCACCAACCCGGAAAAGATGGCTGTCGAGCTGGCTGATCCGTACATCCTGATCCACGAGAAGAAGCTTTCGAACCTGCAGTCGATCCTGCCGATCCTCGAAGCCGTGGTTCAGTCGGGCCGTCCGCTCCTCATCATCGCTGAGGATATCGAAGGCGAAGCGCTGGCAACCCTGGTCGTCAACAAGCTGCGCGGTGGCCTGAAGGTCGCTGCGGTCAAGGCTCCCGGCTTCGGTGACCGCCGCAAGGCCATGCTGGAAGACATCGCCGTCCTGACCAAGGGCGAAGTGATCTCCGAAGACCTCGGCATCAAGCTCGAAAACGTCACCCTTGGCATGCTCGGCACCGCCAAGCGCATCACGATCGACAAGGACAACACCACCATCGTCGATGGCGCCGGTGATGGCGAAGCGATCAAGGGCCGCACCGAGCAGATCCGCGCTCAGATCGAGACCACCACGTCCGATTATGACCGCGAAAAGCTGCAGGAGCGTCTGGCGAAGCTGGCTGGCGGCGTGGCCGTCATCAAGGTCGGCGGCGCCACCGAAGTCGAAGTCAAGGAGCGCAAGGACCGCGTCGACGACGCGCTGCACGCGACCCGCGCAGCCGTTGAAGAAGGCATCGTCCCCGGTGGCGGCACGGCTCTGCTGTACGCGACCAAGGCTCTCAATGGCCTCAAGGGCGCCAATGACGACCAGACCCGTGGCATCGACATCATCCGCAAGGCCATCGAAGCGCCGCTGCGCCAGATCGCCCAGAATGCGGGCGTCGACGGCGCCGTCGTCGCTGGCAACCTGCTGCGCGAGAATGACGAGACCAAGGGCTTCAACGCCGCGACCGACACCTATGAGAACCTCGTCGCCGCTGGCGTCATCGACCCGACCAAGGTCGTTCGCGCCGCGCTGCAGGACGCCGCTTCGGTGGCCGGCCTGCTGATCACGACCGAAGCGACCATCGCTGAACTGCCCGCCGACGACAAGGCGCCGATGGGCATGCCCGGCGGCGGCATGGGCGGCATGGGCGGCATGGACTTCTAAGTCCTGCCCTCAAGCGAAACAGAAAAGGCTGGCGGAGCAATCCGCCAGTCTTTTTCTTGTGGCCGTTTTGGGTGGGGAGCGGCCTTCATTTCCGCCATCCCGGCGAAAGCTGGGATTTCAGGCGATAGCGCTCGACCTAGCCTCACGAGAACCCAGCTTTCGATGGGATGACAATATCATCAAACGCTCACTTTTTTGGCCATTTCCGGACATTTTCGAAGTTCGTCATTCCCGCCTTCGCGGGAATGACAAAACAGGAAGCGTCCGCCTTCCACCCAATCTAACCCCTCGACACCCCGTCCAAAATATCCCCGCAATAAAATACCATCGGGGGTCTGGCCGTTTTGCTGGTTAATGGTTACATGGGCCGCCACGAATCCCCCAGCGATCATGCTATGCCCCTGCATGGTCCGCGCAGCAGAAAGTGGCTTTTACATGGATATTCGCCTTGGCCTCACCTTCGACGACGTGCTGTTGCAGCCCGCCGAATCCGATGTGTTGCCCAGCCAGGCGGACACCAGCACTTACGTAACCAAGGCGATCAGGCTCAACATCCCGGTCCTGTCGTCCGCCATGGACACGGTGACGGAAGCCGACATGGCAATCGTCATGGCGCAGTTGGGCGGGATCGGCGTGTTGCACCGCAATCTCTCGATCGAGGAACAGGCGGACGCTGTGCGCGCGGTCAAGCGCTTCGAAAGCGGCATGGTGGTGAACCCCATCACCATCACCCCCAATGCCACGCTGGCCGATGCCCAGATGCTGATGGCGCGCCACAAGATCAGCGGCATTCCAGTGGTCGAGGCTACGGGCAAGCTGGTCGGCATCCTCACCAACCGCGACGTGCGCTTCGCGGAAAACCCGGCCCAGCCGGTGAGCGAATTGATGACGCACGACAATCTTGCGACGGTGAAGACGGGTGTGGGCCAGGATGAGGCGATGCGCCTGCTGCACCAGCGGCGCATCGAAAAGCTGCTGGTGGTGGACGATCATTATCATTGCGTCGGCCTCATCACCGTCAAGGATATCGAGAAGGCCGTCACCTATCCGCAGGCGACCAAGGACGCTTCGGGCCGCCTGCGCGTGGCGGCGGCATCGACCGTGGGTGATGCAGGGCTGGAGCGCAGCAAGGCGCTGATCGACGCGGAGTGCGACCTGATCGTCATCGATACCGCCCATGGTCACAGCAGGCAGGTCGCGGTCGCCGTCGAGGCGGTGAAGAAGCTGTCCAACCATGTTCAGGTCGTGGCCGGCAATGTCGCCACCGCCGAGGCGACCAAGGCGCTGATCGGGGCGGGCGCGGATTGCGTGAAGGTGGGTATCGGGCCGGGGTCGATCTGCACCACCCGCGTGGTCGCGGGCGTGGGCGTGCCACAGCTTACCGCCGTCATGGATTCGGCGGAGGAAGCTGCCAAGCAGGGCGTTCCGGTGATCGCGGACGGCGGGTTGCGCACCTCGGGCGATGTGGCGAAAGCGCTGGCGGCGGGCGCAGGCTGCGTCATGGTTGGCTCACTGCTGGCGGGCACGGCGGAGGCGCCGGGCGAAACCTTCCTCTATCAAGGGCGCGCCTATAAGAGCTATCGCGGCATGGGCAGCGTCGGCGCGATGGCGCGGGGGTCGGCGGACCGCTATTTTCAGGCGGACATCAAGGATCAGATGAAGCTGGTGCCCGAAGGCATTGAGGGTCAGGTGCCCTTCAAGGGACCGGCGAAGGATGTCATCCATCAGCTCGTCGGCGGCGTGAAGGCGGCCATGGGCTATACCGGCAGCCGCACGATCAAGGATCTTCAGGAGCGGGCGCGCTTCGTTCAGATCACCAATGCCGGATTGTCGGAAAGCCATGTGCATGATGTGACGATCACGCGGGAAGCGCCCAATTATCCGACGCGTTGAAGCCTTGTAAATTCCCCTCCCGCTTGCGGAAGGGGGGAGTGTTTTGATGACCCCTTCCGCTCGTGTCCAAGCCGCCATCGAACTGCTCGACGCCATCATCGCCTCGGCGCGGGATGGCGGTCCGGCGGCGGACACGCTGATCGCCCGCTATTTCAAGGAACGGCGCTATGCCGGGTCGCGTGACCGGCGGGCGGTGCGGGACCATGTCTATGACGCCGTGCGGCGCGTGGCCGATCGGCCCGAGAGCGGGCGCGCCGCCATGGTCGGGCTCGTACGGGAGCGGGCGGAACTGGCGGCGCTGTTCGATGGGTCGGCGCATGGCCCTGCGCCGATCACCGATGCGGAAGCGGGCGCCCTGGCCGGCATCGTGCCCAGCTGGATCGAGCCGCTGCTGGCCGCGCCGGTGGAGCGCGAGGCGTTGCTTGGTCGGGCGCCCGTCGATCTGCGCGTCAATCGGTTGAAGGCCGATCTGGACAGGGTCGCGCCGCATTATCCTGAAGCGATCCGGCTATCGGGACTGCCCGACGCGTTGCGCCTGCCCGAAGGCGCGCCCGTCGAGCAGAGCGATCCCTGGAAATGGGGTCAGGTCGAGGTGCAGGATGCGGGCAGCCAGTTGATCGCGCTCGCCTGCGCCGCCGCGCCGGGCATGACCGTGATCGATCTTTGCGCCGGGGCGGGCGGCAAGACGCTGGCGCTGGCCGCAGCGATGGCGGGCAAGGGGACGCTGATCGCCGCCGATACCATCCGTTCGCGCCTAGCCCGGCTCGATCCGCGGGCCGAGCGGGCCGGGGCGACCTTCATCGAGACACTGCTGCTCGATCAGGGGCATGAGGCGGGTGCGCTGGAAAGTCTGAAGGGCCGGGCGGATGTCGTGCTGGTCGACGCGCCCTGTTCGGGGACCGGCACCTGGCGGCGCAATCCGGAGGCGCGCTGGCGGCTGACTCCGGCCCGGCTTGACCGGCTGGTGGCGGAGCAGGCACGTATCCTCGATTTCGCGGCGCCCTTGCTGGCGCCGGGCGGTGCGTTGGTTTATGCTACCTGCGCGCTGACGGACCGGGAGGGGCGGGATCAGGTGCGGGCATTTCTGGAACGGCATGACGGTTGGACCGCCGAAAGGATCGAAGCGGCGATGGGCCGTGCCCATGGCGATGGATTGCTGCTGACGCCGGGCCATGACGGCACCGACGGTTTCTATGTCGCGCGCCTGCGGCGGGCCGTTTGAAAGAGTCGATGGACAAGCGGGCGCAAAATCGCGACACTTGTCAGCCGGAATTCGGGTCGGAATCAATGCCTGAAACATGGCTGGAGTTGTGCATGCGTTTTACCCCTGCTTCGATCGCCTTGGCTGTCCTGCTGACTACCGTTTCCAGCGCAGGCCTGTCGCAGCGGCCGGATTCGCAGATATCGCCCTTGTCGGTAGAGTGGCAGAAGGCGGGCGAGACGGCGCGCAAGGCGGGCAATTATCAGGGCGCGACCGATGCGCTGGAAAGCGCGCTGGCGGTCGATCCGCGCAACCGCTCCGCCTATATCGAGCTGGCGCAGGTCGCTCGGGCGCAGGGTTTGCAGGGCAAGGCGATCCGCCTGTATCGCGAGGCGCTGTTGCTGGAACCCAATGATGTTGCTGCTCTGGTGGGACAGGGCGAGGCGATGGTCGAAAAGGGTGCGATCGCCAAGGCCAAGGAAAATCTCGCCCAGGCGCAGGGGCTGTGCAAGGCGAACTGTGCCGCCGTGGGCCAGTTGGCGGCAGCGATCGAAAAGGGTCCGCCCGCGACGGTGTTGAGTTCGAAGGATGCGGTGCCAGCGCCCAAGGCGGCGGCGACCGAAACGCCCTGATGGCTTACCTTCGGATGCAGGAACACATCTGATTAAACTGGAGACGTTTCAAAAACGTCGTGACAGGCCGATATAGATTTCCGCGTCCGGCGTAGCGTGGTTGAGGCCGAAATTCGCCCCGGCATCCAGCATGAGAGACGCCTGCGGCTTGAAGGCGAGCGAAACGGAGCTGAGGGTCTGGGTCGACGATTCCTCCGGGTCTCGATCGTGAATGACCTGCATTTCCAGCGAGGCATTCCATTTCTCGCCAAGATCGGCGGACAGGCCGCCCGCGCTGCCATAAGCGAGGTGGCGGCCATGGCCGCCTTCATCGGCGGCGGCGTCGATTTCCGGGGTGGCGATCAGGCTGAGATTGTCGGTCAGCGCATAGCTGAAGGGGAGCTGGAAGGAAGCGCTCCAGGTGCCGTCGCTGACGGCATCGCTTCCGGTCGGCAGAGTGATCGTCGCCGCGCCCGCGAGCGATAGCGCATCGCCATCGGGATTGAACAGGGCGCGTTTGAGACCCAGGCTGAGGTCGCCCATGCCGGACGCATGACTGCGCCCACCACTGAGCCGATCAATGTCGCGCCGCCATAAATAGGCTGTCCAGGCTGCGTGCAGTTCGGTGTTGCCGTCGAGGCCGTAGCGCCATTCGGTGTCGCCCAGAGTGACGCTGGTCGTCTTCCGCTCGGGCGTCTTGTCGCGGGCAAGGTCGGCCAGACCGATTTCCACCTGCCAATGGCCCTTGTCCAAAATGCAGGGCGGGGTGTCGAGGCCGGGGCGTTCCGGGCAGAAATCGCGCAGTTGCGCCTGCGCCGGGCTGGCGAGAAGGGCGAGAAGAAACGGGAGGGTACGCAGCATGGACGGCCTTTGAAAGCTTGGCGATTCGTCAGGAACGGCCCATCATCCGTGCGGTTGCGACGAATTCCTCGACGCTTACGGTTTCGGCCCGGCGTTGAGGGTCGATGCCGACCACCTCCAGCGCGTCCAGTGCGCCGGGCAGGCCTTTCAGGCTCTGGCGCAGCATCTTGCGGCGCTGGCCGAAGGCGGCTGCGGTGAGGCGTTCGAGATGCTTCAGTTGCACGCCTTCGGGCGCGGGTTTGGGGGTGATGTGGACGACTGCTGACATCACCTTAGGTGGGGGCGTGAAGGCGCTGCGGTGGACCTTCATCGCAATCTTGGCGTCGCTCCGCCATTGGGCGAGCACCGCGAGGCGGCCATAATGGTCGCCGCCGGGCTTGGCGGCGATGCGCTCGGCTACCTCCATCTGGAACATCAGGGTCAGCGTCGACCACCAGGGGAGCGGAGCCCACTCTGCCGAAAGCCAGCCGATCAGCAGGGCCGTGCCGACATTATAGGGCAGGTTGGCGATGATATGCGCGCCTTCGCCCGCTTCGGCGCGGGCATTGATCTGCATGGCGTCGCCGGAAATGACGCGGAGCTGGCCGGGAAAGGCTTCGGACAGTTCGGCCAGCGCCGGAAGGCAACGACGGTCGCGTTCGACGGCGACCAGATTCGCGCCCGCCCTCAGGATCGCGCGAGTGAGGCCACCGGGACCGGGGCCGACTTCGAAGGCCGACTGGTCCTTGATCGGGCCGGGGATGGCGGCGATGCGATCCAGCAATTGCTCGTCCAGCAGGAAATTCTGGCCGAGCGCCTTGCTCGCCTGAAGGCCGTGGGCGGCGATGACCTCCCGCAGTGGTGGGAGCTTGGGGCGGATATCAGCAGTCATGAGGCTCAGCAGCCGGGGGTCAACCGGGCGCGGGCGGCTTCGGCGGCCATCCGGATCGCGGCCATCATCGCGCCGGGATTGGCGCTGTCCTTGCCTGCTATGCCGAAGGCGGTGCCATGGTCGGGCGAGGTGCGCACGATGGGAAGGCCCAAAGTGATGTTGACGCCCTCATCGAAATTCAGCGTCTTGATCGGGATCAGCGCCTGATCGTGATACATGCAGAGCGCGGCGTCATAGGTTTCGCGGGCGCGGGTGTGGAACAGGGTGTCGGCGGCGAGTGGGCCGATAATGTCGTAACCCTCGGCCTGGAGCGATTCCACGGCCGGGCGGATGATGTCGATCTCCTCCCGGCCCAGCGCCCCGCCTTCGCCCGCATGGGGGTTGAGCCCGGCGACGACCAGGCGCGGACGACCGATGCCGAAATTGCGCTGGAGTCCCTTGGCGGTGGTGATGGCGCGGGCGCGGATCAGATCGATCGTCAGCACGGACGCCACATCGGCCAAGGGGATATGGATGGTGATCGGCACGACCTTCAACGACGGCCCGGCCAGCATCATCACGGCGTTATGCGGCGCCACGCCGCAACGTTCAGCGATGAACTCGGTCTGCCCCGGATGGGTGAAGCCGACGCCGTAAAGCTGTTCCTTGCCCACCGGCGCGGTGACGATCCCCGCCGCGGAACCGCTGCGGGCGAGGCCGACCGCGACTTCCAACGCCTGAAACGCCGTGCGCGCGCCGTCCATGCTGGGCGTGCCGGGGATGATTTCGCCAGCATCGGCCACCTGCAGGCAGGGGAGGGCGTCGTCGAACGCCATGATCGCTTCCTCCGGCGAGCTGACCATCTGGACCGGGCCGGACCAGACCGCCCGCAGCGAAGCGGCGTCACCGACCGCGAAGAAAGGCGACAGGCCGCGTGCCTCCCGCATCACCCAGCTTTTGGCGACGATTTCCGGCCCAATGCCCGCCGGATCGCCAAGCGAGACGGCGAAGGGCGGCCCCATCGCGTGAGGGTCCGCCGGATCAGTTATAGTCGATAACGGCATCGCGGCGGAGATCGCGCAGATAGATGCGCGCGCGCTTGTTGACCCGTTCCTCCTCAAGCTGCGCCATGATCTGTTCTGCATTGGGCGCAGCGGCGGAAGTGGCTTCGTCACGGCCGCAGACGACCAGCACGCGCACGCCGTCCGCGATCGAGCCGAAGGGCGGCGTCGCCTCGCCCACCTGGAGGTTGAGCAGAATGTCCTGCAACTGCGGCGGCAGATCGCGCAGCTTCACATTGTCATTGTCGACCACGTCGGCGCCGATCTTGCCGCCCAGTTCATTGGCTTGGCCGCAGCCCTTGATGGTCTTGACCTGCGCGGCGAAGGCCGCAGCTCTGCTGCTCGCCTGTTCCTTGGTCGTGCCGGCGGGGAAGCTGACGGAAAGCTGCTTGAGGCTGAGCAGGGCATCGCGCGGATCGGCGGTCAGCACCTTACGCTTGTCCATGACATAGATGACCGACACGCCGCCGGGCACGCTGATCGGCCCCGCGATCTGGCCGACCTGCATTGCGGCCGCGGCCTGCGCCAGTTCGTCGGGCAATTGGGCGGGACGGACCCAGCCCAGATCGCCGCCGACCGCCGCCGTCGAAGCCTCGGAGAATTGGCGGGCATAGGCTGCGAAGCTGCCGCCCTGCTTGATCTGCTCGATGATGTTGCGGGCGTTGGCCAGGATCTGCTGCTGATTTTCGGGCGTGGCCGAGAGATAGATCTCACCGATGCGGAACTCGTCGCTGCCCTTGGCCGCATTCATGCGGTCGACCACCGACTTCACCTCGTCCTCCGACACGTTGACGAAGGGCTGGATGTTGCGGCGGAGCAGGCGGCTCCAGGCCAGTTCGCCCTCGATCTGGCGCTTGATGCTGGCGGACGCGCTGCCCTGCGTGCGCAGATATTGGTCGAACTGGGCGGGGGACTGGCGGAAATTGGCCGCGACCCTTTCATAGCTTTGTTCGATCTCGGCCTTGTCGACCTTGATGTCGTTGGCGGCGGCTTCCTGGATCTGCAGCGTCTCGTCGATCAGGTTGCGCAGAACCTGGACGCGAAGCCGCTCCTTCTCCTCGTCCGACACCTTGCCGCCATTGGCGGTGATGATCAGGGCCAGACGCTGGTCGACGTCGGTGCCGGTGATGATGCGGCCGTTGACGATGGCGGTCGCCTTGCGGACATTGGGATCGCTCTTGCCGAAGACGGTCACGTCCTTGGGCAAGTTGAGCTGCTGGGTTCCGACATTGTCATCGTCATTGACCGTCTGGGCAGCGACGCTTTGCACGCCCGTCGCCAGGAGGGCCGAGGACAGGAGCATGGTGCGAAGACCCGACCGGACATGGCGGCCAATGCGGTAAAACGGGAAAACGACAGGCTGCATCGTCGACAAAACTCTCCAATCGGTTCGGCACGAGATGCGCCGATCCGCCTTAACCGGTGCTGAGCGGAAAGCGGGAAGGCTGATCCTTATATGCCAATATTCCGAAAAGCCAGCCGAAGCTGGAAGCTATTGCCCTTTCGTGCATCGCCCAACACCTGATAGTCGCGCCGCCAGGTAAGGCCGAGCGTCAGGCAATCATCCTCATAGGCGATGCCGAGGCGGTGGCGGACGGGTTCATAACCGTCCGCGACAGACAGCGGATCTTCCTTCGCATCGGTGAGGTCGATGACGGTCGAGCCGAAGACCGACCAGAAGCGCGCGAACTGGACGCGGGCGCCCAGACGCAGTTCCTCGCGGTCCTGCAAATCCTCCAGATTGAGATTGGCATCGCGGTTGAGCCGCAAATAGCCGACCGTCGCATAGGTCTTGCGGCTGCCGATGGTGGCGTCGATCTCATTGCGGCGGACGGAGAGGTTGTCCTTGTCCAGCCGGAATCGGTGGGTGAAGCTAATGAAATCCTTGTAGCGGACGGTGGTGCGGCCGACGATGTCGGACAGGCGATCCGACAGGCCGGTGCCATCGGGCAGGATGCTTTCCCGGCTGTTGAGGCGATAGCTCTGCCCCACCACGCTCTCCAGCGAGAAGTTCGGGAGCGACAGGCTATATTCGAGGCCATAGGTGATGCGGCTCGAATCCTCGAACCGGTCGTAGCCGGAAAAGCGGTTGAGCGCGAAGAGGTTGCTGTCCTCCAGGTCGATGGCGCGGGCGTCTTCATTGGGGACGGAGAGATTGGCGATCCTGGGCGCGGCGACCATCTGCACGCGTGGGGCGATGCGCTGGACGCCGCCGAAAGCCTCGCCCATGAAGGGCCAACGCACGTCGATCGCCGCCGCCGCGATGCCGCGCGCCTTCCAGCCCGGATCGCCGGCATAGCTCACCACGCTGGTCAGCAGATTGTCGCTGCTGTGATAGACGTCGCCGCGCAAATAGGTGGTGAAGGTCACTTCCTGGCCCATCGGGGTCAGCTTGCGCAGATTCCATTCGAAGGCGGCGAAGGCGCGCTGCGTATCCTGGCCATGGGTGCGGGTGATGGCCAGGCTGTTCGCCTGCAACTGCACCACGCCGCCCAGCAGCGGATCCTTCATCCGCAGGCGATAGTCGATGACAGGCAGCGCGATCGGCATCTGCCCCTGCGAATCGCCGGTGCGCAGCGTCTGCACAGCCCAGCCGGCGATCGAGAAATAGCTGTTCTCCCCGATCCGCTGCGCATTGAGGGTCGAACGCAGCCGGTCGTCGCGGCTGATGTCGTAACGGCGCAGGAAGGTACGGTCCGTCGCGGTCCGAATCGATCCGCCGATGCTCCATTCCGGCGTCAGTTGTAGCGCGCCGCTGGCGTCCATATAGCCGCGGAAATCCTTTTCCGATCCCGCCGGGGTCGTGGAGGAGGCGCCGCTGGTGGCGACGCGGCTGCCATAGGTGGCATAGCCGGTGATCTGATAGGCGCCCCGGTCCCACAGATGGCGGTAATTGGTCTCCAGCATCGGCAGCGTGTCGGTATAGACATGCGGCGTGATGGTGAGGTCGCGATTGGGCGCGAGCTTCAGATAATAAGGCAGCGCGACCTCGAACCCGTTGGTGCGGTCGTAGCGCAGGTTTGGCACCAGCAGGCCGCTGCCGCCATTGTCGCCCACCGGATGGGAAAAGCCGGGCATCGGGATCAGCGGCAGGCCGAACAGCTCGATGCTGGCGTTGGTATATTTGACCCGGGCCTTCACCGGATCATAGACGACCTTGACCGCCTTGATCTGCCAGGTCGGCTCCTTGGGGCAGCCTTCATGATCCTCGACCACGCAGCCGGTATAGGCGGCCTTGCGCAGCGTGTAGACGCCGTTCACCCGCTGGCCGTTGGCGGCGGCCAGGCGTCCGCCCGATTGCAGCACCAGCAGCATGTTCTGGACCATGCCGTCCTGGAGGGAATCGGTGACGTCGAACCTGTCGCCATAGGCGATATTGCCTTCAGGGTCGGTGACGGAGACATTGCCGGTCGCTTCGACCTTCCCCGTATTGCGGTTCCAGATGACCTTGTCCGCGCGCAGCCGGTTGCCCTCGCGCAGCAATTGCACATTGCCGCTGGCGGTCACGACCTCGCTGTTGCTGTCATATTCCAGGGCGTCGGCGGCAAAGCCGATCTGATCGTCATTTTCCGGCACTGGGGCGTCGGGCGTGCTGATCGTGGTCTGCGGTTCCTGGAGCTGTTGGGCGGTGGCATGGGGCGCCAGCGCGAGGCACGGAAGGGCCGCGCCTACCGCCAGAACCTGTTTGAAATTCAAGAGGGATGGGGAATGATGCAAAGGGATGGAGCCTCTTTGAGGGGGCGCTTTGTTTCCCGCCTATCGCATGCCCTATTGCACCGCTTTGTCTGCGCTGCAATCGTCTGGACCAACAGTTTTGCCGGAAAATCGGTCGAACGGCTTTGCCAGACAAGCTAAGCCGCACTATCTGACAGGCATAGAATGTTTGCAGGAAATAAAGGATCCTAGATGGAAATCGCGTTCAGCCCGATCCGTCCCGAAGCCGATACATTGGTCTTCGCCGTGCCGAAGGGCGGCTTCGATGCGCTGCCGCTCGGCGCGGCGCCGGTGTTGGCGGCTGGCGCTGCCGCGGCGCGCTTCGCCGGGGAAGCGGGGTCGAGCTTCGAGAGCTTCGTGGAGGAAGGCGGCAAGGTGCTGCGTGTGGTGCTGGTCGGCACCGGGGTGGGCAGCGACGCGGATTATGAGCGCGCGGGCGGCGCGCTGACGGCGCGGCTGGCGACCAGCGGCGCGGCCCATGCGGCGGTCGAATTTTTCGGCGGCGCGAGCGGGGAGAAGGCGGCGCAACTGGCTTTCGGGGCGCTGTTGCGCGGCTGGCGAATCGAAACATATCGCACGCGGCAGCCGGAAAAGTCCAAGCCGACGTTGCAGAAGATCACGCTGGTCTCGGCCGATGCCGGGGCGGCATGGGAGAAGCGGGCGGCGGTCGCGTCGGGCGTGGCCTTCACCCGCGAGCTGGTGTCGGAACCGGCGAACATCCTCTATCCCGAAAGCTTCGTCGAACGCTGCAAGCCTCTGGAAGAGCTGGGCGTCAAGATCACCGTGCTGGACAAGGCGGCGATGGCGGACCTTGGCATGGGCGCGCTGCTGGGCGTGGCGCAGGGTTCCGTGCGCGAGCCGCGCCTGCTGGCGATGGAGTGGGACGGCACGCCATCTGCGGGTGCTGGTGGCGCGACCGAAAAGCCGCTGGTCTTCGTCGGCAAGGGCGTGACCTTCGATACGGGCGGCATTTCCTTAAAGCCCGGCGCGGGCATGGAAGACATGAAATGGGACATGGGTGGCGCCGGGGCCGTGGCGGGCGCGATCAAGGCGCTGGCCGGGCGCAAGGCGAAGGTCCGCGTCGTCGGCATTTGCGGCCTGGTCGAAAATATGCCCGACGGCAATGCGCAGCGGCCGGGCGACATCGTCACCTCCATGTCCGGGCAGACGATCGAGGTGCTGAACACCGATGCCGAGGGGCGTCTGGTGCTGTGCGACGTCATTACCTGGGCGCAGAAGACCTATGCGCCGGAGGTTATCATCGATCTCGCCACGCTGACCGGGGCGATGATCATTTCGCTTGGCAATGAATATGCGGGCATCTTCTCTAATGATGACGGCCTGGCCGACGATCTGATCGCGGCGGGCAAGGCGGCGGGTGACCAATTGTGGCGTTTCCCGCTGGGCGACGCCTATAACAAGCTGATCGACAGCCCGATTGCCGACATGAAGAATATCGGTCCGCGCTATGGCGGTTCGATCACCGCGGCGCAGTTCATCAAGCGCTTCGTCGACGAAGGCGTCAAATGGGCGCATCTCGACATTGCCGGCATGGTCTGGGCCGACAAGCCCGGCGCGACCTGGGACAAGGGCGCGACCGGCTATGGCGTGCGGCTGCTCGACCGCTATGTCGCGGACAAGTTTGAAGGTTGATGCCAGAAAGTCCGATACAGGTCGACTTCTACCAGCTCAGCCGCGATCCGGTGGAACAGGTGCTGCCCGCCATTGCGGGCCGCATTCTGGGACTGGGCGAGCGGTTGCTGGTGGTGGCGCAGGAATCCGATCGGCTGGATCGGATTTCCGCAGGCCTGTGGGCCGGACCGCCAGAGAGCTTCCTGGCGCACGGGAAGGTGGGCGAGGGAGCCGAGTCGATGCAGCCGGTTTTGCTGGCGACGGATTGCGTCGCCGCCAATGGGGCACGGCATGTCGCATTGGCGGACGGCCTATGGCGCGAGGAAGCGCTGGAATTCGAGCGCGCCTTCTATTTCTTCGACGCGGAAACCATTGAAGCCGCTCGGGCAAGCTGGCGCGATCTTGCCAAGCGCGAAGGCGTGACTCCCCGCTTCTGGCGGCAGGAAGGCCGCAAATGGGTCCAGGGGCCGTAAATCAGCCCCTCTTGCGATAGGCATCGGCCCGGTCTAAAGGCGCGCCATCTTATCCCAAATAATTCGGAGCTTTTGAGCCTCATGGCCGTTACCCGCACCTTTTCGATCATCAAGCCCGACGCGACCCGTCGCAACCTGACGGGCGCCGTGACAAAGAAGCTGGAAGAAGCGGGCCTGCGGGTCGTCGCTTCGAAGCGCATCCGCATGAGCCGCGAGCAGGCCGAAGGCTTTTACGCCGTGCACAAGGAACGCCCTTTCTTTGCCGATCTGGTCGCGTTCATGATCTCCGGCCCGGTGGTCGTGCAGGTTCTGGAAGGCGAAGACGCCGTGAAGCGCAACCGCGACATCATGGGCGCCACCAACCCGGCCAATGCCGATGAAGGCACGATCCGCAAGGATTATGCCGAATCGATCGAAGCCAATTCGGTCCATGGTTCGGACAGCGAGGAAAATGCCGCGATCGAGATCGCCTATTTCTTCAAGACGGACGAAATCGTCGGCTGATCCGGCGCGATAGTTTGGAAAAAGGGCCGGGGGCGATAAGCCCGCCGGCCCTTTTTTGTGGTGGAAATGGGTGGAAGGCGGACGGTCTGCTTCGCGCTGCTTTTCTTGAAGCGCATCGTGCTCCTGCGAAGGCAGGAGCCCAGTTCCTATGGTGCGATGATCCACCAGCGGCGGAACTGGGTTCCTGCCTTCGCAGGAACACGGATCCGCTCAATTGCAGCAATTGGCCACTAACGACCACTCATCCCAATTGCGGCGGAACTTCGAAACGGTCGATCACCCATTCCTCCGCCTGGGCGCCGCCGATCCATTCCTGCATCCAGGGATGGTTGATGACTGCGCGCATATAGGCCTCGGCAAAGCGGGCCACGGGGAGTTGATAGGTGATGAAGCGGGTCACGACCGGCGCGAACATCACGTCGACCGCGCCGAACTCCCCGAACAGAAACTCCCCCTCACCGCCATAGCGGGCGCGGGCTTGCGCCCAGAGCTGCATGATCCGGCCGATATCTTGCGCTACCGCTTCGGACGGCGGGACGGGCGCATAGATCTGGCGGATGTTCATGCTGTGCTCGCGGCGCAGCGCGGCGAAGCTCGAATGCATTTCCGCCGCCATTGATCGGGCCATGGCGCGAGCGGCAGTGTCGGCGGGCCAGAATTTGTCGCCGCCCGACTTTTCATTGAGATATTCGACGATGGCCAGGCTATCCCAAACGACCATATCGTCGCCGTCCCAGAGAATCGGCACCTTGCCGGACGATGGCGCGAATTCGTCGCCCTCGCGCCGCTTCTCCCACGCTTCGTCATAGAGCGGCACGACCACTTCCTCGAAAGGAAGGCCGGACAGCTTGCACGCCAGCCAGCCGCGCAGCGACCAGCTCGAATAGGCTTTGTTGCCAATGAACAGCTTCATCATGCTTTGTCTTTAGACGGCGGGAGCAAGGGAAGTCGAGAGCATCGCGCTATCGGCGCGGTGAACAGCATTTGTTTTGATGGCGATAAATTTCCAATCCAAAAAGGGGGCTGGCTGGCGCGGGCTTTGGGCTCTAGATGTCTACCAAATTACTCATAGAGAGTTTGGGGCGGAATATGGATTGGTTGCACGCGATCGCAGGCCTTTTTGTGGGCCTGATGGTCGGCATGACCGGAGTGGGGGGCGGGTCGCTGATGGCGCCGATCCTGATCCTGCTGTTCGGCGTCGCGCCCACGACGGCGGTCGGCACGGACCTGTGGTTCGCATCGGTCACCAAGGCGGTCGGGGGCGCGGTGCATCACCATCAGGGCGGCGCCGATGGCGGTCCGGACTATGAAGTGGTGAAGCGCCTGATGATCGGCAGCATCCCTGCCTCCCTGATCGTATTGGCGATCCTGTCGCAAATGCATATCGGGCAGGTCAAGGCCGGCGTGATCACGGGTGCGCTGGGCGTGGTGCTGATCGGCACGGCGATCGCGACCTTGCTGCGCGGGCGTTTCCACAAATGGGCGCTGGCCCGCAGGGTCGGCACGGCCGACCGCTTCACCCGCTGGCAGCCGGCGCTGACCGTGCTGGCGGGAGCCTTGCTGGGCGGGATGGTGACGCTGACCTCCGTCGGGGCGGGCGCGATCGGGGCGACGCTGTTGCTGGCGCTCTATCCGCTGCGCATGCGGATGCAGCGGCTGGTGGCGACGGACATCGTTCATGCCGTGCCGCTGACGCTCGTCGCGGGGCTTGGGCATTTGTGGATCGGAAACGTCAATCCGGTCCTGCTGGTCAACCTGCTGGCCGGATCGCTGCCGGGCATCGTGATCGGATCGCTGCTGGCCACGCGCACGTCGGATCGCGTGCTTCAGCCCTTGCTGGCGACGGTGCTGGTGGTGGTGGGGTGGCGCCTGATCGTTTGACCGGCATGATATCTGGAGGCCCGAGCCGGAATCGAACCGGCGTGCACGGATTTGCAGTCCGCTGCGTCACCACTCCGCCATCGGGCCTCGGCGTGGGTGGCCGCAAATGTGCGGCTTTTGATGCAAAGTCAAGCAGCACTGTGATATTGTCGGGCAAGATTCCGGCACTCGGGCACGCAAAGCCGCTTGGCGTGGCCTTTGCGCTGATTTAGAGGTCCGGAATTATATCCTTTGCTGTATTGCCTTATTAATACAGTCGTCATAGAAGCTATCCTGATCGAGGAATTGTCGTGACCGAGCAGAATTTTTCATCGATGCGGACCGCCATGGTCGAAAGCCAGCTTCGCACCAGCGATGTGGATGATCAGCGTGTGATCGCGGCGATGGCGCATGTCGCGCGGGAGGATTTCGTGCCGGCCGAGCGGCGCGCGATGACCTATGTCGACCGGCCGATTCCGCTGGCGGGAGGGCGCGCGCTCAATCCGCCGCTGGTGACCGGCCGCCTGCTTAAGGAAGCGCAGATCGTTGAGGGCGACAAGGTGCTGCTGATCGGTGCCGCCACCGGCTACAGCGCGGCGCTGCTGACGGCGTTGGGCGCGCAGGTGACGGCGGTCGAGGAAGAAGGCGGGGCCGAGATTTCTGTCGAGGGCGTGACGGTCGTTCGCGGTCCGCTGAATGCCGGTGCGGCTGCCGGGGCGCCTTATACTGTGCTGTTCATCGACGGCGCAGTGGAGGAAGTGCCCGCCCCGCTCGTTCAGCAGCTTGCCGATGGCGCGCGGGTCGTGACGGGCATCGTCGAGCGCGGCGTTACCCGTCTGTGCAGCGGCCGGGTGGTGTCGGGCGTGCTGGGTCTTTCCAGTCTCGCTGATTTGGAAATGGTTGTGCTTCCGGGCTTTGCCGCGCCGGAACGGTTTGTGTTCTGAAGGACCGATTGGGGGAGACATGACGGCAAGACATCGGTTTTCTGGGCGTTGCGCCCTGTTCCTGTTGCTGTCGGTGTCCTCCGCCATGGCCGGCGCGGCCCATGCGGAGACGTTGCAGGGCGCGCTCGCCAAGGCCTATCGGTCGAATCCGACGCTGACGGGCGCACGCGCGGGGCAGCGGGCGACGGATGAGAATGTGCCGATCCAGAAGGCGTCGGGGCGGCCCGCGCTGGATGCGACGGGCAGCTATTCCGAAAGCATTCTCAAGCCGACGATCAGCTTCACTTCGCCGCAGCGGACGCTGAATGCGAATGCGCAATTGAGCGTGCCGCTTTATACAGGCGGGAGCGTGCGCAACGGCATCAAGGCCGCCAAGACACGGGTGGCCGCCGGGCAGGCCGATCTGCGCGGCACGGAGGCGAGCGTCTTTTCGCAGGTCGTCGCCGCCTATATGGACGTCATCCGCAACGGGGCGGTGGTTGCGCTCAACCAGGCCAATGTGCGGGCGCTGGAGGTCAATCTCCAGGCGACCAGCGACCGGTTCGAGGTAGGCGACGTGACCCGCACCGACGTCGCGCAATCCGAGTCGCGCCTGGCGCTGGCACGGTCCGACCTGCAGGGCGCTGAGGCCAATCTCATTACCGCCCGTGAAAATTACATCGCGCTGGTGGGCGAGGCGCCGGACGCTCTGGAGCCGCCGCCGCCCTTGCCGGGCCTGCCCGCGACCCCGGACAGCGCCGTGCAGGTGGCGCTCAAGGACAATCCGGACATTCTAGTCGCGAAAAAGCTGCGGGAGGCTCAGCAATTCGACGTGCGCGCGGCCAAGGGCACGGTGCTGCCGACGGTATCCGCCTTCACCCAGGCGGGCTACACCAACTATCTCGACACGCTGACCAGCAGCGCGACCGGATCGCAAATCAACAAGCAGGCGTCGGCGGGTGTCCAACTGAACATCCCCTTCTATCAGGGCGGCCGTCCGGCGGCGCAGGTGCGGCGCAGCCAGGCGCTGGAATCGCAGGCGATGGAGAAGGAAATCGAGGTCGAGCGCGGCGTGATCGCGCAGACCCGGTCCGCTTATGCGAGCTGGCAAGCCTCGCTGGAGAGCATCCAGTCGAACCAGAAGGCGGTCGACGCCGCGAACCTGTCGCTGGAAGGCGTGCGTGCGGAAAACTCGGTCGGCAGCCGCACCATCCTCGACATATTGAATGCCGAGCAGGAGGCGGTGAACGCCAAGGTCCAGTTGGTGACGGCGCGGCGCAATGCCTATGTCGCGGGTTTCAGCCTGCTCGCCGCCATGGGCCATGCCGAGGCGGACGATCTGAACCTGGAAGCGGGCACGCTCTACGACCCGATGGTCAATTATGATCGGGTGAAGGGCAAGTGGTTCGATTGGGATTTCGACCCCGCGCCGAAGCTGCAATCGACGCGGACCGTTGACTCGCCGGCGCAAAACGCCAATGTGGACCCCGGTTTGGCGCAGCCTTAACGCAATTTTAACCCCGAAAGCGTTCCTTTGTGGTATAGCGTTAACGGGAACTGGAATAGGGGTTAACCATGGGCGATATGAGCAAGGAACCCTCGATGGAGGACATTCTCTCGTCCATCAAGCGGATCATCGCGGAAGAAGGCGAAGAAGCTGTGCAGACCTTGCCGCGCCGCGTGCGGGGAGAGGCGGCGCAGAAGGTCCGGCCTGGACCCGTCGCGGAGGCAGTGCCGGAGCCTGCCAGCGATGAAGTGCTGGAACTGACCGACGAGGTTGCTGTGGAGGAACCCATGCCTGCCCATCGAACGTCCCGTGCGCCCCGGCCCGTGGCTGAACAGGAGGGTGTGTCCATCCTGTCGGTCGAGAGCGAGGTTGCGGCCCGCCATTCGCTTTCGGCCCTGTCGTCCATGCTGGTGACGCCCAAGGAGGGCGAGGACAATACGCTCGACGGGTTGGTCCGCTCGATGCTGAAGCCGATGCTGAAGGAATGGCTGGACCTGCGGTTGCCGCAGATGGTCGAGGATATGGTCGCCAAGGAAATCGCCCGCATCACTGGCCGTTGAGTCGAGAAGTCTTGGTGATTCGCGCGCGCATGGCGGGCGGTTGCTTGTCCTATGTTCCGCCTGCGCTTAACTGAACGCCGATTTCATCGTCTTTGTTCTTTTATTACGCTTTGGTGGTTGATCCTTGCGAGCAGGCGAGGCGTTGCCTACACCCTTTCCATAGCTGTCGACGCTGCCCCCAAGAGAGCGGCGCGACCTGATTCAAGGGTGTTCATCCATGAAATATCTTCTGCACGCGGGACTTGGCGCTCTGGCCTTGGCCCAATCGGCGCTGGCCGTTTCGCCGGCGTCGGCCCGGCCGTTCACGCCCAGCGACATGGCCAGTCTCCATCGCGCGTCGGCCCCGGCGGTTTCGCCTGACGGGCAATGGCTCGCCTATCAATTGCGGGTGACCGATCTTGCCGCGAACAAGGGACGGACGGACCTCTATCTGCTGGACTTGAGCAAGGCGGGCGCGGCGCCGCGCATGGTCGCCTCGGTCGCGGACAAGAATGAAAGCGCACCCGCTTTTTCGGCTGATGGGAAATCGCTTTATTATCTTTCCAATCAGAGCGGCGATGATCAGCTTTGGCGGGTGACCGTCGCGGGCGGCAAGGGCGAGCAGGTGACTCAGGCGCCAGGCGGGATTGCAGGCTTTCTGCTGAGCCCAGCGGGAGATCGGGTCGCGCTGTGGGCGGACCGGCCGGTGGGGGCGAAGACGATCGACGATGCAAAGCCCGCGACGCCGCCGGGCGCTGGTACGGGGCGCGTCTATGAACAGCTTTTCGTGCGTCATTGGGACACATGGGCGGACGGGCAGCGCTCGCAGATCTTCGTGATGCCGCTTTCGGGCGGAAAGGCGGTGTCGGTGATGGGCGCGCTGGTCGGGGACAGCCCGTCCAAGCCCTTTGGCGGGGCCGAGGAGATCGCGTGGAGTGCCGACGGCAAGACGCTGTTCTTCGCGCTGCGCGAGGCGGGGCGGATCGAATCGCTGTCGACCAATCTCGATATTTTCGCGGTTCCGGCGGATGGCAGCGCGGCGCCGGTCAATCTGACGGATGCCAATGATGCGACGGATACCATGCCGACCGTGTCGCCGGATGGGAAATGGCTCGCTTATGCGGCGATGAAACGGCCCGGCTATGAGAGCGACCGGCTGGTGCTGATGCTCCGCAACATCGCGACGGGCGAGACGAAGGCGCTGACCGAGGCTTGGGACCGTTCGGTGGCATCCATCGCCTGGGCGGCGGATGGGAAGGCGATATTCGTCACCGCTGATGATGTGCTGGACCATCCGGTCTTTCGAGTGGATGCTGCTTCGGGCAAGGTCACGCGGCTGACACAGGCGGGCCATGCGGGCAGCGTCGTGCCGCTGCCCAAGGGTGGGTTCGTCTATACCCTCGACAGCATCCAGTCGCCGACCGATTTCTGGAAAATGCCGGCCAAGGGGAAAGCCGTGCGACTCACCAGCGTCAATGCGGAGAAGCTGGCAGGGGTGGATGACGTGTCGGTCCAGCGCTACAGCTTCAAGGGCGCCAATGGCGACACCGTCTGGGGACAGATCGTGAAGCCCAAAGGTGTGACGGGCAAGCTGCCGGTGGCCATGCTGGTCCATGGCGGGCCGCAGGGAAGCTTCAACGATAGCTGGTCCTATCGCTGGAATCCCAAGGCTTTCGCGGCGCATGGCTATGCCGCCGTCATCGTCGATTTCCATGGCTCGACCGGCTACGGCCAGGCCTTTGTCGACAGCATCAACCAGGATTGGGGCGGCAAGCCGCTGGAGGATCTGAAGCTGGGCCTGGCGGCGGCTGCGGCGAAGGATGCACAGGTCGATGCGGGCAATGGCTGTGCGCTCGGCGCAAGCTATGGCGGCTATATGATGAACTGGATCGAGGGCAATTGGCCCGACGGCTTCAAGTGCATCGTCCAGCATGACGGCGTGTTCGACGCCCGCGCCATGGCTTATGAGACCGAAGAGCTATGGTTCGACGAATGGGAACATGGCGGGTCTTATTATGAAAAGGCGCAAGAGTTCGAGAAATGGAATCCCGTCAACCATGTGACCCAATGGAAGACGCCGATGCTGGTGGTGACGAGCGAGAAGGATTTCCGCATTCCCTATACCCAGGGGCTGGCGGCCTTCACGGCGTTGCAGCGGCGCAATGTGCCTTCCAAGCTGCTGGTGTTTCCCGATGAGAATCACTGGGTCTTGAAGCCGCGCAACTCGCTGCAATGGTATGATGAGGCGCTGGGCTGGCTTGACAAGTGGACCGGCAAGTAAAGCTGGAATGCCATGAGAAGGCGCATTAAGGCGCCTTCTCATGACCGAATTGCCCAAGACCTTCGACCCCGCCGATATCGAGTCCCGCTGGTACGCCCATTGGGAGAAAAATGGCTTGTTCCGCCCGGAGCGGTCCGGCGCGGAGCCCTTCACCATCGTCAACCCGCCGCCGAACGTGACGGGCAGCCTGCATATCGGCCATGCGCTGGACAATACGTTGCAGGACATCGTGATCCGCTATGAGCGGCTGCGCGGCAAGGATGCGCTGTGGGTGGTGGGCACCGACCATGCAGGCATCGCGACGCAGATGGTGGTCGAGCGGCAGATGGAGGCGCGGCAGGACAAGCGCACCAATTACACCCGCGACCAGTTCGTCGAGAAGGTCTGGGAATGGAAGGCCGAGAGCGGCGGCGCGATCACGCGCCAGCTTCGCCGTCTGGGCTGCTCGATGGACTGGGCCAATGAGCGCTTCACCATGGATGAGGGCTTTTCGAAGGCCGTCATCAAGACGTTCGTGGAACTGCACAAGCGCGGCCTGCTGTACCGCGACAAGCGCCTGGTGAACTGGGACCCGCATTTCCGTTCGGCCATCTCCGACCTGGAGGTCGAGACCAAGGAAGTGAAGGGCGGCTTCTGGCATTTCCGCTATCCGCTAGCCGATGGCGTGAAACTGGCCAATGGCGCGGACCATATCGTCGTCGCCACCACGCGGCCCGAGACGATGCTGGCGGACATGGCGGTCGCCGTGCATCCCGAAGACCCGCGCTACAAGGACGTCATCGGCAAGGATATCCTCCAGCCGATCACTGGCCGCCGGTTCAAGATCGTGGGCGACGATTATGCCGACCCGGAACTGGGGTCGGGCGCGGTGAAGATCACGCCGGGGCATGACTTCAACGACTTCGAAGTCGGCAAGCGCGCGGGCTTCAAGGCCGCCGACATGCTCAACATGTTCGATGCCGAAGCCAATGTGATCCAGACCGCCGACGGCCTGATCCCGGAGCGCTTCCTGGGCCTGCACCGCTTCAGCCGCGACGGCGTGGACGGCGCGCGCGAGCTGGTCGTGGCGGAGATGAAGGCGCTGGGCCTGCTGGTCCCGCACATCAGCAAGACCAAGGAAGGCGAGGAAGTCGAATCCGACGCCGAGCCGCGCACCATCCAGACTCCCTTTGGCGATCGTTCGGGCGTGGTGATCGAGCCGTGGCTGACCGATCAATGGTATGTCGATGCGGAGAAGCTGGCGGTTGCCCCCATGCAGGCGGTGCGGGACGGGCGGATCGAGATCGTCCCCAAGACGTGGGAAAAGACCTTCTTCAACTGGATGGAGAATATCCAGCCCTGGTGCGTCTCGCGCCAGCTCTGGTGGGGGCACCAGATTCCGGCGTGGTATGACGAGGACGGTAATCCCTATGTCGCGGAGAGCGAGGAAGAGGCGCAGGCGCTCGCGGGCAACAAGACGCTGACCCGCGATCCTGACGTCCTCGACACCTGGTTCTCCTCTGCGCTCTGGCCGTTCGGCACGCTTGGCTGGCCGGAAGAGACCGATACGCTCAAGCGCCATTATCCCAACGACCTGCTGATTTCCGGCTTCGACATCCTGTTCTTCTGGGATGCGCGCATGGCGATGCAGGGGCTGGAGTTCATGGGCGATGTGCCGTGGCGCAAGCTCTACCTCCACGGGCTGGTGCGCGCCGCGGACGGGCAGAAAATGTCCAAGTCCAAGGGCAATGTCGTCGACCCGCTGGGCCTGATCGATAAGTTCGGCGCCGACGCGCTGCGCTTCTTCATGAGCGCCATGGAAAGCCAGGGCCGCGACGTGAAGATGGATGAGAAGCGCGTCGAGGGCTATCGCAACTTCGCGACCAAGCTGTGGAACGCGGCGCGCTTCCTGCAATCCAATGGCGTCACCGCTTCGACCAGCCATGAGGCGCCCCATGCGGAGGCGCCGGTCAACCGCTGGATCATTGCCGAGACGGTCGCGACCGTGCAGGCGATCGACACCGCGATGACCGAATTGCGTTTCGACGCGGCGGCGAACGCCATTTACCATTTCGTCTGGGACCAGTTTTGCGACTGGTATATCGAACTGACCAAGAGCGCGATGGATGACGAAACCCGCGCCGTCGCGGGTTGGGCGTTCGATCAGATATTGGTGATGTTGCATCCCTTCATGCCCTTCATCACCGAAGAGCTGTGGCATCTGACGGGCGAGCGGGAGACGGCGCTGATCGTCGCGCGCTGGCCGCAGGCGCTCTATGCTGTGGATAGCGAGGCGCAGGCGGAGATCGACTGGCTGATCCGCCTGATCAGCGCGATGCGCACGGCCCGAACCGAACTCAACGTGCCGCCGGGCGCGAAGCTGGGCGTGGTCGTCCAGGATGCGTCGGAGGAAACCCGCCGTCGCATCGATCGTCAGGGCGCGGCGCTGGCGCGGTTGGGCCGGGTCGAGAGCCTGTCCTTTGGTGACAGTGTCGAGGGCGGCGCGGCGCAGATTGTCGTCGACGAGGCGACCTTCATCCTGCCGTTGGAAGGCGTGATCGACACCGCCGCCGAAAAGGCCCGTCTCGCCAAGGCGCTCGCCAGCGCGGAGAAGGAACGGGATTCCCTCTCCGGGCGTCTTTCCAATCCCAGCTTCGTCGAAAAGGCTAAGCCCGAAGCCGTCGCCAAGGCGCGCGAGGACCATGGCGAAAAAGCCGCCGAAGCGGAAAGATTGAAGGCGGCGCTGGAACGGCTCGCCTGATTTGCCGGCGCATCCGATCGGGATGCGCTGACCAAGGGCCAGCAGGTGCCGCGCTGCATCCGCAAGGGGGAACGGTCATGGCTATAGGGGAACATCGGGCCAGGGATCTGACGCAAGGGCCGATCGCATCGACCCTGCTGCTGTTCGCCGTCCCGACGCTGGCGTCCAACATCCTTCAATCGCTGAACGGCTCGATCAACGCCGTCTGGGTCGGCCGTTTCCTGGGGGCGCAGGCGCTGGCGGCCACCGCCAATGCGAACATCACCATGTTCCTGATGTTCTCCGTCGTTTTCGGCTTCGGCATGGCGTCGACCGTGATGATCGCGCAGGCGGCGGGGCGGGGCGATCTCGACGCGGCGCGCCGCGCTTTCGGTTCGGCCGTCGGCTTCTGTACCCTGTTGGGTCTCATCGTCGCGACCGCCGGCTGGATCGGCGCACCCGCTTTGCTGCGGCTGCTGGCGACGCCGGTGGAGGCGTTCGACCTGGCGCTCATCTATTTGCGGGTGATCTTCATCGCCATGCCGGCTTCCCTGCTCAGCGTCATGATGATGATGGGCCTGCGCGGGACGGGCGATGCGCGCACGCCGCTGATCTTCATGTTCGTGAGCGTGGGCGTCGATCTGGTGCTCAACCCGGTGCTGATCCTGGGCCTGGGGCCGATACCGGCGATGGGCATCGGCGGGTCGGCCGCGGCGACGGCGACGGCGGGTGTCATCAGCCTGATCGGCCTCATCCTCTATACCTATGCCAAGGATCTGCCGCTGCGTCTGCGCGGGCGGGAACTGGCCTATCTGCGCCCGGCGCCGGAGCAGATGCGGGTCTTGTTCGGCAAGGGGTTGCCCATGGGACTGCAGATGATCGTCATGTCCGCTTCCGGGCTGGTGATGATCGGCCTCGTCAATCGGGAGGGTTTCCTCGTCACCGCTGCCTATGGCGCGGCCCAGCAGATCTGGACCTACCTCCAGATGCCGGCGATGGCGATGGGCGCGGCGGTCAGCGCCATGGCGGCGCAGAATATCGGCGCCGGGCGATGGGACCGGATCAGCCGGATCACCGGCTATGGCATGGGCTATCTGTTGCTGATCACCGGCACGATGGTGGCCGTGATCCTGCTGTTCCACGCGCCGCTGCTGTCGCTGTTCCTGGGGCGGAACGAAGCCGCCATCGCCGCTGCATGGCATATGCAGCTTTTGGCGAGCTGGAGCTTCGTGCTGTTCGGCTGCACGATGATCCTGTTCGGCGTGATGCGGGCCAATGGCGTGGTGGTAAGACCGCTGCTGATCCTGATCTTCACCCTCTTCGCGGTGCGGCTAGGCTTCTATCATCTGGGTTATCCGCATATCGGGGCGGACGCGCTGTGGCTCAGCTTCCCGGCGGGTTCGGCAGCGGCCTTCCTGCTGGCCGGGCTGGTCTATTGGCAGGGGGGCTGGCGCAAGGCGAAGCTGCTCGTCCCCGTGAACGAGGAAGAGTGCCGCGAAAGCATTAATGCGGAGAGCGAGCCTGCCGGCCGGATCGTCCCGGCAGGGTAAAGTCTTACCGCCCCTGACTGCGCCAGCGGGTGATGGTGCGGTCGAGAATCTCCGCCTCGCCGCCTGACTGACGCCACAGCTCCGTGAAGCTCGGGTCGCCCGAGGCCGGACGCCGTTCTTCTTCCAGATTGTCGAGCGCGACGCGGATCGGTACGGCGACGCCTTCGCCGCAGATGATCGCCTCGCGGTTGCGCAGCGCGGGGATGGAATCGAGGAAGCCGCGCGCGCCTTCGGGCATGGCGGCCTTCACGAAGGCCTGGTCGCGGTCGTTGTTGAGGCGCATCGAGATGATCGTGCCGCATTGCGACAGCACGCCTTCGGCCAGGTCCGACGGACGCTGGGTGATGAGGCCCAGCGATACGCCATATTTACGGCCTTCCTTGGCGATCCGCTCCAGGATGCGGCGCACGGCCTGACCCGATCCGGTGGTGGAGGAGGGGATGTAGCGATGCGCTTCCTCGCAGACCAGCAGGATCGGCCGTTGCGGCTCGTCACGCGCCCACAGGGCATAGTCGAACACCAGCCGGGACAGCACCGACACGACGACCGACGTGATGTCGGACGGCATGGAAGACACGTCGATGATGGAGATCGGCTTGCCGCCCGAGGGCAGGCGGAAGATCTTGGCGATGAATTCCTGCATCGAATCCGCGACCAGCATGCCGGAGAACATGAAGCTGTAGCGCGGATCGCTCTTGATCTCGTCGATCTTGGTCTTCAACCGCATATAGGGCAGCGATCCGGTGCCCTTGTCCAGCTTCCCCATCTCGTTCTGAAGGATGTTGGTGAGGTCGGAGAGCAGATAGGGAACCGGCGAATCGACCGTCAGCCGCCCGATGCTCTCCGCCAGCCGGTTCTTCGACCGTGCGGCGAGCAGGCATTTGGCGAGGATGTCGCAATCAACGGTCCGCTCGGAACCCTCGGAGGTGACGAACACCTCGCAATGCTCCTCGAAATTCATCAGCCAATAGGGGAGGGCGAGGTTGTTGACGTCATAGACCGCGCCATTGGTCTGGAAAGCCGCGCCATATTCGCCATGGGGGTCGATCATCACGATATGGCCCTGCGGCGACAGGTCGCAGATGCGGTGGAGGATGAGCGCGGCGCTGGTCGACTTGCCGGTGCCGGTCGACCCCAGCAGCGCGAAATGCTTGCCCAGCATGGAGTCGACATAGAGCGCGGCGCGGGTGTCGGCGGTGGGATAGACGGTGCCGATCTGCACATGAGGGCGGTCGTCGGCGGAATAGATCTGCTGCATGTCCTGGCTGGACACCGGATAAACCTCCGTCCCCGGCGTTGGATAGCGGGTCACGCCGCGGCGGAAGCGGTAGATGCGGCCCGTCAGCTTTTCCTCATCGCCTTCGCCCAGAAAGTCGATGTCGACGACGATGCTGTTGCTGTCCTGGCGGTCCATCGCCATGCGGCGCACGCTGGCGATCAGCCAGACATGGCCGACGCGCATCTTCACCTGGGAGCCGACTTGCCCCGCCATGGCAAGGGAAGGATCGGGATTATGCGACAGCGCGGCGATCCGCGTGGCGTCGATGATCAACTGCGAACTGGACCCCGCAATCTGGAAAACCATGCCCATGGCGTCGACCGAAGCCTGAAAGACATGCGGCTGCGCGCCTGCGAAATGGTCGGCACCGTGCATCTGGGTCATGAACCTTTTTCCCCTCGACCGGACGGGATTCCGGCACGTCGGATCGATTTAACCGGCGACTGGTAAAGAATCTGCTTATTCCGGCCCCATAAACAGGAAGCGGCCGGACGCCTGCGCCGCGATGTCAGAGGAAATGCGTGTCAGGCCTGGTCGTTGAAACATTTGCCGAAAATCGGGAAAATCGCTTGACCGCCGTGCTGACGACCGATGCGGCGCGGCGTTCCGATGCGATCTCCATCGCTCGCGTTATCTGCATTTTGGGAGTGGTGTACGTCCACGCCTGGACGGGTCTGAGCGGCCATGATCTGGAAAGCCTGCGGGGAACGCCGCAGGACAGCCTGCGTTGGGGATTGATGGAGATTTTCGGGCGCAGCGCGGTGCCGTTGCTGGGCCTGATTTCCGGTTGGCTGGTCGCGGGATCGGCGCGCACGCAGGATTGGGTGCGCCATGTCGGGCGCAAGGTGCGGACGATCCTGCTGCCGATGATCCTGTGGAATGCGCTGGCGATCCTGTTCGTGTCCGGCGCGGCCTGGGTGCTGGGCCTGTCCGCGCCCGTGCCGTCGTCCACCGACTGGATGTTCCAGGAACTGTTCATCGTCAGCCGCAATCCCGACATCAATGTCCAGATGCCGTTCCTGCGCGACCTGTTCCTGTGCATGATCGCCGCGCCGCTGTTCGTGCGCCTGCCCGGCTGGGCGCTGGGCGCGGTCGCGGCGATGGCGGCGTTGTGCCAGATCATGGGCTGGGGACCGCCGGTACTGATGCGGGCGACGATCCTGTTCTTCTTCATCATGGGCATCATTGCCCGGCGCGAGGGGCTGGCCGATCGGGTGGCGGCGCTGCCCTGGACGGTCGCGGCGCCCCCTTTCGCGCTGCTGATGACAGCGCAGCTCCATGTTTCCCTGCATGTGGGCGCTTTGCCGCCGGGCATCGGCATGGCGGTGCTGGACATGGCGGTGCGGATCGCGGCGGCGCTGTTCTTCTGGCGGCTGGCCTGGTCCTTGGCGGCCAGCGCGGCGCGCGGGATGCTGCTGCGGATCGAGCCCTTCGCCTTCTTCCTCTTCTGCTCGCACCTCATCCTGATCTGGCTGGGCGGACCGGTGCTGGGGACGCTGTTCGGCAAGCTCGGCTCGCCTTTCTATCCCGCCTATCTTCTGGTGCAGCCCCTGCTGGTGTTGGTCGCCGTGGTGCTGCTGGGATCGCTGCTCAGCCGCGCCGCGCCGGGACTGGCAAAGCTATTGAGCGGCGGCCGCCTCATGGCCGCCTGACACGGCTCGCCCTGCGGCGATGGCGATTTCGATGCTGCGCTTGCGGGCCTCCAGATCGTGGATATGGCCGCCGATGATGATCTCATCGACCTGGGTGCGGCGGATGAAAGTGGCCAGATCCCGCTCGACATCGGCCTGGGTGCCGATACTCGAAGCGCTCAGTACGTCGGCCAGCATGGCCTGCGCCTGGGGCGGCAGGCTTTCATAATAGC
The DNA here is from genome assembly GCF_001563265.1 of Sphingobium sp. TKS. Taxonomy (NCBI): domain Bacteria; kingdom Pseudomonadati; phylum Pseudomonadota; class Alphaproteobacteria; order Sphingomonadales; family Sphingobiaceae; genus Sphingobium; species Sphingobium sp. TKS. The sequence continues at coordinate 3,125,297 of NZ_CP005083.1, read as the reverse complement.
CGGGAACAGGGGGTTGCAGCTTGCCCGGTTGGCCAGTGCGCAGCCGGACGAAGGCCTGCTGCATGGAGGTCGCGATCAGTTGCGCTTCCTCCACGGTGTCGGCGGCGAAGACATTATAGCCCGCCATCACATAGGGATATTTGAGTTGCGCCGATGGCCGGAAATCGCGGCGGTAGATGGCGATCGCCTCGTCCAGAGCGCCCGGCGCGAAATGGGAGGCGAAGGCATAGGGCAGGCCGAGCGCGGCGGCCAGTTGCGCCCCATAGAGGCTGGAGCCGAGAATCCAGAGCGGCACATCCTCGCCAGCGCCGGGCGTCGCCTGGAAGCCCAGGCGCGCATCGCCCGCGAAATAGGCTTGCAACTCCATCACGTCGCGGGGGAATTCATCCGGGCCGCCGCTCAGCGTCCGCCGCATCGCCTGTGCCACGCGCTGGTCCGAACCGGGCGCCCGGCCCAATCCCAGATCGACGCGGCCGGGAAACAGGGCGGCGAGCGTGCCGAATTGCTCCGCGATCAGCAGCGGCGCATGATTGGGCAGCATGATGCCGCCCGCGCCGATGCGGATGTGGCGGGTAGCCTGTCCGATATGCGCCAGCACCACGGCGGTTGCGGCCGACGCGATCCCCGGCATGCCATGATGTTCGGCCACCCAATAGCGGTGGAAGCCGAGGCTTTCGGCATGGGCGGCAAAGGCGGCGGCGCGGCGGAGCGCTTCGCCGGGGCTGCTGCCTTCATTGACGGGGACGAGGTCCAGAACGGAAAAACGAGTCATGGCCCGCATATGGGGGGATGACCCGTTTTATTTCAATACTTATGTGACGCGGTTCAGACGGCGCGGCCGAATCCCTGCGCGGGACCGTCGACGCGGCGGCCGAAGCCCTGGGGCCGACGGGCGACCAGCGGATTGGCGTCGCGGTCTAGCAGGGCCATCGTCTCGGTAAAGCAGGGGCGCAGCGCGACCACATCCTCGATCAGCTCGTCCGGGCCTTCCCGGCTTTCGACGCAGCGGCGGGCGACCATCTCGATCTTTTCGGCCATGGCGCTCAGACGATAGGCGCCGAACTGCGCCGACTCGCCCTTCAGCGTATGGGCCGGGGTGACGAGCGCGGCGGCGTTGCGCGCGCGAAAGGCTTCCTCAATCGCGCCGATCGCCTTGCCGCCATCTTCCCGGAAATAGCCGAGAATCCGCAGGAAGGCGGTACCCAGCTCCGATCGGGATTTGGCAAAATCGGTCCAGTTGACCAGTTCGGCCTCTTGATATGACACGCTGCGACACTCCCTGTTCTGCCGCAGCGAGTATAGAAGAGGGGCGTAAATATGGGGTTAAGCTGTGATGGCCATGGGCTGGGGCGACCGGCCAATCGTGAAGAGGTGCGGCCCTTTGGCCGTGAAGGTCCAGCCTTGCTGCCGGGCCAGCGCCTCCAGCTCCGTCGGCGCGATGGGATCGTCAGCCTCGATCGTCACCGCATCGCCCGAGCGCATCGCCCGCGCCACACGCAGCGCGGGCCAGGGACATTTCATGCCCCTGGCGTCGATATGTGCCGCATCACTTGTTGGCATAGGGGTTTTTGGCGCTGCGTAGCGTCAGGCGTACCGGCACCGCGCCGAAGCCCAGTTCCTTGCGGATGCCGTTCACCAGATAGCGGCGATAGCTTTCCGGCAGCTCGTCCAGCCGCGTGCCGAACAGCACGAAGGTCGGCGGGCGGGTCTTGTTCTGGGTGATGTAGCGCAGCTTGATCCGCTTACCGCCGGGCGCGGGTGGCGGATTAGCCTCCAGCGCGCGTTCGAACCAGCGGTTGAGGATGCCGGTAGACACGCGCTGCGACCAGGCGGTGCGGGTTTCGAAGGCGACGCGGATGAGGTCGTCCAGCCCTTTGCCGGTTGCCCCCGACACGGTCATGATCGGCACGCCGCGTATCTGCGCGAGGCCGTCGGACAGCGCCTGCTTGATGCCCTGGTAAAGCGCCGAGCCGTGCTCCACCGTATCCCATTTGTTGAGCGCCACGACCAAGGCGCGGCCTTCCTCCACCACCTTGTCCGCGATGCGCAGATCCTGCGCCTCCAGCCCGCGGGTGGAATCGAGCAACAGCACCACGACCTCCGCGAAATTGACCGCGTTGAGGCCATCGGACACGGCCAGCTTTTCCAGCTTGTCCTGCACCTTGGCGCGCTTGCGCATGCCAGCCGTGTCGATCAGGCGGACGGGGCGTTCATTGCCGTCGGGGCTGGTCCATTGCCAGTCGACGGCAATGCTGTCGCGGGTGATGCCGGCCTCCGGGCCGGTCAGCAGGCGGTTTTCACCGAGAAGCCGGTTGATGAGCGTCGACTTGCCCGCATTGGGGCGGCCGACAATGGCCAGCTTCAACGGCGCGGATTCGAGGTCGGCCTCGTTCAGCTCGCCTTCTTCCTCTTCCTCCTCCTCACGGTCGATATAGGGGAGGAGAGCCTGGAACAGATCGGCCAGCCCCTGGCCATGTTCGGCGGAGAAGGGGATGGGGTCGCCCAGGCCCAGGCTGAACGCTTCCATCACGCCATCATCGCCCGCCCGGCCCTCGGCCTTGTTGGCCATCAGCACGACCGGGGCGTCGCCCTCGCGCAGCCAGCGGGCGATTTCCTCATCCAGTGGTGTTATCCCGGCTCGGGCGTCCACGACGAACAGTGCGACGTCGGCATTTTCCACTGCCGCTTGCGTTTGCATGCGCATGCGGCCGGGCAGGGTCTGCGGATCCTCATCCTCATAACCGGCGGTGTCGATGATGGTGAATTCGACGCCGAGAAGATTCGCCTGCCCCTCCCGCCGGTCGCGGGTCACGCCGGGCTGGTCGTCGACCAGCGCCAGCTTCTTGCCGACGAGCCGGTTGAACAGGGTGGACTTGCCGACATTGGGGCGTCCTACGATGGCAACGGTGGGCAGCATAAAAGGCCCGTATCCTTCAAAATATTGGTGCTCCTGCGAAGGCAGGAGTCCAGTCCAAACAGCGGAACTGGACTCCTGCCTTCGCAGGAGCACGGTTACTTAACATCATTGAGGGCGTTAACGAAACGCCGTCAGCTTGCCGTTGTCGGCAAGGATATAAAGCGTGTTGTTCGCCACGACCGGCGAGAGCGACATCGACCGGTCGAGATCGATTTCCGCCTGGATCTTGCCCGTCGTCGGATCGACATAGTTGAGGTCGCCATGGGTCGAAACCAGGATCAGGCGACCGCCCGCCAGCACCGGCCCGGTCCAGCGGATCGCCTTGTCCTTCTTCTTTTCCTTCTCCCAGCGGCGCAACTGGCTGATCCAGCGGATCTTGCCGGTCGCGCGGGCGACGCAGAGCAGCTTGGCGTCGCTGGTCACCGCAAACACCCATTCGCCCACGACCGAGGGGGTGGAAATGCCCGCAATGTTGATTTCCCAGAGGCGCTGGCCGCTCACCAGTTCATAGCTGGCCATGCGGCCGCCCTGACCGATGGCGAAGACGCGACCACGATCGATCACCGGATCGGCGTCGATATCGGTGAGCGATGCCACCGCCGTCGAGATGCTGGTGCGCGACAGGGCGTCGCCCCACAGCGTCCGGCCATTTTCATAGCGATAGGCGGTCAGCTCGCCCGAGCTGTAGCCTGCTATCACCGTGCCCTGCGCGGCGGCCGGAGCGGCCACGCCGAAAATGCCCGTGACTTGCAGCGTGCCGCTGTCGGTCCACTGCACTTCGCCGTCCGTCTGGTTGAGCGCGAAGATCTGGTTATCCTGGCCCATCACATAGACATGGCCGTTGGCGAGCGTCGGCGCGCCACGCAGCGGGCCGCCAGGGCGCTTCTTCCACAGGACTGCGCCCGTATTGGCGTCTATGGCGGCGACGTCACCCACGCCGGTGCTGGCATAGAGCTTGCCGTCGATCACGCTGACGCCGCCGCCGAACAGGGCGCGGCCGCTGCCTTCGGCGGGCAGGGCGGTCTGCCACAGCTTCGCGCCGCTGTTGGCGTCGAACGCGATCACCCGCGCATCGGCGTCGATGACATAGAGCTTGCCGCCGACCACCACCGGGGCGGAGGCGAGGCGCGCCTGAGGCGTGCTGCCCGAGATGGAGGCGGTCCATGCCTGCGAGGGCGAAGCGCCCAGCGCGAGATTGCCCATGGTCTTGGCGGGGCTGCCGCCCGGCTGCGACCATTGGTCATTGGCATAGGGTTCGGGCAGGGCCACCGGCACGTCGGCCAGGGTCGGATCGACCTCCACACCCTGTTCATTGCTGAGGATCGAGGTGCGCTTGCCGATTACCGGGGTCTTGGGGCCGCCCTTCTTGCCGCCGATCACGCCGCAGCCCGCGAGCAGGGCGATCATCGCGGCCACAGTCACGGCGCGGCTGGCGCCCGAAAATTTCGTCATGCTGTGCTTTCCCATGCGCCCAATCATTCCTGTCCCGCCACGATCGGCGTTTCGACTGCATCCACACCCAATAAGCCCGCCATCTGTCGCGCGCGTGAACGGATCGACTGCGGCACGTTCCTGTCCTTCGCCATGGCGGCGAACAGTGGCCCGGCCAGGTCGGGCTTGCGCAACTTCATATAGGCGATGGCGACCAGTTCCCCGGCGCTGCCGAACCAGGGCGCGCCCTCGACGGCGAGGGGCTTCAGGCGATCGATCACCTGCTGCGGAGCCAGGCTTTCATATTCCAGCGTGGTCTGGCGGATCAGCGCCAGGTCGCGATAGGGCTGGTCGAGCGAGCTGTCGCTGGCCATCGCCTGATAGGCGGCGATCGCGGCCTTGCTGTCGCCCTTGCGCGCGGCGGTGCCGGCCTTCACCAGCAGGGCAGAAGCGCGGAAGCCGGGCTGGCTCGCCTGTGTCAGCGTTTCGAGCTGCTTCACATCGGGCGTGCCCCCGCCGACCGCCGTGGCGATCACCTTGTCCATCTCTTCCGAAACGGCCTGCGATTGTGTCTTCGTATAATGCTGCCAATAAAGCCATCCGCCGAACGCGGCGAGCCCCAGGATCACCAGCACGACGATCCAGCGGCCGAAGCGCTGCCAGAAGGTCAGCAACTGGTCCTGCCGGACGGCCTCATCGACCTCACGCATGAAGGCTTCGCTGTTTTGCGGCGTCAGGGCCACTTGGGTCTCCAGAAATTCGTCAGATAAGGCACGCGGAAGGCGCGATCATTAGCGGCGCACTGCGCTCACGCAAATCACTTTTTGGGCCGATAGACCTGATCTTCGGTCGGAAAGTGCCGGTTTCGGACATCTTCGGCATAACGGGAGGCGGCGTTGCCGATCGTTTCCGCGATATTTTCATAACGCTTCACGAAGCGGGGCACGCGCTCGAACATGCCCAGCATGTCCTCCGCCACCAGCACCTGCCCGTCGCAATGGGCCGATGCGCCGATGCCGATCACCGGCACGTCGACGCTGTCGGTGACGGCGATGGCGATGTCCTCCATCACGCCCTCGATCACCATGGCGAAGGCGCCCGCCTGCGCGACGGCGCGGGCGTCGGAGATGATCTTGGCATGCTCCTCCTGGCTCTTGCCGCGCGCGCCATAGCCGCCCAGCGCGTTCACCGCCTGCGGGGTGAGGCCGATATGCGCCATCACCGGAATGCCGCGCTGGCTGAGGAAGGAGATGGTTTCTGCCATCGCCACGCCGCCCTCCAGCTTGACGCCCGCGCAGCCGGTTTCGGCCATGATGCGGCTGGCGCTGGCAAAGGCCTGTTGCGGGGAGGCTTCATAGCTGCCGAAGGGCATGTCGACGAGCACGACGCTATGATAGCTGCCGCGCACCACGGCGGCCCCATGGGCGATCATCATGTCGAGCGTGACAGGAAGGGTGGAGGGCAGGCCGTACACCACCTGGCCCAGAGAATCCCCGACCAGCAGCATGTCGCAATGCGGGTCGAGCAATTGCGCCATCCGCGCCGTATAGGCGGTCAGCATCACCAGCGGCTGCTGCGTCTTGCCCTCGAACTTGCGGCGCTGGATGGCGGGCACCGTCAGGCGCTTCATCGGCGCGGGCGTGGGATTGGCGCGGCTGGTCGACGTATCGAGCGTGAAGGTCGTGGACATGGGACGCCCTCTACCCCAGCCTGATCGCTGGCGCAAATCGGGCAGAAGTCCAATCCGATCATGGCGGCATCGAAAAATGCGGGGAGCGACAGGGCTGTGTCGCTCCCCGCAGGGGTGAACCTCGTTGGATGCCGGCCTCGATCATGAGGCCGTGGGCGCTATCAGAACGAGAATTTGATCGTTCCGCCCCAGGTCTGCGGGTCGCCGGGCTGACCGGCGATCAGGCCGGTGTTGCCGGGCGCAACCTGGAGATTTTCGATATAGTTCACGTCGAAGGCGTTGCGGACCCAACCGAAGATGTCGAACCCTTCGCCACGGAAACCGGCCCGGACGTTGGTCAGCGCATAGCCCTTCACCTGCGTGTAGATTGACGGCGAGGCGTTCGAATTCCAGTGCGAACGATAATTGCCGTCGACGCCCAGATAGATCTGGCCTTCCTTCGCCAGCAGCGTGACCGGAATGTTGTATTCGGCACCGTAGGAGAAGGCCCATTTTGACACGCCGGGCAGACCCTGGCCCGAGATGTCGCATGCCCGCGGGCTGAGCGATGCTCCGGGATGAGTGGGCGTGTTGCCGGCCTGGCCGGGTGCGTCCGGCGTCTGGGTGCCAGTCACGAACGTGCCGCCGGACAGTTCGGGCGGGCAGGGCGCGTTGGTGAACTTCTTGTACTTGGCGTCGGTATAGGCGCCATTGGCATAGGCGGTGAAGCGATCGCTGGCGACGATCTTGAGGTCTGCCTCGATACCCTGCGACCGGACCTTTTCCGCATTGGCGAGGTAGCCGCGCACCGTGCCGAACTGTCCGCCGTTCACCGTCGCCTGGAAATTCTTGATCTCCGTGCGGAAGGCGGTGAGGTTGAAGGTCGCCCGGCGATCCCAGAACTGCGTCTTGAGGCCGATTTCATAATGGTTGACCGATTCCGGCTTCACCGTGCCGGCGGCGTAGTTCACCGTATTGTCGGAATTGAGCGGCAAGCCGTTCTGGTTGATGCCCAGCGTCTTGAAGCTCTTGGCGTAGGTCGCATAGGCAAGGATGTCCTGCGCGATCTTGTAATTGACGTTGAAGTCGTAGGTGAAGTTCCAGGCGCTGTCGGACGGCGAGCTGACCTGCGGCTGATAGACGCCGCACTGCGCTGCGAGGACCGTGCCGGCGGTCGGGGCTGGAGTGCAGGAAATGACCTGGCCTGTGCCATTGGTCACGACGCGCTGATAGAAGCCCGACTTCTTGTCATAATTGAGGCGAGCACCCGGCTGGATAGTCAGCGCGTTGGTCACTTTCCAGCTCAACTGGCCGAACAGTGCCGCGCTCGTGCTCTTGAGCCATTGCGTATTGCTGGCGGTCAGACCCTGAAGGATGCTGGGCGTGGTGGCCTGCGTGCCGGTCAGGCTCCAGCGGCTGGCGTCGGCACCCTGTTGCTCGGTGCCCTGGGTGTCGATCCGCTGCTTGAAGCCGAACAGGCCGAGGACGAAGTCGACCTTCTGGCTTTCGTAATTATAGCGGAACTCCTGGCTATACTGGTCCTGCTGCGAGGGGTTCTGCGATTTCGACACGACCGACAGGCCGGTGAAGTCGCGGTCGTTTTCGGGCTTCCAGTCCCAGAAACGCCATGCAGTGACGGAGGTCAGCGTGCCGGGGCCGACATCCCACTTTATCTTCGCCGACACGCCGCCGATCTTGTTGCCTGCATTCAGGTTGCTGTCGAGATCGGTCAGCCGGTCGTAGGGATTGCGGCTGGGGGTCGCATAGTTGCGGCCGGGATTGGCAGCGTTGATCGCTGCGACGAGCGCGTCATATTGGCGCGTGATCGGGCGTTGGGTCGTGCCGACGCGCACGAACACCGTGCCGCAGCATTCCGGATCCTGCTTGCTATAGTCGCCCGACAGGGTGATGCTGAAATCATCGGTGGGCTTGAACAGCAACTGGCCGCGAATGCCCAGATTGTCCTGTTCGTTGATCCAGCGTTTGCTCGTCACATTGTACAGCGTGCCACGGCGGCTGGTCGAGGCGATCGCGATGCGGGCGGCGATCGTGTCCGACAGCGGGCCGGAAATGGCGGCCTTCGCCTGCTTGTAGTTGAGGTTGCCGACGGTCAGCTCGGCGCGGCCCTCGAAATCGAAGGTCGGCTGGTTGGTCGTGATGTTGATCGCGCCTGCCGTGGTGTTCTTGCCGTAGAGCGAACCTTGTGGACCGCGCAGCACTTCGACCTGGGCGACATCGAGGAAGTCGAAGGTCGCGGCGGCGACGCGCGAATTGTAGACGTCGTCGACATAGATGCCGACGCCCTGCTCAAAGCCGTCGCTGGTCAGACCGAACGGCACGCCAAGGCCACGGATGTTGACCGAGGTGTTGCGCGGGTTGGTGGTGTAGACCTGCAGCGTCGGCGCCAGTTGCTGAAGCTTCACGACGTTGAAGTTGCCGGTCGCCTCGATGCTGTCGCCGCGGATCACGGAGATCGCCAGCGGCACTTCCTGCGCGGTTTCCTGCCGGCGGCGGGCGGTGACGATGATCACTTCCCCGCGGGCAGTGGCTTGCTCGGCGCTGTCCGCAACGGGTTGAGGCGCGTCCTGCGCAGATGCACTGGACGCAATGATGGATGCGCTCGCCACCCCGGCGAGCCACAGAAAACGCGCAATCATGTATATTCCCCTTCCGGATGTCCGGTGAATGTTGATCGCGGCCTCTGCGGTGATCCGCTCAAAGCCGTTGGTCTGGGAATGGAAAATGTGGCCCACCCCTTGCCACTTGTTATTCGGCCCTTATGCGGGCCTTATTCGACAACCCTGCGTGCCCCCGCGCTTCTTTCAGGCGGTCAGGCGTGTCTTTTCCGTAACGTCGATCTGCACCACGCGCGCATCGTGAACGGTCAACGTGACCGACCCGAAACGAAGCGCTTCGAGCACGCTGCGCACCTTCTCGATGCTGACGGCGATGTCGTGGCGCTGCCCATCGCTGCGGCCGTTGCGGGCAAATTCAATCGATCGGTTTTCACTCATAAACACCTCTTAGCCGCTCTTTATCTCAACTGGATTGATAGACAAAAAAGCAAATATAAGGGGCGCTCAAGTTTCTCTTGTCGCGCCCCGGAAAAATCTAGCCGTTGACCCGCAGCGCCGCCAATCGCCGCTCCTGATGCGCCAGTGGTATGGCGGGCCTTAATTGCCGCATCGCAGAGGCCTGCTCATGCGCATTGTCGATCAGTTTTTCGAGCAAGGCTTGACCGAAGCGCCACTCGCCCAGGCCCGCTTCGGCGTTGATATGGCCGCAAAAGCCCGCGTCGACGAAGCTGCTGCCCCAATTCTTGCCGACGCTATGGGCGCGTTCGAAGAAGATATAGGGGTCGTTGCGGCTCGCCACGACGATCGACGGGAAGGGCAGTTGCGCGCGGGGTGTGGGGCCGAAGCCGCCGATCGTCTCGGGCGTTTCCATCCGGTCGCAGTCGGGCGGCGCCACCAGCAGCGCGCCGGTCACCGGCCAGCCATAGGCCTGGCTCTGCAAGGCGCCCCACCAGGCCACCGCGAGGCAACCCAGGCTGTGCGCGGCCAGGATGATCGGTCCGTCCGCTGCCCGGATCGCCGCGTCCAGCCGCGTGACCCAGCTATTGCGGCTGGGGCTGGCCCAGCTTCCCAGATCGACGCGTTCGCAATCCCCGCGCGTTTTTTCCCACAGCGTCTGCCAATGATCGGGTCCGCTATTGTTGAGACCCGGTATGGTCAGCACGACCGGCTGGCGCGCGTCACCTGAATGTCCGAATCGCTCCATGGTCAGATCCTCGTCCTATTGTCGAGGGAGAGATAATTCTATTTATCCAGTAGACAATGGCCAAGCGACAAAATGTGTCGGAATCTGGGCAGCCCGATTCATCTGGCGTTCATGTAGCCGGAAGGGTCGCTCAATACCTCCTTTGCGCGCCCATCTACAGCGTTTGAGACCCGTTACCAGGGGTAGATCAGCCCATAATATTGGAAGACGCTGCGGCCATAGGCGTCGTCATAATCGGGCCGTTCGTCGGGCAGATGCCGGGGCGCGTCGTCCAGGGTTTCCTTGGCCAGATCGACGACATAGCCGCCCTTGTCGGTATCGTAGCTCAGCATCGACCAGGGCAGCGGATAATGATCGTTGCCCATGCCCAGAAAGCCGCCGAAGGACAGCACGGCATAGCGCACCTGTCCGCTTCGCTTGTCGACCATGAAATTGGAGATATGGCCCAGTTTCTCGCCCTGGCGATTATAGACGGTGGTGCCTTCGACCCGGTCAGACGCGATCAGGTCGTGATGATTTTCCGCGGCCAATTCGGCCCCAACTAAGTCAGACATTGTCACTCTCCTGCGAAAGAATCGCGCTATGGTGATGAAACCAAGGGGCGGCGGCGGGGTTCCCCATCCGCAGACAGGAGGACGGTCATGAAGATCAATCGCAGCGGATCGGCAGTGTGGAGCGGCGGCCTGAAGGACGGCAAGGGCGCGATTTCGACCCAGAGCGGCGCGCTGGACGCGCATCCCTATGGCTTTGCGATGCGCTTCGAAGGGGTGCCGGGCAGCAATCCGGAAGAGCTGATCGCCGCCGCCCATGCCTCCTGCTTCACCATGGCGCTGTCGCTGATTCTGGGCGAAGCGGGGCTGACGGCGGAGAAGATGGAGACGAACGCCGTCGTGACGCTGGAGCAGCAGGAGGGCGGTTTCGCCATCACCGCCAGCAGGCTGAGCCTGAAAGCGACAATCCCGGGCGCGGACGATGCGCAGTTTCAGGAACTGGCGGCCAAGGCGAAGGCCAATTGCCCGGTTTCGAAGCTGCTGAATGCGGAGATCAGCCTGGATGCGGAACTGCTAGGCTGATCGGAATCGCCTGGCGCGGACATGTTCGCGCCAGGCGATGTACAGGCCGCTCGCGATGATCAGGACCGCGCCGATCCAGGTCGTCGCCATCGGCCAATTGCCCCAGATCGCCCAGCCAAGCAGCGTCGTCCAGACGATCGAGCTATAGTCCATCGGCAGCACCACCGACACGGGCGCCCAGCGCAAGGCGGCGGTCATGCAGATTTGCGCGATCCCTCCCGTCACGCCGATCAGCAGCAGCAGCCCCCAGGTCGCGGCGTCATGAGCCTGTCCATAAAACAGCATGGCCGCGCCCAATGGCGGCAGGGACAGCAGGGTGAACCAGAAGACGATCACCCCGGCATTTTCCGTCCGCCCCAGTTCGCGCAGGACCAGGCTGACGCTGGCGGTGATGAACGCGGCGGAGAGAGCCACGGCGACCCCGATTGCGGGGAAATGCCCCGCATCCGGTCGGACCATGACGATCACGCCCAGAAATCCGACCAGAACGGCGCTCCAGCGGTGCACGCCGGTCGCTTCGCGCAGGATCAGGGCAGACAATATGGTGCCGAAGATCGGCATGGTGAAACCGATGGTGACGGCTTCCGCCGGCAGCAGCAGAATATAGGATAGGAAATTCAGCACCATGCCGGTCAAGCCGATGACCATGCGCGTGGCATGAACGCCGATGCGGCGGGTGCGGATCGACCCGGCGCCGGTGGTCGCCGCGATCCAGGCGAAGACCACGGGCAGCGCCAGCGCCTGGCGGTAGAACAGCGATTCGACGACATGCACGCCGCGCGCGTCGGCCAGCCTGACCGTCACGAACATGATCGACAGGCAGATCACCGCAACCAGCCGCAGCGCGATGGCGGTAAGCGGGCGATGGGGACGGCTGGAAAGGGACGAGGGCGGCACGCGACCGCCTTAGCCCGGCTGCGCGATGAAGCAACAGCTTAGGTGCCGCGTTACTTCACCGGCTTGCGAAACCGCAGCGTCATCCGGTCGCTTTCCCCGATGGCGATATATTTCGCCTTGTCGACCTCCCCATTGCGCAGTGTCGGGGGGAGCGTCCACACGCCTTTCTCCCAATCGGCGGTGTCCATGGGATTGGCATTGATCTCCGACGACCCGGCATATTCGAACCCGGCCGCTTCCGCGAGGCGGCGGATGGTCGAAACCTTAAGGTAACCGCTGGTCTTTTCCTGCGCCGTATCGCGTCCTTCGGGCAGGCGATGATCGACGATACCCAGCGTCCCGCCCGGCTTGAGCAGATCGTAGAAAGCCTTGAACGTCGCCGTCTCGGTGCCGCCCATCACCATATTATGGACATTGCGGAAGGTGAGGAGCGTGTCGACGCTGCCTGCCGGGATCAGGCTGGTCTGGTCGGGAAAGGGAACCAGCTTCACCTTGCCGTAAATCTCCGGCTTTGCGGCCAGAAATGCCTTGTAGCCGTCCAGGTAGCGGCCTGTCGGCTGGAGCGCGTAGAAGATACCCTTGTCGCGGAGCAAGGGCGCCAGGATTTCCGTGTACCAGCCGCCGCTGGGGGCATATTCGACCACGGTCTGGTCTGGTTTCACCCCGAAAAAGGCGAGCGTTTCGGCTGGGTGGCGGTATTTGTCGCGCGCGATATTGGCAGGCGTGCGGCTGGGGGCTGCAATTGCGGCTGCGATCGGATCGGCCGCCTGATGGTGCCCCGAATGCTGGGCGGCCAGGGGAAGCAGGGGCAGGGAGAGGCCGGTCAGCAACAGGGCGGTGCGGGCGAGACGGTTCATCGGCAATCCTCTCTTCACGGGGAGAGGGGATGATGTGCCGGCGATGCGGGGCTGGCGCAAGCGGGCCGGCGAGAAATGTCCCGCCGGCAACAGATTGTCACAGATCGGCTTTTACGGGCCGGTCGTTACAGGCAGGCTTCCAGGAAAGGCTGGTCGAAACCGAACATCCGCGCCTTGTCGAGCGTGTAAGGACGCAGGCCCATGGAGCGATATTCTCCGATGATCTTCCCGCTGTCATCCTCGTCATGATATTCGAACTTGAACAGTTCCTGGGTGACGATGACGTCGCCTTCCATGCCGATGACTTCAGTGACGTTGGTGACGCGGCGCGAACCGTCGCGCAGGCGCTTCACCTGCACGATCAGGTCGACCGAGTCGGCAATCTGCTTGGAAATCGCCTCCTTGGGGATCTTGATGTCGCCCATCAGGATCATATTCTCCATACGGCCCAGGCATTCTCGCGGGGAGTTGGAGTGGAGCGTGCACATGGAGCCGTCATGGCCCGTGTTCATCGCCGCGAGCAGATCGAAACATTCCGCGCCACGAATTTCGCCCAGGATGATGCGGTCGGGACGCATACGCAGCGCGTTCTTGACGAGGTCGCCGATGGTGATCGCGCCTTGACCTTCCAGGTTGGGAGGGCGGGTTTCCAGCGGCAGCCAGTGCGGCTGTTGCAGCCGAAGTTCCGCCGCATCCTCGATGGTCAGCACGCGCTCGCCCGGATCGATCATCTTGGAGAGCGCATTGAGCATGGTGGTCTTGCCCGAGCCGGTGCCGCCCGAAATCACGATGTTGAAGCGGCAGGCGCCCGCGATCTTGAGCGCGGTGGCCATTTTCTGGCTCATCGCGCCCCACTGGGCGAGCATGTCGATGGTGATCGGCTTGGCCGAGAATTTACGGATCGAGATGGCGGTGCCGCGCAGCGACAGCGGCGGCACGATCACGTTCACGCGGGAACCGTCGGGCAGGCGGGCGTCGGCCAGCGGCGTGGTCTGGTCGACGCGGCGGCCGACCTTGTTCACGATGCGCTGGGCGATCTGGAACAGATGCTCCTCGTCGCGGAACTTGATCGGCGCGATCTGGAGCTTGCCCTTCTTTTCGATATAGGTCTGGTCGGGGCCGTTGACCATGATATCGGTGACGTCCGGATCGGACAGCAATTCTTCGAGCGGGCCGAGGCCCAGAAGCTCGTCGACCAGCACCTTTTCCAGCGCGAACTGCTCGCGCCGGTTCAGGGTCAGTTTGAGTTCGGCCAGCACTTCCATGATGATCGGCCGGAATTCCTCGGCCAACTCATCCTTGGTCAGCGTCGCGGCGGCTTCAGGATCGACGCGCTCCAGCAGGCGGGGCAGCACCTGCTCCTTGATCTTGTGGACTGATGCTTCAAAGCCCTGCGGCCCGGTATCGACGGCATGTTCGGCATTGGCGCGATCCGACAGGCGCTGCATCGCATCGGCATTGCGCAGCATCTGGCCGGTCGGCGCGGAAAGGGGATCGAGCGGGGCGTCCGTGGGCAGCGCCGTCATGTCCAGCGGCGGGAATTGCTCGCCGCCCTTGATCTCCTCCTTGGGCGCGCCTCCCTGCATTGGCCGAGCGATGCCGAAACCCGGCTTGATGCCGGCGGGTCCATTTTTTCGTCCAAACGCGCTCATAATTCTCCGCCGAAATAATCTGGATCAGCTCTGATTGTTAAAGGTGAATAGAGTGGAAACTTTGATAAATGGCTAATGGCGTGGCGTCGGCGAAGGCGCGGTAACGAAACGCGGGTCGGCGCCGAACCAGCCCCCGATCATCCGCCCACCGGCCAGCAGGCGCCGCCCCTGCGGGGTGATATGGATGCGTCCCTGGTCGATGCGGATATTGCCGGACAGGGTCTGTTCCGCCACGCGCCGGTCGATCTGGCGCATATCGCCCAGATATTCCCGCACATAGAGCTGCTCCAGCCTGGCGGTGTCCAACGCCCCGTCATGGCGCTCGATCCGGGCGAGCAGGAACATGGTGATCGACCGGTCGAAGGTCACGGGGAAGGTGATGAGGAAGCAGATGTTGAAAGACAGCGAGAGGGCAATCGCGCCGACCAGCGTCGGATGGTCCAATCGCAGCCGGTGACGTAGCAGCAGGCCAGCGATCAGCATCAGCAGGGCGGCAAGGCCCGCGATGATGATCCCCCGATAGAAGAGGATGCCGACATCGCTTAGCAACGGGCTGCGGATCAGGCCGATATAAAGGAGGAAGCCGATCGCCATCGTCAGCGCATAGGCGAGGACGAGCGTGATGAGGGTTTTCATGGACGATCAGCCTTTGGCACGGGGGCGATGCAGATGAACTGCGAGCGATATACGCAGGGGAAGGCTGCGGGCGGTCCGCCATGGCGGCGCCAGATCGGATCGCGCTGAGCGAACAGCAGATAGTCGATATGCGCGGTGCGGACGCGGCGGAGGGTGTCCTGTGCGGGGAGAGGGCGGGTAAAGATCGGAGACAGCGAGGCCATGCGATCTGCGGTCGCTTTTACCCCGGCGCCGAAAAGATAGGCCTGCTCATCAGCGACGGCAGGCCAATGGCGACCGTAAAGACCGAAATCCACGGCTCTTAACGTAATGGAGGGATTGTGCTGCAACACGGCGTCGGGCGGCAGATGGCGATCTGCCCATTCATAGGCCTGTCGTTGCGCATAGCTGGTGGACGGGGAGTTATTGAGTCCGATCGGCCGTACTGCAAACAGGGGCAGTCGAATGAGGCGCATGCCAAACAGATCCCAGGCTGTTCCGGCTGAACCCAATGCCAGAAGTGCAAGCGCCATCGGGTGGAGTTTGCGGATGGACGGGACGCTCTGAGCCAGTCTCAGGGTCCAGATCAGCACCGCCATTACGGGGAAAAGAACGGCGCGCCAGCCCAGATCATTGTTGATGATGACGGATTTGAAGAAGCTGCCGATAAATAGCGTGGTGATCGTGCTCCACAACAGAAGTTGGCGAACGGCCAGACCCCGGCTGTCCGGCCGCCGGTGCCTGCGCCAGTAGAGATAGGCGCCCAGACCGCAAAGGCCGAATTCCAGCCCATAGTTAAGGGGGAGAAGGATCAAGCACCAAAGCTGCGTCGTCGGCGTATCGGCCGCGAAGAGAACAGTGAAGGGCCGGACGCTGAAGGCGATAGGAAAGGCCTCTGGCGCGCGGCCGTGAATGATGTCGTGCAATTGCGGGAACGACAGCAGGAGAGCGATCGCCCCCGCTATGAATAGCGTGAAGTCCCGTCGCGACAATCGCAGGATTGTCCACCCCATGAGCAGCGGCGCAATGGCCAGGGCGATCCATACCGACTCGCCAAACATGGTCGCGAACGCGGCTCCCGCTGCCGAACCGAGCAATAGCCGGTTACGTGGCGTGGCCCGTGTTACCAGCAACATCCCTGTCCATGCGGCGGCCATCGCGGATACATGATGCGGTACCCAAAGAACGGACGTCCCCAACATGCGGATTTCTGTGTTCCAGCTATCGAGTTCCGGTTCGATGCGATGGACCACAAGATAGCGCAAAAGCATGAACAACAGGTCGGCGCCCGCGACGAAACACAGGATGGCGGCCAGCAACAACAGGCGTGGGCCGCGACCGGGACGGATGAAGGCGGCATCGGCGGCAACGCGCCAAAGGAGCGCCACCACGCCGAAACCCGTCCAGTAGATCGTACCGCTGAAAGCCATGCGGGCGCTGATCGCTTCTCCGCCGATCCATTTGATCGCGGCGGGCCATGCATAGAAATAATGATAATAGCCCGCGATGCCATCACGCGCGAAAAAGGGATCGGCAAACGGGATGCCGTGGTGGACGATCTGCTCCACCACAGCGGCATGCTTGACCATGTCGACTGCGATCAGGCTTTGATAAAGCTTACCCTCCATGTCGACATCGACGAGGCTCCAGGCGCAGATCAACCACCAGATGACGGCAAGCAAAAGAAAGGGAATAAGGGATGTGATCCGGTCCCGGCCCTTAAGCAAGGGCGTCCCCCAAAGGGCGAGCATGCCGTTCAACAGGAGCATGCCCGGAATGCCCGCGACGCGGATCAGCAGCGTGTCGAAGACGGGCAGGATCGCGAGGCCCAGCAGCATGGCCCAGCCGATCCGTTGCCAATAGGTTTCGATCGCAAGTCCCGCTCGGGATAGCAGACGGACAAGGCCCAGACCCGGCAAATACAAGACCAGCGGCGCCAGCAATGTGGCGAGAGCAAGGCCTGCAAGGTCTTGGAACATATAGGACATGGATACTCCCCAATTGAGCATCCGATTACCGGCGCAAAGTTAAGGAGCTGCTAACCAAAAAGGCCGCGCTCCGATACGGGAGGCGGCCTTTTGCTTGTGACGGGAGCGGGCGGTCTGTGGCTTGTCAGCCGGCATGTTCCGCAAGGACGGTCAGGCCCTTTTCATTCACTTCGGCAAAGCCGCCGCGGACCGGGATGACTTCAGGCGCGGAACCCGCGCTGGCGAAGATCTGGATTGCACCGTCGCGGACGGTCGACATGAAGGGCGCGTGGCCCTCCAGCACGCCGAAGTCGCCATCGGTGCCGGGGACGACCACCTGATAGACCTCTTCCGAGCGGACGAGCTTTTCCGGGGTCACGAGTTCGAAATGCAGTGCCATTTTTCTCTATCTCCCCCCTCCCTGTAGGGAGGGGTCGGGGGAGGGGATGTTCGCGGAGGGCGCGCCGTTACAGGCCCTCCCCTAACCCCTCCCTAAAGGGAGGGGAATGTAGAAGTCTTACGCCGCTTCCGCAGCCAGCTTCTTCGCCTTTTCGATGGCTTCGTCGATGCCGCCGACCATGTAGAAGGCGTTTTCGGGCAGATGATCATATTCGCCTTCGACCACGGCCTTGAACGACTTCACCGTGTCTTCGATCTGGACGAACTTGCCCGAAATGCCGGTGAAGACCTCCGCGACGTGGAAGGGCTGCGACAGGAACTTCTGGATCTTGCGGGCGCGGGCGACGGTCAGCTTGTCCTCTTCCGACAGCTCGTCCATGCCCAGAATGGCGATGATGTCCTGAAGCGACTTGTACTTCTGCAGGATCGCCTGAACCGCACGGGCGGTTTCGTAGTGCTCCTGACCGACGACGCGGGGTTCCAGAACGCGGCTGGTCGAGTCCAGCGGATCGACCGCGGGATAGATGCCCAGTTCCGAAATGGCGCGGTTGAGAACGGTGGTGGCGTCCAAGTGCGCGAATGAGGTCGCGGGCGCCGGGTCGGTCAAGTCGTCTGCGGGGACGTAGACGGCCTGCACCGAGGTGATCGAACCCTTGTTGGTCGAGGTGATGCGCTCCTGAAGGGCGCCCATGTCGGTGGCGAGGGTCGGCTGATAGCCCACGGCCGAAGGAATACGGCCGAGCAGAGCCGACACTTCCGCGCCCGCCTGGGTGAAGCGGAAGATGTTGTCGACGAAGAACAGCACGTCCTGGCCTTCCTGATCGCGGAAATATTCCGCGATGGTCAGGCCCGACAGGGCGACGCGCGCGCGGGCGCCCGGCGGCTCGTTCATCTGGCCGTAAACCAGGGCCACCTTGGAACCTTCGCTGATCGCGTTGCCGTCGGCGTCCTTGGCGATAACGCCGGCGTCGAGGAACTCGTGATAAAGGTCGTTGCCCTCGCGGGTCCGTTCACCGACGCCCGCGAACACGGAGGTGCCGCCATGGCCCTTCGCGATGTTGTTGATCAGTTCCTGGATGAGCACGGTCTTGCCGACGCCCGCGCCGCCGAACAGGCCGATCTTGCCGCCCTTTGCATAGGGGGCGAGAAGGTCGATGACCTTGATGCCGGTGACGAGGATGCTGGCGTCGGTCGACTGGTCGACGAACTCGGGAGCCTTGGCGTGGATCGGGGCGGAGAGGGTGGTTTCCACCGGGCCGCGCTCGTCGATCGGCTCACCAACGACGTTCAGGATGCGGCCGAGCGTGGCCGGGCCGACGGGAACGCGAATCTGCGCGCCGGTGTCGGTCACTTCCTGACCGCGGGTCAGGCCGTCGGTCGAGTCCATCGCGATGGTGCGGACGGTGTTCTCACCCAGATGCTGTGCGACTTCCAGCACCAGCCGCTGGCCGTTGTTGCTGGTTTCCAGCGCCGAGAGAATGAACGGCACCGCATCGGGGAAGGTCACGTCGACGACAGCGCCGATGACCTGCGAGATGCGG
This sequence comes from Sphingobium sp. TKS, assembly GCF_001563265.1. Lineage (NCBI taxonomy): Bacteria > Pseudomonadati > Pseudomonadota > Alphaproteobacteria > Sphingomonadales > Sphingobiaceae > Sphingobium > Sphingobium sp. TKS. The sequence goes on along the minus strand of NZ_CP005083.1, from coordinate 3,106,499 downwards.
CCTACATTGTTGGTGGTTGCCATGACTGCTTCCTTGCGTGCGTGATCTTAGAGGGCTTCGGCGCCCGAGATGATTTCGACGAGTTCGGTGGTGATCGCGGCCTGACGGCTGCGGTTATACTGAATGGTCAGTTTATTGATGAGGTCGCCGGCATTGCGGGTCGCATTGTCCATGGCGGTCATCGAAGCGCCCTGTTCGGACGCATTGTTTTCCAGCAGCGCCTTGAAGATCTGCACCGTGATGTTGCGCGGCAGCAGGTCGTCGAGGATCGCTTCCTCGCTCGGTTCATATTCCACCGTCGCGGCGATGGCATTGCGGTCGGCATCCTCGGGGATCTTGACCGGGATGATCTGCTGCTCGGTCGGGATCTGCGCGAGGGCCGACTTGAAGCGCGAGAAGAAGAGATACGCGACGTCGAACTTGCCGTTCAGATACATCTGCGTCAGCTCGTGCGCGATTTCTTCGGCCTGCGAATAGCCGGGTTCCTTCGCGCCGGTGGTGTCGAACTGGGCGACGATCATGCCGGGAAAGGTGCGGTTGATGACCGGACGGCCCTTGCGGCCGATGAGGTAGAAGCGGACGGTCTTGCCCGCGTCGATCAACTCCTGCGCCTTGGCGCGCGCGGCCTTGACGATGTTGGCGTTGAACGCACCGGCGAGGCCACGGTCGGAGTTGGCGACCACCAGCAGATGGACCTCATCCTTGCCGGTGCCGGCCAGCAGCGGGGAGGCGCCTTCGCCCGAACCGCCCGCGATCTTCGAAGCCAGCGAGGCGACGACCGCTTCGAGGCGGCTGGAATAGGGGCGCGCGGCTTCGGCAGCGGCCTGCGCCTTGCGCAGCTTCGCGGCAGCGACCATCTGCTTGGCCTTGGTGATCTTCTGGGTCGACTTCACCGACCCGATCCGCAGCTTCAGTTCCTTGAGGCTAGCCATAGTTCAAACATTCCGAGCAAGGGCCAGACGGCCCGCGAGACCAAAGAAACCGACGCCCATGGCGCCTTCGAACCAGCGCATCGCGCTGCTCTGCCCGACCTTGCGGCCCGCCTTGACGGCGAGAGCCGCTAGAAGGGCGCACCAGAAGAAGCCCAGCCCATAGACGATCGCGATCAGCAGCATGCCCTGCCACGGTGCGTCCGGGCCGGTGCCGACAAATTGTGGCAACGCGGCGAGGAAGAAGATCGCGACCTTCGGGTTCAGCACGGTGCTGATGAAACCCTGGGCGAAGGGCGATCCGCCGATCCGCAGTTTAGGCGTTTCCGACGCGGGCGCGGGCTTAACAGCGCCGCGCAGCATCGAAAGACCGAGCCATGCGAGGTAGATCGCGCCAGCAATCTTCACCGCCACGAACAGCCCCGGCACCGCGTTCAAGACGCTGAGGAAGCCGAAGCCGCACAGCGCCATGTAGAACAGCCCGCCGAGCTGGATGCCGCCGATCGCCGCCATTCCCGCCTTCAGCCCGCGCCGTGCCGCGTGACCAGCCACCAACATGGTGTCCGGTCCCGGCAGCAGCACCAGACCGATCGCCATGACGGTCCAGGCAAGGAGGGAATGGGCGGTCAGCACGTCTTAGGCGAAGGTCTTGCCGAACGAGTCCAGCGCGGCCTTCAGCTTGGCCTTGGGCTCGTCGCCCAGATCCTTGCTGTCGCGGATCGCGGCGAGGACATCGGCATGGTCGTGACGCAGATAGGCGAGCATCAGCTCTTCATAGCGCGTCACATCCTTGACCGGCACGCTGTCCAGATAGCCGTTGGTGCCCGCGAAGATCGACGCGGTCTGCTCCTCGAAGGGCAGCGGCGAGAACTGGGCCTGCTTCAGCAGTTCGGTGAGGCGCGCACCACGGTTCAGCAGCTTCTGGGTCGAAGCGTCGAGGTCCGAACCGAACTGGGCGAAGGCCGCCATTTCGCGATACTGAGCCAGCTCCAGCTTGATCGAGCCGGAAACCTTCTTCATCGCCTTGGTCTGCGCGGCCGAGCCGACGCGCGATACCGACAGGCCGACGTTGATGGCCGGACGGATGCCCTGGTAGAAGAGGTTGGTTTCGAGGAAGATCTGGCCGTCGGTGATCGAGATCACGTTGGTCGGAATGTAGGCCGACACGTCGCCCGCCTGCGTTTCGATGATCGGCAGCGCGGTCAGCGAGCCGGCGCCGTTGGCGTCGTTCATCTTCGCCGCGCGCTCCAGCAGGCGGCTGTGCAGGTAGAACACGTCGCCGGGGTACGCTTCACGGCCCGGAGGACGGCGCAGCAGCAGCGACATCTGGCGATAGGAGACGGCCTGCTTGGAAAGGTCGTCATAGACGATCACGGCATGCATGCCGTTGTCGCGGAAATATTCGCCCATGGTGACGCCGGTATAGGGCGCCAGATACTGGAGCGGAGCGGGCTCCGAAGCGGTGGCGGCGACGACGATGGAATATTCCATCGCGCCATTTTCTTCGAGCTGCTTGACGATCTGCGCGACAGTCGAGCGCTTCTGGCCGATGGCGACGTAGATGCAGTAGAGCTTCTTGCTTTCGTCACCCGAAGCGTTGATGCCCTTCTGATTGATGAAGGTGTCGATCGCGACGGCGGTCTTGCCGGTCTGACGGTCGCCGATGATCAGCTCGCGCTGGCCGCGGCCGACGGGGACGAGGGCGTCGATGGCCTTGAGGCCGGTCTGCACGGGTTCGTGCACCGACTTGCGGGGGATGATGCCCGGAGCCTTCGTTTCGACGCGCTTGCGCTCGGTATATTGGATCGGACCCTTGCCGTCGATCGGGTTGCCGAGGCCGTCGACGACGCGGCCGAGCAGACCCTTGCCGACCGGAACGTCCACAATGGTGCCGGTACGCTTGACGGTGTCGCCTTCCTTGATCTCGGCGTCCGAGCCGAAGATCACGACGCCGACATTGTCGGCTTCGAGGTTCAGCGCCATGCCCTGCACGCCATTGGCGAACTCGACCATTTCGCCCGCCTGGACGTTGTCGAGGCCATGGACGCGGGCGATGCCGTCACCCACGGTCAGCACGGAACCGACTTCGCTCACCTGCGCTTCGGTGCCGAAATTGGCGATCTGGTCCTTGATGACCTTCGAAATTTCTGCGGCGTTGATATCCATGTTCAGCCTTTCATCGCCAAAGCGAGACTATTCAAACGGGTGCGGATGGAGGAATCGATCATCTGGCTGCCGATCTTGACGACCAGCCCGCCCAGGATCGCGGGATCGACCTTTTCATCGACCGCGACGTCGCGGCCGACACGGGCCTTGAGGCTCTTCTGCAGAGCGGTAATCTGGGTTTTGCTGAGCGGATGGGCGCTCGTCACTTCGGCGCGGGCTTCGCCCTTGTGATTCGACAGCAGCGTCTCATAGGCGCGGATGACGGCGGGAAGCTGCGACAGGCGACGGTTCTGGGCGAGCACGCCAAGAAAATTCGTCGTCAGCGCATCGATCGCCATGGAGGATGCTACGGCCGCGATCGTCTTGCCTGCTGCGTCGCGGCTGAGGACGGGGCTGTTGATCAACCCCTTGAAATCAGTCGATTCGGCCAAAGCCGCCTTGAGCGCCGCCAAGCTCGCCGCGACGGTGTCGAGCGTCTTGCCGTCGCGGGCCAGATCGAACAGCGCCACCGCATAGCGGCCGCTGAGGCTAGCCTGAATACCGCCGGTAGTCTCCACGCGCTTACCGTCCTCCACTTGATTTCCTGGCATTTGATTTGCCGGTCATGCAAAAAGGGGGCGCGGTTCTGATCCGTCCCGGTCCCCTGTTGGGGGGCCGGTTAGCAGTGGGATTGTGACTATGCAAGTCATGGAACGCGATTCGACCGTTCGGATGAAAACATCGCGATTTGACTGAGTTTTTATGACGCCCGAATCGACGATTTTGTAGGCCGTCTTCACCGGACGGCCGGAGCGAGCCGACCCTTTTGGCAATGATAGACGATCCGCTCATTGGGCTGGGCAGGCAGCAGGGCGGCAAGATCGCTCTGCAACGAGGCGATTTTCGCCAGCAGCGCGGAATCGTTGCCGCAGCCCTTGATCGGCCCGTCCCCCAGCGCACGGATCTTGGCCATGGTGTCGATATCGGGCAGCCAGCGCTGAACCCGCAGCATGCCCGTGGCGGGATCGAAGCGGCTGACCGTCACGAAACCATGGTCGTCGGGCACGTTCGCGCGCTGCCAGCCGGTGCCGGACGAGACATATTGGGTGTTGCCGTCGACGCAGCCGCCCTCGGCCCAGTGGAACCCGATGTCATTGGGTTCCGATATGGTGAGCCGGCTGCGATTCACGTCCACGCGACAGATATTGTCGCCCGCCCAGGCATAGGCATTGTTGCCGGTGACGCTCTTGTCCTCGGGCAACTGGATGCGTTCGTCGATGCTGGAGAAGCTTGGCTTCAGGAAGAACAGCCCGATCGCACCGAACAGCAGCAGGCCGCCGCCCGCCAGCCACCAGGTCGCGCGTTTTTCCCGTCCCTGGCTGTAGAAAAGGCCGCCCGCGCCAAGCCCCAGCACGGCCAGCGCCAGCAGCACAGCTGCGCCGGCCATGGCATTCTCCCGGGCGGAGATGACATCGCGCTCGGCGGTGTCGCGGGCCTTGTTGATCGCGGCTTCGCGGGCATCGGCGCGGGCGCGTTCGGATTGCTCGCTCCGCGCGTCCTCGCGCTGGGTGAGGGCGGCTTCGGCGGCGTCGGCCTCCGCCATCGACCGGCAGGGGACGACGGTATGCAGCGATGCAACGCCTGCTTGCCGCAGGAAGGATGCGATTTCCCGCCACGACACCGCAAATCCGAACTCCGCATCGTTGCCGTCCGACACGGAACCGAAACTGTTGACCCCCAGCACCCGGCCGCAATCGTCCACCAGCGGCCCGCCGCTATTGCCCGCCGCCAGCGGCGCGGTATGCAGCACCGTATCGAAATTCTGGCTCGCCCGGCCGGAGGAGACATTGCCGCTGGTCTTCACCGTGCCCAGCGGTTCGACCAATTGCTTGAGGCCCAGACCCTGGGCGCGGTCGACCGTGCCGGGATAGCCTATGGCGGTGACATGCTGCCCATCGCTGACCGCCCCCGCGTAAAAGGTGCTGACCGGCAGCCTGCCTTCCTCCAACTGGATCAGCGCCAGGTCGTTGCCGGGCGAAAAGGCGATGATCTTACCGCCATATGTCTTGGTCCCCTCCGAAGGGATGACGCCGATGACGAGATTTTTTTCCTCCCGCATCAACTCGACCACATGGGCGTTGGTGATGATCTTGTCCGGCGCGACCGCAAAGCCGCTGCCATGCCCCACGAAATAGGCGTCGGAGCCGTTGGTCGCCACCAGCACGACGCGGACCACCCCGCGGGCGGCGGCGGCGATATCCTGCTGCTCGGCGCGCGCGCTCAAGGGCGCGACAAGAGCGAGGATTAGGGCGAGGCGACGGAGTAGTGCGACCATGATTGGCGGCATTCATATGCGATGGTGGGATTGAGGCAATGCGGAAATGCGCGAAACCGCTTTTTGACCGCAAGCGGCGGGAAGTCTGATGTCTTCCCATCGGCTATGCCCTATCTATGAACGAGATGAGACAGCCCCAAGCCCCAATGCATGCCATGCCGGATGCCGATGCCTGCTGGGACGCATTTCTGCGCCGGGATCGCGGCTTCGACGGGCGGTTCGTGGGCGCCGTGCTGACCACCGGCATCTATTGCAAGCCAAGCTGCGCCGCGCGGCACCCCAGGCGGGAGAATATGATCTTCCTGCCTGACCCGGAGGCGGCGCGCGCGGCGGGTTTCCGCGCCTGCCTGCGCTGTCGCCCCGATGAGGTGGGGCGCGACCGGCTGGCGGTGGAGGCGGCGGTCGCTTTCATCGCCGCCGCCGAAACGCCGCCTTCGCTGGAGGAAGTGGCCGGTCATGCCGGCTATGCGCCGCATCATTTCCACAGGCTGTTCAAGCGGGAAACGGGCATGACGCCCGCCGCCTACGCCCGGTCGCTGCGCACCGAACGGCTGAAAAGCGCGCTGGAGGAAGGGGGCAGCGTCACCGGCGCCATCTATGAGGCGGGCTATAATGCGCCCAGCCGCGCCTATGCCGATGCGGAGCGGCATCTGGGCATGACGCCCAGCGCCTGGAAGGATGGCGGCCGGGGCGTGGCGATTCGCCATGCCGTGGTGCCGACCAGCCAGGGTCCGGTGCTGGTGGCGGGCACGGCGCGAGGCCTGTGCCGGATCAGCTTCGACGAGGATGAAGCGGATTTGCGGCGGCGCTTCCCCAAGGCGGAGATCCTGCCGGCGGACAAGGCGCTGGCAGGATTAGCGGAGCAAGTTGCGCGGCTGGTGGATGATCCGGCGCATGCGCCTGATTTGCCGATGGACCTGTGCGGAACGGCTTTCCAGCAGGCGGTCTGGGCAGCGCTGCGCGCGATCCCGCCGGGGCAGACGCGCACCTATGGCGAAATCGCGGCGGCGATCGGCAGGCCGGGGGCGGTGCGGGCCGCCGGAACGGCTTGCGGGGACAATAATCTGGCCGTGCTGATTCCCTGTCACCGGGTCTTGCGGAGCGACGGGAGCCTGGGCGGCTATGCCTATGGCGCGCAGCGCAAGCAGGCTTTGCTGGAGCGGGAAAGACAGGGCTGAGACACCGCTTTTCGCTTTTCTTACAGCAGGCTATCCGCCATGAACGCGACCATGGTTCAATGCCATTGCAGGGGGTGGCGTGAAGATTCTGGGGTTGAAGGGGCTGCTGGTCCTGGCGGGCGCGCTGGCGCTTGTTCCGGGAACGGCGCAGGCGGCATGGTTGCAGGCGAAGAGCCGGCATTTCACCATTACCAGCGATGGCGGCGAAGCGAAGCTGCACGAATTTGCCGAGAAGCTGGAAAAGTTCGACGGCCTGTTGCGCAACGCGACCGGCATCGACGATCCCGAGGCTGGCAGCCCGGTCCATGTCTATCTGCTGTCGAACGACTCCAAGGTGAAGGCGCTGGCGCGCAACCCCAATATCGCGGGCTTCTATACGACGTCGGATCGCTTCGCCTATGCCGTCCTGGCGCGCGGCGCGAAGATGAGCGAATATGATGTGGGCGCCGAGGACATATTGTTCCACGAATATAGCCATCATTTCATGCTGCACCATTTCCCGGCGGCCTATCCGGCCTGGTATGTGGAGGGCTTCGCGGAATTTTTCTCCGTCGTGAAATTTCCCAAGGATGGGTCGATCCAGTTCGGGCGCATCCCGATGGCGCGGGCGCCCACGCTGGTGCAGGATTCGCCCTATCCGCTGAAGGATCTGTTCGCCCGCGACACCGAAGGGCTGGGGCTGCGGGATGGAGACCGCTATTATGGCACGGCCTGGCTGCTCACTCATTATTTCCAGTACAAGACTGACCGGCGAGCGGAAATCAGCCATTATCTGAAGGATTTGACCGCCGGCGTGCCGGATATGAAGCTGGATGGCTATTTTGCCGGCGGCATCGATGGGCTGGAAAAGGACCTCAAGGCCTATATGCGCCGTCCGCTGTCGGCATCGCGGCTCGACCCCAAGGCAGTGACGGTCGGCGCCATCACGATTAGCCCGGTCGATCCGGCGCGGGGCGCGCTGATCGAGGATGAATTGTGGCTGATGAACCATCCCCGCACCGAAGACCTGCCCCAGATCGTCAGCGCGATCCGGGCCACTGCCGCCAAATTCCCTTCGAGTGGCTATGCGCTGGCGCTGTTGGCGGAGGCGGAATGGGATGCTGAGGAAAAGGCGGCGGCGCTGGCCGACGCCGATCGGGCGATCGCGCTCGATCCCGGACTGTCGCGGGCCTACAGCATCCGGGCGCGGGTGCTGCTGGAGCGGGCGCGTGACGATGACCGGGAGGAGGATTGGAAGGCTGCGCTCAAGGCCATCGTCAAGGCGAACCGTGCGGACACCGAGGATCCGGTGCCGCTGGCGCTCTTCTACCGCTATCATGCGATGAAGGGCGGGCCGATGCCGGATATCGGCTATGACGGCTTGGCCAAGGCTTTTGAGCTGCTGCCGCAAAGTCCGGAATATCGCATGACCTATGTGCAGGCCCTCGCATTCCGGGGGAAATATGCCGAGGCGTCCCGGTTGCTCGATCCGCTGGCCTATTCGCCGCATCCCTCCGGCATGCGCGACGCGGCGCTGGCGCTCAAGAAACGTTTCGATGCGGAGGCGGCTAAGAAGAAAAGCCCTTCAACCGTTCCATGATCGCCCGCCGCTGGGCCTTGCTCATGCCCGTCCAGCGCCGGATTTCGTCGGTCGTCCGCCCGCAGCCGGTGCAGATGCGCCCGGCCTTGTCGAGCTTGCAGATGTTGACGCAGGGGCTTTCCATCACATGAAGCTGTAGGGATCGACGTCCACCGCGACGCGCGTGCCCGACTTCCAGGTAAGGTTGCCCAGCCATTCGCGGATGGCGCCCTGCACGTCGACCTGCCGCGTGGCGTGGATCAGCAGGCGGTGGCGATGCCGTCCGCGCAGCATGGAAAGCGGCGCGGGGGCGGGTCCGTAGACGCGCATCCCTTCGATCAGCGGGGCCGACTTGCCGATCAGTCGGGCGATTTCGGCGGCTTCGTCGGCATTCTCGCTGGAAACGATGATCGCAGCGAAGCGGCCGAAAGGCGGGGCGTTGGCGTGACGGCGATTGGCTGTCTCCACCTCGTAGAAGCGTTCCGAATCGCCCGCGATCAGCGCCTTGATCACCTCCGCCTCGGGCATGCGGGTCTGGATGAAGACGCGGCCGGGCTTCTGCCCGCGTCCGGCGCGGCCCGCCACCTGGACGATCTGCTGGAAGGTGCGCTCCGACGCGCGCAGGTCGCCGCCTTCGAGGCCCAGATCGGCGTCGATCACCCCCACCAGCGTCAGGTTCGGAAAATGATAGCCTTTTGTGACGAGCTGCGTGCCGATGATGATGTCGACCGCGCCCGCCTCCACCGACTTCACGAATTCGGCCACCTTGGCAGGGGACCAGAGCGTGTCGGAGGTGACGATGGCGGTACGCGCATTGGGCCAGAGTGCCTTCACCTCGTCCGCGATCCGTTCGACGCCGGGGCCGCAGGCGACGAGGCTGTCCTCCTCCTTGCAATCGGGGCAGAAGCGGGGGGCCGGGATGACATGGCCGCAATGATGGCAGGCAAGGCGATGGGTCAGCCGATGCTCGACCATCCAGGCGGTGCAATTGGGGCACTGGAAGCGATAGCCGCAATGGCGGCAGAGCGTTAGCGGCGCATAGCCGCGGCGGTTGAGGAAGAGCAGGCTCTGCTCCTCCTTGGACATATTTTCATCGATGGCGCGAACCAGTGGCGGGGCGATCCAACGCCCGCGTTCCGGCGGGTCGGTCAGCAGGTTCACGCCCTCGATCGCAGGCATTTGCGCGCCGCCAAAACGGGAGGGCAGCTTGATCTCGCGATAGCGGCCCAGTTCCACCTGATGCCGCGTCTCGATGGCGGGCGTGGCGGAGGCCAGGATGACGGGGAATTTCTCGATCAGTCCCCGCATCACCGCCACGTCGCGGGCGTGATAATGAACCCCGTCCTCCTGCTTGAAGCTGGCTTCATGCGCTTCATCGACGACGATCAGGCCCAGATTGGGATAGGGCAGGAATAGCGCCGATCTTGCGCCCACGACCACCGCCGCCTCGCCCGCCGCGATTGCCCGCCAGGCGCGCCGTCGTTCGCTCTGGCGCAGGCCGCTGTGCCAGTTGACCGGCACGGTGCCGAAGCGCTTTTCGAACCGTTCGAGGAAAGGCTCGGTCAACGCGATTTCGGGCAGCAACACCAGCACCTGCCGCCCCCCCCGAATGGCGGCGGCGATGGCCTCGAAATAGACCTCCGTCTTGCCCGATCCGGTCACGCCGTCGAGCAGGAAGGGGGCGAAGGCCCGTTCCCTGACCGCGTCGATGAACTGATCGGCGGCCGCGCCCTGCTTGTCGGACAGCAGCGGCGGGGCATGATCGGGGTCGGGCGCGGGGAAGGGCGTGTCGACGCTGACCTCCACCGCTTCGAAGGCGCCCGCCTTGATCAGCCCGCGGATCACCGCGTCGCTCACCCCGCCGATCATCGCCAGCTCGCGGATCAGCCCCTGCCGCTCACCGATGCGCTCCATGGCTTGGGCACGCTGCTCGGTCATCCGGTCCGGCAATTCACCCGTAGCGCGATATTCGATGACGGTCCGCGCGCCCTCCAGCGCCGCCATCGACGCCAGCGTCATGCGCAGCACGGCGGCGATCGGGGCGAGATAATAGTCCGCCGTCCATTCGATCAGGCGGCGCAGCGTTTCGGGCACCGGCGGCGCGTCGACCAGCCCCACGATATTGCGCAGCCGATTGTCGCCCACCGTCTCGATCTCTGGGAAGCTGTCCTCCTCCCACAGCACGCCGACGATCTGGCGCGGCCCCAGCGGCGCGACGACGATGCTGCCGGGCCTGGCGTTCATCCCGTGCGGCACCCGATAGTCGAGCGGCCCCAGGGCGGCGTTCAGCAGGATGACACGGGCGCGCGAACTCATGGCCTCCTCCCTAATGGCAGGGGCGGGTGAGGCAAGGCCAAGAAGCGTCAGATTTTCCAGTTCAATGTCAGCCAGGGGATATGCGCGACCGCATCGGGACGGGCATCGCGGAAGGTCTGCTGGCGCATATAGAGCAATTGCACGTCCAGCGCCTTGCCGATCGGATGGCGCAGGCCGATCTGGTTGCGCATGACGGCAAGGCCGGTCTTGTCGCTCGGGCGGGCGCGGTTCAGGTGGAACATCAGCTCGGTCGTGGCGATCAATGTCCATTTTTGCGCCGAATCGAGCGGGATCGATGCCTGCACCCGCTGGCGCAGCCGCCAGCTTGCCTCGTCGGCGGTATCGAAAAAGCGCTGTTCGATCCGGGTGCGGGAAAGCCATATCCCCCTGGTCAGCGTCACCTGCTGGAACAGCCGCATTTCCTGCTCCGGCCCCGAATGGAAATAGGCAAGGCCGCCGCCGATCTGCACGCCGGTCGCGATTCGATGATCGATCAGGATGCGCGTCGTCTGCTGACCGCCGTTGGAGGCGTCGCGGCGGAAGCGCTGGCTGAGGTCGAGGCTGATAATGTCGGCATCGCTGGCCTTGATCGTCAGCGTTTCGGTCAGCCATGCCTGGGTTTCGCTGGTCGCCGCGACGGCGGGTGCGGCTGCGAATATTGCGATGGAGGCAAGCGCGTCCCATATATGGCGCGGACGCAAAAGGCGGAGCATGGATCGGTCCTTTGGAAAGGTACCGCCGTCATAATGTTGCGCCGGGCCCAAGGTAAAGGGCCGGGCTCGGGCAATAATGGCTAATCGGGCATGGAGCGGCTAAAGGAGACGCGATTCGTCCTTACCCTCCCTGGAGCAGACCCATGAAATTCTTCGTCGACACCGCCGACACCAACGAAATCCGCGAACTGGCCGCCACCGGCCTGCTGGACGGCGTCACCACCAACCCCTCGCTGATCCACAAGTCGGGCCGCAAGTTCCTGGAAGTGGTGGAGGAAATCTGCGGCATCGTCGAAGGGCCGGTCTCGGCCGAAGTCGTCGCGCTCGACCATGAGACGATGATGAAGGAAGCCGCCGTGCTGCGGAAAATTGCCGACAATGTCTGCATCAAGGTGCCGCTGACCATCGATGGGCTCAAGACCTGCAAGGCGCTGACCGGCGAGGGCGTGATGGTGAACGTCACCCTCTGCTTCTCGGCCAATCAGGCGCTGCTGGCGGCCAAGGCGGGCGCGAGCTTCATCTCGCCCTTCGTTGGACGGCATGACGATAATGGCTTCGACGGCATGAAACTGATCGAGGATATCCGCCTGATTTACGACAATTATTCCTTCGCTACCGAAATTCTGGTCGCGAGCGTGCGTCACCCGATCCACGTGCTGGAAGCCGCGAAGATCGGCGCCGACGTGATGACCGCGCCGCCCTCGGTCATCAAGGCGCTGTTCAACCATGTGCTGACCGAAAAGGGCATTGCCGGCTTCCTGGCGGACTGGGAAAAAACCGGCCAGTCGGTTCTCTGATTTTCTCTTCGGTGAAGGGCGCGCGGGGAACCGGGCGCCCTTTTTCTGTCGCAACTTCTGCCGCCGCGCATCATTCTCTCCAGAAAAGGAGAGAGCCGATGTTCGTCGCGGTCTATTGGTGGCGTGTCCACCCCGGCAAGGAGGAGCAGTTCCGCAAGGCCTGGCGCCGGGGAACCGACCTCATCCGCGAAAAATATGGCAGTTATGGATCGCGGCTGCACCGCGATGCGGACGGGCGTTTCGTCGGCTATGCCGAATGGCCGGACGAAGCGACCTGGCGCGCCGCCTTCGACCAGAAGATGGTCTATGACGATCCGCAAACTCGCGCCGCCTTCGTCGATGCCATTGCGGAAGTTCCGCCCGACACCGATCCGATCTTCACCATGACCGTGATCGACGACCTGCTGCTGCGATCGGCAGCGGCCTGACCAATCGGCCTAAGCCCGCATCCCTTCCGTTCGCTTCCCCTGCGCCTTCCAGCCAGCCCTCTAACACCTTTGACCCTTGCGACTGTCCCGATGCGCTGATGCGCCGGGCGATACAGGCTCTATCACCATGATTGCCTGCCAAGTCCCTGGAAAAGAGGAGCGAAAGAGCATCGCCGCCAGCGCATCCTGTTCCGTCTTGCCGGTCCCCCTGGCGATAGAGGGGGGTTCCGCCTCAGCCTATCGGCGCGACATCGATGGGTTGCGCGCTTTGGCGGTCCTGCCGGTGCTGTTCTATCATGTCCGCCTCTGGCCCTTTTTCGGGGGCTTTGTCGGCGTCGACATCTTCTTCGTCATCTCCGGCTATCTGATCGCTTCGATCATCGCGCGGGAACTGGCGGAAGGCAGGTTCAGCCTCACCGCCTTCTATGCGCGGCGCATCCGCCGCATATTCCCCGCTTTGTTCGCGACGATCGCCGTCACCATAGTGGCGGGCAGCCAGATACTGCTGCCGCTTGATTATCGAGCGCTCGGGATGAGCGCGACGGCAACGGTGCTGTTCGCCAGCAATCTCTATTTCGCTCGGCACAGCGGCTATTTCGGCAGCGCGGCGGAGGAAGCGCCGCTGCTCCACACCTGGTCGCTGGCGGTGGAAGAGCAATTCTATATCCTGTTCCCGCTGCTGATGCTTTGCGCTTTCTGGGCGGGAGGACGGACCCGGCTTTTGCTGGCGGCGATGGCGCTCCTCTCCTTCGACTTCGCGCTGTTGCTGGTCGACCGGGCGCCCGTCCTGGCCTTTTACCTGCCTTTCCCCCGTGCCTGGGAGTTTCTGGCGGGGGCGCTGCTGGCGACCGGCCTGTTGCCGCCGTTGCGGAGCGGATGGGCGGCGCAGCTTTGCGCGCTTGCCGGTATCGTCTCGATCGGCTGGGCGGTCTTCGGCTTTTCCGGCGGGACCGCCTTTCCCGGCCTGAACGCCCTTTACCCCGTGCTGGGGGCGATGCTGATCCTGCATGCGGGACAGGGCGGTTCGGCGGTCGGCCGGATGCTGAGCGGCGCGCTGCCGGTGGCGATCGGCCGCATCTCCTATTCGCTCTATTTGTGGCATTGGCCGATCGTCGTTTTCTGGACCTATCGCACCGATGGCGACTGGCGGTTGCGGGAACAGGTGCTGATCGTGCTGCTCTCGCTGCTGGTCGCCGCCCTTTCCTGGCGTTTCATCGAAGAACCGTTCCGCAGGGCGCACTACTTCACGATCGGCCGCGCCTTCGCCTTTGCCGGAGCGATGGTGGTTGCCGGGTGCGGGGCGGGGGCATTGCTTTACCTTTCCGGCGGCCTACCTGCGCGGGTGGCGCCCTCGGTCGCGGCGCTCGACGCGGCGAGCCGGAGCATGGCCTATCTGCCGGAGCGCTGTTCGGGCATGGCGGCGGTGCGGCACCGAACGCTGTGCGCGGTGGGCGCGCATAACGGTACGGCGCCCAGCTTCCTGCTGTGGGGCGATTCCCATGCCCATGCGCTGAAACCCGCTTTCGATCAGGCAGGCGATGCGCTGGGACTTTCCGGGCGGATCGCATCCTATCCCGCCTGCCCGACGCTGCTCGGCCTCGACCGGCTCGACCAACCGCCTAGCCATGATTGCAGCGCCTTCAATGCCCAGGTGCTGGCGATGTTGCGCGACAACCCGACCATCCACACCGTCTTTCTCGTCTCTCGATGGGGTCTGTGCGCCAATGGCCGCCGACCCGAAGGGGGAACGCCCTGCTATCTCGGCCGAGATGAGAATGACGACAAGAGCCTCAGCCGTGACGCCCTGCTGTTCCGCTCGGGCCTGAACGAAACGGTCGGGACGCTGACGGCCATGGGCAAGCGGGTCATCCTGGTCGCCCCCATTCCGGAATTCCGCCGCAACGTGCCCGAAAGCCTGGCGCGGGCGGAACTCTACAGCGAACCGACGCAACTGGTGCTGTCGCGCGCGGACTATCTGCGCCGTCAGCGGCAAGTTTTCGGCGTTTTCGATGAAATGCAGCGGCGTTTTGCGGTCGGCATCATCTATCCGCACCATCTCCTCTGCCGCAGCGGTCAATGCGCGACGGTGGCGCATGGCGTGCCGCTTTATTCCGACGACGACCATCTGTCACGCCAGGGCAGCCTGCTTTTAAGCGGCATGGTCTATGAAGCGATGCGGCCGATCCGTGGCCCCGCGGACCGAAAAGGAAAATGGCGACCCCGACAGGATTCGAACCTGTGACCATTCGCTTAGAAGGCGAATGCTCTATCCAGCTGAGCTACGGGGCCGTTGGGGCGTTCGATAGCGGGGCTTTGGCCGGCTTGCAATCATAGGCGGCATTGCATTTGCCCGCCGGGCCGATATGCAGGGGCGCATGACCGATCCGGGGGTAAGGAAAATCGATGCCTATGCACTGGGCGCCCGCCCTTTGCGCTATTTCGATTTCTGCATGGCGGCCTTTGTCGCCATATTGCTGCTGTCCAACCTGATCGGCGCGGCCAAGCTGTCGACCGTGGGCGGCTTCACCTTCGGCGCGGGCATCCTTTTCTTTCCGCTGGGCTATGTTCTGGGCGACGTGCTGACCGAAGTCTATGGCTATGCGCGGGCGCGGCGCTGCGTCTGGGCGGGCTTCGGCGCGATGCTGTTCATGGCGCTGATGAGCTGGGTGGTGGTGAAGCTGCCCCCGGCGGAGGGCTGGCCCGACCAGAAAGCCTATGAGGCGGTGTTCGGCAGCACCTGGCGCATCGTCTTCGCCTCGGTCACGGCCTTTTGGGCGGGGGAGTTCGCCAACAGCTTCGTCCTCGCGAAGATGAAGTTGCTGACAGAGGGCAAGCACCTGTGGATGCGCACGATCGGGTCGACCGTCGTGGGGCAGGGGGTGGACAGCCTGCTTTTCTATCCGCTGGCTTTCTATGGCGACTGGACCAATGCTCAGGTGGTGACGGTGATGATCACCAACTGGCTGATGAAAGTGACCTGGGAAGCGGTGCTGACGCCTGTGACCTATGTGGTGGTCGGCAGCCTCAAGCGCGCCGAAGGGCTGGACGTGTTCGATGAGAGCACGAATTTCACCCCGTTCCGGGCGAGTCTTTAGCTTCACTCGCCGGGATAGCGCGCGCTCACGAAATATAGCCCGTCCGGCGGTGCATTCAGCCCCAGCGCCGCCCGATTCTTCGCATCCCGCGCAGCCTCCAGATTCCCGATCGACCAGCGCCCCATGCCGACCATGGCAAGGCATCCCACCATCGACCGCACCTGATGATGCAGGAAGGACCGTGCCTCCGCAAATATGGCGATCCGGTCACCTGAACGCTCCACGTCCAGCCGGTCCAGCGTCTTCACCGGACTTTCCGCCTGGCAATGGACCGAGCGGAAGGTGGTGAAGTCATGCCGCCCGACCAGAAGCTGCGCCGCTTCCTGCATCGCGGCGGCATCGAGCGGCTGGATCACCCGCCAGACCAGCCCATTTTCCCAGGTCAGCGGCGCGCGGCGGTTGGCGATGCGATAGACATAGGACCGGCCGATGCAGGAAAAGCGGGCATGCCAGTCATCGGGCACCACCTCGCAGGCCAGGATCGCGACGGGCGCGGGTCGAAGAAGCGCGTTCAGCGCCTCCATCAGACGAAAGGGCGTGAAGTCCTTCGCAATGTCCGCATGGGCGCGCATGGCAAGCCCGTGGACGCCCGCATCGGTGCGCCCGGCGGCATGGATCGCGACCCGCTCACCCGTGACGGCAAAGATCGCCTGCTCGATCGCCTGCTGGACGCTGGGGCCATGGGCCTGCCGTTGCCAGCCCATGAAGGGGCGGCCGTCAAATTCGACGGTGAAGGCGAATCGCGTCATCTTTTCAGGCGTCGACCCGGCTGCCCGCAGGCATGTCATAGCCGCGCAGCAATTCGCCCGCTAACATCGCGCCCTTGCCCGCGCGCTGGATCAGCGTCGGGCGGATCGCGCCATGGCCGCATCCGATCAGCAGGCTGTTGTCGAGCAGTTCCCCGGCCGCGCCTTCATTTTCCTCGACATGGGCGGCCAGGATGCGAAAGCGCTCGCCGCGATATTCGAAGAAGGCGCCGGGGACGGGATTGAAGGCGCGTACCTGCCGCTCGACCTGATGCGCGTCGCGGTTGAAATCGATGCGCGACTCCGCCTTGTCGATCTTGGACGCATAGGTGACGCCCTCTTCCGGCTGCGCGATGGGTGGATGGAGCGCGATATCGTCCAGCACCTCGACCATCAATTTTGCGCCCGCATCGGCCAGCTCCTCCGTCAGCGCGCCGGCGGTCTTGTCCTCGACCGGGGTGACATGTTTGGCGCGCATCGGGCCGGTGTCGAGCCCCGCCTCCATATCCATGATGGTGACGCCGGTGACATTGTCCCCTGCGAGGATGGCGCGCTGGATCGGGGCCGCGCCACGCCAGCGGGGGAGGAGGGAAGCGTGGATATTCATGCAGCCGAAGCGCGGCGCGTCGAGAATCGGGCGCGGCAGGATCAGGCCGTAAGCGGCGACCACCGCGACATCGGCTTTCAGCGCGGCGAAAGCGGCCTGCACATCGGCATCTTTCAGCGAAACCGGCGTGCGGACCTCAATGCCCATTTCCTCCGCCTTGGCGTGAACGGGGGAGGGGCGCAGCGCCTTGCCGCGCCCGGCTGGACGAGGCGGCTGGCTGTAGACGGCGACGATCGCATGCCCGGCCTTCGCCAGCGCGACCAGTGCCGGAACGGCGAAATCAGGGGTTCCCATATAGACGATACGCATGGTGGGCCTTTTATCGGGTTTCGGCACCGGCCCGCGCCCCCACCCGGCCACCCATATGATACTGCCGTTGGGTGGCCGGGTGGGGGGGCGGGCCGGTGCCGCATCTGAAATGCGCCGAAGGCGTATTTCCAAAGACGCCCTCTCAAACCCCTTGTGTCCACGACTTGCAAGCCCTTATTCCGGTTCCATGGCTTCTCCTGAAATCGAAGCGCTGACGCAGGCGCTGTCCCGCCTGCCCGGCCTTGGCCCGCGGTCCGCGCGGCGCGCTGTCCTGCACCTGCTCAAGAAGCGCGAATCCGCGCTGGAGCCGCTTTTGCGCGCCCTTGACGCAGTGAACGACCGGCTGGTGACGTGCAGCCTATGCGGCAATGTCGACACGGTCGATCCCTGCGGCATCTGCACCGATCCGCGCCGTGATGCGCGGGCGCTCTGCGTCGTGGAGGATGTGGCGGACCTCTGGGCGCTGGACAAATCGCGGCTGTTTCCGGGACGTTTCCATGTGCTGGGCGGGCGGCTCTCTGCGCTGGAGGGCGTGCGGCCGGAGGATTTGAGCATCGATGCGCTGGTGGCGCGGGTCGAGGCGGGCGGTATCGACGAGGTGGTGCTGGCGATGAACGCCACGCTGGAAGGGCAGACCACCGCCCATTATCTGGCCGAGCGGCTGGAGCGGTTCCCGGTGCGGCTGACTCAATTGGCGCATGGCGTGCCGGTCGGCGGGGAGCTGGATTATCTGGACGAAGGCACTTTGGCGCAGGCGCTTCGGGCGCGGCGGCCGATCGCTTGAATTTTTCCCGCCGCCGGATTATTTTAGGGCGATGGCCATTATTCCAATCCTAGAGGCGCCCGATCCGCGCCTGCGTACCATCTCGTCTCCGGTGGAGGCGATCGATGACGATTTGCAGCGTCTGATCGACGATATGCTGGAAACCATGTATGACGCGCCGGGCATCGGCCTGGCCGCGATCCAGGTGGGCGTGCCCAAGCGGGTGCTGGTGATCGACCTGCAGGAACCGGAGTCTGACGAGGAAGACGCGCCGTCGGTCAAGAAGCCGATGGTGTTCATCAATCCGGAGATTCTGGAAGGCTCGGAAGACCTGTCAGTCTATAATGAAGGCTGCCTGTCGGTCCCCGACCAGTTTGCGGAAGTGGAACGGCCTGCAAGCATCCGGGCGAGCTGGATGGACCGCGATGGACGGATCCATGAGGAGCGGCTGGAAGGTCTGCTTGCCACCTGCCTCCAGCATGAGATGGATCATTTGCAGGGCGTGCTGTTCATCGACCATCTCTCCCGGTTGAAGCGGGATATGCTGATGAAGAAGCTGACCAAGGCGCGCAAGGCGGCCTGAGCGGTTCGGCTTGTGGGGTAGGGGAGGCCGGTTTTGGCCAATAGGGGACGTTGATAATATCGTCATCCCAGCGAAAGCTGGGATCGCGTTAGGTTAGGTCGTACGCTATCGCCTAAGTCCCAGCTTTTAAGTTCCCAGCTTTCGCTGGGATGACGGCAATGGTGTCGGCTTCCCACCCTACTCTACCATTCCCGAATTCGCCTCTTTCGCTTCAATCCTGCTTCAATATATGCATTGCCAGCACCGTCATGGCCTCGCTGGCGGTGGCGATGACCTTGTCGGCCTCGGGCGCCCAGAAGGGGCTATGGAGCGAAGGGAGGCTGATCTCGCCCGCCGCGGCCTTGGCCATCTGGTCCGCCGGAACGCCGCCGACCCAGAAGATGAAGCTTTCGATGCTCTTGTCAGCCCGATAATAGCGGCCGAAATCCTCGCCCGCCATGGACGGCTTGGTCTCGTTGACCGTGTCTGCGGGGAAATGCGCCTTCAGCACATCCGCCATCCGGTTGGCGAAGGCGGGCGGGTTGTAGGTGGATGGGGTGAATTCGTCCTTCACGGAAATCACCGGCATTTTGTCGTCGGGAACGCCCGCCGCAATGGCTTCGCCCCTGGCGATGCGCTCTATGCCCCGGATCAGCTTTTCCCGCGTCTCGTCCGAATAGCTGCGCACCGTCAGCAGCAGCTTCGCATCATCGGGAATCACATTATGCTTGGCGCCGCCCATGAAGCTGCCGACCGTGACCACGGCGGGGTCGAACGGGTCTTGTTCCCGGCTGACCAGTGTTTGCAGCGCGGTCACGATACGCGCGCCCAGCACGATCGGGTCGCGTGTGGTCTGCGGGTAGGCGCCATGGCCGCCCGTGCCCCGCACCAGCAAGTCGACGCTGTCGACATTGGCGAGCGCGAAGCCGGGCGTATAACCGATCTTGCCCGCCTCCAGATTAGCGGCGTCGTGGAAGGCGATGGCGTGGGTCGGCCTCGGGAAGCGGGTGTAGAGTCCGTCCTCCAGCATCAGCCGGGCGCCGCGTCCCACTTCCTCGGCGGGTTGGAGGATCATCACCAGCGTGCCCTTCCACTCCTCCTTCATCGAGGACAGGAGCCGGGCCGTTTCGATGAAGGCGGTCATATGCGTGTCATGACCGCAGGCGTGCATGACGCCGGTCTCGGCACCTTCGGCCGTCTTGGCCTTGACCTTGGACGCGAATTCCAGGCCCGTCTGCTCGGTGACGGGCAGGGCGTCCATGTCGGCGCGGATCAGCAGCACCGGGCCGGACCCGTTCTTCATCACGGCGACGACGCCGGTGCCGCCGACCTTCTCGGTAACGGCGAACTTCATCGCCTTGAGGCGGCGGGCAAGCTTGGCGGCGGTGGAGAACTCCTGCTCCGACAGTTCGGGATTGGCGTGCAGGTCGCGATACAGCGTCATCAGGCCGTCCATGTCCTTCGCGATGGTCGTCGCGATGGCACTGGGCGGTGGGGCGGCCATTGCGGGCGTCACCGCATCGGTCTGCGCATGGGCAACAGAAGAAAGGCTGGCGGCGGCCATGATGGCCGTCAACGCTTGACGCATCGATTGGTCTCCCTGGAAGGCTGCGGCAGCATAGGAGGAATTTGTCGGGGTTTTAAGAGGGGGTGGAATTTCCCCAATTGGCCGCTGCTCCCAGCCGCTTGTTTATTGCGCGGTCCAGCCGCCGTCGATGCTCATATTGGCCCCGGTGATGTTGGCCGCGACATCGCTGCACAGATAAAGCGCCATGGCGGCGACCTGTTCGACCGTGACGAACTGCTTGGTCGGCTGTCCCGCCAGCAGCACATCGTTCATCACCTGCTCGCGCGTCATCCCTCGCGCCTTCATCGTGTCGGGAATCTGGTTTTCCACCAGCGGCGTCCAGACATAGCCCGGCGAAATGCAATTGGCCGTGATGCCGAAGGTCGCCAGTTCCAGCGCCAGCGTCTTGGTAAGGCCCGCCAGCCCATGCTTCGCCGTCACATAAGCGCTCTTGAAGGGCGAGGCGGTCAGCGAATGCGCCGACGCCGTCTGGATGATCCGCCCCCATTTCTTCGACTTCATATAGGGAATGGCGAGACGCGAAGTGTGGAACGCGCTGTTGAGATTGAGCGCGATGATGAGGTTCCATTTGTCGACCGGGAAATCCTCGACCGGCGCGACATGCTGCATCCCGGCATTGTTGATCAGGATGTCGACGCCGCCAAAGGCACCCGCTGCCTCCTTCATCATCGCTTCGATCTGGTCGGTCTTGGTTAGGTCATGGCCGCTATAGAGCGCCCTGGCCCCGCTCAGCGCCTCCAGCTCGACCCGTTCCTTCTCGATCGCGTCTGCATCCCCGAAGCCGTTGATGACCACATTGGCGCCTTCCCCGGCCAGCGCCTTGGCATAGGCAAGGCCGATGCCGGAGGTCGATCCGGTGATGAGGGCGGTCTTTCCGGCGAAGGATTTGCTCATGCCTGCTTCTCCTTGAGATGGTCGGGGGCGTCGAGGTCGAAGGTGGAGCTTTTCCCGTTGACGATGTTGCGGGCGATAAGGTCGCCCTTGTGCATCACTTCCTCCACCGCGTCGCGGCCCTGAGACCAGTGATCGAGCATGGTGGAGCGGGAAAATTCGAAATCGCGCGCGCCGCTTTCCCAGGCGCGGCTGCGATAGATGAGGTGGACGATATTGACCGAACCCACGTCCAGCAACTGGCGCAGCCGCTGGGCGTCGGCATCCTCCTGCAATTCGGGCGGCAGCTTGTCGAGCAGGGCGCGGATGGCCTTATGCTCCTTGCGCAGCCGCAGATACTGGTCCGTCACTTGCCGGGTGCGGCTGGAAAACTGGATATCCTTGGCGCGGGAATAAACGTCCGTCATCTGCCGGGGGAACGGCCCTTCGGCGGGGAACAGGTCGACCTGGAACACCAGCATGTCGTCGGTCTGATGATCCAGCACATGGGCGAGCGGGGTGTTGGACACGATGCCCCCGTCCCAATACCAGCGCCCGTCGATCTCGATCGGCGGCAGGCCTGGGGGCAGGGCGCCCGACGCCATGATATGGCGCGCGTCGATCCGGGTGTTGCCGCCGTGACCGCGCGTGTCCCAATAGGCGAAATTGCCGCTTTCCACGTCGACCGCGCCCACCGACAGCCGTACCGGCCCGTCATTCAGCAGATCCCAGTCGACGCAGGCGTCCAGCGTGTCCTTCAGTGGCGCGCTGTCATAGAAGCTGATCGCGCCCGGCGTGCCTTCGGGCATCAGCGGCGCGGGCCACAGGCGGGGGCGGAACATGCCCGGCACGCCGAAAGTGGCGACGGTCCCGGCCGCCATCAGATGGGCGGCTTCGCGGATATGATCGATTTCCGGCAGGACAATGTTGGGCATGCCGCCCGAAACGGTGAGCCAGAATTTCTTCAGGCGGCCGAGCCGTTTGTGCGGGGGATTGCCCGCGATGATGGCGGCGTTGACCGCGCCGATCGAAATTCCCGCCACCCAGCTTATGTCGACCCCCAACTCGTCGAGTCGCTGATAGACCCCTGCCTGAAAGGAGCCGAGCGCGCCGCCGCCCTGCAACAACAGGGCGACCTCGCGGGGAAGGGGCAGCGGCGTATTGGCGCGGTGGCGCGGCTGGGGTTCGATATCGGCCATGTCGCAGCGCAATATAGAATTCTGCCGCATCATTCCAACTGAATGTCTCGTTACAATCTGTTCATCGGGCCGCTCATGCGCAGCAACCCGTGGCGCAACGGGACGTTTCCACAGGCGGCCGAATGGATTAGGCAGGGTTAGGAAAGAGAGGGACGAGATGCGGCTGGACGATGAACCGGAAAGCACCAATTTCGAAGTCCAGGACGGCCGTGGCGGCGGCATGGGCGGCGGGCTTGGCGGTGGCCTTGGGTTGCTGCTGCCGCTGATCGGCAGTCGCTTCGGCTGCGGCGGGATCGTCGTGGTGCTGATCGTCCTGGCGGTGATGGGCGTCAATCCCCTCAGCCTGATGAGCGGCGGCGGTCAGATGCCGCAGAGCGGAGAGGTGAGTCGCGACGCGTCCAAGCTGAACGATATCCAGCATTGGTCATTGAAGGTGCTGGGATCGACGGAACGGGTCTGGCAGCAGGCCTTCCAACAGGCGGGCCAGCAATATCAGCCGACGGTGCTGTCCTTCTATTCACAGAGTGGATCATCGGGTTGCGGCGCGGCGCAGAGCGCCATGGGCCCTTTCTACTGCCCGAACGACAAGAAGGTCTATCTGGACACGGACTTCTTCACCGAACTGCGCCAGCGCTTCGGCGCGCCCGGCGATTTCGCCCAGGCCTATGTGATCGCGCATGAGGTCGGCCATCATGTGCAGGATCTGGAGGGCACTCTGGGCCAGGTGAACCAGCAGCAGCGCGCCGTCAGCGAAGAAGAGGGCAATGCCTTGCAGGTGCGGGTGGAATTGCAGGCGGATTGCTATGCGGGCGTCTGGGCCAAGCGCACGGGGCTGATGGAAGCGGGCGATCTGGAGGAAGGGATGAAGGCCGCGCAGGCGATCGGTGACGATACGCTGCAAAAGGCGGCTGGAAGGCGTCCGGTGCCGGAGAGCTTCACCCATGGCACCAGCGAGCAGCGGATGAACTGGCTGCGCAAGGGACTGGACAGCGGCGATCCCGCCCAGTGCGATACGTTCAAGGGGGCGTGACGCCCCTTATCGGGGTACTTCGTCCGGCGGCGGCGGAGCGTTCTCGACCGGAGGCTGCGATACAGCAGGAGCATCGGGCAGGCCCGCGCCCGGCGTCAGAAAAGGTTTTCCGGCCTCGGGCATGGGCTGACCGAAAGAGGCAATCCCGTCGGAGCTGTCACTGACCGGAAGTGGAGGCGGAGCGGGTTGGACCGTGGGCGCCGCAATGGATGCCGGAATTGCAGGCGCCATCGTCTCTTTCGTCTGAGGCACGAAACTCTGTACCGTCAGCACCACTATCGGTGCAGCGATCAAGGTCACGGCGGCAAAGGCCTTGTAGATCATATGGCACGTCCGTTGATGATCGCGCCATCATAGGTGCGGAGCGTAAACAAAATGCTGCTGCTCTGGGCGGGAAGCCGACATCATTTCCGTCATCCCAGCGACCCGAAGGGCGGCATAGTCAACGCCGGGATCTCAGGCGATAGCGCACGGCCTGACCTCACGAAATCCCAGCTTTTGCGGGGATGACGACATTCTCAACATCCACTTTTGACCAAAACCAGCCAAATCCCCCAACAAACCTAATGCCGGTCGAGTTTCGCCAGCAGATCCAGCATATCGTCCGGCATCGACTCGCGTCCGGCACGGAAGGTGGAACGCAGCGCATTGCCGATGCCCTCATAGGGCTGCGGCACGCCGATATTCAGGACGCGGCGCATCGCGCCATCCTGTATCTTGGCCGACCGGCTGAGGGGTTTACGCTGCATTTCCATGTTCAAATAACTGTCCAGGCACATAAAAGTTTCTGGCATTCGTCGCAAACGCACGCGATATCGGCTCCATTATGGGAGAGACTTGGGTGACGGACGGTAAGGCGGCTGCGGCCAGGATGCGGGCGCATTCGCCTTTTCTGGCGCGGCAGTTGGATCGCTTCCCGGATGTCGCCGGGCTTTTGGAAAGCGGAGATTTCGAGGGCGCCTGGGCCGCCGCGCAGAAGGTTGCCGCCCCGGACGACGGCATTGCGCGCTCCTTGAGGCGCAGGCGTGGCGCGGTGGCGCTGGTCACGGCGGCGGCTGATCTGGCGGGAGCCTGGGGATTGGACCGGGTCACCCGCACCCTGTCCGACTTTGCCGACCAGGCGCTGGAGGAAGCGCTGGCCGCCGCCATGGCGGAGCGTTATCCCGATGCGGAAAACCGGGGGTTCGTCGTTCTGGCGCTCGGCAAACATGGTAGCCGGGAACTGAATTATTCCTCCGATATCGACCCGATCCTGCTCTACGATCCCAAGACCCTGCCGCATGGCGAGCGGGAGGATCCGGCGGATGCGGCGGTCAGGATCGGACGGCGGGTCAGCGAATTGCTGAACGCCCGCGACGGCGACGGCTATGTGTTCCGCGTCGACCTGCGGCTCCGGCCTTCCCCGGAAGCGACCCCGATCGCGCTGCCGGTGGAGGCGGCGATCGGCTATTATGAATCGACCGCGCTCGGATGGGAGCAGGCAGCCTTCATCCGGGCGCGTCCGGCGGCGGGCGATCTGGCGCTGGGCGATTATTTCATGCAGGCGATCCGCCCTTTCGTCTGGCGCCGGAGCCTGGATTTCGGAGCGATCGATGCGATCACCGACATTTCCCGCCGCATCCGCGACCATTATTCGCAGGGGCAGGCCTTTGGGCCGGGCTATGACCTCAAGCGCGGGCGCGGCGGTATAAGAGAGGTCGAGTTTTTCGCGCAGGTGCATCAGTTGATCCATGGCGGGCGCGATCCCTCGCTGCGGTCCGGCAATACGCGGGAGGCCTTGCGGGCGTTGGCGGCGGCGGGGGTGTTCGAGCCGGAGGTCGCTGCGAAGCTGGACGATGCCTATGTGCTGTTCCGCACCGTCGAGCATCGCCTGCAGATGGTCGAAGACCGCCAGACCCACGAACTGCCCAAGACGGCGGAGGCGATGGACAATGTCGCGCGGCTGCATGGGGTGGCGGATGGCGCGGCGCTGCTCGACCTGCTCCGCCCGCATGTGCAGTGGGTGGGGAGCAATTATGACCGGCTGACCCCGGCGGCGGCCGAGGAATCCCTGTACCATGATGAGGATCGGTTGAAGGCGCAGCTTGCCGAACTGGGCTTTGCCGATCCGGAAACGCCGCTCGCGCGCATCACCCGTTGGCGTTCCGGCACGATCCGGGCCTTGCGCAGCGGGGCATCGCGGGAAGCGCTGGAGGAGTTACTGCCCGGCCTGATGCGCACGCTGGCGGCGGCGCCCGATCCGGCGCGGGCGCTCAATCGGCTGGACGACCTGATCGGACGCCTGCCAAGCGCGATCAACTTCTTCAAGCTGCTGGCGGCCCGGCCCGGCCTTGCGGAACTATTGGTGGAACTTTTGAGCCACGCGCCCACCCTGGCCGATGCCTTGGGACGGCGGGCGGAATTGCTCGATGGCCTCATCGATACCTCCGCCTTCGATCCGCCGCCCTCTGTGGAAGTGCTGGCTGAACAATTTGCGAGGCTGGAGGAGGGCGAGGATTATCAGGCCTTGCTCGACCGGGTGCGGCAGCGGGTCAACGACCGACGCTTTGCCCTGGGCGCGCAGATCATCCGGGGCGGCGATCCGCTGGAGGCGGGGCGGGGCTATTCGCGGGTGGCGGAGGCGGCCATCGAGGCCTTGAGCGCCGCCACCGTTGCCGAGTTCGAACGCGCCCATGGGAAAGTGCCCGGCGGGGAGATGGTGATATTGGCGCTGGGCAGGCTAGGGGGCGGGGTATTGACCCATGCCTCCGACCTTGATCTGGTCTATTTGTTCACGGGCAGTTTCGAGACGGAGTCCGATGGGCCGAAGCCCTTGGGCGCGACGCAATATTTCAATCGCCTGGGGCAGCGGATCACCAATGCGCTGTCCGTCTCGACAGCCGCCGGGCCGCTTTATGAGGTCGATACGCGCCTCCGGCCCTCCGGCGCGCAGGGCTTGCTGGCGGTCAGCCTCGACAGTTTCGCCCGCTACCAGCGGGAGGAGGCCTGGACCTGGGAGCATCTGGCGCTCACCCGCGCCCGGCCGCTATTTGGTTCCGACGCGGCGCGGGCGGCGCTCAATGCGATTCTGACCGAAACGCTGGAGCGGCCCCGGGATTTCGACGAACTGGCGCGCCATGCGGTGAAGATGCGCGGCGACATCGCCAAGCATAAGCCGCCGGCCAGCGACCTCGACGTGAAGCTGGTGCCGGGCGGCCTTGTCGACCTGGAATTCCTGATCCATGTCATGCAGTTCCGCCATAATATGGCCTTCGACCCCGATCTGCGCGAGGCATTGGAGCAGTTGGTCGCGGCAGGCCATCTGCCGGATGATCTGATCGCCGCGCATGACCTCATCACGCGCTTTCTCGTGGTCTCCCGCCTCGTTTCGCCCAAATCGACCGAGCCGCCCGAAGCCACCCGTCCGCTGGTGGCGCGCGCCTGCGGCGTCGAAAGCTGGGAAGCGCTGCTTGAAAGCTACGCGCAGGCCCGGCAAAGGGTCGGGGACGCATGGACGGCGCTCGCCGCGTCCTATCAGGAGGAATGACTATGCTGGACGTGGGTGATGCTGTCCCGGAAGTGGTGCTGAAGGATGCCGAGGGCGCCGACTTCACCCTGTCGCGCTATCGGGGCAAGCCGCTGGTCGTCTATTTCTACCCCAAGGCGGATACGCCCGGCTGCACCAGTGAGGCGAAGGATTTCACCGCGCTGTCCGCCGATTTCGCGGCATTGGGCGTGCCGGTGGTCGGCCTGTCCAAGGACAAGCCCGCCAAGCTCAAGAAATTTGCCGATAAATATGGCCTGACCGTCACGCTCGCCTCGGACGAGCCGGGCGAGATGTGCGAAGCCTTCGGCGCCTGGGTCGAAAAATCGCTCTATGGCCGCAAATATATGGGCATAGAGCGGGCGACCTTTCTGGTGGGCGCGGATGGGAATATCCTGCGCGTCTGGCCGAAAGTGAAGGTCAAGGGCCATGCTGCCGAGGTGCTGGAAGCGGCAAAAGCGCTTTGACCCTGCCCGCTTCCATTGAGGGCGTGGGCGCGGCCTGCGCGCATGTGCTGTTGACGCCCGATCCCGTGTCGAAGCTGATGACGGCGCGGGCGGTAGCGCGGAACTGGCGGCTGGGGCGGCTGGCGCACCGCTTTGACGTCGCGATGCCGGACCGGCCCGCCCGGCCGGAAAAGCCCGAACTCCTGCCGCCCAATCAAATGCCCAAGCGTGGCAAGATCGGCTCCGAACGGGCGCGGATCGCGATGCTCCACGCGCTCGCTCATATCGAATTCGTCGCAATTGACCTCGCTTTCGACCTGATCGGACGCTTCGGGGCGGAGTTTCCGCCGGAATTTACTGAGGAGTGGATGCGGGTCGGCGCCGATGAAGCGATGCATTTCGCGCTGCTGGACCGGCGGCTGCGGCAGCTTGGCAGTTCTTACGGCGCACTGCCCGCACATGACGGCCTTTGGCAGGCGGCCAGCGAGACGGCGCATGATGCGCTCGCGCGCCTCGCGATCGTGCCGATGGTGCTTGAAGCGCGTGCCCTCGACATCACGCCCGCCACCATAGAGCGGTTTGAGGGGGCGGGGGACGAAGTCTCCGCACGCATGTTGCGCCGGATCATGACAGATGAGATTCGGCACGTCGCGGCCGGGACGACATGGTTCGGCCACGCGACGAAGCGATTGGGCGTGAACCCCGCAAATCATTACCAAATCCTTGTGAAACGCCACTTTCGTGGTGCGTTGAAGCCTCCGTTCAACGACTCGGCGCGCCGACAAGCCGGTTTAACGCGGGAATTTTACACTCCGCTTGCACTATGAGTCGGGACATGTCCTCTTGATGACAGCGGGGGCGGCATCAGCCGCATTTTGGTTAACGTGGGGAGAACCGAGAGGCAAAAGCCTCCGGTCATATAGTCGGGGTCGGCATGTTGGTTCTTCATTCTGATAATGCGCGCGCTGCGCGATGGTTCCGTTCTGTCCTTAAAATTGCTGGCGCAGCCGGCATGGCGGGAGCGCTTTGCGCCGCAGTGCCTGCCCAGGCCAAGGCGGACGAAGACGATCCCTATGGGGACGCGTCGGAAATCAACACCAGCGCGCTCGGTCCGGCCGATGTCGGCTTTTCCAATCTCTTCTCCAGCCTTCAGCGGCTCGATGGCCAGGCCAAGTCGGCCAACTACATCCCTTCGGGGCGTCCGGTCGAGAAACTCTCCCTGACCTCCAACTTCGGCGTCCGCTCCGACCCCTTCAACGGCGGCGCCCGGATGCATAAGGGCATCGATATTCCGGGTCCGCTCGGCACCAAGATCTACGCGACCGCCGACGGCATCGTCAGCCGCGCCGGCTGGGCCAGCGGTTATGGCAATCTGGTCCAGATTTCGCATGGCGGCGGCATGGAAACGCGCTACGGCCATATGTCGAAGCTGCTGGTATCGCCCAACGCCTATGTCCATCGCGGCCAGTTGATCGGCCTGATGGGCTCGACGGGCCGCTCGACCGGCAGCCACCTGCATTATGAAGTGCGCGTGGACGGTCAGGCGATCAATCCGATCCCCTTCGTCGCCGGACCGGACTATCTGGTGGCGATGAACACCAAGCCGCCTATCGCCATGGGTGGCCCGACCAAGGCCCAGGAAAAGGCCGCCGAATAATCGGACATTCCGTCTCCCTTTTCAAAGGCCCGGTCCGCGAAAGCTTGCCGGGCCTTTTGCTTGATCCTATCTAAGCGGCATGACCGATATCGATCTGACTCCTTCTGCCGCGGCCCGCGTTGCCGCTATTGCCGCCAAGCAAGGCAAGCCCGCCATCTTGCGCCTGGCTGTGGAGGGGGGCGGTTGTTCGGGTTTTCAATATCGTTTTGGGTTGGCCGATATGGTGGAGGCCGATGACGTCACGGTCGAGCGGGATGGCGTGACGCTGGTGGTCGACGATGTCAGCATCGACCTGGTGCGGGGCTCGGCGGTCGATTTCGTCTCCGATCTGGGCGGGAAGGCGTTTAAGGTGACGAACCCCAATGCCACTGCCGGTTGCGGTTGCGGCACCAGCTTTTCGGTTTAATCGCCGCACTGCCCTTGCCGGAGGGCACTCATCCTCTTTAGGGATGCGCGCAAGGAGATTTCGTCCATGCGCATCGCCACTTTCAACATCAACGGGATCAAGGCGCGCCTGCCGCGTCTGCTGGAATGGCTGGACGAAACCCGCCCCGACATTGCCTGCCTTCAGGAAATCAAGACCTCCGACGACACCTTCCCGGTCAAGGACATCGAAGATATCGGCTATGGCGCGATCTGGCATGGGCAAAAGGGGTTCAACGGCGTCGCCATATTGGCTCGCGGCGAAACCCCGGTGGAAGTGCGGCGGGGTCTGGAAGGCGAGCCGGAGGATGAGCATAGCCGCTATCTCGAGGCCGATGTGAAGGGGCTGCGCGTCGCCAGCATCTACCTGCCCAACGGCAATCCGCAGCCGGGACCGAAATTCGATTACAAGCTGCGCTGGATGAAGCGGCTGCGGACCCGTGCGGCGGAAATCTGGGCGGAAGAAGTGCCGGCGATCCTCGCGGGCGATTACAATGTCATCCCGCGTGACAAGGACGTCTATTCGGTAAAGGCCATGGCGGACGATGCGCTGATGCAGCCGGAAAGCCGTGCCGCCTATCGCCGCTTGCTGGGCGATGGCTGGACGGACGCCATAGCATCGCGGCATCCGGCGGGCGGGCTATGGACCTATTGGGACTATCAGATGAACGCCTGGCCGCGCGATGCTGGGTTCCGGATCGATCATCTGCTGCTCAGTCCCGCCGCCGCCGACCGGCTGATCGACGCCCAGGTCGACAAGGACTTCCGTGGGCGGGAGAAGGCCAGCGATCATGCCCCAACCTGGGTGGAACTGACCGAGTAGGTTTCGGCATCGTCATCCCAGCGCCCCGAAGGGCGGCATAGCCAACGCATCCCTAAACCCGCGCCTTCTCTGCCACCTGGATACCAGGCAATGCCCCAGGATCGACCATATCCAGTCCGATCCACGCGCCGTTCCGTTTAAAATAGGCGATATGGTGCCCCCGTTGGAAGCTGGCGCCATCCCACACCACCACCTGCAATTCGATCTCGTCATGGCGGTGGACATGCAGCCAGTTGAAGCTCTGCGGCTCGGCATTGCGCAGCCGGGTGGAGGTCGCCGTCCCCGCCTGGATCACCAGCGCCGCTCCGGCATGGGCCACCATCTTTTGCGCCGCCTCCGCATAGGTGCGATGGAAATGCCCCGCCAGCGCGATGTGGATTCCCGCCTCGGCCGCCGCCCGCACCGCGTCTTCATGGCGCCCGACGGCTTCGCTCAACTCCCCGCCCTTGCCGATCGGCATGGCGAACAGCGGATGATGGGTGACGAGGATACGCGTCTTCTCCGCCGTCACGCGCGCGAAACGGTCCCTCAGCAGCCGCATCTGGTCATGATTGATCCGCCCGTCCTTGATGGTCAGCGACCGTGCGGTGTTGAGGCCCAGAATCGCGATCTCGTCATCTTCGTAAAAGGGGCAAAGATCATTGCTGATATACCGCTTGTAGCGACGCAGCGGCGCCCCGAAGCGGCGGGCAAGATTGTAAAGCGGCACGTCATGATTGCCCGGAATGACCAGCAATTTCATGCCCGCCGCGCGCAGCCGATTGATCCAGGCGCTGGCGTGCCGGAACTGGTCGCGTTTGGCGCGCTGAGTGAAATCGCCGCTGATGACGACCAGGCCGGGCTGATGCTGTTGCAGCCAGGCTTCGGTCGCGGCAACGATCTTGGGATCATGCGCGCCGAAATGGATGTCGGACAGGTGAGCGATGCGGGCCATGAGTCATGAACGAGCGCGGGCCGATATTGGTTTCGGACCCTGCCGCGCATTGGGGCGTTGTTGAGGCATGGAAATGAAATCCTTGCCGCAAGAGGCGGTGCTGATCGTCAATGTGCATTCCCGCCGAGGGGAAGCGCTGTTCAAGGACGCCAAAACCTTGCTGGAGCAGGCGGGCCTGCGCCTGATCGCCGCGCATGCGGTGAAGGAGCCGGACCGCTTGCAGGAGACCGTGGGGCAAGCGGTGGCGAAGGGCGCGCCGATGGTGATCGTCGGCGGCGGCGATGGGTCACTGTCCGGAACGGTGGATGAACTGGTGGGCAAGGATTGCGTCTTCGGCGTCCTGCCGCTCGGCACGGCGAACAGCTTTGCGCGGACGCTCGGCATTCCGCTCGATCTGAAGGGAGCGGTGGCGGCCATTGCCGGCGGTCGGCGGCGGCGGATCGACCTTGGCATGATCGATCAGGATTATTTCGTGAATGCGGCGTCGCTGGGGCTGTCACCGAAGATCGGGGAAACGGTGCCGCACAGGTTGAAGCGCTATCTGGGGCGGATCGGCTATCTGCTCTGGGCGGTCAAATGCTCCATAGGCTTTCGCGCCTTTCGGCTCGCGCTGGACGATGGGACCAATCAGCGCAGGATGTGGTCGACGGAGGTGCGCATCCTGAACGGCCCCTATCATGGCGGGGTAGAACTGTCCGATCAGGCCGATGTGGACACGGGCGAGATCGTGATCCAGGCGGTGGTGGGACGCAGTCATGCGCGGCTCGCCTGGGACTGGTATGCCAAATTCTTCAAGCTGCGCGACAGGGATGCGCATACGGAGGAATTTCGCGGAAAATCCTTCCGGGTGGAGACGGTGCCGCCACAGCGCATTTCCATCGATGGAGAAGTGCTGGCGAAGACGCCCGTGACGGTGAAGATCGCGGCGGGAGCGGTGGATGTAGCCGTGCCCCAGGCACGGTCATCCCCCTCCCGCGGACAGGGCTGAGACGCGCCTTACAAATCCTTCTCGTAGACTTGATAGACCTTGTTCACCTTGCTTTCGATCGCATCGGCAATGGCGTTCATGCCCTGATTGTCGTCCAGCACCCAGCCGATCTCGCCACGGGTCGCGCCATAATGCGCAGTCGCGTTGCGGCGGATATATTCGATCATCATGAAGGCGAGCTGGCTCGCCATGCGGGACGATTGCAGCCGCTGCACCACGCCCATCAGCGGCACGCGCATGGTCCGCACCTGCGGCTTCCGGAGCCACCAGAGCAGCTTCGCCCAACCGAAGGGAAAGAGCGATCCGTTGAGTGGCGCTATCGCCTCATTGAGATCGGGCAGCGTCATCATGAAGGCCACCGGCTCCCCTTCCAGCTCCGCGATCATGATGAGGTCGTTGAACACGATCGGCTTCAACTGCTTGCCGAAATGCGCCACCTCTTCATCGGTGATCGGCACGAAGCCCCAATTATTGCCCCAGGCGTCGTTCAATATGGCAAGGATGATCGCCGCCTCGCTGTCGAATTTCGATTTGTCGACCTTGCGGATGCGGATGCGTTCATTCTTCTCGCCCGACTGGACGATGCGCTGGATCAGCGGCGGGAACGGCCGGGTGATGTCCAGCTCATAGGTTTTGAGCTGCTTGATCGGCCTGTAGCCCGCGCCCTCGACCATCGCCTGATATTCCGGCTTGGCATGGCCCATCATCACCGTGGGCTTATGGTCGAAACCTTCGATCAGCAGGCCCGGCTCCTCCCAGATCGACAGCGAGATCGGCCCAAGCGAACGGGTCATCCCCTTGGCCCGCAGCCAGCCCTCCGCCGTCGCGATCAGCGCCGCGCCGACTTCCGCATCTTCCGCCTCGAACAGGCCGAAATTACCGGTGCCCGGCCCCATGCCTTGCTCGGACGGCTGGGCAAGCGCCAGACGATCAAGATGCGCCGACACGCGCCCGACCACTTTGCCACCCCGGCGGGCGAGGAAATATTGTGCCTCCGCATGGCTGAAAAAGGGGTTCTTGCCCGGCGTTATCAGGCTGTAAACCTCATCCTTCAACGGCGGAACCCAATTGGGATCATGGGCATAGATTCGCCAGGGCAGGTCGACAAAAGCCTTGCGGTCGGCCTTGGACATGACAGGAGTAATCACCAGTTCTTGATTGGCCACGGCGGAGCTTTCGCTGGAGAGATTTGGGTTAGTCCCAGAGCAGTTCGTCGCTTGTTTGGAGAATGTCAATCGGGACATGATCGGATGGCCCAACAGGACGAAATCGTCATGTTGTTGCCCCAATTGCAGCGCATTTACCCCTTAGGAACCAGGGCATGACTGTGCACGACCCCCTTATTGCAGCCGCGTCGCGGACGAAAAGCACGATCCCCGACGATGCGGCGATGCTGCGCGCCGCGGCCGACCTGACGCGCGAGCTGTCGACGGCCAGGCGTTCCATTTACTGGCCCGACATGCTGGCATCGGCCCTCTTTGGATATGCCGCGTTGGCAGGAGCGATCCTGACCGGTGATGCCGCGCTGGCGGTGGCGTTCGGGCTGGTGGCGATGCTGGCGCTTTATCGCGCGGCAAGCTTCATCCATGAACTGACCCATATCCGCAAGGGCGCCCTGCCGGGCTTTCGCTTCGGCTGGAACCTGATCGTCGGCATTCCGCTGATGATCCCCTCCTTCCTATATGAAGACGTGCACACACAGCATCATGCGCGCACCCGTTACGGTACGGCGAACGATCCGGAATATCTGCCGCTGGCGTTGATGAAGCCCTGGTCGCTGCCGCTGTTCATCCTGGTGGCGGCGCTGGCGCCGGTCGGCCTGATCCTGCGTTTCGGCGTGCTGACGCCGCTCAGCCTGATCATCCCGCCGCTGCGCCGCAAGGTGGTGGCGGAATTTTCCGCTCTCTCGATCAATCCCGCCTATCGCCGCCGCGCGCCGGAGGGGGAGTTCGCCCGCCAATGGGCCTGGCAGGAAGCGGGCGCGTCCCTCTTCGCGCTGGCGCTGATCGGCAGCGTCTTCGCCTTCGGCTGGAAGCCGCTGCTCATCTATATGGCGGTGCATTCAGCCATGACCGTCATCAACCAGCTCCGCACGCTGGTCGCGCATCTCTGGGAAAATGAGGGCGAGGCTATGACCGTGACCGCGCAATATCTGGACTCGGTCAATGTTCCGCCGCCGTCGCCCTTCGCCGCGATCTGGGCGCCGGTGGGGTTGCGCTATCATGCATTGCACCATCTGTTGCCGAGCGTACCCTATCACGCGCTGGGCGAAGCGCATAAGCGGCTGGTGGCGACGCTGGCGAGCGATTCTCCCTATCACAAGGGCAATTACCCCGGCATGTGGCCGCTGGTCGGCAAGATTGCCCGCTCGACGATGGTGCGCCGCTAGACGTTCAGCGTTTCCGTGCTCCTGCCTTGGCGGGAGCACGTCACCGGATTTTCATTCTTCCGTCCGGAACAGCACCGTCTCACCCACCAGCAGGAACAGCAGGAACGGCGCCCAGGCCGCCAAAAAGGGCGGGTAAGCCCCCAAATTCCCCATGGCGAGCGAGAAATTGTCCGCCACGAAATAGGCGAAGCCCAGCGCCATCCCCATCACGGCGCGCACGAACAATTGCCCCGAACGTGCCAGTCCGAACGCTGCCACGGACCCCAATATCGGCATCAGCAGCGCGGACAAAGGCCCCGACAGCTTGTGCCACAGGCTTCCCTCCAGCTCCGCCGTAGGGCGTCCCGCGTCATGCAGGTCGCTGATCGCCGCCTGCAACTGGCTGAAGGTCAGCGCATCGGGATCGACCTTGGCCAGAGTGAACTGATCGGGGCGGATATCATGGCCGAAGCGGACCGTGCCGATCTGCCGCTCGGTCCCCCTTGCCACGTCGAACTGCCGCGCCCCCTCCAGCACCCAGCTTTTGCTCGCGGGATCATAATGGCCCTTGGGCGCCTGGACGATGGTGGTCAG
The DNA here is from genome assembly GCF_001563265.1 of Sphingobium sp. TKS. NCBI lineage: Bacteria > Pseudomonadati > Pseudomonadota > Alphaproteobacteria > Sphingomonadales > Sphingobiaceae > Sphingobium > Sphingobium sp. TKS. The sequence continues at coordinate 3,071,575 of NZ_CP005083.1, read as the reverse complement.
CGTATTGTTGATGCGGTTGAAAATCTCCACCTTGCGTAGCTGGACCCCCGTGCCGCGACCGGCGACGATCGCTGCCGTCACCAGATTATTGCCGTCACGCACCCAGGGGCTGGCCTTGATGCCGGTTTCGGGGGGCAGGGGGCCATATTCCACTGCCTGCCAGGCCGAAAGCCGGGCGGTGGAGCGGGCCACGATCCTCTCGTTGAAGGCATAGCTGATCAGCGCCACGCCCAGCGCCGCGGCCAGCAATGGCGCCAATATCTGGTGCGCGGACAGCCCCGCCGCCTTCATCGAGATGATCTCGCTGTTCTGGTTGAGGCTGGCGAGCATGATCAGCGTGCCGAGCAGCACGGAAAAGGGCAGGAAGCGAGCCACGATCTGCGGCGCCCGCAGCGCCACATAATGCCAGAGCTGCGCGTCGCCATTGCCTGCATAGGCCAGGACGTCCCCCGATTCGCCCAGCAGATCGAGCGTCTGGAGCACAGCGACCAGCATCGCCAGCACCGCGAAGGTCCGGGTCAGGAACAGCCGCGCCATGTACCAGCTAAGCTGACGCGACGGGAAGAAATTGAGCTGATGCATGGGTCAGACGGCTCCTTCCGCCATGGTTTGCACCCTTGGCCGCCGCCGAATACGGCCCAGCAGCCGGAAGACCTGCTTGGCGATCTTGGCGAAGGCATATTCCAGCGCGGCGATCGGCTGGCCTCCGGGCCGATGCGCGATCACATGGTACATCCACAGGATCAGCCCCGCGAACAGCAGGAACGGCGCCCACAAAGCGATGATCGGGTCGATCTTGCCCAGCGACCCCACGCCCTGCCCATATTCGTTGACCTTGTGATAGGTCACGATGAACACGATCGACAGGAACACGCCCAGCGCCGACGTGGATCGTTTGGGCGGGATGGCGAAGGCCAGTGCGGCCAGCGGCAACAGCAGCATCATCGCCACCTCGACCATGCGGAAATGGAAATTGGCGCGAATCTCGTTGCGCAGCTTGACGGGCGTGCCCGGATCATGGCCGATCACCACCAGTTCGGGGATGGTCTTTTCCCGATCCACGTCGCGCCCACGGAATTTCTCGATCTGCGGCAGGTCGATCGGCAGATCGTGGCTGGAAAAGGACAGGATTCGCGGTGACTTATATTTGGGCGCGTCATTGACCAGCACGCCGTCGCGCAGGCGGAAGATGATGGTGTCGGGATCGTCGGTGGCCAGGAAACTGCCCTGTGCCGCCGTCACCGCGACGGTCTGTCCATCCTTGCCCACGGCGCGGACGAAAATCCCTTGCAGGTTGCGGCCTTCGTCCAGGCTGCGCTCGATCCGCAGGGTCATGCGCTTGCCCAGATTGGTGAACTCGCCCACCTTGATCGACGCGCCCAGCGCCCCTGAACGCAGCTCGAAACGCAGCGCCTCATAGGCGTGGCGGGACAGCGGCTGAACGAAGCCGACAATGCCGAAATTGAGCAGAGCCAGCGCGATCGCAAACATATAGGGCACGCGCAGCAACCGGCCGTAGGAAAGCCCCACCGCCCGCATCACGTCCAGTTCGGAAGACATGGCAAGCCTCCGGAAAGCCAGCAGGATGCCCAGCATCAGGCCGATGGGAATGCCCAGCGACAGATATTCGGGCATCATATTGGCCAGCATGCGCCACACGACGCTGACCGGTCCGCCCTCCGCCGCGACGAAGTCGAACAGGCTCAGCATCTTGTCGAGCACCAGCAGCATCGCGGAGATCACCAGCGTTCCCAACATGGGCAAGGCGATCAGGCGGGCGAGATATCTGTCGGTGGCTGTCAGCATTTCTCTATGTGGTCGTCCCATCACCATGATTTGGCCGCAAACCCCCCCCATATGCGAGTCAGGTCGATTTGCGGGGCGAACAGGGGCTCGCCGTCCGGTTTCAACGGGCGGCTATAGCTTCACGGAGTTGGATGGTCATGTTCAAAGTTGCATTGGGTCTGATGTCGGTGGGGGCTTTGTTCGCCGCCGCCCCGGCAATCGCCCATGGCATGGAGATTGGCAACGACCTGGATCGTTGTTCCGCTTCGGCCAAGGGGCCGGCGGTTCTGGTCGACGTGCGCGGTTTTTCCGCCGCGACCGGGACGGTGCGTGTGCAATCCTATCCCGCGACCAAGGCGGCCTGGCTGGCCAAGGGCCAATGGCTGGGCCGCATCGACGTGCCGGTCAGGGCCAGCAATGGCGAGATGCGTTTCTGTATGCCGGTGCCGCAGCCGGGCAAATATGGCATCGCCGTGCGCCACGACCGCGACGGCAATGGCAAGACCGACATTTCACGCGACGGCGGCGGCTTTTCGAACAATCCGTCGATCAACATCTTCAACCTGGGCAAGCCGGGGGTCGAAAAGGCGGCCTTCTATGCCGGTCCGGGCGTGACGAAAATCACCATCAACCTCAAATATATGTGATCCCCCGAGCATGGTCCGCGTCGCCCTTTTGTCCAATCCCAAATCCACGGGCAACCGGCAGACGCTTCCGCGCGTGCGCAGCTATTGCGCCAGCAACCCCGACATCTTCCATTATGAAGTGGAGCATGTCGACCAGATCGGCCGGGCGCTCCAGACCATCGCCCGCGTCGATCCCGTCGTCATCGTCATCAACGGCGGCGACGGCACGGTGCAGGCGGCGCTGACGGAACTCTATCAGGGCGAGCATTTCCAGGGCCGCGTGCCGCCGATCGCGGTGCTGCCCAACGGCAAGACCAACCTGATCGCGCTCGACCTTGGCATTCATGGCGATCCGATCAAGGCGCTGGAAAGGATCGTCCAGATCGCCAAGGCGGGCGTCGACGATCATGTTGTGGCGCGGGAATTGATCGCGCTCTCCGACGGGCAGGCGGAAAGCAGGCCGGTGCTGGGCATGTTCCTAGGGGGCGCGGGACTGGCCGATTACATGCTCTATTGCCGCAACCAGATCTATCCGCTGGGCCTGTCCAACGGCCTCAGCCATTTCCTGACGGCGCTGGCGGTTGTCGTGTCGCTGCTGTTCGGCGTTCGTGCCCGATTCCTGCCGCAATCGAGCCATCCGGTGCGCATCTCGCTGATTCGTGACGGGCAATTGGCCGGACGCTTCGCGGTGCTGATCGTGACGACGCTGGAGAAGCTGTTGCTGGGCGTACAGCCGGGCGACAGCCGGCGCGGCAATATGAAACTGATGGCCGTCGACCAGAACCTGCCCGCGCTGTTGCGTCTCGTCTGGGCGAGCGTCACCAACCGGGTGGGGAAGGCGCAGATGCAGGGCATCCATCTGGAACAGGGCGACGTGATCCGCATCGAAGGGGACCACAGCAGCGTCATTCTGGACGGCGAACTGTTCGAGGCGTCGGAAGGCAAGCCGATCGTCCTGCGCTCGACCGAACCCGTGCCCTTCCTGCGCCTGGCCGCGTAAGCCCAGCCGGATGGGTGCGTTCACGAAGCACCCGCAGCGGCCGTCCTAGGCTACTCCATCCGTATCCAGCGCATAACCTGCCGACCGCACCGTGCGGATGATGTCATGATGGCGCCCATCCGCGTTGATCGCCTTGCGCAGGCGGCGGATATGCACGTCCACCGTGCGCAGTTCGATATCGCTGTCCTGCCCCCACACGCTGTCGAGCAAACGCTCGCGTGAGAAGACCCAGCCGGGATGCTCCAGGAAATGCTTGAGCAACCGGAACTCGGTGGGGCCGAGCGGGATCACCTGCCCGCCGCGGCGGACCTTGTGCCCGACCGTGTCCATTTCGACATCCGCGAAGGTCAGCGTTTCCCCCGCCAGCGCCGGACGCACGCGCCGCAGGACCGCGCCGACGCGCGCCACCAGTTCGCGGGGCGAGAAAGGCTTGGTCACATAATCGTCCGCGCCCGTTTCCAGACCGCGCACCCGGTCCTCTTCCTCGCCACGCGCCGTCAGCATGATGATCGGCACGTTCGCCGTGCCGTTCATGCGCCGCAACCGGCGGCAGACCTCTATCCCCGACAGGCTTTCGACCATCCAGTCTAGCAGTACGATGTCGGGCACATTTTCCTGCGCCAGCAGCAGCGCTTCCTCGCCGTCGACGGTGTGCGCGACCTCGAAATCCTCCCGCTTGAAGTGCCAGATGAGCAGTTCGGCCAGCGCCGCGTCATCTTCCACCAGCAGCATCTTGGCCCGGGCCATGCTCAGTCCTCCTGGCTCTGCGCACCGCCGCGTTCGCGGTCGGGCAGGGTCTGGCCGGTCGCGGCATAATAGACCATCTCCGCGACATTGGTGGCATGGTCACCGATGCGCTCGATATTCTTGGCAATGAACAGCAGATGCGCGCATTCGCTGATCGTCTTGGGATTTTCGACCATGAAGGTGACGAGCGTGCGGAAGACGCTGTTGTAGAAATCGTCCACGACCGTATCGCGCTCTACCACCGCGACGGCCAGGTCCGCATCGCGCGCGGCAAAGGCGTTCAGCGCATCCTGCACCATCTCGCCTGCGACCTGGCCCATGGAAGGAAGAAGCGCGATCGGCTCCTGCGTGCGTTGGTTGGCGGCGATCAGCGGAACGCGCTTGGCGATGTTCTTGGCATAATCCCCGATGCGCTCGACCACGCCGACGATCTTCAGCGCGGCGATCACGTCGCGCAGATCGTTCGCCATGGGCGCGCGCAGGGCGATGATCTCGATCGCCAGCTTTTCGACTTCCGCCTCGATCGCGTCGATGCGCTTGTCCTCGGCCACGACTTCCGCCGCCAGTTCCTTGTCATGGCGTTGCAGCGCCAGCATCGCCTTTTCGATGGCCGATTCCGCGCGACCGCCCATTTCAGCGATCAGACCGCGCAGCTTGTCCATTTCCTGGTCGAACGCCTTGATCGTATGTTCTGCCATTGTCTTTTTCTCCCCCGGTTCAGCCGTAGCGCCCGGTGATGTAATCCTTGGTCCGCTCCTGCCGCGGATTGGTGAAGATGTCGGACGTCACACCATATTCGACCAGCTCGCCCAGATGGAAAAAGGCGGTTCGCTGCGACACGCGGGCGGCCTGTTGCATATTGTGTGTCACGATCACGATGGCGTAGCGGCCGCGCAGCTCGTGGATCAGTTCCTCGATCTTGGCCGTGGCGATCGGGTCCAGTGCCGAGCAGGGCTCGTCCATCAGGATGACTTCCGGCTCGACCGCAATCGCGCGGCCGATGCACAGGCGCTGCTGCTGGCCGCCCGAAAGGGCCGTGCCGCTGTCATGCAGCCGGTCCTTCACCTCGTCCCAAAGCCCGGCGCGGCGCAGCGACTTTTCGACGATCACGTCCAGGTCCGCCTTCGCATGGGCCAGGCCATGAATGCGCGGGCCATAGGCGATATTCTCGTAGATCGACTTGGGGAAGGGATTGGGCTTCTGGAACACCATGCCGACGCGGGCGCGGAGCTGCACCACGTCCATGCTGGCGGCGTAGATATCCTCGCCGTCCAGCGTGATCGTGCCTTCGGTGCGGGCGCTCGCCACGGTGTCGTTCATGCGGTTCAGCGTCCGCAGGAAGGTCGACTTGCCGCAGCCCGACGGGCCGATGAAGGCGGTGACATTGTCCATGTCGACATCGATCGACACGCCCTTGATCGCCTGTTTTTCGCCATAGAAGACCTTGACGTCCCGCGCCGTCATCTTGGTTTCGACGGCGGGCGTCATGCTTTGTTGTTCATGGATCATGGCTGTCATCGCGGTTACCACCGCCTTTCGAACTTGTTGCGCAGGTAGATGGCGAGGCCGTTCATCGCGAGCAGGAACACCAGCAGGACGATGATGGCGGCGGAGGTCTTTTCGACAAAGCCCTTGGAGACTTCGTCGGACCAGAGGAAGATCTGCACCGGCAGCACGGTCGCAGGGTCGGTGATCCCGCCCGGCGGCGTGGCGATGAAGGCGCGCATGCCGATCATCAGCAGCGGCGCGGTTTCACCCAAAGCGCGGGCCATGCCGATGATGGTGCCGGTGAGGATGCCGGGCAGGGCCAGCGGCAGCACATGGTGGAACACAACCTGCACCGGCGAGGCGCCGATGCCGAGCGCGGCGTCACGGATGCTGGGCGGCACTGATTTGATGGCGTTGCGGCCCGCAATGACGATGACCGGCATGGTCATCAGCGCCAGCGTCATGCCGCCGATCAGAGCGGCCGAGCGCGGCAGGTGCAGGAAGTTGAGGAAGATCGACAGCCCCAGCAGGCCGAAGATGATCGAGGGAACGGCGGCGAGATTGTTGATCGACACTTCGATGATGTCGGTCAGCCAGTTTTTGCGCGCATATTCCTCCAGATAGACGGCCGTGGCGACGCCGATCGGGAAGCTCAAGGCCAGCGTCACCAACATGGTCAGCAGCGAGCCCTTGAACGCGCCCCAAATGCCGACCTGCGTCGGATCGGTGCCGTCGCTCGCGGTCAGGAAGCTCCAATTGATGCCGGTCGTCAGCAGCTTCGCCTTATTGAGACGCTCTACCGCTGTTTCAGCGTCGGGCGAACCCTTGCTCTTGGCGGCGAGGTCTATCGCGGTCGATGCGGGCAACTGAATCGTCACCGTCCGCGCCAGGATTTTCGGGTCAGCCTTGATCTCATCACGCAACACCGTCCAGGCGGTGGGCGACACCCACTCCTCGGCATCGGCGCCCAATGCCTTCTTCACGATCTCGCCCGTCACCATCGGCAGGTTCGCGTTGGCTAGCGCCTGGTCGGTGATGGCATTGGGATCGAGCAGCAGCGGGGAGGCGGGAAAGTCGACCTTAACCGCAATCTCGGTCCGGGTGAAGCCGCGCAGGCCGTTGCCCAGCATGCTGAACAGCAGGAAGGCAAGGAAGGCGGCGGAGAGCGCGACGGCCAGCAGACCCGCCGCCTTGAAGCGGCGCTCCGCGGCATAACGCCGGGCGATCCGCTTGCGCATCGCATCCGACTTCCAGTCGGTGGGGTTGCGGGTAGCGGTCATTCGTAAGCCTCGCGATATTTCTTCACGACCCGCAGGGCCACGATGTTGAGCAGCAAAGTGACGATGAACAGCACCAGCCCCAGCGCGAAGGCTGCCAGCGTCTTGGCGCTGTCGAATTCCTGGTCGCCGGTCAGCAACTGGACGATCTGCGTCGTCACTGTCGTCACGCTGGCAAAGGGATTCAAGGTAAGGTTGGCGGCCAGACCCGCCGCCATCACCACGATCATCGTCTCACCGATGGCGCGGCTGACCGCCAGCAGCACGCCGCCGACCACGCCGGGCAGGGCGGCGGGAATCAGCACTTTGCGGATCGTCTCGCTGGTGGTGGCGCCCATGGCCAGGCTGCCGTCGCGCATCGATTGCGGCACGGCGGCGATGCTGTCGTCGGCCATGGAGGAGACGAAGGGAATGATCATCACGCCCATCACCAAACCGGCGGCGAGGGCGCTTTCGGAAGAGGCGCCATGAATGCCGATCTTCACCGCGAAGTCGCGCAGGGCAGGGGCGATAGTGAGCGCCGCGAAATAGCCGTAGACCACGGTCGGCACCCCGGCGAGCACCTCCAATATCGGCTTCATCCATTTGCGGAAGGTGGGGCTGGCATATTGCGTCAGGTAAATGGCGCTCATCAGGCCCAGGGGGATGGCCACGACCATGGCGATGATCGCGCCGATGAAGATCGTGCCCCAGAACAGCGGCACCGCGCCGAAAGCATCGTCATTGCCATAGCCGAGCGCGGCGGACTGCGGGCTCCATTTGGCGCCGAACAGGAAATCGATCGGGTTGACCATGGAGAAGAAGCGGAAGCTTTCCCACAGCAGCGAGGCGACGATGCCCAGAGTGGTGATGATCGCCAGCAGGGATGCGATCAGCAGGGTCGCCATGACCAGCCGCTCGACCCGGGTGCGCGCCCGGAAATCGGGGCGGACGCGGGTAAAGGCATAGGCGCCACCGGCAAAGGCCAGCACGAGGGCAAGGGCTGCGCCCGCCAGACCATATTTGCCGATAGCGCCCTTATAGGGTTCGACCAAGCCCTGCGAGGGCGGATTGAACGCCCCTGCCTGCATGCCCGTGGCGATCGCCCGCGCTTCGCCCAAAATGGCGGAGCGCGAGAAATCGTCGGCGGGCAGGCTCTGCGCGGCCGGGCTGCTCAGCACTTCCTGCGTGATGAGGCCGGGGGCGACATTCGCCCAGACCGCCAGGAAAATGCCAGCGGGCACCAGCGTCCAGAGCGCGACATACCAGCCATGATAGCCCGGCAGGCTATGCATGGCGTCGCGGCGGCCCGACGCCCGCGCCGCGCTTTGCAGCCGCATCGCGCGGGCGCGGGCGCTGACCCAGGCGATCGCGCCCAGGCCGGCCAGCAGCAGAAGGATTGCAGGACCTGTCATATTCCCTGTCTTATTTCAGCTTGGAGCCGTCGAGGACCGCCAGCGACTTGACCGTTTCGGCGCTCGCCTTGCGCACATCTTCCGGCGCCGCGATCATGCCGCGCTTGGTCAGCGCGCCATTGGGATCCCAATTGGCCGCAAAGGTGTTGAGGAACGCCTGAAGACCGGGGATCGCGGTCATATGCGCTTTCTTCACATAGATGTAGAGCGGACGGGCGCCCGGATAGGTGCCGGTGGAGACGGTTTCATAGGTTGCCTCGACGCCGTTGATGGTGACGTCCTTCAACGTGTCCTTATTCTCTTCCAGGAAGCTGTAGCCGAACACGCCGAGCGCATTGGGGTTGGCGCCCAGCTTCTGGACGATGAGGTTATCATTCTCGCCCGAGTCCACATATTTGCCGTCCTCGCGGATGCGGGTGCAGGTGGCCTTGAATTCCTTCTCGTCCTTTTCCTTGAGCGCCTTCATCGCCGGGTCGGTTTCGCAGCCCTTGGTCAGGATCAGCTCGGCCAGCGAATCGCGGGTGCCGCTGGTCGACGGCGGGCCGAAGACGCTGATCGGCGTGGCGGGCAGGCTGGGGTCGACATCCTTCCAGGTCGCGGCCTTGTTCGGACCCTTGCCATAGGGATTGGCGGCCAGCGCCTCATAAACGATCTTCGGCGTCAGCTTCAGGCCGGGGCCATTCTTGGCTTCGGCAAAGGCGAGGCCGTCGACGCCGATCTGGATTTCGATGATGTCCTTGACGCCATTCTTCTGGCAGTCCTCAAACTCCGACTTCTTCATGCGGCGCGAGGCATCTTCAATGTCCGGATGCTGGGCGCCGACGCCCGCGCAGAACAGCTTCATGCCGCCGCCGGTGCCGGTCGATTCGATGATCGGGGACTTCATGCCGGGATTGCCCTGAACGAACATCTCAGCGACCGCCGTGGCGAAGGGATAGACGGTGGACGAACCAACCGCGCGGATCTGGTCGCGGGTGCCGCCGGCCGCGCCGCCGGACTGCTGACCGCAACCGGCGAGAGTGAGTGCGGCCGCAGCGGTGGCAGCCATCAGAGCGAAATGCTTCACGGGATATTCTCCTTCGTCAAAGGCCGCGATTCGCTTCTCGCCGCCCCCCTCTGGGCATGCGCCGTAGCCGCGGTACGTCGCGCCTTTGTGACAATTGGATTGCACTTTTATGACAATGAGGCCGGAAGCCCGGCCTGTCGCTGTCTTTTTTTGTTCAAGCCTTTGCCGCGAGCGCCTTTTCTTCCACGGCGATGCGGGGCAGCAGAATGGAGATGGTGGTGCCCTTGCCAAGCACGCTGGCGATGTCCAGCCGCCCGCGATGCCGCTCCACGATATGCTTGACGATGGCGAGGCCCAGACCCGTACCGCCAACCGCGCGGCTGCGCCCCGAATCGACGCGATAGAAGCGCTCGGTCAGGCGCGGCAGATGATCGGGGCCGATGCCTTCCCCTTCATCCGCGACGCTGAGCCGCATCATGCCGCTAGGCCCCTCGTTCAAAGTCACGCGGATCGTTGTGCCTGCGCGCCCATATTTGACCGAATTGCCGATCAGATTGTGGAGCAGTTGCGATAGCTGCGCCCGGTCGCCCTGCACATCGGGCAGGTCGGGCGCGATCTCCATCTCCACCTCGCGCCCCCGCTCGCCATGGCTGGTGCGGAATACGCCGACCACCTCGGCCACCAGCCCGGACAGGTCGACCGCGCTGTCGGGCGCGCGATATTTCTCCGCCTCGATGCGGGACAGGGAGATGAGATCGTCGATCAGCCGCTGCATCCGCCGCGCCTCGCCGTCCATGATCTTCAGGAAGCGCTGCCGCGTTTCGTCATCCTTGCCCAGATCGGGGTCGGCCAATGTCTCTATGAAGCCCAATATCCCCGCCAGCGGCGTGCGCAGCTCATGGCTGGCATTGGCGACGAAATCGACGCGCATCTTTTCCGCCGCATGCGCGCCGCTATGGTCGGCCAGATGGACCAGACGTCGCACCTTGGTGTCGTCGCCGTCGCTGGCCCCGACCGGGGCGATCCGCATCTGCCAGCGCTGGTCGCGGCTGCCTAGGCCGACCAGCTCGATCATCACCGGTTCGGCCATCGGCGCCACGCTGGCGAGCCGTTCGGCGGCGGCGGGATGACGGATGGCGATGCGGGCGTCTTCCCCCTCGATATGCGCGCCCAGCAAACGCTGCGCTGCGCGGTTGGCCGAGATGATCCGGCCCCGCTCGATCAGCATCAGCGGATCGGAAATGCCTTCCAGCAGGCTCCGGGCATCGGGATGGGAGATGATGTCGGTGGCATCCGCAGCCGCTGCGGGCAACTCTTTCGCCTGGACCTGGCCGCCTCCCGCCGCGATGATCAGCACCACCAGCCCCGCCAGCACCGGCAGGATGATGTCGAGCGGCTCCGCGCCGATCATCAGCGCCCCCCCGGTAGCCAGCAGCAGGACGGCAAGCGAGGCGGTGATCTGGGAAGCGGTCAGGCGATTCATGGTTACCATGCTGGAAATTTGACGCATTTGCTGCAAAGACCGTCGCAATAGCGTGCAATTTTTACAGTTTGGCAAGCGCGATAGCGGATCAGGATGACATGAGCGAGCCTTTGCCCCCTCGGAACAATGCCGAGTCGCAGGACGACGGACCGGACCTTGCCGTGCCGTCGCGCCGTCAGTTGCTGATGGGCGGAGCGGTCGCGGCATCCGCCATCATATCGATCCGCCCGGCGCTGGCGAACACGGCCGCGTCGGTCCTCAATTGTACGATCCCCGTTCCCGACCAGGGCCGTTCGGGCAATTATATCGCCGCCAATGGGCAGGTCGTGCCGGCGGGCACGCAGGGCGCCTTCCCCGGCGCCGGGCAGGGCTTTACCGGCGATCAGGTGAAACAGGCGCTGCGAGGGGGCCGTCTGCCCGGCACCAGCTATGACCAGAATCAGGCCTATCTGAACTATATCCGCCGCCTTCAATCCGGCACGAGCGGCTTTACCTGCTACGCATCGCTGCAAATGCCCCGCTGAACGAAGGCGGGATTTTCGACCGAACTTTTTACGGCCCGAACTTTTACGGATCACCCGCGTTGACGGCGTCGAGACTTCGACGATCCCGTCAGACGCAGCAAGGGCGACCCCATGTTCCATACACCCCATTGGGTGACGCAAAATTGTTCGGTCGCGATCTATCTCTATGAACCCAGCGATGGCGGCCTGGATCGGGTCGCGATCCTGCTGGCCAATCATCTGCTGATGCGCGGCGTGGATGTCGAACTGTGGATGACGCGGGTGGACGGCCCTGTGGCCGGGCTGATCGACCCGCAGTTGACCGTGCGCCGGGTGCCTGCCCCGCCTCTCAACCGGCGGCTGTCGATGATCGCGCAATTCCCCGCTCTGGCGGCCATGGTGCGACGGTACCGCCCCGATATTCTCTATTCGGCGGGCAATCAGAGCAACATGCTGTGCGCCCTGGCGGCGCTGGGCACGGCGACGCAGGCGGTTTGCCGCATTTCCAACCCGATCGTCCGCCCGCACCAGCGGGGGCTGTCCGCCTGGGTCAGGCGCAGCCGTTTTCGCGCCATCGCCCGGGCCAGCGCCATGACCATCGTGATGGGTGAGGCGGACCGGCTGACCTTGGCTGAAGCCGGGCCGCTGGAGGGCCGTCGCGTGACGCTGCTGCCGCGCCCGACCGTCACCCCCTTGCTGCAACGGTTGCGGCAGGATCGCGAGGCGAGGTCGGAGGGGACGCCCCGGCATTTCCTGATGGTCGGGCGGTTGGCCGAGCAGAAGGATCAGGCGACGGCGCTGCTCGCGCTTGCCCGGCTAAGGCATCTCGATTGGCGGTTGAAGATCGTCGGGCAGGGGCCGTTGCGCCGCGACCTGGAGGCGCTTTGCCAGCGGCTGGACATAGCCGGGCGGGTCGAATTTCTGGGCTTTGTGAATGATCAGGCGGAACTGGCGGCGCTGATGGCCGAGGCCGATCTGCTGCTTCAACCGTCGCGCTGGGAGGGGTTGGTCGCGACGCTGATAGAGGCGCTGGGCTGCGGAACGGGGGTGGTGGCGACCGATTCCACGCCCAATATTCATCCGGCGTTGGCTGCTGCGGGCCAGCATGCGCCAGTGCCGGTGGGCGATGCGGATGCCTTTGCCGAAGCGATCCTCTGGGCGCTGGAGCATCCGGTTTCGCCTGCGCGCTTGGGGGAGGCGGTACGGGAGCATTGCGTCGAAAGCGCCCTTGACGCCTATTTGCGCGCCTTTGCCCGGCTCGTCCGGACCGATGGCGTGCAATGGAACGGCATCGCGCAAAATAGCCTGACGCGTTAGGCACTTGGCTACTCCTTTGTCCTAAGGATGGCGCGACATTCCCATCCGAAGGCTCCGTTTCGTGACCATGCCCCGCCGCTATTGCCAGGACAGTCCGGACGCCATCGCCTCCTGCGTGCTGGAGGATATGGTGCTGCTTTATCACCGGCCTTCGGGACAGACCCATATGGTGATCAGCCCGGTGCCGGAGATATTGGCGACGTTGGAGGAAGGCGCGGCGCTGACGGCGGGTGAGGTCCATGCCGAACTGACCCGGCTCTATGATCTGGGCCCGGCGGAGGAGGCGGTGCCGCAGATCGAGGCGCATCTCACCGAATTGACCGAACTGGGATTGGTCCGCATCGCGTGAAGCATGTGCTGTCCCTGAAGATCGGTCCGGCAAGCTTCCGCATCGGATCGGCCTGGCGCCAGCCGGTGGAGGCGCTGGCGCGGCTCTATGCCGATTATCCCACGCCCGTGGACGAGGTGGCCGATTTCACCGTGCGGCTGGAGCCGGCGGGCCTGTTCCGGCGCTGGTTCCGGCCATCGATCTATATCACTGGCGATCACGGGCTGGCCGATGCCGCGCCGATGAGCCTCGCCCATGGCCTGTTGGCGGCGGAAATGGGGATGAACCTGCAAATGGCGCTGGGCTGGCGGCGGCATCTGTTGCTGCATGCCTCCAGCGTCGAGAAGGACGGAAGAGCGCTTGTGATGACGGGCGAGTCCGGTTCCGGCAAATCCACTTTGGCTGCCCAATTGGGTGAGCGCGGCTGGCGGTTGATGGGCGACGAGTTCGCGCTGCTCGATCTGGCGACGGGCGCGGTCTTTCCCTTTCCGCGCCTGGTCTCGCTCAAGAATGGCGCCATCGACGTGCTGGCGGCGGAGGCTTCGCCGGCGCGCATGGGGCCGCTGCTCGCCGGGACGGCCAAGGGCGACATCCGCCACCTCATCCCCCGCAGCGAGGCAGTCGGGCGGATGGGGGAGGGCGCCTTGCCCGCGCTGCTGCTGTTTCCCCGTTTCGGTCATGAGGCGGATGTCCGTTCAGTCGGGCAGAGTGAGGTCTTCATGCGGCTGACCCAGGCGTCGACCAACTATGTCGCTCTGGGCGAGCCGGGCTTTGCCGCCCTGACCCGCTTCGTCAAAAATGTGCCTGCCCGCGCCATCGATTTTCCCTCGGGAGATGACGCCATAGCCCTGGTCGAGCGGTTGTGGGGGGAACTGGCATGAGTGCGCGGCTGCTCGTGCAGGCCTTGCGTGATCCCGATGGGGTCATGGCGCTGGATGCGCGCAGGTGGAACGACCTGATCGCCATGGCGCGGGCGGAGCGGCTGATCGGCACGCTGGCCTTGCGGATCGAGGACCGGCCAGTGCCCGAAGCGGTGCGGCCGATATTGAGCGATGCGCGGCTGGAGGCGGAGCGAGAAGCGCGGCAGGCGCTGTGGGAGGCGGATCGTGCGGCGGAGGCGCTTGCCGGCCTCGACGTGCCGGTCGTGCTCCTCAAGGGGACTGCCTATGCGGCGGCGGGGCTGCGTGCGGGGCAGGGACGCTTCATCGGGGATCTCGACATATTGGTGCCGCGGGAGGCCATAGGGCAGGTCGAGCATGCGCTGCTCCGCGCAGGGTGGGAGTGGGTCAAGGATGACCCTTATGACGACGCCTATTATCGGCAATGGATGCATGAACTGCCGCCGATGATTCATGCTGGGCGCGATCGGATGATCGACGTGCACCATACCGTCCTGCCCCTGACCGCGCGTCAGACGCCCGATGCCGGAGCGATGATTGCTGAGGCGGTTCCCATTACCAATGAGTTATACATGCTCTCCACGGAGGACAGGGTCTGCCATGCCGCAGCGCATCTGCTGGCCGATGGCGATTTGGCGGGGGGGCTGCGCAATCTCTGGGATATCCACTGCTTGTTCGACGAGGTGGATGCTGACGCGCTGAAGGCTCGGGCGGCGCGGCATGGCCTTGCGGCCCATGTCGGACAGGCGCGGCGGCTGGCGGCGGCGCTTTATGGCGAGGGCGCGCGGTTGACGGTCTGGGACCGGATCGTCGCCGCCCGGCTGCTGGCGCGGGACGGATGGGGACGGGAGCGGCGCAAGCTGCTCCGCTTTGCCTTTTATCTGCGCTCGCACTGGCTGCGGATGCCGCTCGCCATGCTGGCGCGCCACTTGTTCACCAAATGGCGCAAGGGGCACCGGCCCGCTTAGCCGATAAAGATCGCTGTGTGTGTGGTGGCCAAAAATCCGTTTCGTCTCATGCCTGTCCCTCAAATCTATCGCACGGCCGTCAATGCTTCGGCTTGAGCGCCTCGGCCAGGGACATGTTCGCACTTCCCCGTCGCGCAGGCTGGGCCTGGCTCGGATCGGCCTTCCACCCGCTCAGATACAGGATCGCCATCTGCTCCGCCGTCCGCCCGTCGCTATCCGCAGCCGCCGCGAAATGCTCGGCCGCGCCGCCCAGCACTTCCCGCCGCAGCGCGGGCGGCCGCGAAACCAGCACATTGCCCGCTCCCATCCCCCGCAAGTCGTGCATCAGCCGCAGGACATCGCCATAGCGGACCGTCAACACATCCCCATCCGCGACCGGCATGGTGAATCCAGCCCGCGCCAGCAGATCACCCGCCGAACGCACATCGACCTGCGGATGGATATGCTGCCCGGCCCGGTCCCCTTCGCCCGCCATCAGCGCCGCCCGCAGCCGGGGCAGCGAACCAGCGCCGGTAAAGGCCGCCAGCATCAGCCCATCCGGCCGCAACACCCGCCGCATCAGGATCAGCGCGCCCGGCAAGTCATTGACGCTGTCGAGTGTTCCGCAAGCGATCACCAGGTCGAAACTTTCATCGGCAAAGGGCAGGGCGTCCTCATCGGCCTGCACGCCGCCCTGCGCCTTCGCCGCCGCAAAGCCGGGATCGGCGCAGACGACGCGCTTGCCCATCGCCTCCAGCGCTGCCCTGGCGCTGTCGTCGGGACAGCCGATGACCAGCACTTCGGCAAAATCCCGCTGCACATCGCCTAGCCTGTCGAGCAGTTCGTCCAGCATCGCGCGATAGAGAAAGTCATGCTCGGCAAAGCGAGCCATCATCCGGTCGCGCCGCCTGGCGCGCAGCGCGCGGTCGAAGATGTCGGCATTGGTCATGGCGGGCCTTGTGCAACGGCGAAGGAGCGGGAACAAGGGAGATGATGTCCCTTTCGCCGCTGCACAAGACCGCCCCATTTGTCAAAAGCCTGTTGCGCCCGGCGCTCGATTACGCCCTGCCGCCGCGCTGCCCCGGTTGTGGCGAAATCGTGGACGCGGACGATGCCTTCTGCCTGAGTTGCTGGAGCGGGATGCGGTTTCTGGGCGCGCCGTGCTGCGCCCGGTGCGGCGTGCCGTTCGACTATGATCGCGGTGCCGGAGCGGAATGCGGCGCCTGCCTGGCCGATCCGCCGCCCTTCGACAGCGCGCAGGCGGTGCTGGCCTATGGCGATATCGCCCGTGCCGTGGCGCTGCGCCTCAAATATGGCCGGCGCATCGGCCTTGCCCGGCTGATTGCCAAGCAGATGGCGCGGCAGGTTCCGGCGGTGGAGAATGCCGTCATCGTGCCGGTGCCGTTGCATCGCTGGCGGCTGTGGTGGCGCGGCTTCAACCAGTCGGCCCTGATCGCCCGGCATCTGGCGCGGCTGACGCGATTGCCGGTGGATAATCACGCCCTGCTGCGTAGCCGCCGGACCAAGCCCCTGCGCGGGATGACCCCGAAACTCCGGGCCAAGGCGGTGCGTGGCGCCTTCGCCCTGACCCCGCAGCATGGGCTCAAGGGCCGCGCGGTGCTGCTGATCGATGATGTGCACACCAGCGGCGCAACGGCGGCGGCTTGCGCCCGGACGCTGAAACGCGGCGGCGCGGCAAGCGTTCACCTGCTGTGCTGGGCGCGGGTGCTGCCGGACAGTGCCGATTGACAAACGGCTGTCGAACCACAATTTCGACGGTCAAGGAGTGAAATATGGCGAAGGTCGAAATCTATACCAAGGCCTGGTGCGGCTATTGCGCCCGGGCAAAGGCCTTGCTCGACGGCAAGGGCGTGGCGTTCGAGGAATATGACATCACCATGGGCGGGCCCAAGCGCCAGGAAATGCTGGACCGCGCCCAGGGCGGGAACACCGTGCCGCAAATCTTCATCGATGGCCAACATATCGGCGGCAGCGACGACATGGCGGCGCTCGACCGGCAGGGCAAGCTCGACGCGTTGCTGGGAGCATAGCCGGATGCGCGCCGCGATCTTCCAGATGACCAGCGGGATCGATCCCGCCGCCAACGCCGCCGCGATCGTGGACATGGCCGCGCGCGCCAAGGGGGAGGGTGCGGACATGCTCTTCACCCCGGAAATGGCCGGTTATGTGGACCGCGACCGGCAGCGGGCGGCGGCGACGCTGCGTTCGGAGAAGGACGATCCCGTGCTGGCCGCCGTGCGCGAAGCGGCGGCGAAACAGGGGCTGTGGGTGCATCTCGGCTCCCTTCCGCTGAAGGAGGAGCGAACCGACGGGCGCTGGGCCAATCGTAGTTTCATGATCGATGGCAGCGGCGAAATCCGTGCCCGCTATGACAAGATCCACCTGTTCGATGTCGATCTGGCAACAGGGGAAAGCTGGCGCGAATCGTCGGTCTATGGTCCGGGCGAGCAGGTCGTCGCGGTCGATACGCCCTGGGCGCGCATGGGCCTGTCGGTGTGCTACGACATGCGCTTTCCCGATCTCTACCGGGCGCTGACCAATGCGGGCGCCACGGTGCTGCTCACGCCTGCGGCTTTCACCGTCCCGACCGGCAAGGCGCATTGGCACATATTGCTCCGCGCGCGGGCGATCGAGGCTGGCTGCTTCGTTATCGCCGCCGCGCAGACCGGCCATCATGCGGACGGCCGCGACACCTACGGGCACAGCCTGATCGTTGACCCATGGGGGGACATAGTGCTCGACATGGGCGAACAGGCGGGTCTTGCTCTTGCGGAGATCGACCTGTCGCGCATAGAGGACGTGCGCGGGCGGGTGCCTGCGCTCGCCAACCGGCGATCCTTGCCCATGGATGTGACAGTGTCGTGATTGTTTTCGACCTCAAATGCGAATCCCAAGGCCATGTGTTCGAGGCGTGGTTCGGCTCCAGCGCCGATTATGAGGATCAGAAGGCGCGAGGCCTGTTGGCCTGCCCGCTCTGCGGCGATGAACATGTGGGCAAAGCCGTGATGGCGCCGGCGGTCGCGCCGAAGGGCAACAGCCGCCCGGAAACCGTGCCGCAAATCACATCCTCGGGCGACGCGTCCATCACCATGGGCGCGGGCGAGGAGGCGAAGATGCGCGAACTGGTGCAGGCGCTGGCCAAGGCGCAGCAAAAGGCGCTGGAGGATTCCACCTGGGTCGGGCGCGGCTTTGCCGAACAGGCCCGCGCCATGCACTATGGCGAGCAGGATCGGGCCAGCATCCATGGCGAAGTCGCGCTCAGCGAGGCGCGAGCCTTGATTGCCGAAGGGGTGGAGGTGGCACCCTTGCCTTTTCCGGTGGTTCCCCCCGAAGCGAAGAATTGACCGCGCCCTTTTCGCATAATAGAGCCGTCACCGGAGCACCCGTAGCTCAGCAGGATAGAGCATCAGATTCCTAATCTGAGGGCCATGGGTTCGAATCCCGTCGGGTGCACCATTTTTCCATGAGTTGTGGGTCGGTCGTCAATGCGGGGCAGTTTTTCGCTGCGAGGTATAGCGGCGATGCGAGCCAAAAATTGCAGTCGGCGGTGCTCAGCAATGGCCATGGAACCGACTTGCGCGAAGCGCTCATCATGCTTCCCTTGTTCAGCGGAATGTCTTGGCAAGGATGACCAGGGTCGGATCGCCCTCGACAGCTTCGACTGCGAAGCCCTTTTCGCGCTCCAGTTCGATGGTGCCGTGATTGTCGCGGCTTTCGATTGAGATGACGCGCCGCACGCCGCGCTTCTGCGCCTCGCTGGCCAGATGGTCGAGCACCGCCCAGCCCACGCCCCGGCCCTTATAGTCCCCGCGCACCGAAACGGCGACTTCGGCCGTGTCCAGCGCATTGTCGCAGGCGAGGATGCCGGAGGCGACGAGATCGCCGGTGGCGCCATCGAATGCCAATATGCTTTCGCTGCGGAAATGATCGGCATGGATCAGCGGGTCGAGCTGTTCGTGGCCGACATGCGGGATGGCCGAGAAGAAGCGGAAGCGCCGATCCTCGTCGCTGACCTGGTCGAAGAAGGCGGCGAGCAGAGGTTCGTCGCTTTCCTCCGCGGGGCGAACGTGAAGCTGGAGGCCCGAACGGGTCGGCAGGGTGAGGATGTGCGTGGCGTCGGTCATGAAAACGTCTCCCTTTTCAAGGGTGCCAGATTTAGAGGGCCAAGTGCCGGCGCGCATTGATCCTCGACAATGTCGGAGGATTTTGGGCGCGCCGGCCGGGGGTTCCGCTATCCGTCGATATTACGCCGGAAGGTTTCGGGAAGGAAGATCAGGCCCAGGACGACGGTTCCCGCCGCCACGATGACCGGGTACCAGAGGCCGTAATAGATGTCGCCGGTCGCGGCGACCATCGCGAAGCCGATCGCCGGCAGCAGCCCGCCCAGCCAGCCATTGCCGATATGATAGGGCAGCGACATGGAGGAGTAGCGGATGCGGCTGGGGAACAATTCGACCAGCATCGCGGCGATCGGGCCGTAAACCGCCGTCACCAGCAGGACGAGATAGAAGAGCAGCGCGACGACGAGCGGCTTGTTGATCTCGGCGGGGTTGGCCTTGCTGGGATAGCCGACCCGGGCAAGTTCACCCTCGACCGCGGGCTGGGCGGCGACGGCTGGCTTGTCGCCTTCGGCCGCCTTTGCGGGGCTGGCGGGCGCGCCGATCAGTTGGGCGGAGAAGGCCGCGATGGCCGCTTTTTTCTCTTCGCCCGAAAGCCGGGACGGATCGGGCGCGGTGAAGCGCTTGTCACCGACCGCGACGGTCGCGACGGTGCCGGGCGCGGCGACGACATTGGTGTAGTTCACACCAGCCTTGGCCAGCGCGTTCTTGACGATGTCGCAGCTCGTCTTGTCGAACTTGTTCGCGCCGACCGGGTCGAACTGCGAAGAGCATTCCGACGGGTCGGCGGTCACGGTCACCGGGGCGGCGGCCTGCGCCCGGGCGAGCGCGGGGTTGGCGGCATTGGTGAGCGCGTGGAAGACCGGGAACAGCGTCAGCGCGGCGAGCGCGCAGCCCGAGAGAATGATGGGTTTGCGGCCGATGCGGTCGGACAGCCAGCCGAAGAACAGGAAGAAGGGCGCGGCCATCATGAGTGCGATGATGATGAGCGTGTTGGCGGTCAGGCCGTCGATCTTCAGCATCTTTTCAAGGAAGAACATCGCGTAGAGCTGGCCGCAATACCAGACCACCGCCTGGCCCGCGATCGCGCCGAAAAAGGCGATGAGCACGATCTTGAGGTTCTTCCACTGGCCGAACGCCTCCTTGATCGGTGACTTGGAGCCGGTGCCCTCCGCCTTCATCTTCTGGAAGACGGGCGATTCATGCAGCTTCAGACGCAGCCACAGGCCGACGATGAGGAACAGGCCGGAGACCAGATAGGGAATGCGCCATCCCCAATCCTTGAACGCTTCCTCTCCGACGCCGGTGATGGGCGAACGGACCGTGATGACGATCAGCAGCGCCATTGCGAGACCGGCGGTCGCGGTGATCTGAATCCAACTGGTGTAGAAGCCGCGCCTGTTGTTGGGCGCATGCTCCGCGACATAGGTCGCCGCGCCGCCATATTCGCCGCCGAGCGCCAGACCCTGGAACATGCGCAGCACCACCAGCATGATCGGCGCGGCGACGCCGACCGACTTGTAGGTGGGAAGGCAACCCACGAGGAAAGTCGACAGACCCATGACGAGCAGCGTGATGATGAATGTGTAGCGGCGCCCGAACAGGTCACCGATGCGGCCGAAGAAGATGGCGCCGAAGGGGCGGACGATGAACCCGGACGCGAAGATCAGCAGGGCCATGATGAAGGAGGTCGTCTGGTTGAGGCCCGTCAGGAACTGCGCCGCTATGATCGCGGTCAAAAGGCCGTAGAGATAGAAATCATACCATTCGAACACGGTGCCGAGCGAGCTGGCGGTGATGATGAGCTTCTCGCTTCGCGTCGCCTGGTGATGCTTTGGCAGTCCGTCATATGTCGAAGCCATAACAGTCCCTCCTGTTAGAAATTATACTTCGCCGCGACGTCGAAGCGATCGACGTGGCCGTTGAGATCGTTGACGAGCCGGCGCTCGCCATGTCGGTACTCGATGCCGAGGTCGACATTCTTCACCGGGGAATAGAAGAGGTTGCCCGCGACACTCCATGCCTGACGATTGAACATCGCTATACCCGCAGTCGTCGCTGGATTGAGGGTATCGGCGTAGAAGATGCGCTGGTAGCTTGCGATCAGATTCACGCGCCACTGGTCGTTCAGGGCATATCGCCCCGCGCCGAACAGCGCGAGGTTGCGGACGCCGGCGAGCTGCCCGTTGGTCTGGAGAACCGCGTCAGGCCCGAAGTTCAGACCGAGATAGCGCCCGATCCCTTCGCCATAGGTCGCCTGGAATCGGATGTCGCTGCCATGTTTGGCGTCCAGGAATATCTTGCCGGAGGTGCTGATGCCCCATCCAAGCCGGGAGTCGACGATATGGGCAGCGCCCGTCTTCGCATTGTCGACGCGCAATTGGCGCCCCAGCACTGCAAGGTCGAGGAAGCCGAACCCACCCGCATATTCGAGGCGGCCGGTCATGTCGGGCGCATGATCCTCGCCATTTTCGATGAGGGCGGGCGCGCCGGCGGTGGCGGAAGCGGTTTCCGGATTTTCGGCGGCCAGATGAAGGGTCAGGCCGTGGCTGAGCGGCATGCTGTAGCGCACCATCGGCTGGCGCACGAAGATCAGGCCGTCGACGCCGCCGACATAATCCGTGCTCTCCGGGAAAACCGCCGGGTTCGAGAAATTGGTGAAGTCCTGGCCGAAGGTCCAGCGATCGAACTGGATGAGGGCGCGGCGCATCGCCAGATCATAGGCGTTGGTCGTGCGCTGCGTGCCCTGGCCCAGCGCCTGTGGGGTGCCGGGCGCGGCCTGGAAATCGAACTCGATATAGGCCTTGAGCGCATGCTTGCCGAGCTTGGTCGTGGCGTCCACCCAGAAGCGCGTCTGCTTTGCGGAGAAATCAGTGACGCGGGTGGGTGAAGTCGGGGAGGCGGGATTGAAGACCGGGACCGACTGCGGCAGATAGAGATCGCGGCCGAGCGTATTGCTCGGATCGTCGCCGCCGCTGTACCGGGCGCTGCTTGCGAGCAGCTTCACATAGCCGGACAGGACGACATTGCTATTGCCCGATCGGAAACCGAGCTTGGGCGTGCTGTCCGCCAGTCGGGTCATTTGGGCGGACGTCTCGTCGCTCTTGCGGACGGCGGTGGCTGCGGTGGCCGCGGTTTCGTCCTGCTGACTGCGCGCTGCGGCGAGTTCGGTCCGGAGCTGGGTGACTTCGTTCTCCAGCCGTTCCAGACGCGCCGCCAGATCCGCCTCCTTCGTGGTCTGCGCATGAGCCAGTTGGGGCGCGGCAAGCGCCGTCGCTCCCAGCAGGATGCGCAACAATGGCCTCATTTGCTTTGGCATCGACCTCTCCATGGCCCGGCTCGTTGTCCGGATAGGGAGAAGATCGCGCATGCCACGGCAAGGCGACAGCCGAACCATGGTCGGGGATCTACGACCTTCGTCTAGGGTCCGATATGCGCCAGCGGCCTTTAGGATGCGGTCCACGGATCGGTAGCGATCGAGGAGAGGAGTGCGAGACTATGGACCAGGGCGTTTATCCCGTTCCGAAACAGTGGGCGAAAGAAGCGCTGGTCGACGCCGCGCAATATCAGGAAATGTATGCGCGCTCGATTGCGGAGCCGGAGCGTTTCTGGGCCGAAGAAGCCCGGCGTCTCGACTGGATGCGGCCATTCAGCCAGGTGAAGGCGACGAGCTTTTCGGCGGAGGATTTTGGGATAAGCTGGTTCGCGGATGGCACGCTGAACCTGTCGGCCAATTGCCTCGACCGCCATCTGGAGGAGCGCGGCGACGCCATAGCGATTCTCTGGGAGCCGGACGATCCGGCGGAGCCCGAGCGGCGCATCAGCTATCACGCACTGCACGAGGCCGTGTGCCGTTTCGCCAATCTGCTCAAGGCGCGGGGCGTGAAGCGGGGCGACCGCGTCACCCTCTATCTCCCCATGGTGCCGGAGGCGGCGGTCGCGATGCTGGCCTGCGCCCGCATCGGCGCTATCCACTCGATCGTCTTCGCCGGCTTCTCACCCGAAGCGCTCGCCGGTCGCATAGAGGACTGCGCGAGCCGCATCGTCGTCACCGCAGACGAGGGTCTGCGGGGCGGCAAGAAGGTTCCCTTGAAGGCGAATGTCGACGCCGCTCTCGCCCATTGCCCCGATGTCGAGACCGTCATCGTGCTCCGCCGCACGGGCGCCGGGGTGAACATGGTCGAAGGACGCGACATCGACTGGACCACGGCGGTCGAAAACCAGTCTGCCCAGTGCGAGTCGGAGGAAATGGGCGCCGAGGATCCGCTGTTCATCCTCTATACCTCAGGTTCGACCGGCAAGCCCAAGGGGGTGCTGCACACGACCGGCGGCTATGCCCTGTGGGCCGCGATGACCCACCAATATGTCTTCGACTATCGCCCCGGCCAGATCTATTGGTGCGCCGCCGATATCGGCTGGGTCACGGGGCACAGCTATGTCGTCTATGGGCCGCTGATGAACGGCGCGACGACCGTGATGTTCGAGGGTGTGCCCAACTTCCCCGATCCCTCCCGTTTCTGGCAGGTGGTCGACAAGTTCGGCGTGGAGATTTTCTACGGCGCGCCCACCGCCCTGCGCGCGCTGATGCGTGAGGGGGACGAATGGGTGCGCAAGACCAGCCGCAAGACATTGCGCCTGCTTGGCAGCGTCGGTGAACCGATCAATCCCGAGGCTTGGGAATGGTATCACCATATCGTGGGGGAGGGGCGTTGCCCCATCGTCGACACCTGGTGGCAGACCGAGACCGGCGGCGCGATGATCAGCCCGCTGCCCGGCGCCACGGCACTGAAGCCGGGTTCCGCGACATTGCCGATGTTTGGCGTGAAACCCGAGCTGGTCGATGGCGAGGGGCGGCTGATCGAGGGGCCGGGCGAAGGCTGTCTCGTCCTGGCGGATAGCTGGCCGGGCCAGATGCGTACCGTCTGGGGCGATCATGACCGCTTTTTCCAGACCTATTTCACGACCTTCGCCGGGCGCTATTTCACTGGCGACGGATGCCGGCGCGACGAGGATGGCTATTATTGGATCACTGGCCGCATCGATGACGTCATCAACGTTTCCGGCCATCGCATGGGCACGGCGGAAATCGAAAGCGCGCTCGTCGCGCATCCCAAGGTTGCCGAGGCCGCCGTCGTCGGCATGCCGCATGAGGTCAAGGGGCAGGGCATCTATGCTTATGTCACGACTAATGCCGACGTAGAGCCGGACGAAGCGCTGCGCGGCGAGCTGATCCGCTGGGTCCGCAGCGAGATCGGCCCGATCGCCTCGCCGGACGTGGTGCAGTTCGCGCCCGGCCTGCCCAAGACGCGCTCCGGCAAGATCATGCGGCGCATCCTGCGGAAGATTGCGGAAAACGATGTTTCGAACCTTGGCGACACGTCGACGCTTGCCGATCCCTCCGTGGTCGATAATCTGCTGGCCAACAGACCACGGTTGGAAGAGGCGCAATAGAGACGATTCTCATCGCGGACGACCACCCGCTCTTCCGTCAGGCGCTGATGGTGGCGGTGATGAAGGTCGCTCCGCAAGCCAGCATCATCGAGGCAGGCACGCTCGCCGCCGCCGTGCGGGCGGCGAGCGAGGCCACGTCCCTGCGCCTCATCCTGCTCGATCTGAAGATGCCGGGCGCGGTCGGCTATTCGGGCATCGCGCTGCTGCATGCCGAACAGCCCGGTGTGCCGATCCTCGTCGTTTCAAGCGCCGATGGGGCGAAGGCGGCGGAGGAAGCCCAGGCGCTGGGCGCGGTCGGCTTCCTCTCGAAGGACAGCGACCTGCCCACGATAGAGACAGCCATTGCGCGGGCCATGGGCGGCCATAGGCTTCCGCCCGCTCCGCCACGGCCCGAAGATGCGGTGCAGAAGGAGATCGCCTCCCTGACGCCGACGCAGTTGAAGGTTCTGCTGGAAGTGCTGCATGGCAAGCTCAACAAGCAGATCGCGCACGACCTCATGATGAGCGAGGCGACCGTGAAGGCGCATATGACGGCGATCATGCGCAAGCTCGATGTGAACAACCGCACCCAGGCGGCATTGGTTGCGCGTTCGCTGGGACTCGATCTCAACCACTGACGCGCGCGAGGAAGGCCGAAATGGCTTCCGGCGCTGCGGGTTTGGAGATGAAGGCGACATTGAGCATGGCGGCGCGTGCAGCAAGGCTCGCCTCATCTTCCGCCGTGACCAGCGCGGCGGGCAAGGCCGGTTGTCGACGCCGCAGCGCCGCGATCAGGGCGAGGCCGTCCTCGTCGCCGCCAAGCTGAAAGTCGACCAGCGCCGCGTCCGCTCTACGCGCGAGCTTTCGGGCGGTCTCGCCATCCCCGGCGGTCAGGGCACGGTGGCCTAGGCTGGCCAGCAGCGCCTCCGTCGCCGCCACGATCATCGGATCGTCATCGACCACAAGCACGGCAAGGTCTCGCGCCTCCGGGAGAGCGGCCTTGACTGCTGGGGCCGGTTCCGGCGCGGTCCGCCCTGTGCCTTCGGGCATGAGCAGGCTGAACCGGCTGCCTTTTCCCGGAACGGAATGCACCTCGATGCTGCCGCCGAGCAGCCGGACGATCCGGCGGGCGAGGGCCAGGCCAAGGCCCAATCCTTCGACGTCCAGCGCCCCCAGGCGGGTGAATTCCCCGAATATTGCCTCGATCTGGTCGGCGGCGATGCCGACTCCGGTGTCGACGATGTCGATGCGGATCATGTCGCCCCTGCGCCTGACGCCGAGCAATATCCCGCCATGCTGCGTGTAGCGCAGGGCGTTGGAGACGAAATTCTGCAACACGGAGCGGAGCAGGCCCGGATCTGTATCGAGATGACCGGCAAGCGGGCCGGTCAGCAGACGCAGCCCCTTTTCCTTCGCCATCGGCGCGAACCCTTCAGCGAGATTTGTGAGAAAGGGGGCGAGATCGATCGGCTCCGGACTCGGTTGCACGCCACCGGCATCGAGCTTGCTGATGTCGAGGAGCGCGCGCAGCAGACCCTCTGCCGCAACGATCGCGCCGTCGATGCGCTGGGCAAGCATATGCGGCGTTCCCTCGACCTCGCGTTGCAGGGCCGCGGCGAACAATCGCGCTGCGTGCAGCGGCTGGAGCAGGTCATGGCTCGCGGCGGCGAGGAAACGGGTCTTGTCCTTCGTCGCCTCGGCAAGCCGTGCATTGGTGTCGCTGAGTTCCCGGGTACGGTCCGCGACACGGGTCTCCAGCTCTCCCAAGGTCCGGCCAAGTTCGTCGCGAATGCGGGCGTCCTCGGTAATGTCGATGAAGCTCGTGACATAGCCGCCGCCCGGCATCGGGCCGCCGATGGTCTTGATGACGCGGCCGTCCTTGCGCCGCCTCTCGAAACTGTGCGGCAGACCCCGGCGCATATGGCGCAGACGTTTCTTGACGTGGAATTCGATATCCTCACCCCCGAAATCGCCCAGCCGGCCATTATAGCGGATAATTTCCGCGATCGGGGCGCCCACCCGCAGGAAGCCGGGAGGAAAGTCGAACAGGTCGAGATATTGGCTGTTCCAGGCGACCAGGTTCATGTCGGCATCGACGACGCTGATGCCGGCGTCGATATGCTCGAAGGTCGCGGCCAGCAGCTCGCGGGAGAAGCGCAGCGATTGCCCTCTTTCGCCAAGCAGCCGGGTGACGTCGGAGAGGCTCATCTGTCCCCCGGCCAGCGCTGAGGCGACCAGGGCGCGGGCCGATGAGGCGCCAACGACGCGCGCGATCAACTCGCGGGCGCGTTGCGCCGACCGCCTGTCGATGGGCGTGCCGCGTGCCGCTGCCGGAAATTCGCGGGCCGCCTCTTCGTCACCGACGAAGCTGGCGGTGAGCTGCGCGAGTTCGGCAAGATCGGTGATCGGGCGTTGGCTGCCGAGGCGGGGAAGGACGGGCGCCTTCACCTTGCGCGCCGCGACGAGGGCGAAGACGAGAAGGTTGGCGCCAAGGCTCCATGCGACGCCGTGCACCAGCGGGGAGGCGGCTCCGATGCCGAACAGGCGCAGCGGATCGAACGCGCTTCCCGCAAGCGCGGCCAGCCAGGCGGACGGCAGGATGGGCGGCAGGGCGAGGGTGTAGAACCAGATGACCAGCCCGACGGCGAGGCTCGCTCGCGCCGCGAGGGCGTCGCGGCCCGGCGCGTAGGTGGCAAGGATCAGGTGCGGGGTGAACTGCGCCATGGCGGCGAAGGCGACGAGACCGATCGAGGCGAGCGATTGTTCGGCCGAAACCAGCAGCGCCCAGGCGAGCGCCGCCGCGATGATGGCGACGATCGAAAAGCGCCGCACGAGCAGCATGCGCCGGCCGAGCGTCCCCGCACCAGCCTCCGCCCCGCTCTCGCGTGCCAGCAATGTGGGAAAGAGGAGGTCGTTCGAGACCATCGTCGCCAGTGCGGTCGAATCGACAACGACCATTGATGCGGCCGCCGCGATCCCGCCCAGCAGGGCGAGGGCAAGCACAATGCCCTGTCCGTTCATTTCGGGCAGTTGGAGCATGTAGAGATCGGGCTGGGCGCCGTGCAGCAGGCTTGCGCCAGCCAGCGCGATGGGCAGCACCATCAGAGCCATCGCGCCGAGATAGGCCGCGAGTCCCCAGCGGGCGCCCACCAGATCGCCCGGCTCGCGGGCCTCGACCAGCCCCATGTAGAATTGCCGCGGCAGGACGATGATCGCCATGACCGAGATGAGGAAGATGATTCCGACCTCGATCGACAGCCTCTCCGGCCGGAAATTGGCGGACAAGATGGCGACGCCCCGCGCCAGACCCGTGGCGTCCGCCTGGCCCAGCAGGAAGAGGGCCAGGATCGCCACGGTCGTCAGCGCGATGATCTTGAGCAGGGATTCGATGCCGATGGCATAGACGAGACCCTCGCTGCGCCCGGCCAGTTCGAACCGGCGGGCGCCGAAGAGCATGGCGAACAGGGAAAGCAGCCAGGCGGCGGTCAACATGGCCAGCGTGGCGACGGGACGGCCCGTCACGATCGAGATCGCACCGCCGATGGAGCGGAATTGCAGGGCGACATAGGGAACGGTTCCCAGCAATGCGATGACCGTGACGAGGCGGGCCACGACCACATCATGGCCAAAGCGGGCGGCGATGAAGTCGGAAACGGTCGTTGCCTGCTCCTCCGCGACCGCCTCAGCGAGCTTGCGCAGGAATCGCGGGGCGGCGATCAGCAGGCAGATGGGCGCGAGATAGATGGGCAGATAGTGCCAACCGTCGCGCACGGCGCTTCCGACCGCGCCATAGAAGGTCCAGCTCGAACAATAGACGCCCAGCGCCAGCGCATAGGCGCCGTGGCGCACATCGTAACGGCCGAAGGCAAGGCCGCCGCGCCTTTCCACGATGGTGGCGATCCCGAACAGCAGCAGGACGATCGCAAGCGCGAGAAGGGCCGCCGAAAGCAAACTCATAGCCGATGTCTATCTGTTCCTCTGCGCTGGAACAACGCGTGGGTTGCGGCGATCGCAATGGCTTGATCGAGCGGCGAATTGGGATAAGCGGCAGGGATTGATTGCTGGACGAGCTATGACCGCCATCCTCTACAGTTTCCGCCGCTGTCCCTATGCGATGCGGGCGCGCATGGCTTTGCTGGCAAGCGGCCAGCCCGTGGAACTGCGCGAAGTGGTGCTGCGTGACAAGCCCGCGCAGATGCTCGCTTTGTCACCCAAGGGCACGGTGCCGGTGTTGGCCTTGCCCGATGGGCGGGTATTGGATGAGAGTCTGGACATCATGCGCTGGGTGCTGGCGTGCAATGATCCCGAAGCCTGGCTGGCGGGCGACGATCCCGAATTGATCGCCGCCAATGACGGGCCGTTCAAACATCATCTGGACCGCTACAAATATGCTAGCCGCCATGGGGCGGACCCGTTGGTCCATCGCGCCGAGGCTGCTGCATGGCTCGACAAGCTGGAGGCGCGGCTGGAGCGGAACTATCAGCTATGCGGCGACAGGCGAACGATGGCGGATGTCACCCTGTTTCCCTTTGTGCGTCAATTTGCGGCGACCGATCCGGACTGGTTTTCGGCTCAGCCTTTTCCACGCTTGCAGGCGTGGCTGGCGGGGCATGTCGCGTCGGAGGTCTTCACCCGCGTCATGATCCGCGTTGCAGCCTGGCGGGAGGGCGATCAGCCGGTTTTCCTGCGTTGATTGGCCTTGTCGTTTGTCCCGGCGTCTCCACCCCCTATGTCGGCAAATCGGCCAGATCATATAGTGGCCGGATTTCGATCTCGCTCGGTCCCGGCATGGGATTGGGGCAGCGCTTCACCCAGGCGACCGCCTCGTCCATGTCCTTGACTTCCCACAGCCAGAAACCGGCGACCAGTTCGCGGACCTGCGCGAAAGGCCCGTCGATGACGGTGCGGCCGGCGCCGTCGAACGCGACGCGCTTGCCTTGGGAGGAGGGCGTGAGGCCGTCGGCGGTGAGCAGGACGCCGGCCTTGGCCAGTTCGTCATTGAATTGGCCCATCGCCTTCATCGCTTCCATCGCCTCGGGCGTGGGGGCGAAGCCCCGTTCGCTGTCTTCGGTGGCCTTTACGAGCACCATCACGCGCATCATCTGTCTCCTGCTTCCGGCAGCATCAGAGTGTAGGAGAAGTCCCGGATGATCAACAGGCTCGGAGCCGCAGATGCGCTTCTCCGGCATGCATCGATTGCGGCTATCGTTCCGCCGGGGCGGGAGCGATCTCGCTGGCCACGACCATGTTCTTCGCCCGGTCGATCGACCAGAGGCGGCGCGGCTGCACAGGATCCCAGTCGATCGCCTGTCCGGGCGTTGCGATGCCGATGGTGCGGCGCAGCTCCAGCGTGGAGCCCGCTTCCGGGAAGGCAAGTTCGTAAAGTTCCGGCCGGTCATGGCCGGTCACGTAAAGCCGACCGTCCGCACTCCAACTGGCGCCCGAGCAGCTATAGGGGGTGAAGCGGGCCAGCACTTCCGGCGGAAAGGTCCAGGCGGCCTCCTGCCGGAATCGGTCGTCCATGCGGACCAGCAAGGTATAGCGCGTGTCCCGGCCCGGCTCGCCGCCCTTGCCCGCATAATTGGCGAAGATCGCCCACCATTTGCCGTCATGCCGGTCCAGCGCCGTCAGCGATCCGGGGCCGAAACCCAGGCTGACCGTGCGGACATGGCGCAGCGTGGCGGTGTCGAAAAATTCGACCGCGCTGGTCTGCGGCACCGCCGGATAGTTGGACGCGGCGCAAACCAATTCGCGATCCACCACGGTGCAACTGTTCATATGCGGGAAAAGCCGCCGTTCCCCCTGCCATTGGGCGACGCGCTCGCCGGTGGCGATGCGATATTTGCCGATCCGGTCATTGTCGATGGCATAGATGAACCTGCCGTCGGACGCCGCGCCCTGATTGGCTTCGGGGGCGGTCATGCGGAATGTCACCGGGGACGGAGCGGGCGACGGGGCGTCGGATGGCTGCGCGCCTGCCATGCCGCCGATGGCGGGGATCATGACTGCCGCCAGCAGTGCGGCGGACAAGCGTCCCAGGGGGCTGCGGTACATCAATGCATGTCTCCCAGGCGGGTGGGCAAGGGATCGCGATTGGCGAAGTGGACTGGTTCATGCAAGCGGCGGACCGGCGTACGGTAGCGGATGACATAGCCGAAATGATCTGACAGCGGTTCGCCTCCGGCTTCGGTGCCGAAGGGTACCCGCGCCTGAAGGACAGTCAAGGGCATGTCCTGTCCGTCGCGGGCGAAGATCCAGTCCTTGCCATGTTCGACCGCGTGGAGCAGGTCGAGGCGCGCGCCTTTGTCTGCGGTCGTCTGGGCCAGGGCTTGGCGGGCGCCGTCGAGAGCGGGCGCGACAAAGCGCAGGCCGGACCGGGCGAATCCCGTGAAAAAGGCGGTCCGGCGCTGCATGTCGCTGCCGATATTCATGTCGCCGCCCAGGATCAGCGCCTGTCCTTTGGGCACATGGCGGGCCACGAATCGGGCCATCAGATCGACCTGCCGCCCAAAGGCCTGCTGCGTTCGCTCGACGGGCACCATAGCCGCCTTGCGTGCATTCAGATGCGCATTGACGATGCTGATGGGGCCGGTGCCCGGCACATGGAGATGGGCGATCAGCACCCCTTTGTTCGCCATGCAGTCCAACCCGGCGCAGGCGAAGTCCGGAAAGGCCATCCGATCGATCCCCGTGATCGGATAGTCGGACAGGATCATGAGCCCGCTGCTCAACGATTTCCCCATGCGCTCGCCCCGGTCCCAGCGCGCTGACTGGAGATAGGCGATGTCGGCTGCGTCCGTTGGGGCGTTCGTTCGAAGTCCGCTATCGGGGCCGAAGGCGATGTTCCTATAACCGGCCTGTTCGGCAAGCGTCTGAGCTTCCGACGAGAAAGCTTCCTGCAACAGCACGACATGGGGTTGTTGGCCCGCCTGGCGCATGGCCGCCAGTCTTCCGCCGATCCGGCTCAGCGCTTCGTCGCGGCCCAGGGCCAGCGGCCAGGGCAATCCCTTGATGTTGTAGGTCATGACGGACAGCGCATGGCTGTCCGTCGCCGCCGTAGCTGGCGCCATCAGTGCAAGATGCGGATCTTCCCTGCCTGATCCTGACGTGGCAAGCATCGCCAGCCCGACGAAGAGCAACGGCTGAAATGCCTTGAGCATGATGATGACCCCCCGCTTTGGGGGCGCAACTAGCAGGTCATTGAGTCAGAGCAGTGGCGGTAGCGCTGCAATGGGATGAAATTTAAAAGTCGACCTTTTCACCGAAATGCAATCTGTCTGTCATGATTTCGTTTCGGAATGGGTATATTCCGGTTCGGTCCATGTCTCTCATTTTTATTTATCGTTGAAAATAATTTTGGATAATTCATACAATATAATGAAATATAGTTTGATTTATTGAGAAATAATTATTGATAATAATCGATAAATTCACAATTCAATTTTTGATTAAACTGAAATATTATTTGATAATTTCTATAATAATATGAATTATGAAACGAAAATTACAGGACATGTAGAGTTATTGTTACAATCAATGTAACAAAAATGTTGTGATCGAGACCTAATGGCGGCCCCGCAAAACATCCACTCGATGGATTTGAAAAGGGGTTACACGCATGATTCGTCCTTCCGCCTCCTTGCTGCGCGCGTCGCTTTGCGGCCTGCTGCTGGCGTCGGTTTCCGCGCCTGCGCTGGCCAGCGCCGCGACCGATGAGCAGCAGCCCGTCGATGCCGCCGCCGCCGTCGACGACGCCGGTCTCGGCACGATCGTCGTCACCGCCACCAAGCGCGAAACCAATTTGCAGGAAACGCCGATCTCCATGGCGGTGATGAGCACCGAGGCGCTCAAGGACCGCCATGTGTCCAGCCTCTACGATCTCGCCGACGGCGCCGTCCCGTCGCTGCGCATCGCGACCTTCGAAGCGCGCCAGTCGGCCCTGACCATCGGCATTCGCGGCATCGTGCCGCTCGACGCCAACCAGCCCGCCCGCGAACAGGGCGTCGGCATCTATGTCGACGGCGTCTATATGGGCCGCCAGCACGGCCTGAACGCCGCGCTGTTCGACGTCGAGCGCGTGGAAGTGCTGAAGGGACCGCAGGGCACGCTGTTCGGCCGCAACACCGAAGGCGGCGCGCTCAGCATCGTCAGCAAAGCTCCCACTGGTGAGTTCGGCGGCCGCGTTGAAGCGGGTACGGGCAATTATGGCGGCCGGACCGCCGATGCCCACATCGATTTGCCCAAGATCGCAGGCTTCTCCGTCAAGCTGGACGGCGTGATCCAGCATCAGGACGCCACCACCCGCAACCCGATGGCGGGCCAGGCCGGCTGGAACTATTACAACCGCAAGGGTCTGCGCGCTGCCGTGCGCTGGCAGCCGACCAGCACCATCACCAACGACTTCTCCTATGATGTCGCCAAGGATGAGAACACGCCCTTCTACAGCCAACTGCTGAACTACAATCCCAATGGTTGCCAGGGCACCACTGCAACTAGCGCCAGCACGCTGCAGTCGGCTGTCCCCGCCTGCTATCTGCCGGGCACCAACTACACCGACCTTACCGGCACGGTAAAACCGCGCCTGCCCGGCCTCGTCACCAATGGCGACACCCGCATGGGCGTGGCCGACATCGGCGTGCCGCAGCAGGTCAGCGTCGACAAGACGCACGGCTTCACCAACTTGCTGAAGTGGGAAGTCTCGCCTGAGATCGAACTGCGCTCGATCACCGCATGGCGCGGTGTTGATGCGACCCAGTGGGACAATAGCGGCGGTGGCCACCGTCCGCCGGTGGTGGCCAACCAGGCTGCGTGCACCCTGGCCCAGCCCTGCGCCTTCAGCCGTTACAGTCTTGCCGACCTGCGTCAGCGCCAGTTCAGCCAGGAACTCCAGGCCGTCGGCACGGTCGGTTCGATCGACTATGTCGCGGGCTTGTTCTACTTCAATGAACATGTCAGCGACGATGCCGCAACGCCCAGCTCAATGGGCCTGGCTCTGGTTGGCGGCACGCCGACCTATGTCCGCATCCCGTTCTGCACCACGTCCACGCCAGCCTTTGTCGGCTCGGCGGTCAATGGCTGCTCGATCGACCGCGCTTCGGAAGTCTGGTCGAAGAGCTATGCCGCCTATGGCCAGCTCACCTGGAACGCCACGGATGCTCTGCACATCACCGTGGGCGGCCGCTACACGCGTGACGAGAAGAAGGGCGTCCTGCACTATTCGCGCAACGTGAACTATGACCTCACCCCGCCCGCTGCCAGTGTCGGCTACAAGCCGCTGGACGCGACGTGGAACCGCTTCAACCCGATGGCGACCGTCGCCTATGACTTCAACAAGGATCTGCACGTCTACGCCAAATATGCGACCGGTTATCGCGCAGGCGGCGCCAGCTCGCGCACGTCCAACTATCAGGCCTTCAATCCTGAAGATGTGAAGTCCTATGAAGTCGGCCTGAAGTCGGACTTCTGGAACAACCGCGCCCGCTTCAACCTGGCCGGTTACATCATGGACCGCAAGAACAGCCAGGTGGATATCAGCTCGATCCAGTTCGTGGGGACGAGCAGCTTCAACAACCTCGTCACCATCAATGCGCCGGGCATCACCAAGATCCGCGGTATCGAGGCCGACCTGACGGTGGAACCGATCGATGGGCTGACGCTCAACGCCTCCTATGCCTATACCTATACGAAGATCCCGCCGGTGCTGATCACCGCCACGGATTCGGCGAACCGTTCGACCAGCGTTTACCAGAACTTCTACATCGTCTTCACGCCGCGCAACGCCGCTAGCGGGTCGATCGACTATGCTCTGCCGATTGGCGGCGGCGACACGAAGCTGAAGTTCCACTTCGACGGCAACTATTCGCAGGCCACCCAGGCCTTCGACCAGTTCGCCACGAAGAATGACAGCTCGCTGATCTTCAATGGCCGCATCTCGCTGGCCGACATCGGGACGGGTAATGGCCGCAACCTGACGCTCAGCATCTGGGGTCGCAACCTGTTCAACGAGCAATATGTGTTCCGCCGCGATCCGTCGAACAGCCTGCCGGGCGCGCCCACGGGTAACGTGACACAGGGCAGCGTCAACAACGTCCTGGGCGACTATGGCAATTTCAATGCGCCGCGCACCTATGGCGTGGAAGCGTCCGTGAAGTTCTGATTTCCGAAGAAAGAAAAAGGGGGCCGTGGCTTACGCTGCGGCCCCCTTTTTTCATGCGTGGTGGAAGCGTAGCGTCACCCGCAGTCCTGGCAGCGCATCGCTGAGTTCCAGCGTGCCGCCATGCAGCCGCGTTATGGAAGCGATCAAAGGCAGGCCGAAGCCATGACCCTTGCCCTCCATCGCCCCATTGCCCTCGACGGTCAGACGACCGAAGTGATCCAGCGCGCGTGCCCTGTCCTCCGCCGCGATGCCGGGGCCGTTGTCGGACACGATCAGGGACGTAACCTCCGTTCCCTCTTGCAAGGTGATTGTCATGTCCGTGCCCGCAGGGGTATGCCGCAGGATATTCTCGATCAGGTTGACGATCATCTGCGTCAACAATGGCCGGTCGCCATTCAGCACCGCCGGTTCCAGCGTCAGCGTGGCCATGCGGTGGCCGCTTTCCTCGATCACCGGCTCCAGCGCTTCGATCGTCTCCTCGACCAGCGCGCGCAGGTCCACGGGGGCGAAGTTCGCCCGCCGCGCCCCGCTGTCCACCTCCGCGATGCGCAGCAATGCCGCGAACAGCGCCAGCAGCCGATCGGCCTCCGCCTGCGCCTTTTCTATGCCGGGACGCACACGCTCCGCCCCCGGATCGGCCGCGATCAGGCTGAGCTGATTACGCAGCCGCGCCAATGGCGTGCGCAATTCATGCGCGACGCCGTTGGTGACGTTGCGCACCTCCTCCATCAACTCATTGATGCGGTCCAGCATCCGGTTGAAGGCGGCGGCCTGTCTGTCGAAGGCGGTGCCCGATCCGTCGACCGGCACCCGCTGCGACAGGTCGCCGTCGAATATCGCCTCCACCGTGCGGCGCATGTCGACGATACGCCGCCGCACGATCAGCGTGAAAGTGGTCGCGGCCGTCAGGGCGATGGCGATGATCGATCCGAAGCCGATCAGGTAGATGCGCGCCCGCGCCGCATTATAATGGTCGAACGGCTCGGTTTCCGCGATCACCGCCAGGCGCAGGCCGTTGCCCAGATCCCGCACCAGCACCTGGCCGTGGCTGAGACCCTTGATCCTGTCCGCAACGTCGACCCGCGACACGCCAAGCGGCAATGGCCGGGTCACCCGGACATTGCCCGCGATCTGCCGCCCATTTTCGGACAGGATGAAGCCCAGATCGCCCGTGTCCCGGTCCCGCGACGCGGTCATGATCCGCAGGCCGATGCGCCGCGCCCGATAGGCCTCACCCTCCGGCGCGATCACATTGCTGGCGCTTTCGATGCGCTGGCCGACCAGATGGTCGATCGTCCGGAAGGTCGCGAAATAGATGCCGAAGGCGGTCGCCAGCGTCGCGCAGAGAAAAACCGCAAGGAAGGCGAGCGTCAGCGCCCGCAGCGATCGCAACTGCAAATCATCCCCTCAACATATAGCCGACGCCGCGAATGGTCCTGATGGGATCATCGTCGCCAAATTCGGTGAGCTTGATCCGTAACCTGCGGATATAGGCCTCTACGATGTTGGTCGCCGGTTCGAAATCATAATTCCATACGCGCTCCAGCAACATGGCGCGCGTGACCGTGCTGTCGGCATTGCGCACCAGTTCGGTCAGCAGCTTGAATTCGATCTTCTGGAGGTTGAGCACCTTGCCGTTGCGCCAGGCGCAATGCTTTGTCGGGCTGACGAGCAGGTCGCCTGCGCGCAGCGTTTCGTCCGATCCGTGCTCCACCCAGCCGCGCGCCCGGACCAGCGCCTGGAGCCGGGCGTTGAGTTCGGCCGGATCGACCGGCTTCACCACATAATCGTCGGCGCCGCTGTCCAGCCCTTCGATCTTCTGCCGGGACTGGCCCAATGCGGTCATCATGATCACGGGGGTCAGGATATTATTGTCGCGCAGGCTGCGCAGCACGGCGATGCCGTCCATGCCGGGCAGGATGCGATCCAGGATGATCGCATCGAATTGGGTGCCCGCCACCGCTTCGATGGCGCGCCGGCCATCCTGCACGATGCTGCTGCTATGCCCAATCAGGCGAAGCTGTTCGGCAAGTTGCAGGGCGAGAGGTTCGTCATCCTCGACGATCAGCAGATGCAGGGCCACTTATCCATTCCAATGATGAGATTGTCCCCTGCCGATCGGCCTTAGCATTCCCGTCCTGCAATGCCAATGAAATGCGGGGCCGGACCGATCGAGGCCGCAAGTCGATGGGCGGCTTCCCGGCGTCCGGCAGGCTTGCCCCCATGATCCGGGCCAAGGTGGGGGCAATGGCGCGCATGTCGATCTGGCCCAGCGTCTTGCCCGCGGGAATGTCCTTGCCCATCAGGAGAAAGGTCGACTGCAAATTGGCCGGTCCCGGAAAATAGCCATGCATGCCCTTGACCGGGGCAGGCGCCACGAGCGGCGCGCCCGGTCCGCGAAAAATGTCGGTCACGAAGCCGGGCTGGAGATCGACATAGAAGGCTGCCTGCGGATTGCCGCCCATTTGCGCGATCTGCCCGCGATCCGCGATCCGCGCGATGCCATGAGCGGGATCGGCCGCCAGCCTGTCGAGCAGCGCCCTGACCCGCGCGGTCAGAGCCTGATCCTTCGGCTGGGCGAGCATGATCGCCGCCGATCCGCCGGAAATCCAGGGCATGGCCAGCCAGGAGGCGACCTTGCCGTCCTTGTCGAGCGTGATCAGCTTTTCATCGATGAAGGGACGGAACAGGTTGACGGCGCTGTGCGTCGCCTGGAACCCATGGTCGCTGACCAGCGCGATGGCCGCGTCGGGATGCGCCCTGCGTTCCGTGGCGATGAGCTGGCCGACGATCCCGTCGATCTTCTCCAGCACGGCCTTTGCATCCGGCGTGCCCGGTCCCTTCGCATGCTGCTCATGGTCGAGCGCGGTCAGATAGACGGTCAGGAAATCGGGCTTGTGGTTTTCGATCAGGGCGGTGGCGAAGCGGCCCCGATTTTCGTCGCCGGGCAGGCTTTCGTCGATCCCCATGGCATAGGATGCGCCGGTCGCCCTTTCCAGTTCCGCTCTCAGGCCGGGCGTCGACAGCGCGTCGAGCAGCTTCGCGTCGTCCGCATGGCCGGTGCGCCAGATCTGCGGCAGGTTCCAGGTCACGCCCTTTGCCGCGACGCTGACCGGCCAATGGACGTTGCCGGTGGTGAGACCCGCCTTCGTCGCCGCTTCCCACAAGGTCGGCACCTGTATGTCGGAGGCATACCAGGTCCAGCCGCCCTGATTGATCTGCATGGGATCGAAGCTGTTATTGGCGGTGATGCCATGCCGGGCGGGCGCAACGCCGGTGATCAGCGTCGTATGGCTGGGATAGGTGAGGGTGGGCAGCACCCCCGTCACCCCCGATGCCGATGCGCCTTCCTTGACGAAGCGGCGCAGATTGGGAATGGCAAGGCCGCGCTTGTCCGCTTCCAGCACGTCGCCGGGCCGCAGCCCGTCGATGGAGATCAGCAGGACCGGGTTCGCCAGCGCCGCGCCGGGAAGGGCGGCGAGGGCGATCATAAGCAGCGCGGCCTTGGTCATCGGCTCAGAACCCCGCCTTGAGGGTGGCGAAGAACTGCGCCGGGGCGCCGACCAGCAGGGTCTGCGCGTCGCCGCTATTGCCGAAGCCGCCCGACCCGATGGTGCCGACATAGCGCTTGTCGAGCAGGTTGGTGGCGTTGAGCTGCAATTCCAGATGCGGGCTGAAATGATAACCGACGGTCGCGTCCACGATCACCCGGCCCGGCACTGAGGCATCATTGGTATAGCTGTAATAGCGCCGCGACATGTAATTGACGCCGATCCGGCCATAGGCGCCCTCATGCTCATAGTTGATCTCGCCCCGGGCGATATGTTTGGGGCTGTCCACCACGGTCTTGCCCTTGATCGCCGCGACCAGCGTGCCGTCGCCGTTCACCACATCGTCGCGATAGGTGGCGTCCGTATAGCTGTAGGAGGCGTAAAGACCGAAGCCGCCGCCCAGCTTCAGGTCGCCCGCCGCCTCGACGCCGACAGCGCGGACATTGCCGACATTCTGGAGCGCGGAGGCAAAGCCCTGGATCGGGCTGCCGACCTGCACCGCGAGCAGGCGGTTGCGGAAGTTGACCAGATAAGCGCCGACCACGCCGTTGAAAATCGGCGTGTTGTAGCGCAGGCCCAGTTCATAGGTGTCCGACTCTTCCGGCTTCAGATTGTCCTTGATCGCGTCGAAACCCTTCTGGTTGGTCGAGAAGGGACCGGTCGTCGTGGCGCTGGCAAAGGCGCGGGTCGCCTGGGTGAAGCCGCCGAAGACTTCCGCCTCCGGGGAGAGTTCGACCGCGAAACCGGCATGAGGCTGGAACCAGTCCTCCGCCTTGATGCGGCCCTGCGGGAAGGTCGCTTGGACCACGGCGTCGGCCTCGTTCGTGACCTTGAAACCCTTCCAGCCCAGGTTGATCTTCACCATGCCGAAATCGATCTGGTCCTGGACATGATATTGGATCGTGTCGGTGGTGAAATCGAACTCCCACTGGGTCGCGAAGGGATTCTTCGGATAGTCGCGGAAGCTCAGGCCCGGCTCGGTCCGGCTGGCGAAGGCGTAGAAGCGGCGGGCCTGGTTGAACTTGTTATTCTCATACCAGCCGCCGACCGTGAAATTCTGGATGCCCAGCGCGAAGTCGACGCTGCCGAACACGCCGATCCGGTCCATCTGATATTCGGTGGTGCGCACAGACATCGGCACGCCATTGGGGCTGGGGGTATAGGGCGTCGCCCACAGGCCCATGCCCTTGTTGTTGTGATAATAGCCCTTCAGCTTCAAGCTGGCATGCTCGCCCAGCGGCGCGGAGACGCCGATCGCGCCCAGCCAGTCCTTGCGCAGGCCCGACGCGTCATAATAGGCGTCGTCGGCGCTGGTGACATTGCCGGGATAGACCTGACCTCCGGCAACCAGCGCGCCGCTATAGTCGTAGCGCCCGTCGGGGAAGGGCGACCCGCCGCTGTTGCTGATCCGATCGACGTCGTTGAGGCGGCTGGCATAGTCGATGGCGCGGGCATAGTCGGGATATGTATTGTCCCAGTTCCAGCCCAGCCGCTGGATCATCGACATCGACATGTCCTGATAATCCTGCTCGCGCCGGTCGGAATAGCTGAGCCAGCCGTCGACCGTCACGTCACCGACGGGGATCACGACCTTGGCATTGCCCATATGCTGGTCCTGTGTGCCTTGCCCCTTATATTTATCGGTCGAGCCATAGCCGTAGGAGACATAGCCCCGAATGCCGTCCCGGCTGCCCAGAGCCAGACGGGCGAAGGCGCGCCAAGTCTCGTCGCTGCCATAGGTGAGGTTGCCCTGACCCGAAAGCGCGCCGCCGCTCAGATAATCGGCGGGGTCGGCGGAGAAGCTTTCCACCGTGCCGCCCAGCGCGTTGGTCGCCTGGGTGCCGATGGAACCGGCGCCCTGCGACACGCGCACGCTGCCGATATTTTCCGAACTGATCGCGCGGGTGATGTGCAGGCCGTTATGATTGCCATAGCTCATGTCGCCAAGCGGAATGCCGTCGAAGGTGAAGCCGAGCTGGTTCTGGTTGAAGCTGCGGATGGTGACGCGCTGCGACCATTCATAATTGCCGAACGGGTCGGCCGACTGGAAATTGACGCTGGGCAGCTTTTCGATGGCTTTCAGCGCATTGGTGCCGGGCGTCAGGGTGACGATGTCCTGCGCCTTGATCTCCTGTACCTGGCGGGTTTCGCCCCGGCCAAAGACGATGATGTTCGCGCCTTCGGCGGCGGCATCGGTGGAAGATGGGGCGGGCGCAGGTTCCTGCGCGAAGGCTGGCATGGCGGCCATGGCCGTGGAGGCCATCAGCAGGATGGTGGCGATACGCATGTGGACTTCCCCTTTTTCCGCAATCGTGGATTGGGGGGCGCCCTAGCCGTTCAATATTGCACTGCGATGTGCGGTGCTTGACCGAGGAGAGACAATTTCGTGACGATGGTGTCACAATTGGGCGGTGAACAGCGGCAGTTGAGTGATCGGGCAGGCCATCCTCATCCGTCATGCTGAAACAGGTTCAGCATGACGGATGGGCGGGAGGCCGGAATTTCATTCCTAACCTTCGCGCGCGACCTGGAATCCGGCGAAGGACTGGCTGACCGGCATCAATTCGATCCGATTGAAGTTGAGATGGGCCGGCTGGGTGGCGACCCAGAACAGGGTTTCCGCTATATCGTCCGCCGTCATCGGATTGGCGGTGCTATAAAGCGCGTCGGACGCCGTCTGGCTGCCCGTGCGGACCAGGGTGAATTCGGTTTCGACCATGCCCGGTTCGATCGATGTCACGCGGACGCCGGTGCCGTGCAGGTCCGATCGCAGGCCCAGCGAGAACTGGCTGACGAACGCCTTGGTCCCGCCATAGGCATTGCCGCCCGCATAGGGGTAGGTCGCCGCGACCGAACTGATGTTGATGATCGCGCCCTTGCGCTCGATCAGGCGCGGCAGCAGCTTGTGAGTGATCGTGACCAGCCCGGTGATGTTGGTGTCGATCATCTGGCGCCATTGACCCAGATCGGCCTGCTGCGCGGGCGCGGTGCCCAGCGCCAGCCCCGCATTGTTGATCAGCAGGTCGACATCGGCAAAATCGGCGGGCAGGGTAGCCAGCGCCGCGTCGATGGCGGATTCGTCGCGCATGTCGAAGCTGATCGCGTGAACCTTGTCCGCGCCCAGTTCCGCCACCAGCGCGTCCAGCCGTTCGGCGCGGCGTCCGGTGATCACCACCTTCCAGCCCGCCGCCACGAACCGTCGTGCCGATGCGGCGCCGATGCCCGCGGTTGCTCCGGTGATCAGCGCCGTTCCTGCCATGCCTTTTTCCATCCTTTCAGCCCAATGGCTGGGGATGTAAGCCTATTTCCGGCAATGCCAAGCGCCATTTGTCAGGCAATGGTCACGACGCGCGCCTGGCCCTTTCGATCGAGCGGCTTCACCACCACCTTGTCGCCCATCCGGTCGAAAGCGATGTCGACGGCCGCGTCCCCCACGCGCAGCCCGTAGAGCGTGAGTTCATCGATGAAGCGGGGCAAAGTGGGCTCGCGCAACAATATCTCCGCGGCGCCGACATCGAAGCCGAGGCCCAGGCTCGACTGGATCAGCGACAGGGGCGCCGCTGCCGACCAGGCCTGCGGGCTGCAAGCGACCGGGTAGAAGGTCGGTCCCTGCGCCCGTCGCCGGGGGAAGCCGCAGAACAGTTCGGGCAGGCGCATCAGGTCGACATAGGTTGCCGCCGCGAACAGCCCTTCGAAGATCTTCGCCGCCTGCGCCGGGTAGCCGTAGCGCGAAAAGCCCGCCGCGATCAGCGCATTGTCATGCGGCCAGATCGAGCCGTTATGATAGCTCATCGGATTGTAGCGCGCCTCGGTCGAGGCGATGGTTCGGACGCCCCATCCCGAAAAGGAGGCGGGCGCCATCAGCGTATGGACTACCATCTCCGCCCGCTCTTCCTTGGCCAGCCCGGTGAACAGCACATGGCCCGCATTGGAGGAGCGCACGCGGCAGGGCCGTTTCTCGCCGTCGAGCGCCAGCACATAGGTGCCGATCCCGGCATCGAAAAAGGCGGCGTCGAACCGCTCCCGCAGATCCTCCGCCCGCGTGCGATAGTTCAGCGCCTTGTCCGGATCGTCCAGCATGATGAAGATCGCCTCGGCCGCCCGCCAGGCGCCGTAGACATAGGCCTGCACCTCCGCCAGCGCGATCGGCCCGCGCGCGATGCTGCCGTCGGCGTGGAAGATGGAATCATGGCTGTCCTTCCAACCCTGATTGACCAGTCCCTGATCGGTGAAGCGCCCATATTCAACGAAGCCGTCGCCGTCGCGGTCGCCATGCTGGTCGATCCAGGCCAGCGCGGCTTCGATATTCGGCAGGATGGAGGCGATGAACGCGCTGTCCCCGGTCCGCTCCAGATAGGCGCCTGCCAGCATCACGAACAAGGGCGTGGAATCGATGCTGCCATAATAATGTCGGAAGGGCACTTCGCCCAGTTCGGCCATCTCGCCATGACGCACTTCGTGCAGGATCTTGCCCGGTTCGGCATCGGCGGTGGCGTCGAACGCGGTCGCCTGATGCGCGGCGAGATAGCCCAGCACGCCCCGGCTGATCGCCGGGTCCATCCATAAGGTCTCCAATGCGGTGATGATCGCGTCGCGCCCGAACACCGTGCTGAACCAGGGTATGCCCGCATAGGGGTAGGGGCCATATTCGGTGTCGGTCGACAACATGGAGATGTCGGCCACGGACCGCCGGGCGACTTCGTTGAAAAGCTGGTTGGAGGAGCACAGCGTCGCGCCGCGCGATCGCGCCTGCTTGAGCGCCTGCATCGATTCCCGCAGGGTCTTGAGGAAATATTTGGAAAGATCCCCGACGGGCTGCTCCTTGGGCTGGCAGCAGATATTGAGATAGATGGTGCGCCGCTCGTCCGGCGGCACCGTCACCTGGAACCGGGCCTGGCTCTCGGTCAATGTCTGGGGGACCGGGTCGAAGCGCAGCAGCGTCTCGCGCCGCTTGTCGTCCCGCCCGTCATAGCCCAGCAGCACGGCGTCCGCGCCGATCACCGGCTCCCGCAGCGTGCCCCGCCGCAGCCGCGTCATGCCCCGTATCTCGAAGAGGTCCGCGAAATCGGCGGCAAAGCCGATATTCACCTCGACCGTGCGGATTTCGGTGTCGAAATTGCGGATGGTGATGCGCTCATGCACCGCCCCTTCCCACAGGAAGCGGGTGCGGCGCAGGTGGATAAGGTCATGCTCCACCGTCACCCGGTCGTCCCCCCCGGTGAAGTCGGGATTGGTGAGGTCGCATGTCAGCATCGCATTGTCGTCGCGAAGCCCGGAACTCAGCAGGATCGGCCGCGTGTCGTTGATGGTGAGGTAGAGATGCGACAAATGCCGCGTGTCGCGGTGATACAGTCCCTCCGGACTGCCCGGCCCAGCGATCGCATCGCCGCTATGGTCGAAGACGGCGAAGCTGTCCCCATGTTTCAGCGTCCGGGGGCGGCGTTCATGCAGCGACGCCGTGGCCGGAATGAAGAACTGGGTCTGCGCCTGCGACAGAGCCTGTCCGGGATTGATGTTCTGGACTGACGGGCCTGGGTTTTCCGGCTGCAACTGGCTTGCCGTCATGCCACTCTCCTGTGATCGTTTCGAAAATCGCTCATCCCACGATCTGAAGTTCCGCGCCTTCTCCGCGCAATCGGCGCAGCATGGCGGCCTCTGTCCGCGCGCCGGGCAGGTCATGATAAAGCTGGACGTAATCGGCGGCCATCCGCTCTGCCGTGAAGCGTGCGTCAAAGGCGGCGCGCACCCGCGCGCGGTCCAGCGCGTGCAGATTTTGGACGGCGGCCACGGCTTCATCCTCGCTCTCGACGATGAAACCCGACACGCCATGGTCGATCACCTCGGGCACGGAGCCGCAGCGGAAGGCGACGACCGGCGTGGCGCAGGCCATGGCCTCGATCATCACCAGCCCGAAGGGTTCGGGCCAGTCGATGGGAAAGAGCAGGGCGCTCGCCCGGCCCAGAAACTCGGCCTTCTGCGCTTCATTGATCTCACCGATATAGTGGATATTGGGGTAGCGCTCGACCAGCGGCGCGATTTCCTGTTCCCAATAAAGCCGGTCCACCGCATCGATCTTTGCCGCGATGCGCAACGGCAACCCTGCCCGTGCGGCGATGTGGATCGCTCGGTCGGGCCGCTTTTCGGGGGAAATGCGGCCCAGAAAAGCCAGATAGCCGTCGCTTGCCCCCGTTCGGGCCGGCAGCAGGTCCGCCGGCAGGCCGTGATGGATGGTCCTTGCCCAGTTGACCGGCGGCATGGGCAGACGCTGATG
This sequence comes from Sphingobium sp. TKS, assembly GCF_001563265.1. Taxonomy (NCBI): domain Bacteria; kingdom Pseudomonadati; phylum Pseudomonadota; class Alphaproteobacteria; order Sphingomonadales; family Sphingobiaceae; genus Sphingobium; species Sphingobium sp. TKS. The sequence goes on along the minus strand of NZ_CP005083.1, from coordinate 3,027,228 downwards.
GTCGGAGATCGACACCATGCTATGATCGGGAAAGGCGCGGTAGAAAGCGGGCAGGTCGGGCAGGTCCAGCCGCCCATGCAGTGTCGTCACGCAGCGACCGATGAAATCCTGCACCAGCGGCATGTGGATGAGGTCGATGTGGAAATGCAGCGCATCGAATTCGTCCGCCCGGCGGCGCACCGCGTCCAGCAACATCATATGATAGGGAATGGGATCGCGTACCTCGGGGTTCAGCCGCAGCGCCATCTCCGTCACCGGGACCAGTTCCGCCCTCGTTACCGAATCGCCGCTGGCGAACAGCGTCACCTCATGGCCCTGGCGCACCAGTTCTTCGGTCAGATAGGATACGATACGTTCGGTGCCGCCATACAGGCGCGGCGGCACGCTTTCGGCAAGTGGGGCAATCTGGGCGATTTTCATGGCCGGGCATTCCTTTTGAAGAGCGCGCCGTCACCGATCCCCCGACCATGCAGCGTGCGCCCTTCCTAAAAGCCTGAGAGCGCCGCAAGTTGCAAAGTGATTGTGGCCGCATGTCCGAATTTTCCGGGCGCTGACCCTGTTCGGCTGGTCGCCGGAAAGCGCCCGTCCGCATCATTTTTCGCGCGGCTGACTTCGGACTGACATAGTCCCCTTATAGGAAGGGAGCATCGAAAAGCTGGCTGGCCGGTCTGAAGAAGGGCGGACACGGCCTTGAAATATGGAGAGTAAATTGACGATCATCACGATCGATTTCGAGGCGTCGTGCCTTCCCCGGCACGGCCTGTCCTATCCCATCGAAGTTGGCATCGCCTGTGATGGAAAGGCGCAAAGCTGGTTGATCCGGCCGCATGATGACTGGGCCGGATGGCATTGGTCGGCCGAGGCGGAGGCGCTGCATGGCCTGAGCCTCGACCAAGTGAATCGCGAAGGCCTGCCAGTCGAAACCGTGCTGGCCGAATTGGCCGCCGCCTGTCAGGGGCGGCGCATGGTGGCCGACAGCATGATCGACCAATATTGGCTCGATACGCTGGCCGATGCGGCGGGGCAGGCGACGCCCTTCTTCATCGATCATGTCTCGCTGTTGCTGGACGAACATCGGGCCGATGAACAGCGGATCGGCGCTGCCGTGGCCTTTGCCGATGGACGCCACGCCGATCGGCACCGGGCGGCGAGCGATGCGCTGTGGCTGTCGGCGCTGCTGGATCATATCGCCGGTCAACCTGCCATGGAGCGGCGCGCGCTGGTGCGGATGAATTAGCCTCTGTCTGATGGACTAATCCTGCCCATATTTCGCACCAGCAACAATTTGTAACGCCCGGCAAATTACGGAGACATTCAGGAGGCCTAAATCCCGATCGACCATTTCCGGTTGTTGAGGAGAACTCCCATGTTTCTCATTCTCGCGTCCAGCGCGGCTGCCCTTGCCGTTGCGACCCAGATCCACAGCGCTGAAATCAGCCATGCGTCCAACGCCTATACGGCGAGCTACAAGACGGAATCGACCGTTCGCTTGCGCCAGGTCGAATCCCGTTTCGCCAACCGCCCGTCGGTGCCGGTGTGTCGCTGGCAGGCTGAGCTGGTGGTGAACCGCGACGTCGCGGTGCAGGGCCGCACGCTCGCTGCCGTCGCCAAGCCGATCCACCGTTTCGCCCCGTTGTCGGGCAGCCACGCCGGCAACTGCACTGCCGCCCGTGGCCAGATCGAGGCGGAAGTCGCCCGCCATAACGGCGCCCGTTCGGTTGAAGCCGTCACCGTGGCCCGGCAGGACCGCGCCGTTCTGGTCAATGAACTGGACGGCATTCACGCGCTGTCCGTGAAAGGCGCCGTGACAGGCGGATGAGCCCACCGCTGATATTGATCGCGGAGGCTCAGCGGGAGGCGCGCCATGAGGTGCGCCAGTCGCTGGAGGAGAGCGGTTTTCGCGCCCTCTCCGCCGCCTCCGCGAGCGACATTTGGAATGCGATGGACAGCATGGCCGTGGGTGCGGTCGTGCTGGACGCCGCGCTGCGCGGGCCGGACGGCATGGATTTGTGCCGTGACGTCCGCGAACGCAGCGACGTGCCGATCATCCTGGTCGGCGCCAACAGCAGCGAAGTCGACCGGGTCGTCGGGCTGGAGCTGGGCGCCGACGATTATATGGCGAAACCCTATTCGACCCGCGAACTGGCCGCCCGGCTGCGCGCTGTGCTGCGCCGAGGCCGCAATGAGCGCGCCCTGGGCCAGCGGCGCCCGACCGAGGCGCGCTTCGATGGCTGGGTGGTCGATTCCTCCCGGCGCGAGGTTCTCGACCCCGACGGCGCGCAGGTCGACCTCACCGCCGCCGAATTTTCGCTTCTGCTTGTGTTGCTCGATCATCCGCAGGTGGTGATCGCCCGTTCCCGCCTGATGGAACTGGCCGGAGTGCGCGACACGCCATCCTCCGACCGCAGCGTCGATGTGCTGGTCAGCCGCTTGCGGCGCAAGCTCAGTCATGGCGGGCGGACGGCGCCGATCGTTACGGTGCGGGGCGGCGGATATATGTTCAGCGCCGTGGTCGACCGGCGCTGAGTCGCTTTGGAATGGCCGAATATTTCCCATTCATTGCATTGATTTATCCGGAGAAATCTGACGAGCTGCCGCACCGATCGCGCTTTCGATCGCTCAGACATATTATTTAACAAAGCCGCTGCGCCGCAGCAAAAACGCTTCCCTATCTTTCATCGTCAAGGCCGGTCTTCCCCCTGACCGGCCATCAGACAAGAAGGATGCAATGACATGAACGATCTGATCGGTCGCGTCTTCAGCTTCGAAAGCCATGTCTTTCCGAACCAGAGCGCGCTCTACAACCGCCTCGCCAGCGACGGGCAGAACCCCAAGGCGCTGATGATCTCCTGCGCGGATTCGCGTATCGTGCCCGAACATATCATGCAGGCCGATCCCGGCGACCTGTTCGTCTGCCGCAACGCCGGCAACATCGTGCCGCCCCATGCCACCCAGAATGGCGGCGTCACCTCGACCGTCGAATATGCCATCATGGTGCTGGGCGTGCGCGACATCATCGTGTGCGGCCATAGCGATTGCGGCGCGATGAAGGCGCTGTCCACCGACGCCGATCTGACGGCCATGCCCAATGTCGCCGCCTGGCTGCGCCACAGCCATGCCGCGCAGAAGGTCTGCCGCGAAAGCTATCCCGCCGATCTGAGCGACGCGGAGAAGCTGTGCAACATGGCGCTGGAAAATGTCGTGGTCCAGCTCGCCCATCTGCGCACCCATCCCTCGGTCGCGTCGGGCATCGCTCGCGGCGAGATCGCGCTGCACGGCTGGTATGTCGACATTCATGCGGGTCAGGTTCTGGGTCTGGACGGCGAGACCGGCCGCTTCCTGCCCCTGCGCGAAGGCCAGCCGCTGCCCGTCGCGCTGCCGCATGCCCGGCGTCTGGCGGCCGATGTCGCTTATGCCGAGGCTGCGGAGTAAGTCCATGCTCAAGGCATTTTCCGGCGGCACTTTCAGCCGCGACTTCACGGCCTCCATCGTCGTCTTTCTGGTGGCGATGCCGCTCTGCATGGGCATCGCCATCGCCTCCGGCGTGCCGCCGGAAAAGGGTCTGATCACCGGCATGATCGGCGGCCTGATCGTCGGCCTGTTCGCGGGATCGCCCCTGCAGGTGAGCGGCCCGGCGGCGGGTCTGGCTGTCATCGTCTTCGAAATCGTGCAGAAACAGGGGCTGTCCGCCCTTGGCCCGATCCTGATCCTCGCCGGCGCCATTCAGGTGGTTGCGGGGCTGCTGCGCGTCGGCGGCTGGTTCCGCGCCATCTCGCCCGCCGTGGTGCACGGCATGCTGGCGGGCATCGGCGTGCTGATCGTCGTCGGCCAGTTCCATGTGCTGTTCGACGACAAGCCGCTGTCCAGCGGCCTTGCCAATCTGGTCGCTATGCCGGGTCAGCTTTTCGGCCTCTCCAACCAGGACGCGGCCACCGCCTTCGCGGTCGGCCTGGTCACCATCGGCGGCATGCTGGGTTGGGAAAAGCTGCGCCCCGCCTCGATGAAGCTGCTGCCGGGCGCGCTGGTCGGCGTGGTGCTGGCGACATTGGTCGCCTTTTTCCTGGGCCTGCCGGTTGCGCGCGTGGTCGTGCCTGAATCGATCGTCGCTGCGATCTCGCTGCCGGAACAGGGGCTGCTCCAGCAGCTCATGAACCCGGCCGTCATCACCACGGCCATCGCCATCGCCTTCATCGCCAGCGCCGAAACGCTGCTGTCGGCGGCGGCGGTCGACCGGATGCATGACGGCGTCCGCACCAATTACAACCGCGAACTGAGCGCGCAGGGGGTCGGCAATCTGCTCTGCGGCGTGGCGGGCGCGCTGCCGATGACCGGCGTGATCGTCCGCAGTTCCGCCAACGTCCAGGCCGGGGCCAAGACGCGGCTGTCGACCATTTTGCATGGCGTCTGGATTTTGGGCTTCGTTGCCCTGCTGCCCTGGCTGCTGCGGGAAATTCCGATGGCGGCGCTGGCGGGCATCCTCGTCGTCACCGGCATCCGTCTGGTCAGCGTCGACCATGTGAAGCATCTCCTCCACCGCTACGGCCCGCTCCCGGCCGTGGTGTGGGCGGCGACGCTGATCTGTGTCGTGGCGACCGATCTGCTGACCGGCGTATTGGTTGGCATCGGCCTGTCGCTGATCGAGCTTCTGCCCCATGCTCGCCGCCTGCGCCTGGGCATGGACGAAGAAGCGCGCGACGACGCGCATGAAGTGGCGTTGCATGGCACCGCCACCTTCCTCAGCCTGCCGAAGCTGTCGGCCATGCTGGAATCCGTACCCGCCGGCCGCCTTGTCATCCTGAATGTCGAGCGCCTTGGCCATATCGACCATACGTGCGCGGAAATGGTCCGCGAATGGGTCGATCGCCGCCGGGGTACGGGGGCTGAGGTCGAACTGTTCGGCGCCACCGGCCGCATGCGTCACCTCGTCGCCTGACACCCATCCCCCTCGTCAGGCGATGAACGAACCGCCGCATCATCTCCCAGTGATGCGGCGGTTTTATGTTGTCGAACAGAAATGAAATAGAAACATTCGGAATGGTCCAAGAAAATAATCGTGTTGCCTATAGCACAGTGCGGCCCTTCCCTTTCGCATCTGCGAAAAAGCTGTTTCCCCAACCCTTCATATCTCCGTAATCTGCTTTCGATCCGCCGGTATCGAAGACGAACAAACAACAGATCTTCGGACGGAGCGGACGCAGGACGGAACATTCTTGCCTAAAAGGGGAATGTTCATGAAGTATCAGATTGCCTGTGCCGCGCTTGCGCTGCTTTTCAGCGCTCCGGCTTTCGCTCAGGAAGAGCCCGCAGGCCCTGTCACCGTTTCCGGCAGCGTCGCGCTGGTGTCCGACTACCGCTTCCGCGGCGTGTCGCAGTCCGACAAGGCCATGGCCGTTCAGGGCGGCGTCACCGCCACGCATGAAAGCGGCGTCTATGTCGGCACCTGGGGATCGAGCCTGGCCGGCTGGGGCCAGTTCGGCGGCGCCAATATGGAACTCGACCTGTTCGCCGGGTATGCGATTCCGCTGGGCGGCGCGACGCTGGACGTTGGCCTCACCTGGTACATGTATCCCTCGGGCGCGGACATCACCGACTTCGCCGAACCCTATGTGAAGCTGTCGAGCCAATTGGGTCCGGTCAAGGGTCTGATCGGCGTCGCCTATGCGCCTAAGCAGGAGGCGCTGGGCAAATGGTGCAGCGATGCCGCCTGCACCGTCTTCGATCCGGGCGACAAGGAAGACAATCTCTATGTCTGGGGCGACATCAGCGGCGCCGTGCCGAATACGCCGGTCACGCTGAAGGCGCATCTGGGCTGGTCGAACGGCAACTCCGGTCTTGGTCCCAACGGCACCTCGGTCGCGCCGACCGGCAAATATCTCGACTGGCTGGTGGGCGCGGACGTCGCCATTCCCGGCACGCCGCTGACGCTGGGCATCGCCTATGTCGACACGGACATCGCGCGGGTCGAGGAAAATTATCTCCGCCCGAACTTCATGGTTCAGGACGCCGATAATTTCGGCAAGTCGATCGCGCGCAGCCAGCTGGTCTTCTCCCTTTCGGCCGCCTTCTGACGCGATGCATGCCGGGCCTCCATGCGAGGCCCGGCATGACAAAAATTGCTGCGGCAGAACAGATGATTGTCTCGAGCGTGACAAATTGTTGCTAGGGTTCCTTCGCCCTGTTGCTGCGGCAACGTCCGGTTGACCCTCCGCCCGGTGGCACCTATCTCGCTCCCCATGTGCAAATTTCACTGCCTTCCGGCATGACCGCCCCGACCATCATCCTGGTAGAGGACGACCCGCCGCTGCGTACCCTGACCGCGCGGGCGTTGCAGGAACATGGCTATCAGGTCCGTCCGGCTTCTTCCGGCCCTGAAATGTGGGTGGCTTTCGATGCGGGCCCGGTCGATCTGGTCGTGCTGGACGTCATGTTGCCGGGGACCAACGGCATCGACCTATGCCGCCAGATCCGGCGCAAGAGCGACGTCCCCATCATCTTCATCAGCGCCAAGGGCAGCGAGACCGACCGCATCGTCGGGCTGGAACTGGGCGCGGACGATTATCTGCCCAAGCCCTTCGGCACCCGCGAGCTGATCGCCCGTATCCGCGCCATATTGCGCCGCGTCGGCGTGGAGCGCGGCCCGGACGAGCATCGCGAAAATGAAGCGCGCTTCGACGGCTGGACCGTCAACTTCCCCCGCCGCGAACTGCGCTCGCCCACTGGCGCGGTCGTCGACCTGACCGGCGCGGAGTTCGACCTGCTGGGCAGCTTCCTCAGCCACCCGCAGCGCGTCATCGCCCGCGAGCGGCTGATCGAACTGTCCCGCACCCGCATGGGCGACAGCAGCGACCGCAGCATCGATGTGCTGGTCAGCCGCCTGCGCCGCAAGCTGACGACGGATGATCGGTCGGCGCCGATCACCACCGTCCGGGGCGTCGGCTATATGTTCAATGCGGAGGTCAGCCGCGCTTGAGACGGCATGTCAGCCTGGTCGGGCAGATTTTCGCGATCCTGCTGCTGACCCTCATGCTGGAATTTGCCGTCGGCACGCTGGTCTATGAGCGGGCCAACCATCTTTCGTTGCAGGATGACGAGGCCCGGCGCCTGGCCGAGCATCTGGTCATCGCCCGCAAGCTGCTGATCGAGCAACCGCCGGACGAGCGTCACGCGCTGGCGCTGCAACTGACCACCGACCGTTACGACGTGCACTGGACCCCATCCTCACCGCCGCCGCCGCCGCTGGCGCCGGGGCTGGAGCGGATGCGGCGCCAGATCATCACCTGGGAACCGTCGCTGGAGCAATCGGGTCTCTGGCTGAGGCTCGCTTCGCCGGGGCGCGTGTCTGAGATCAATGGCGGCCTCAGGCTGGCGGACGGAAGCTGGCTCTATTTCGGTATGCGGCATAGCGGCGGCAAATGGACCTTCACCATCGGGCGCATGGGATTGGCGCTGATCCCGGTGCTGGCGCTGCTGATCGTTGGCGGCATCCTGATCCGCCGCACGCTGGCGCCGCTGCGCGACCTGACCAGGGCGACGGAGCGCATCGGCCTCAGCGACGAAGTCGTGGTGGAGGAGGGCGGCTCCAACGATGTCCGCAACCTCATCCGCGCCTTCAACGCGATGCAGACGCGCATCCATCGCCTGATCACCGAGCGGACCGAGACGCTCGCCGCCGTCGGGCACGACATGCGCACGCCGCTTGCCCGGTTGCGGCTGCGGCTGGAAAGCCTTCCCGACAATGAAGCGCGGGAGGCGATCGAGGGCGACCTCACGGAAATGGGCGAGATGATCGACTCGCTGCTCGCATTCCTGGGGGGCGAGAAAAATGGCGAGCCGCCGGTGCGTACCGATCTGGCGGTGCTGGTGGCGACGGTGGTCGACGCTTTTCAGGATCAGGGCAGGGATGTGGACTATGCCGGGCCCGTCCATCTGGAAATGGTGGTGCGCTCGCTCACCCTGCGCCGGGCGATCGTCAACCTCATCGAAAACGCCCTGCATTATGGCAGTCGCGCACGCGTCACGCTGGCGCGTCAAGACCGGGAAGTCCTGATCCGCGTCGATGATGACGGTCCCGGCATCCCCCGCGACAAGCTGGATGAGGTGTTGAAGCCCTTCGCCCGGCTGGACGAGGCGCGGCAGCGCAACACGCGGGGGCTTGGCCTGGGTCTCGCTATCGTTGCGCGGGCGGTGGAGCTGGAGGGGGGCGATCTGACCCTCGCCAATCGGCCGGAGGGCGGATTGAGGGTGGAAATCTGTCTGCATCTTCCGGCCGATGTCCAGAAACGCTGACAAAGAGAATCTGCCCACCCCCAAGCAAAACTCATTTACCGCGGAGCGAGATGCCGCGCTATGCCGGGCACCTGTATCAAAAGAGGCGCATATGACGGCAGAAGGCGAAAAGGAAATCGCCCAGGGTTATTGGGATATAGACCGGCTGGCGGCCGAATTGGGCGCGGTGCGGCGGCGCTGGCGGCAGGCGCAGGATCATCATGCCGAATATGGCGCGGAGGGATTTCCCTCCCGCGCCACGCTGACCAAGATCATGGCGGCGCTGTGCGGCGCGCTGTTTCCGCTGCGTCTCGGCCCCAGCTTCGTGCGCCTGCATAATGAGGACGCCTATGTCGCCCAGACGTTGCAGACGGTGCTGAGCCGCCTTTACGGGCAAATCCGGCTCGAACTCATCTACGCGATGAAGGACGATCCGATCGAAACCGTGGACCGGGAAGCGATGCGCATCATCGGCGCCTTCGCGGAAAGTCTGGCGGCCCTGCGCGAACTGCTCGACAGCGATGTGGAGGCGGCCTTTCTGGGCGATCCGGCAGCGCGCAGCGTGGACGAGGTGCTGATCTGCTACCCATCGATGATGGCGATCACCCATCATCGCCTGGCGCATCGGCTCTATCAATTGGGTGCGCCGCTGGTGGCGCGGATCATCTCCGAAATCGCGCATGGCAGCACAGGGATCGACATTCATCCGGGCGCGACGATCGGCCGCAGCTTCTTCATCGACCATGGCACCGGCGTGGTGATCGGGGAGACGGCGATCGTGGGGGACCGGGTGCGCATCTATCAGGGCGTGACGCTCGGCGCGCGCAGCTTTCCGGCGGATGAGAAGGGCGCGCTGGAAAAGGCTCTGCCGCGCCATCCGATCATCGAGGATGATGTGGTGATCTATGCCGGCGCGACGATATTGGGCCGCATCATCATTGGCAGCCGGTCAGTGATTGGCGGCAATGTCTGGCTGACCGACAGCGTGCCCGCCGACAGCAATGTCCGCCAGGCCAAGGCGCATTATGAAGTGACCAGCCGGGTGGAAGTCTCCGCCCCCCATCGCGTTCACGCGCTGGTGGAGGAAGGACGCGAAGGGATAGCGGAGAATATTTAGGCAGCGCTAAGCGCCTCGTGCTCCTGCGCAGGCAGGAGCCCAGTTCCACAGTTGATCCGATGAGGCCAGGTTTGAACTGGGCTCCTGCCTGCGCAGGAGCACGGTGCTTGATATTAATTGGCGCAGCTATCCCCATCCCCCGCGATCAGGTCCAGGCAGCGACCGTCGATCTCATCCTTCTGCACAGGCAATTTGATCAGCGCGGCCAGCGTCGGCATGATGTCGACCGTCTCGATACCCAGCGGCTGTTCGAAATGAGTCAGCCTCTTGCGCCAGAACAGGATCGGCACGCGGCGGTCGGTATCCCAGGGCGAGCCATGGGTCGCGACCGATCCCATCACCGCCTGTTCGGGGATCGACATGACTCGCGGCTTCAGTAGCAGAAGCAGATCGCCCGAACGCCGCGGGTCGAAGCTGGCCCGCGCCTCCTGGATCAGCAACCAGCTTTCCGGCGGGCCGGAAGGTGAAGGCGTGGCGGCGATCTCCGCCTTGGTGAACACGGTTTGCACCTGGGGATGGGCGCGCAGCAGGGCGAGCGTTGCGGCCTCCACCTTGGTCCGCTGCGCCGCCGTCAGGCTACGGTCGAAATAAAGATCGCCCGCCGGGCCGTCGCCCCAGATCAAGGTCTTGCCCAAGATGCCGGTCTTTTCCGCGATGGCCGCCGACAGAGCCTTGGGCGTCAGCGCCTTGTCGACGCGCTGCTCCATCGGCATGGCGTTCAGCCGATGCCGTTCGGGCAGGTCATGGCCGCCATGATCGGCGGTCAGCACCACCACATAGTCCAGCCCATCCTTGTCCAGCCGGTCGAAAAAGGCTCCCAGTTCGCGGTCGAGCCGGTCGACCTGGATGCAGCTTTCCGTGCCTTCTGTGCCGTAGGTGTGGCCGATATAATCGGTGGCTGACAGGCCGATGGAGATGATGTCGGTCTGCGCCTGCTTGCCCAGCGCCATATTCTCGATCGCCGCCGCCGCGAAGGCCAGGGTCATCGCGTCCTGCTCGGGCGAGATGCGGAAACCCTTGTAATCGCCCGCTTCCCGCGCGAAACGGCCAGTGCCGACGGTGCGGTCCCCAGCCTTCACCGGGAAATCCTTGGCCATGCATTGCGGCGGCAGCTCGAAGCCGGGATTGGGCTCTGCCAGCCGCTGGGCCATGACGTCGTTGACCTTGGCCACCAGTGGCGGCGTCGCCACGCCCTTGTAGCTGACATAGCCTTTCGGTCCGCCAAGCCACCAGACCTGATCGGCGGTCGGCCCGCCCATCATGATGGCGGCGCGGTCCTTGCCCGCGACCGATACGACGCGGGTGGCCGGATTGGCGATCTTCATCCGTCCGCCCAGCGTCGGCACCTTCAGATGCACCGGAGAGGCCTGATAATTGTCGCTGCTTGTTCCCGGCTGCGTCTCATCTTCCGCGCAATAGACCGACTTGTCGGCGCGGGCGGCGCCAAGGTCGAACCAGCTATTGGCGATGATGCCGGTGCGCGAAGGGCGGCTGCCGGTCAGGATGGTGCTGTGGCCGGGGCAGGTTTCGGTCGCGGCGTGGCTCTGATAACCGCGAGGGAAGACGATGCCCTGTTCGGTCAGCCGCTTGAGGCCGCCGCTGTAATATTGCCGGTATTCGCTGAACAGATCAGCGGAAAACTGGTCGACGGAGATGGCGACGATCAGCTTGGGCGGAGTGACGGGAGCGGTTGCCGGGGCGGGAGGCGCCGCCGGGGTCTGGGCCAGGGCCGGCAGCGAACTGGCCAGAAGCAGGGCGGCCACGATATTTTTCAACATTATGGGATACCTTCTGATGCCTTGACGGCGGATGCATCGGGACCTAGCCCCCTTGCGTCTACCGGAACAGAGGCCCGATGCGGTTTTTTCATGTCCTTCTGATGACAGTCTTTTTGCTGCTCGCGCCGACTGCGGCGCGGGCGCAGGGCGCCTTTGGTCAGGGCACGCCCCATATCGCGGCGGAACTGACCACCGAAAGCGCGACGCCGCAGCCGGGGAAAGGCACGGCCATCGCCTTTTCCATGACGCCCGAGCCGGGCTGGCACGGCTATTGGGAAAATCCGGGCGATGCGGGCCTGGGCATGACGGTCAAATGGACGTTGCCCAAGGGCGTGACCGTCGGCGCGCTGCGTTATCCGGTGCCGGAGACGCTGCTGATCTCGGGCCTGATGAACCATGTCTATGAAGGCTCCTATGGCGTGCTGGCGAACCTGACTATCGCGCAGGACGTGCTCGTGGGCACAAAGCTGCCGATCCGGGTCCGCGCCGACTGGCTAGCCTGCACGGACAAGGTCTGCGTGCCCGAAGGCGCCGAACTGACGCTGGACCTGACCGCAGGCGACGGCGCGATCCTGCCCGGCAACAGGGCGCAGTTCGACGGCTGGCGCAGTCACCTTCCACGCCCCCTGGGCAGCGAGGCGAGCTATGCGGTTGTCGATGGCCGCCTGCGCCTGTCCGTGCCCTTCCCGGCGGCGGCGAGCGCCCGCGACGTCCATCTGTTCGCGCTTGCCGATGGCCTGACCCGCTATGCCGCCCCGCAAAAGGTCACGCGCCAGGGCGACCGGCTGCTGATCGAAACCGAAGCCGGGCAGGGCTTGAAATCCGGTCCGGTCCAGGCCGTCCTGCGCACCGGCGATCATGTGGGCTTCCTGTTGACGGCCCAGCCCGGCGCCGTTCCCGCCGTCCGGTCCGCCACGCTCCACACCGTCCTGATCGCGCTGGGTGGAGCGCTGCTGGGCGGTCTGCTGCTCAACATCATGCCCTGCGTCTTTCCGATTCTCGGACTCAAGGCGATGAAGCTTGCCCGCGCGGGCGGCGATGAGCGCATCGTTCGGCACGAAGCATTGGCCTATAGTCTCGGCATCATCCTTACCTGCCTCGCTCTGGGTGGCCTGCTCCTTGGCCTGCGCGCCGCAGGTACGGCGGTGGGCTGGGCCTTCCAGTTGCAGGATCCGCGCATCATCCTGCTGCTGCTGCTGCTGGTGACGGCGATCACGCTCAACCTTGCCGGACTGTTCGAACTCAGCGCTTTTGGCGGCGGCGACAGGCTGGCGGGGAAGGGTGGGGCTTCCGGCGCCTTCTGGACCGGCGCGCTGGTCGCCTTCGTCGCGACGCCCTGCGCTGGGCCGTTCATGGGCGCGGCCATGGGGGCGGCCCTCATCCTGCCGTTGGCCGCGGCGCTGGCGATCTTCGCGGGCCTTGGCCTTGGACTGGCGCTGCCCTTTCTGGCGCTGGCCTATGTCCCCGCGCTCCGCACCCGCCTGCCCAAGCCCGGTCCGTGGATGGGGCGCCTTCAGAAGATATTGGCGATCCCAATGGCGCTGACCGCGCTTGGCCTGCTGTGGCTGCTCGGCCAGCAAAGGGGCGTTCCGGCCATCCTTCTCGGTCTTGGCGCGGCGCTGATGCTTGCGGTCTTCCTCTGGTGGCTGGGGCGCAGGCAGCGGCACGGCCTGCGCGGCGGGCTGGCGGTGGTCTGCGCCGCGTTCATCCTGTTCGCCGGAGCCGCAGCGATGCTCCCCACCCACGCGCCTGCCGCTGCGGCATCGGCAAGGGGCGTGCCCTTCGACGAAGCCCGTCTCGCCAGCTTGCGCGCCGCCAGGAAGCCGGTCTTCCTCTATTTCACCGCCGACTGGTGCCTTACCTGCAAGGCCAATGAAGCCGCCGCCATCGACCGCAGCGAAACCCGCGCCGCTTTCGGGAAGGCAGGCGTCACCGTGATGGTGGGCGACTGGACCAATGCGGACCCCGCCATCACCCGGTTTCTGGAAGGGCAGGGGCGTTCCGGCGTCCCGCTCTATCTGTGGTACGCCCCCGGCAGGGAGGCGCAGACATTGCCCCAACTCCTGACCCCCGCCACCCTGACGGCTTTGGTGCCCTGATGGCCAAGATCCGCGCCGATCAGTTGCTTGTCGACAACGGCCTGGCCGAAAGCCGCGCCCGCGCACAGGCGCTCATCCTCGCCGGCCTCGTCTTCTTGGGCGATAGAAAGATCGAAAAGGCGGGCCAGCAGGTCGCCGCCGACGCCGAGCTGGAGGTGAAGGGCCGCGATCATCCCTGGGTATCGCGCGGCGGCATCAAGCTCGCCCATGCGCTGGAGCATTTTCATATCGACGTGACCGGCGCCGTCGCCATCGATGTGGGCAGCTCGACCGGCGGCTTCACCGATGTCCTGCTCACCCATGGCGCGGCGCGGGTCTATGCGGTCGACAGCGGCACCAACCAGCTTGCATGGAAGCTGCGCTCCGACCCCCGCGTCATCGTCCATGAACAGACCAGCGCCCGCATCCTGACCGCCGATCATATCCCGGAGCCGGTGGATATCATCGTCTGCGACGCCAGCTTCATCTCGCTCGCCAAAGTGCTGGACCGCCCGTTGAGCTTCGCCCGCCCCGGCGCGCGCCTCGTCGCCCTGATCAAGCCGCAGTTCGAAGCGGGGCGGGAGGAAGTCGGCAAGGGCGGCGTGGTGCGCGACCCTGCCATCCATGAACGGGTGTGCAACGAAGTCCGGGACTGGGCGCTTTCCAAAGGATGGCGGGTCGAAGGCATCACCGCCAGCCCGATCACCGGACCGCAGGGCAATGTCGAATTTCTTCTCTCCGCAATATTTGGTGGATAATCCCGCCCTATTCGTTTCGTCGCTATAGTTACCATTCGCGACAAATGCCCATTTGAGTCGCTTGCAAAGGCCGATTAGCCCGATCCCATGCGCACCATCCTGCCTATCTTCCTGATCGCGCTGACCCTTTCCGCCTGTGGCGGTCAAAAGGAAAAGAAGGCGCGTCCGCCAGCGTTGGTCGAAGCCGCGCCGATCGCGTCCGAAAGCTTCACCGACAATCTGGACGCCGTCGGCACCGCCTTCGCCAACGAACAGGTGGTGCTGTCCGCCCCGGTGACGGAGCGTATAACCTCTATCCATTTCAGCGACGGGGGCTTTGTCAGCAAGGGGCAGGTGATCGCCACTCTGGCCGTGGGGCAGGAACAGGCCGAACTCGCCGCCGCCCAGGCCCAGGCGCTTGCAGCCCAGCAGCAACTGGACCGCATCCAGGCGTTGAAAGCGCGTGGCTTCGCGACCGCCGCCAGCCTCGACCAACAGGTCGCGCTGGCCAATGCCGCCCGCGCCAGCGCGCAACAGGCCCGCGCTTCCATCAGTGACCGGGTGATCCGCTCGCCTTTCCCCGGCTGGGTCAGCCTGCGCACCGTATCGCCCGGCGCCATCGTCACCGCCGGCACGCCGATTGCGACGGTCAGCGATATTTCGCGGATCAAGCTGGACTTCACCATTCCCGAAACCCGCCTGTCGATGATCCGGGAAGGGCAGGCGATCAAGGCGGTCTCCGCCGCCTGGCCCGACCGGCCCTTCACCGGCACGATCGCGACCATCGACCCGGTGATCGATCCCGCCACCCGCGCTGTCAGGATACGCGCCATCCTGCCCAATCCCGACCGCGCCCTGAAACCCGGCATGCTGCTGACCGTCAACGTGATCGCAAAGCAGCGCCAGTCGCTGGCCGTCCCCGAACTGGCGGTGGTGGGCGACGGCGAGGATCGCTTCGTCTTCGTGGTGGAGGAAGGCAAGGCCAAGCGGACCAAGGTCGATACCGGCATCCGCCAAAACGGCCTGGTGGAGATATTGGGCGGGGTGAAGCCGGGCCAGACCGTCGTCACCGATGGTGTCGTCAAGCTGACCGATGGCGTGCCGGTGCGCCTGCCGGGCGACAAGCCGGAAGCGAAAAGCGCGAGCGCCGACCGGGCGGCCGGTTAGGGAGGCAGGGCCATGCAGCTTTCGGACCTGTCCGTCCGTCGTCCGGTCTTCGCGGCGGTCATCGCGGTGCTGCTCTGTATCGTCGGGGTGGTCGGCTATCTCAGCCTTTCCATCCGCGAATATCCCGATACCGACCCGCCGATCGTTTCGGTCGAGACCAGCTATACCGGCGCGGCGGCTTCGGTGGTGGAAACCCGCATCACCCAGATTATCGAGGATGGCGTCGCGGGCGTCCAGGGCATTCAGAACATCACCTCGACCTCGCGGGACGGCGTTTCATCGGTCAGCATCGAATTCGATCCGTCGCGGGACATCGATTCCGCCGCCAATGACGTGCGCGATCGCGTCGGCGGCGTCGTGGAGGATTTGCCCGAGGATGCGCTGGCCCCGGAAATCCGGAAGGTCGATGCCGATGCGCGGGCGATATTGTTCATCGTCTTCACCAGGGATGGCTGGACCCCCACGCAGATTGCCGACTATCTCGACCGCAACGTGCTGGACCGCTTTTCGGCCATTGACGGCGTCGCCCGCGTTACCGGCGGCGGCGACGAGCGGCCCTCCACCCGCATCTGGCTGAATGCCGAGAAGCTCGCCGCCTTCGGCATCACGCCCGGTGACGTCGAAGCCGCCCTGCGCGCCCAGAATGTGGAGCTGCCGGCCGGACGCTTCGAATCGAAGGACCAGAACCAGACGCTGCGTGTCGAGCGCGCCTTTTCCACCCCAGAACAATTTGCCGGGCTGGTCGTCGGGCGCGGCGCGGACGGCTATCAGGTGAAGCTGGGCGATGTGGCGCGGATCGAGCAGGGCGCGGAAAATCCCTACACCTCCTTCCGCTCCAATGCCGCGACCGGCGTCGGCGTGGGCATCATCCGCCAGTCGGGCGCCAACACGCTGGACGTCGCGGAAAAGGCGAAGGCGCTGATCGCTGAACTGCGTCCCACGCTTCCGGCGGGCATGAAGGTCACCATCGGATCGGACGAATCGCTGTTCATCAGCCGCGCCATCGACAATGTCTATGACACGCTGGGCGAAGCGGCCTTACTGGTGGTCCTCGTCATCTTTCTCTTCCTCGGCTCGTTGCGGGCGACGATCATCCCGTCGATCACGGTGCCGATCTGCCTGCTGGCGACCTGCGCGGTCATGTGGTTGCTGGGCCTGTCGATCAACCTGCTGACCCTGCTCGCCTTCGTGCTGGCGATCGGGCTGGTGGTGGACGACGCCATCGTCGTGCTCGAAAATGTCTATCACCGCATCGAACAGGGGGAAGACCCGCTGGTCGCCTCCTATCTTGGCACGCGGCAGGTGGGTTTTGCGATCATTTCGACGACGCTGGTGGTCTGCGCGGTGTTCGTGCCGGTGATGTTCCTGGCCGGGCAGACCGGCCTTTTGTTCCGTGAACTGGCCATTGCGATGATCGCCGCCATCGCCTTTTCGGGCTTCATCTCCTTGAGCCTCGCGCCGATGCTCTGTTCGAAGCTGCTGCGGCATTCCGAAAGATCCCGCCTGTCGCATTGGGTGGATGCCCGGTTCCAGCGGTTGGAGGCGGCCTATGCGCGCCTGCTCGACCGCGTGCTTCAACGGCCTGTTCTGGCCATCGTCCCTGTGCTGCTGTTCCTCGCCGCCGCGGGCGCCCTGTTCACCATGCTGCCGACCGAACTCGCCCCGGCGGAGGATACCGGCGTCGTCGATGGACAGGTGACGGCGCCCGAAGGCACCGGCTTCGACCGCATGAAGACCTATATGCAAAAGATTGAAGCCGATCTTCAGCCGCTGCGCGACCAGGGGACGCTTCAGGTGCTGAACATCCGCGCGCCCGCCGGTTTCAGCAGCAGCGACGATTTCAACGGCGGCAACATCATCGCCTTCCTGCGTCCGTGGGAGAATCGCACGATCACCACGGCGCAGGTGGCCGACACGATCAACAAGGTGATCGCCAACCAGCCGGGCGTGCGCGGTAATGTCGCGCCGCGTTCGGGGCTTGGCCGGGGGCGTGGCCTGCCGGTCAATCTGGTGCTGGCCGGATCGACCTATGAGGGGCTGGTCGCCGCGCGCGACCGCATCATGGCCGCCGCCGCGACCAATCCGGGCTTCATCAACCTCGATTCCGATTACAAGGAAACCAAGCCCCAGATGCGGATCGAGGTGGATCAGCAGCGGGCGGGCGATCTGGGCGTGTCGGCCAACGACATCAGCCAGGCGTTGCAGACCCTGCTCGGCTCCCGCCGCGTCACCACCTATGTCGACCGGGGCGAGGAATATCGCGTGCTGGTGCAGGCCGAGCGGGAGGGGCGTCAGACCCAGGCGGACCTGGAACGCATCAATGTGCGCAGCCGCACAGGCGCCCTGGTGCCCTTGTCCGCCGTCGTCACCGTCCGCGAAGTCGCCGGCCCGCGCCAGCTCAACCGCTATAACAAGCTGCGCGCTATCACCCTGACCGCCGCGCTGGCGCCCGGCTATTCGCTGGGCGAGGCGCTGAACTTCCTGGAAGACCAGGCCCGCCAATCGCCGGAGATCCTTGCCATCGGCTATCGCGGGGAGAGCCAGTCGCTGCGCGAAACCGGCGGGTCGATCTGGCTGGTCTTCGGGCTCACCATATTGATCGTCTATCTGCTGCTGGCCGCGCAGTTCGAAAGCTTCATCCATCCCGGCATCATCATCGCCACCGTCCCGCTGGCGGTCGCGGGCGGCGTGCTGGGCCTTGCGCTGACGGGTGGGTCGGTCAATCTCTACAGCCAGATCGGCATCGTCATGCTGGTGGGGCTGGCGGCGAAGAACGGCATTCTGATCGTCGAATTCGCCAACCAGCTACGCGACGAGGGGCTGGAGATCGGCGCGGCCATCCGTCAGGCCGCCGCCCGCCGCCTGCGTCCGATCCTGATGACGTCCATCGCCACGGTCATCGGCGCGGTTCCGCTGGTCATTCGCGGCGGGGCGGGGGCTGCGGCGCGCCATTCGATCGGCGTGGTGGTGGTGTCCGGCGTCAGCCTGGCGACGCTGATCACGCTGTTCCTGATCCCCATCCTCTATTCGCGGGTTGCAGGACGAACCGTTTCACCGCAAACCGTCAGTCGGCGGCTTGACTCGGCCTTGAAGGATTCGCCCGAAGCCGCTGAGTAAAAGGTGGAGCTTCGTTGCCGATGAACGAGATTGCGTCTCCGGGTCAATTACGTCTTGCCTATGCGCGCTGGGCATTGATTACTGTGCCCGCCATTGTTTTCCTTGGCTTTCTTTCCGGCAAGCTCGCCAATAGTGGTTATGGCAATCGCTGGTTCGCGGCGCTGGCCAAGCCGGATCTGATCCCGCCCGGCTGGGCCTTCGGCGTGGCCTGGACGGTTCTCTACATATTGATGGCCCTGGCCTTCGCCATCGTCCTGCATGCGCGTGGCGCAAGGGGGAGGGGGACGGCCATCGTCGCCTTCGTCGCGCAATTCATCCTCAACCTCCTCTGGTCTCCTCTTTTCTTCCGCGCGCATCAGGTGGATCAGGCTCTGGTCCTGATCGTCGCGCTGGCCGTGCTGGTCGCTGTCACGACCGTGCTTTTTTGGCGCGTCCGCCGCGTCGCGGGCCTTTTGTTGCTGCCCTATCTGTGCTGGCTGGCCTTCGCCTCCTACCTCAACTATGAGATCGGCCGCCTCAATCCGGATGCGGAAAGCCTTGGCAAACCCGCATTCCAGACCCAGATATGATTTTTGGCGCCGGACAGAATGGCGCCGCACGGAAGGACGAAGCATCATGCAGAGCGAAAACCGCTTTTTCGACGACCTTGCCAAGCTGGTGAACGGCGCGGCCGGAACGGTTGCGGGCATGAGCCGGGAATTTGAGACCAACGCCCGCGAAAAGGCCAAACAATGGATCGGCGGCATGGATTTCGTCAGCCGCGACGAATTCGACGCGGTCAAGGCGCTGGCCGCCGCCGCCCGCGAGGAGGTGGAGTTGCTGAAGGCCCGCCTCGACGCGCTGGAGGGCAAGGCGCCCGAACCGGTCAAGAAGACGGTACGCGCCAAGCCCAAGGATGGGGAATAACTGCCGGTTTCCACGGCAGAAGCGAAGTTGTCCACGCATTTTCCACCTCGCCCCGGTTTCCTCCGGCGGTAAAAATGCTTTAAGGCGCGCAAATGATGGACAGCGACGAATATGAAAATGGCGGCCAGGAGGCTGCGCCGATCGACATGCTGGCCGCCTATTTCGAGGCGCATGGCTGGAGCTACGATCAGGTCGGTGAGGATGAAATCGTCGCCAGCACGCAGGGGTCGTGGGCGCAATATGAGTTGCGCGGCATCTGGCGCGACGAGGATCAGGTGCTGCAATTGCTCGCCCTGCCCGACATCCGGGTGAACGAGGACAAGCGCTCCGCCATCTATGAAACGCTGGGTCTGATCAACGAACAGCTCTGGCTTGGCCATTTCGAACTCTGGTCGTCGAGCGGCATCGTCCTCTTCCGTCACGGTGCGCTGCTAGGCGCAGGCGGCGTGCTGACGCTCGACCAGGCGCAGATACTCGTCGAAACCGCCATCGACGAATGCGAGCGCTTCTACCCGGTGTTCCAGTTCGTGCTGTGGGGCGGCAAGACCCCGGCCGAAGCCATTTCCGCCAGCCTCATCGAAACCCGCGGTGAAGCCTGAGACATTCCCCATGACCGATATTTGGCCCGACCATCTTTTCCTTGTCGGCTGCGGCAATATGGCGGGACAGATGCTGCGGCGGTGGCTCGCCTGCGGCCTCGATCCGGCAAAAGTCACCGTGCTGCGCCCGAGCGGCAAGGCGGTGGCGGACGGGGTGGCCGTGGTCACGGACTATCCGGCATCGCTGCCCGCCGGCACCACGATATTGCTTGGCATGAAGCCCTATCAGCTTGGCGATGTCGCGGCCTTTCTCGCGCCGCTTTGCGGTGCCGATGTGCGGATCATCTCGATTCTGGCGGGAACGCCGCTGGCCGATCTGCGCTCCGCCTTTCCGGCGGCGGGCGAGATCGTCCGCGCCATGCCCAATCTTCCGGTGGGCATAGGGGAGGGTGTGACCGCGCTCCATGCGGATGCTGGCATCGCGGCGCCGTCGCGAGCGGCGGTGGAGGCGTTCATCGCCCCGCTCGGCCTTGCCGAATGGATCGCGGATGAGGGCCAGTTCAACGAAGTCACCGCGCTGTCCGGATGCGGCCCCGCCTTTCTGTTCCGCTTTATCGACGCTTTTGCGCGTGCCGGTGAAGCGCTTGGCCTGCCCGCCGATCAGGCCGCCCGCATGGCGCTCGCCACGGTGCGCGGTTCGGCCAGCATGGCGGCCATGGCCAGCGAAAGCCCCGCCGTGCTGGCCGACCGCGTAGCCAGCCCCGGCGGCATGACGCGGCAGGGGCTGAACGTGCTCGACGCCGATGATCGGTTGCTGAAGCTGCTTACCGATACGTTGGTCGCCGCCCGCGACCGGGGCGAGGAAATGGCCAGGGGTCAATAAGGCCGCGGCGGTTCACGTCACTACGGAAATGCTTTAAGGGGGCGGCCTTCCCCCTCTGGAGTCCTGCAATGCTGTCGCCCGAAACGCCCATTCTTGTCCTCACCACCGGCGGGACGATCGACAAGATTTATTTCGATGCGCTGTCCGATTATCAGGTCGGGGAGACGGTGATGGCGAAGCTGCTCGACATCGCTCGGGTCAAGCGGCCCTTCCGCATCGAGGAAGTGGTGCGCAAGGATAGTCTGGAACTGGACGATGCCGACCGGGCGCTGATCCGCGATCGCGTCGCCGCCGCGCCGGAAAGCCATGTCATCATCACCCACGGCACCGATACGATGACGGAAACGGCGAAATTTCTCTCCGCCATCCCCGGCAAGACGGTGGTTCTGGTCGGTGCGCTTGCCCCGGCGCGCTTCGGGGAGAGTGACGCCAGCTTCAATCTCGGTATGGCCTTCGCCACGGTCCAGGTCGCGGCGCCCGGCGTCTACATCACCATGAGCGGGTCCGTCTTTAACGCCGGCAAGGTCGTGAAGGATCGCGTCAAGGGCGCCTTCGTTCCGACCAGGGATTGAGTGCGTTTGCCTCCGTCATTCCCGATTTTCCGGGAATGACGATCATGGCAAGGGCGGGAATCCAGCCAAACCGAACACCAACTCAACGCATCGGCGTCCAGGTCTGGGTTTTGCAGAAGAACATGATGCAGCCCTGCACCTTCAGCGTGCCGTCGCCATTGCGGCTGACCTTGCTGTTATAGGTCTTGCCGCTTTCCGGATCGTAGATCGAACCCTTCCAGAGATCGCCCGCATCTTTAAACCCGGTGAGCAGCGCTAGGCCCGCCAGTGGCTTGCTGCGCAGGGCGGGATCGGGGTTCTTGATGTCGGTCTGCGGACGCCCGGGGGTGGGCTTCACGATTTTCTCGATCCTGCCGCACAGCGTCTTTCCGCAAGGGGCGATCTGGACGATGGCCTTGCCGTCCACTGTGGCCCAGCGGCCGGTGATGGGCTGCGCCGCCTTGGCGGGCAGAGCCGTGACCAGGGGCAGGATGAGCAGCGCGGCGCGGGCGGCGATGCGGGTGATGGCGACCATGGACCTCTCCGGATTTGCGTCTTTGCGGAAGGGGATAAGACAGGATCGGACGCTTCGCCAAGGCCGAAAATCAACGGCTTTCCGTGGATTTCGAAGGGACGCTACGGCAGCGCCCCTTCGCCCCCTCTTATTTTTAGAAGGCCTTGCTGATCGAGCAGGCGGCCGGGCCCAGAATGACGACGAACAGGGTCGGCAGGATGAAGAGAATCAGCGGCACGGTCATGATCGCGGGCAGGCGCGCGGCCTTTTCCTCGGCGCGCATCATGCGCTCATGGCGGAACTCGGCGGACAGCACTCGAAGTGCGGACGCCAGCGGCGTGCCATATTTCTCGGTCTGGATCATGGTCGTCACCACGCCCTTCACCGCATCCAACTTGACGCGGTTGGCAAGGTTTTCGAACGCCATGCGCCGTTCGGTGAGAAAGCTGAGTTCGATCGCCGTCAGGTGAAACTCGTCGCCCAGTTCCGGATAGGCCTTGCCCAATTCGCGGGCGACGCGGCTGAAGGCGGCGTCGACGGTCAGGCCCGCCTCGGCGCAGATCACCAGCAGGTCGAGCGCGTCGGGCAGCCCCTTGCGGATCGCGGCGGAGCGCTTGGCGATCTTGTTGTCGATGAAGATGTCGGGCGCCTTGTAGGACAGCAGCAGCGCGGCGGCGAAGGCCATGAAGCGCTTGGCCCCGCCCCATTCCGGGAAGATGCCGACGGCATAAAGCAGCAGCGCGGCCATGCCGCCGATCACGATCGGCAGGATCATGCGGCTGAAGATCACCGCGACGGCCCAGTCCTTCGACCGGATGCCCGCCTGCGCCAGCTTGATCTGCGCGTCCTTAAGCTGATCGTCCTGCAAAACCTTCAGGCTGGAGAGGAGCGACCGCATCTGATCGGTCGCCTGATTCTTCTTCACCAGCTTGGCGCGGCGGCGGGCGGTGGAGGCGGTGATGCCGGCCTTCAACTGTTCGCGCCGTTCGTTCAATGCCTTGACGCGCTTCGCCATCGGGTCGCGCACGGTCATCACCGCATAGAGCGCGAAGAGGGTCGCCAGCGTCGCCAGCGCGGCCAGCAGCGTGCCGAAATCGGTGGCGGTCAGACCGAACAGTGTGCCGGCGGGGACGGGAACATTTTCCATCTGGTCGGCTTCCTCGTCAGATCTCGAAGTTGATCATCTGTGCCATGATGAAGGCGCCGATCGCCATCCAGCACATGCCGCCGATGCCGATGACCTGCATGGTCGAAAGGCCGAATACTCCCGCCGGATCGGGCGTGAAGAAGGGCGACATATAGTTGTAGTTGATATAGCAGATCAGGCCGAAGACCAGGAACGGCAGCACGCCGATAATATAGGCGGATGCCTTGGATTCCGAGGACATGGCGCGGATCTTGAGTTTCATCTGAGAACGCTGGCGCAGCACGGTGGCCAGGTTCGACAGGGTTTCGGCCAGGTTGCCGCCCGTCTCGCGCTGGATAGCCAGGCTGATCACGAAGAACTGGAATTCCGGCGTGCCCAGCCGGTCGGCGGTTTCCTGAAGCGCCTGGTCCATGGTCTTGCCGATCCTGATCCGCTCCGTGATCATCTTGAATTCCTCGCCCACCGGGCCGGGAACTTCGGTCGACACCACGTTCAGGGTTTCCGCGATGGGAAGGCCCGAGCGCAGACCGCGAGTCAGCAGTTCCAGCGCGTCCGGGAATTTGGCGTTGAACTTCTGCACCCGACCCTTGATCAGCCGGCTGACCCACATATGCGGCAGGCCCAGTCCGGCGGCGAGGCCCAGCATCACCGCGAACAGCGGCGGGAAGCCGCGCAGCATCAGCAGGGCGCACAGGACCAGGAATATGACCGCGCAAGAGGTCATATATTGGCTGACCGTCCATTTCTTGCCGGTCATGCGGATGCGCTTGGCCAGATTTTCCGGATTGGGCACCAGCGACACCAGCATCGTCGATTCGGTGCCGACGGGGCGGTTGGAAATCGCCTTGCGCATGCGCGCTTCCAGAATCGCGTCGGTGGAATCGCTGTGCCGTCCACGGATCAGCTCCATGCGGCGTTTGCGGGCCTTGTCGGGCGAGGGGCCGCCAAAGGCCATGGCGACCAGACCCAGCAAGGTTGCGAGCAGCACCGCGATCAGGATGAAATTGCCGTTCATGTGCCTGCCCGTTCCAAATCCGGTTCCGTCAAAGGAGTCATGCCGCGTTCAAGCGGCGTGACCCGTCATGCTCAGGCCGAAGCCTTGTCCTTGCGGCGCGAGGGGATCATGCTCTTGAGATCGGTGATCTTGCCGAGCAGGGAATCCCCCTTCTTGGCCGGGGGAGCGCCGTTTTCCGCCGCTTCGCCTTCCTCCGCCGCGCCCAATACGCTGTCGAGCAGCATGGTGCAGGCGGCGCCGACCTTGCTGCCCTTCGCGGTTTCCGCCAGCGTCTTGCCGAGCTTGGCCGCCTGCGACGCGACCTTGATGTCGAACGGGATGAGGATGTCGACCTTGCGTTCGATCGACTGTTCGAAATCCTTGCGGCTGATTTCCGGCGAGCCGGGATGGACGCGGTTGGCAACCACCAGCACGCGGGACTGCGGCGCATTGGTCTTGAGCCAGGACAGGATGCGGATCGAATCGCGTGCCGCCGCCAGCGTCAGTTCGGTGACGACCACGGTGACGTTCACGTCGCTCATCAGGTGCGGATGCTGAATCAGCATGGCGCGCGGCAGGTCGATGACGCTGCATTCGAAGGCGGCGCGGAACTCCTCCAGCAATTGGTAGAAGGCGCCGCCATCGGTCAGCAGCGGCTGGCTGATCGGCGCTTCGGCTGACAGGATGGCCAGCGTGTCGCTGGCGCGGACCATGGCGCGTTCGATGAACAGCCCGTCGATGCGGCTGGGATTTTCGATCGCGTCGGTCAGGCCACGACCCGGCTCCAGGTCCATCGCCAGCGCATTGGTGCCGAAATGGACGTCGAGGTCGAGCAGCGCGGTCGGTCGCTTCTTCTTGTCGCTCAGCAGCCAGGCGAGCGAGGTGGCGAGGCTGGACGCGCCCACGCCGCCACGCGTGCCGATGACCGCCGTGGTCATGTGCGGGCGTTCAGGCCCAGCGTCACGGGGTGCGAAGAACACCGCCTGCGCCTGCGCCAGCGCGTCGCGCAACTGATCGGCGCCGAAGGGCTTGAGCAGATAGTCCTGAATGCCGCTCGCCAGCAGGTCGCGATAGAGGCGCACGTCATTGACCTGACCCGCCGCGATGACGACCGTGCCGGGTTCGCACACTTCCGCCAGGCTGTTGATGTCATTGAGCGGATCGCCGCTTTCCGACATGTCGATGAACAATATCTGCGGCGAAGCGGTGATCGACAGGCTCTGCACTGCGTTGCGCATGCCGCCCTTGTTCACTTTTTCCGGCGCCCAACCCATTTCGGCTGCGACCACGCGCAGCAGATCGAAGCTGTGATCGTCGCAGACGAAGGCGTGGAAGGGGTCACGCTGGCCGGACGCGCCGGGTTTCCAGGGTGCGTTCATATCACTTGCCTCCCGACAGGGTCTTGAGGTCGCCAGAGCCGGTCGGCGCCTTTTCGCGATAGGTGGAAATCGCCCGGTTGGACGTGGCGGTGCGCAGGTCGCTGTCGGTGGTCTGGCCGCGAACCAGATCCTCCGGATTGGCGATCATCGCCGCCAGATTGCCGTTCACGCCGCAGCCGAAATTGGTCGATGCGCCCAATTGGATGTCGGTTTCCGGCTTGTCCGACCAGTTGGGGCAGCCCGGCACGCTGGCGGTGGCGCGGCGCACGATCAGGCGGACGGCGCCCTGCGGCGCGGTGCCGGCGACGGCAGAGCTGTCCTCTCCCACCAGCATGCCGTGGCGGGCGACGACATCGGCTATGCCTTCGCGCAGGGCAGGGCTGTAATAGGCTGCGTCCGTCGCCACGGCGACCTGGTCGCCATAGCCAAGACCGATGGAAACGAACCAGTCGTCCAGGCGGCGGGCCTCCGAAACGGTCAGGCCGCCGTCGGGGCCGGCCTGCACGTCATAGGTGAAGGCGTTGTGGCTGACGACCGGCTGGCGCACTGATTCCACGCCGCGATTGGCGGCCTGGTCGGTCTGGCAAGCGGCCAGCGGCAATGCCATCAGGGCCAGAGCGCCGAGGCGGACACCGAAGCGGACGGGGGTTTTGCGAGACTGGAAAGTCATGTCTTTCGTCCTTCGGATCAGAAGCTGAAGCCCGGTGCGGCGTCCTTCGAACGCTTTCCGGAGTCTCGGGCGGCGATGGGCGGCAGGGCGGCCGATGTCTGCGGGCCGGGTGCCGGGACGGGGCCGTTAGGCGCGCGACTCGGCATCGGGGCGCGGGCGCCGCTGATGCCGTCATGCATCTGCTCCAGGAACAGACCCTGGCCCTCATTGGCGTTGCGGAACCCATCGGTCGGCAGGCGCACGTCGGATGCGTTGATCGGCTTCACCAGATAGGGGGTGACGACGATGACCAGTTCCGTCTCGTGGCGCTGGAAACTGCGCGACTTGAACAGGCTGCCCAGGATCGGCAGGTTGCCGATGCCGGGAACCTTGTTGATATTGTTTGCCGTATCGTTGTTGAGCAGGCCGGCGATCATGAAGGCCTGGCCCGAACCCAGTTCCACCGTTGTTTCGGCGGTCCGGCTCTTGAGTGCCGGTACGCTGGAGTCGACCGAAAAGTCGAGGCTCGACACCGTCGGGCGGACACGCAGCGAGATGCGGCCATCGGCCAGCACGGTCGGCGTGAACGCCAACTGCACGCCATATTGCTTGAATTCGATGCTGTTGCCCTGCGTGCCGTTGCTGACCGTATAGGGATATTCGCCGCCTGCCAGGAAGCTGGCGGTTTCACCCGACAGCGATGTCAGATTGGGTTGGGCGAGGGTGGTCGCAAGGCCGCTCGATTCCGCGAGGTCCAGCACGGCGCCAATATCCAGGCCCAGCACGCGCGCGACACCGCCAAGGCTGTAACCGCCATCCGCGGTGAAGTTGAATGTTCCCCCACCGCCTGCGTTGAAGGTGAGGGCATCGCGCGTGCCGCCGCCGATGCCGCCCGCCCACTTGCCTCCGCTGACGTCTTGCGATTTCCAGTTCATGCCGATCTTGTGCCCGATATCGCGGGACACTTCGGCAATCTTGACCTGCAGGTTGACCTGCAGCGGCGTCGCGGTGCGCAGGCGGCTGACCACCGTCACATCCTTGCCGACAAAGGCCTGGGTCAGCCGTTCGGCCTCCGCCGCATCTTCCGGCGCGGCGATGGTGCCGGTCAGCAGGACCATGCCGTTCATCTTGTTGACCGCGATATCGGCGTTCGGCATCGCCAGCTTCAGCATCTGATCGAGGCTGGTCAGGTTGTTGCCGACGCGCACCGTGCCGGAAAACAGCACCTTGCCGTTGGTGGCCGTGACGAAGACCGTGGTTTCGCCGGCCGCTTTCGCGATCAGGTAAAGCTGGTTCTGCGACCGGACATGGACGTCGACGACATTGGGATCTCCGATCACCACGTCCGACATCTTGGACGGCAGGTTGATGACCTTGCTTCCGCCTACGGATAGCAGGATCGCATTGTCCTGCATGGCGGCAGGCGCAGCGTTGAGCGCGGTGGTCGGCGCCGCGGCGGCGGCAACCGCCAGACCGATCGCGATGGCCGGGCCGAGCAGCGGCCTGGCCGCGCCGGTATGGACAGTGAACCCCTTCATCTTACTTCCCCCCGACCGGAACGACGGTCACACTGGTGCCGCGGGCGATGCGGATCACCGGGCCTTGGCCCACGGCAGCCATGGAGGGCGCGCCGCCCATGGGAACGCCGCCTGCGGGCATGGCTTGCAAAGGCTTGGCGGGGACGCTGCTGCGCTGGTAGCGCGAAACGTCGGCGCCGGTGGAATAGGTGCTGCCCTTGTCGACCGGGCGGGCCGAAAGGCTGGCGAGCAGCTTCTTTTCGGCATTGGGATTGCTGGCAGCGGACAGGTCGACATCGCTGCCCGCAATGGCGGCGTCCAGTTCCGACGAATTGTCGGCCAGCGAACGCAGCGTGAGCGAAAGGGAGCCGATGGTCTGCGCCACCGCGATCTTCTCGGCAATCTTGGGCGTCACTTCGATGGTGACGTTGGAATAGGTCTGGACGACGGGCTTGCCGTCGGCGCCCAGCGCGTCCATGCGCTGGTCGGTGGCAAGCACGCGCAGATTGCGCAGGATGGTTTCGGACACTTTGAGCGGTTCGCCATCGCCACCGCCGCTAACGCTCTGCGTCAGCATCAGGTCGACGCGATCGCCCGGAAAGACGAAGCCCGCGACCGAATTCTGCGCCGACACCGGCACGGTCACGGCGCGCATGCCCGGCCCGAGCGCTGCGGCCAGGAAGCCGCGCTCACCCGGCTTGATCACCGAACCCAGCGTCATCGGCTGGCCGGCGGAAATGGCGGTGCGGATGACGCTGCCCACCAGTTTCTGCGGATCGGACTGGCCCTTGATATAATAGGCCTGTTCGACAAGGTCCTTGGGCCAGGGCTGGAAGCGGAAGCTTTCCGCGTCCAATATGGTGCCCACCGGCAATGCCTTGGTCGCGACCAGCACATGGGGCTGGTCCGCTTCGACGGGCATGGATGATGCGCCGGCCTGAGGCGTGCCTGACGAACTCAGCATGTTGCGTGCGAGCAAGGCTGTAGTGATCGCTATGATAAGCGCCCCCACCAGCAGCACGATCTTCTTGGCATCCATGATGAAATTCGCCTCCCTCAATCAGACGAGTTGCGTCCGAGCCCCCGGATATTCACGCAAATTGGTTAATATATCGTTCGCCAAGCAGCCAAAGCGCGGCGAACGAGATCGCAATGCCATAGGGGATTTGCGGCTGACCCAGCCGCCGGGTCATGCGATGGTGCACGACAGTCACGATGGTGACGACGCCCCCCAGCACCGCCATCAGCATCAGCATCGACAAGGTCGCCTGCCACGGGAACCAGAGCGCCAGCGCGCCCAGCAGCTTGACGTCGCCGCCGCCCATGCAGCCAAGAGAGAACAGCACGGCAAAGGCGATGAACACGATCAGGGCTGCCAGCAGTTGCACCGCTATGCCCGGCCACAGCGGCAAACCGCAGGCCAGCCACCAGAGCGGCGCCAGCGCGGCCACCGTCAGGTTCAGCCGGTTGGAGATGATGCGTGACCGCAAATCCGTGACAGACGCCACGATCAGCAGCAGTGCCAGGGCGCCGATCAGCGCCATTCTGAAAATATCCCCCGTCATGGATTCGAAACAGTAGACCCGATGGCTTACCAAAGCGTAACCATGCCGCCGATGGATTCGCCCCGCTCCGTTCCCGCCCTGTTTGATCGCCGCGCCTGGCCGATGGACGGGCGGCTCGATTACTGGACTGCCCCCGACGGCTGGCCGCTGCGTCGCTATCGGCTGGGCGATGGCGCGCGCGGCCGGATGCTGGTGCTGGGCGGCCGGGGCGACATGATCGAGAAATATCTCGAAGTGATCCACCATTGGGCCGGACGCGGATGGGCCGTCACCAGCTTCGACTGGCGTGGGCAGGGTGGTTCCGGGCGACTGACCGACGATCCGCTTTGCGGGCATATCGGGGATTTCGGTCAGTGGATCGCTGATCTCGACGCCTTCGCCGCCGACTGGCGCGCGGAAGGAGACGGGCCAACAGTGATCGTCGCGCACAGCATGGGCGGGCATCTGCTGCTGCGCGCCCTGGCCGAGGGGATGGCGTCGCCCGATGCCGCCGTGACGGTCGCGCCGATGATGGGGGTGCATAGCGCGCCCTTGCCACGCTGGCTGGCGGTGGCGATTGCCGAGACGATGTGCGCTTTGGGCTTTGACCGGAAGCAGGCCTGGACGCAGAAGGAGGAGTCGGAGCGCCAGCGGCACATGCGGCAAAAGCGTCTGACCCATGATCCGGAGCGCTATGCCGATGAGCTGTGGTGGCGCGACCATAGCCGGGACGTGGCGCTGGGGCCGCCGAGCTGGAAATGGGTGGAGCAGGCGTTGCATTCGACCCATGCGCTGGAGCAGGGGCGAGGGATTGAGGGGATTGCGGTGCCCTTGCTGATTCTGGCCGCGCAGACCGACCAGCTCGTTTCGACACCTGCCATCAGGCGGATCGCGGCCCGGATTCCGGGCGCGCGGTTGCACGTCTATGGGCGTGAGGCGGCGCATGAAATATTGCGGGAGCTGGACCCGGTGCGGCTGGATGCGCTGGCGCGGATCGACGGCTTTCTGGATGAAGTCGCACCCCGATGAACAGGCCCGATATCGTCATCGTCGGCGGCGGGATCGCCGGGGCGAGCCTTGGCGCGACACTGGCCGGGCGCGCGCGCGTGCTGCTGCTGGAGATGGAGCCGAGCGCGGGCTATCACGCCACTGGGCGGGCGGTTTCCTTCTGGGAGGAAACCTATGGCGGGCTGGCGGTGCAGCCGCTGACCACCGCGTCGGGGCCAATGCTGGCCGCGCCCGATCCGGAATTTTCCGACGCTTCCTTTCTGACGCCGCGCCGGACACTGCATGTCGGAAGGGTGGGCGATGCGGCGGCGCGGGATCGGCTGCTGGAGGAATTTGGTGGCAAGGTGGCCTTGCACATGGTCGATCCTGCCGCGCTGGTGCCGGGACTGCGGCCGGAATGGACGCTAGGCGTGCTGGAGCCGGGGGTGTGCGACATCGACGTGGCGGCGCTGCATCAGGCCTGGCTGCGGCGGTTCCGGCGCCTGGGCGGAGAGGTTCGGCTGGCGACGGCGTTGCGGCGGGCCGAGGCGTTGGACGATGGCTGGCGGATCGAAACGGATGAGGGCGCGATCGACTGCGGTGTTATCGTCAACGCGGCGGGCGCCTGGGCGGACGATGTGGCCAGAGCCTGCGGGGTGGCGCCGATTGGGATCGCACCGCTACGGCGGACGGTGGTGCAACTGCGCGTGCCAGCCATGCCCTCCGCCGATCTGCCGCTGGTCATGGACCTCGCCTCGCAATTCTATTTCAAGCCGGAGGGGGAGGGGCGCGTCTGGTTGACTCCTCATGATGAGGAACCCTCACTGCCTTGCGATGCCGCGCCTGAGGAACTGGCCGTGGCTGAGGCGATTGCGCGGTTCGAGGCGGTGGTGGATTGGCCGGTGGAGGCGGTGGAGCGCAAATGGGCGGGACTGCGCAGCTTCTCCCGCGATCGGGCGCCAGTCTATGGTTTCGATCCGGCGGCGCGGGGCTTTTTCTGGTTCGCGGGACAGGGCGGATTCGGTATCCAGACTTCTCCCGCCGCCGCCTTGCTGGCTGCTGACCTGCTCAGAAGCGAAGCGCCGTCACAGGCAGTTGCCAGCATCGATGCGGCGCCCTATTCTCCGGCCCGGTTTCGGTAACGCAACAAGCCCGGAGGATGGACCATGGCGCACAAGTTCGTGATCGAGAAGAACAAGGCTGGCGAGTTCGTCGCCAAGTTCAAATATAATAGTGAAACGATCTTCTGGACCGAAGGCTACACCAACAAGGCTGGGGCGAAGAATGCTATCGAATCCATCTTGAAAAACGGCCCCGGCGCGGCGGTTGAAGAAGCGGAATAAGGTTTCGGATACTCCATTATTCGGCGTTGTCGGCACGCCGTCCCACGGCCTGCCGGCTCGCCAATCCCATCATCGCGAAGCCCACGATCGAGGCGATGATATTCGCGCTTGCCGCTCCGATCGTTCCATAGATCGGCAGTAACGCCGCCTGCATTCCCAACAGCAGCGCCGTCGAAATCAACGTGATGCGCAGCGACAGGCTGGCCCGGTCGGTCGCCATCAGCAGCGGGCGGTAGCTCACGCCGACCAGATCGATGCAGGCCGCGACGCCCAGCAGCAGCAGCAGGGGATAGGCGGGCAGAAATTCCTTGCCCGCGATCAACCCCAGCAGAGGATGCCCGATGGTCAGGATCAGGGCGATGATGACCGCGCCTGCGATCAGCGCCAGCCTGTTCGTCCGCCGGAATAACGTGCCTAGCGCTTCATGGCCATGGCTCGAATGCGTGCGGCTCAACTCCACGAAGATGCTGCGCGACAGCAGGCTGGAAATCTTGGTCAGGGAATTGGCGAGCTGGTTGGCAAGCCGGTACAACCCCGCTCCGGCCGGACCGACGAACAGGCCGACCACCAGCACGGCCACCTGCTGGCCGACCGAAGACAGTGTCGTCTGCAAATTGGTCGCCGTGAGAAAGCCGACGATGCCGGGATTTTCCGCCCGCGCGTCCAGTGCCCGGCCCGCCCGCCAGTTCCCCAGTTTCTCCCCCCCGGCCCGCAGCGCCAGCCACCAATAGCTGACCGCGCACAGCAATTCCGCCGCGCCCCAGGCGATCAGGAAGCCGGTCACGTCGGGCATCAGCACCCAGGCCAGCCCCGCGCCGATCATGCGTCCGACCGGGATCATCGTTTCGGCAAAGGCGCCGGAATCGAAGCGGTCGAACAGCCGCAGCACGCCGGTCGGACTGGACCGGATGGTGATCATCATCACCATGCAGAAGATCCAGGCCTGCCACCCCAGGGCGGACGACAATTCCATCAGCGATCCGAAGGCGAGGATGATGAAGGCCGCGATCAGCCCGCCCGCGACGGCCGAGGCCAGGTCGATCAGGATGCAGAAGCGCAGCACCCGGTTCAGCGCATCGCCATTGCCTGCGGCCAGATGCGGCTGGCCGTAGCGCACGACGATCTGCCAGCTATCGAAGCTGACCAGCGTCTTGATGACGTTGGCGGCGCTCAGCACCAGCGCGAACCGACCGAAATCCGCGACGCCCAAGGTGCGCGTGACGATGGCCAGATAGGCAAGGCTGAGCACCGCGCCCACGCCCTTGCCGCCCAGCAGCCAGCCGGTGTTCGCCAGAATGCGGGCGAAGCCTTCCTGAGCGCCACCCGATCCGCGCTTGCTCGTCACTTGAGTTCCGGCCTTTCCCTGGCGCGCCGACCGACCGGCGCGCGCCTATCTAGGATCGGCCAGGGTGCGATGCAACACACGCTGTTCCTGGCGTTCCATTTGCGTTAAGGGGGCGCCCCATGACGATTTCCAAAGCCATCATCCTTTCCGCAGGCCAGGGTTCGCGTCTGCTTCCGCTGACCCGCGACGTGCCCAAATGCATGATCGACTTCAACGGCCGCACCCTCATCAGTTGGCAGGTCGCCGCGCTGGTGGCCAATGGCGTGACCGATATCGTCGTCGTCACCGGCTTCCGCACGGAACGGGTGGAGGACCATGCGCTGCAACTCTATCGCGAAACCGGCGCGCGCATCCGCACCGTGTTCAACCCCTTTTTTCAGGTGGCCGACAATCTGGGCACCTGCTGGATCGTGCGGGAGGAGATGGACCGCGACTTCATCATCCTGAACGGCGACACCATCGTCTCGGACGAGATTGTGGGCAAGCTGATCGATGGGGCTGAAGACGCCATCACCGTCACCGTGGACGTCAAGCATGGCGACTATGACGATGACGACATGAAGGTGAACCGGGACAAGACGGGCCGCCTGCATGCGATCGGCAAACGGTTGCTGCCACATGACACCAACGCCGAATCCATCGGCATGCTGGCTTTCCGGGGCGAAGGGCCGGCGATTTTCCGCAACCAGATCGACCAGATGATGCGCACGCCCGAAGGCGTGGAGCGCTGGTATCTGCGCGCCATCGACATCATCGCCAAGGGCAACCGCGTCGGCACCGTCTCGATCGAGGGGCTGGACTGGCAGGAAGTCGACTTCCCGCAGGATGTCGAGGCGGCGAAGGCGCTCACCGCCCGCTGGCTGACCGAGGACCGCTACGCGAAATAAGGCTTGAGCCAGCCGGTCAGCGCGGCGATCTGCTCAGCGCTGAGCTTCACCGCAATGCCGAGGTCGGGCTGCCCTGGCCATCCGGCGTCGGTGATCTCAAGACCTGCATGATTGCGGCTGCCCTCATGGCGGGGCAGCACATGGAAATGGACGTGTGGGTCCACCATCATCAGCATCAGATAATTGATCCTGGCATAGCCTACCGCCTGTCCGAGCGCGCTTTCGATCGCCTTGGTCACGGTTGCCAGTTCGGCATGAGCTTCCGGCGGCAGGTCGCCAAAGGCGGTGGCGTCGGACTTCGCCGCAAGCACCAGCGACCCCAGCGTCGGTTGGGCGGGGCGCAGCAACACCACCCAATGCGCGAACTCCGCGATCAGGGTGGCGGGAAAGCCGAATTTCTCGATGGTCGCGTTCATGCCCTTGCCTCCATCCAACTGACTATGGGCTGCCCGGAGCGCTTCGCGCCATAGGCCTGCATCAGCCGCACGGCATGGACGACCAGCGAGATGATCGTCCACCAGGCGAGCGCGATCAGCCCGATATCCGGTCGCCCGGCCAACAGCGCGACGAACAGGATCACCATATTCGGATTACGCCGCGCGGTGATCAGGCGGAACCAGCTATCGAACCGGCCCCAGACATGAATGTCCATCCCGAAATCCTTGATGAACATGCCCTCGATCAACCGTTGCAGCACATAGCCCGCGATCACCGCCGCCATGACCAGCGCGAAGCTCTGCGTCGACAGCGCCAGCCCCCAGGCCGACAGTCCCACGCCCCAGAAATACCACCAGAAGGGCGGATGGACGAGGTCGACGCCATGGTCAGCCACATTGCCCCATTTGGACGAGGTGATGGTGCAGCGGGCAAGCTTTCCGTCCACCGTGTCGAGCACCATGAAGACGAACCCGGCAAGCATGCCCGTCCAATAAAGCCCCTGCGCGAAGAACCAGGTCGCCGCCACGCAGAGCGTCGCGCCGATTGCCGTCACCATATTGGGCGTCATGCCGATCGAAGCCGCCAGCCGCGTCAGCCATAGCGCCAGTTCGGGCCAGAGATATTTGGTGAGGAGGTCCGTGACGCCCTTATAGGCGCCGAAATAGCTGCGCCGCTCAATCTCCCGCCGGGTCGTGGGGGTCAGTTCCTTGACGAAGGGCTGTTCCAGCTTGCGCAGTTGCCGGTTGTAGAGCTTCCGCCCGTCGGACAGGTCTACGACATGCGCAGCCTTCAGCGGATCGCTGCCCGCAGGCACCTGTCCGACGACCGGCGCGGCGCCCCAGACGAAGACCGTCCCCGGCTCCTCCAGCACCAGCCGCAGCAGCATGGGGTCGAAGGCATAGCCGAGGTTGAACAGAAGCTCATGGCCCTCCGCCAACAGGCTGCCGTTCTGCGCGGCGCTTTCGGCCATGCGGCGGCAGCGTTCGGCATTGGACATGCCCCAGATGCGGGTCGCATTGTCGCCCAGCAGCCGCACCGGCCCCAAAGCGGTCGTGATCGTCTGCGTCATAGGGCGGCCGTCCTTTCGGATTTCCGGGCAAAATCCAGGATGAGGTCGGCCTGCCGCTCCGAGGCGGGGGTGGGGGATCGGTCGATGGAATCGGACATGGCCGCTTCCTGAGCATCAACGAACGCCGCTTGCAAGCCCGCGGCGCGCTCCAGCGCCTGGGGCAATGCCGCCATATCCTCGATCACCGGCCCCAGCCGCCAGTGCGCGAAGGTCTCATCGCCGCGCCAGTCGCACCGTTCGAGGTTCAGGAAGATGCATGGGCGAGGTTCGAGAAGGAACTCGTAGACCTGGCTCGATACGTCACCCAGATAGACATCCGCACTCATGGTGTAGCTCATGTCGATCGAATGGCGGCTGCCCATGTCGACGCGGATATGCGAGGCTGTGGTCCGGATGGGAGCGGCGCGTGCGGCGAGCTTGGTATGCGGGGCGATGATGACGTTCCAGCCCTCCAGCGCCTCCAGCGTGGCGAGCACCTCCTGTCCATGCCGCACCCATGACGAAAGCTTTGCATCGAAATGGGGATTGTAGAGCAGCACCGGCAGATCATTGTCGAAGAAACGCTGTCGCTGCGCCTTCAGCTCGAACTTGGCATAGCCGCCGACGGCGCAATTCTCCGGCGTGCAAAGACCCCGGCTGATCATGCGCCGCCGGTCCTTTTCTCCACCCACCAGGGTCAGGTCGAAGGCGGCATGGCGCGCCTTGTAGCCGCCCTCGCGGTCGCCCGCGCCATGCTTGATGAGCGCCATGCGCGAGGAAAAACCCGGCACCTTGCGCAACCAGCCGCTCGATATCTCGGTCGTGACCAGCAAGGGATAGCGGCGGATGGTCGAATAGTTGAGCGCCAGCGTCAAAAGCCGCGAAGGCTGCCGGAACAGCGAGTCGGGCGGGAAGGGCGGACGGCGCAGGCGCACGAGGTGGAGCGCCCCGTCAGGATCGTAGCTCGCCGCCAGGTCGAGAATGCTGGCGGATGGCGAAAGCACATGCACCTTGACCCCCGCCCGGCGCGACAGCGCAAGGGCTGCCGGCAGCCAGTGGTAGATTTGATGGGCTTCGGCAATGGCCAGAAAGGCTATGTCGGTCGGCAAAGGCGGGCTCTCCAGGATGTGCTGCGCCGTAACGACAGAAACGGCTTCAAATCAAGCAAGCCCGTTTTTGCATTGCGTCAGTGCTGGACCTTTGCAGATTTTTTGTTATGCGCAACGCCGACTGAAGGATCATCCGAAGAGGCGTGACGAGCAATGGCCGAATTTGCGTTGCCCAAGAACAGCAAGATCAGCGCCAAGGGCGTAACCCACAAGGCGCCTGACGGCGCCACCAACGTCAAGAGCTTCAAGGTCTATCGCTACGACCCCGACTCCGGCCAGAACCCGCGCTACGACACGTTCGAGATCGAT
Organism: Sphingobium sp. TKS; assembly: GCF_001563265.1. Classification (NCBI taxonomy): domain Bacteria; kingdom Pseudomonadati; phylum Pseudomonadota; class Alphaproteobacteria; order Sphingomonadales; family Sphingobiaceae; genus Sphingobium; species Sphingobium sp. TKS. The sequence goes on along the minus strand of NZ_CP005083.1, from coordinate 2,990,880 downwards.
CTCGACAATTGCGGCCCGATGGTTCTGGACGCGCTGCTGAAGATCAAGAATGAATATGATCCGACGCTGACCTTCCGCCGCTCCTGCCGGGAGGGCATTTGCGGCTCCTGTTCCATGAACATGAACGGCCGCAATGGCCTGGCCTGCACCACCTCCATCGAGGAATGTTCGGGCAAGGAAGTGCGCGTCACGCCGCTGCCGCACATGGACGTGATCAAGGATCTGGTGCCCGATTTCACGCATTTCTACGCGCAGTACAATTCGATCAAGCCCTGGCTGCAAACCGTCAGCCCGCCGCCGAGCGGCAAGGAGCGGCTCCAGTCGCCCGCCGACCGCGAAAAGCTGGACGGGCTTTACGAGTGCATTCTGTGCGCGTGCTGCTCGACGAGCTGTCCCAGCTACTGGTGGAACAGCGACAAGTTCCTGGGCCCGGCGATCTTGTTGCAGGCCTATCGCTGGCTGGCCGACAGCCGCGACGAATATACCGGCGAGCGTCTGGATGAGCTGGAAGATCCCTTCCGTCTCTATCGCTGCCACACCATCATGAACTGCGCGAATGTCTGCCCCAAGGGTCTGAGCCCGGCCAAGGCGATCGCGGAAACCAAGAAGATGATGGTCGAGCGGCAGCTCTGATAGGGTGAGCGACGGAGCGGGTCATCTGAGCCCCGTGGCCGATGGGCCATGGGCTGGCTGGCTGTCCTGGACCGACACGGTGCCGGGAACGTTCCTCGACTCGGCCATCGGCACCAGCTATTCGCGCAGCGATGCGGCGGGCAAGGCGACGGTCATGCTGGAAAGCCGGCCGTCGCACGCCAACCGGCTGGGCGCGCTGCACGGCGGCTTTCTCGCCGGTTTTGCCGATCATGCCTATTTTGCCGCGCTGGCGGCTATGGGCCGGCCGGAACAGGCGGCTGCGGTGACCGTTGACCTTTCCATGCAATATTGTGGTTCAGGCAAGATAGGGCCGCATCTGTGCGCGGAAATCGAATTGCTGCGCGAGACGGGGCGGTTGATGTTCCTGCGCCTGACCATTTCACAGGATGATGAACTGATCGCGGCATCGACCGCGACCGTGCGCAAGGCGTCTGTCGCGAAGTGACCAGCGTCATCGCCCGATATGACGCGCTCGTCGCGGCAGGCGAATTGCGGCGCGATCCTGATCAGCGGGCGGCGGCGGAGAGACTCGACCGGCTGCAGCACGAACTGGAAGCGACGCCCCCGCGCGGTTCGACGCTGTGGAAACTGCTCCGCAAAGCGCCGGAACCGCCGCGCGGCCTTTATATGTGGGGCGGCGTCGGGCGGGGCAAATCGATGCTGATGGACCTGTTCTTCGACACGGTTCATGTCCAGCGCAAGAAGCGCGCGCATTTCCACGAATTCATGCTCGACGTGCATGCCCGGCTGGCAGAGGCGCGCAAGTCGGAGACGGGCGATCCTATCCCGCCGGTGGTCGAGTCGCTGGCGGAGGAAGCGCGACTGCTTTGCTTTGACGAGATGGTCGTCAACAATATGGCCGACGCCGCCATCATGTCGCGGCTGTTTACGGGTTTGCTGGAAAAGCGGGTGACGATCGTCACCACCTCCAACCGCGAGCCGGACGAACTCTACAAAAACGGTCTCAACCGCCAGCTTTTCCTGCCTTTCATCGATCTGATCAAGTTGAAGCTGGACGTCATGACGCTGAACGGGCCGACCGACTACCGGCGCGATCGCCTGGGCGATGCCGAGCTTTGGCATGCGCCCAATGGTCCGGCGGCGACCAAGGCGCTGTCCGAAGCCTTTTTCCGCCTGACCGACTATCCGGTCGAGGATCGCGCCAAGGTTCCGGCCGAAGACATAAAGGTGCAGGGCGGACGCACGCTGCATGTGCCCAAGAGCCTGAAGGGCGTGGCCGTCTTTTCCTTCAAGCGCCTCTGCGCCGAGGCGCGCGGCGCGCCCGATTATCTGGCGATCGCGCGCAAATATCACAGCGTCATCATCGTGGGCATCCCGGTGCTGGGGCCGGAAAAGCGCAATGAGGCGGCGCGCTTCGTGACGCTGATCGACGCGCTGTACGAATATAAGGTGAAACTGCTCGCTTCGGCGGATGCGGAGCCTGCGCGGCTTTATCCGGAAGGCGACGGCGCGTTTGAATTTGAGCGCACCGTATCGCGCCTCATGGAAATGCAGTCGGACGACTATCTGGCCCTGGGTCACGGAGAGAATGGCCAGGGCGAGAAATAATCTCGGCCTGCCGCACGTCCGTTCATCTCGTAACAATCTATTATCAGGAAAAAGAGCCCGCACGCTCCCTTAAAGGGAGGCGTGCGGCAGGTGGCCGCTGTGGGGAAGGGCCATGCGCCAGGGTAGGAGCGCTTGGATGACAGAGGCAAAAGCCCCACTAATGCAATTGCGAATAAATTGCAAAGATAATTTGGAATCAGCGCTTTTGCGCGGTTGAAACGTCGGGCAGATAGGCTTAAGCGCTTCGGCAATTCCGGTTTTCATGGCTTGGAGGATGATTACATATGGCCCGTAAGAAGATCGCGCTTATCGGCGCTGGTAATATCGGTGGTACCCTCGCGCATCTCGCGGCCCTCAAGGGGCTTGGTGACATCGTCCTCTTCGACGTCGTGGAAGGCGTGCCGCAGGGCAAGGCGCTCGATCTGTCGCAATGCGCTTCGGTCGAAGGCTTCGACGCCAAGATCACCGGATCGAACGACTATGCCGACATCAAGGACGCCGATGTCATCATCGTCACCGCCGGTGTCGCCCGCAAGCCGGGCATGAGCCGCGACGATCTGCTGGGCATCAACCTCAAGGTCATGAAGGCCGTGGGCGAGGGCATCGCCGCCAACGCGCCCAACGCTTTCGTCATCTGCATCACCAACCCGCTCGATGCTATGGTGTGGGCGCTGCGCGAATTTTCCGGCCTGCCGCACAACAAGGTCGTCGGCATGGCGGGCGTGCTCGACTCGTCGCGCTTCAACCATTTCCTGGCGGAAGAATTCAATGTGTCGGCCAAGGACGTCACCAGCTTCGTGCTCGGCGGTCACGGCGACACGATGGTCCCGGTGATCGAATATTCGACCGTCGCGGGCATCCCGGTTCCCGACCTCATCAAGCAGGGCCGTTCCACCAAGGAGCGTATCGACGCCATCGTTCAGCGCACCCGTTCGGGCGGCGGCGAGATCGTCGCGCTGCTCAAGACCGGCTCGGCCTTCTATGCGCCCGCCACCAGCGCGATCGCCATGGCTGAAGCCTATCTGGGCGACAAGAAGCGCCTGCTGCCCTGCGCCGCGAACCTGACCGGCCAATATGGCGTCAACGATCTCTATGTCGGCGTTCCCGTGATCATCGGCAAGGACGGCGTCGAGCAGGTCGTCGAGATCGCGCTGGACGACGAGGCCAAGGCGAACCTTCAGGTGTCCGTCGACGCCGTCAAGGAACTGCTGGAAGCCTGCAAGGGCATCGACCCCTCGCTCGCCTGAGCCTTTTTAAGAGCTGCACCAGCCCGCTCCAGGTAAGTGCGCAGCCTGGGGCGGGCTGCTTTTAGACCCAAAGTGCCACGTCCACAGAAGATAAAGGGACTGACATGTCCATTCTGGTGAACAAGAACACCAAGGTCATCACCCAGGGTATGACCGGTGCCACCGGTACCTTTCACACTGAAACCGCGCTTGCCTATGGCACGCAGATGGTCGGCGGCGTCACGCCGGGCAAGGGCGGCACGACCCATATCGGTCTGCCCATGTTTGACACCGTTGCCGAAGCCAAGTCGAAGACTGGCGCCGACGCTTCGGTCATCTATGTTCCGCCGCCGTTCGCGGCCGACTCGATCCTGGAAGCGATCGACGCCGAAATCCCGCTGATCGTCTGCATCACCGAAGGCATTCCGGTGCTGGACATGGTGAAGGTGAAGCGCTCCTTGTCGGGCAGCAAGTCGCGCCTGATCGGCCCGAACTGCCCCGGCCTGCTGACGCCCGGCGAATGCAAGATCGGCATCATGCCCGGCAACATCTTCTCCAAGGGTTCGGTCGGCGTCGTGTCGCGCTCGGGCACGCTCACCTATGAAGCCGTGTTCCAGACCACCAATGCGGGCCTGGGCCAGACCACCGCGGTCGGCATCGGCGGCGACCCGGTCAACGGCACCAACTTCATCGACGTGCTGGAACTGTTCCTGGCCGACGACGCCACCGAATCGATCATCATGATCGGTGAAATCGGCGGCGACGCGGAAGAACAGGCTGCCCAGTTCCTGATCGACGAAGCCAAGAAGGGCCGCAAGAAGCCGATGGCTGGCTTCATCGCGGGCCGCACGGCGCCTCCGGGCCGTCGCATGGGCCATGCCGGCGCGATCGTGTCGGGCGGCAAGGGCGACGCCGAGAGCAAGATCGCGGCGATGGAAGCGGCCGGCATCAAGGTTGCCGCCAGCCCGTCGGAACTCGGCACGACCCTGCTGGAAGTGTTGAAGGGCTGATCAAGCCATGTGAGATGGCCGGGCTGCACCCCGGCCATCTGTTACCCCGCTCCGCGACTGCACGCGGTCGGCATGGGACGTGAGAAATGGGCTACGAGAACCAGGATTTCGAAATCGAGCGCGGGCCAAGCTGGGCGCGCACCAACTGGCCGCCGATCGATACCGACGACCTGACCGGGGCGCTTGACCCCACGCAGATGCAGGTGGCCGTGAAGGCCGCCGCCAAGGCTGCGGGCAAGGCGGTTTCGGATACGGATGCCGTCAGTGCGGCCGACGATGCAATCCGCGCGCAGATGCTGATCCGCACCTATCGCGTCCGCGGACATCTGGCCGCTAATCTCGATCCGCTGGGCCTGACCCAACGTGACCTGCCGGCGGACCTGACGCCGGAATATCACGGCCTGACCGATCTGGATAAGAAGGTCTATCTGGGCGGTACGCTGGGCGTGCAATATGCGACCGTTCGCGAGATCGTGGCGATCCTGCGCACCAATTATTGCGGCAATGTCGGCCTGGAATATATGCACATCGCTGATGTGGAGGAGCGTCGCTTCCTGCAGGATCGCCTGGAGGGCAAGGACAAGGAAATCCACTTCACGCCGGAAGGCAAGAAGGCGATCCTGTCCAAGGTGATCCACGCCGAACAATATGAGAAGTTCCTGGGCCGCAAATATGTCGGCACCAAGCGCTTCGGCCTGGACGGCGGCGAATCGATGATCCCGGCGCTGGAAGCCATCATCAAATATGGCGGCGCGCAGGGCGTGCGGGAGATCGTTTACGGCATGGCCCATCGTGGCCGCCTGAACGTGCTCGCCAATGTGATGGCCAAGGGCTTTCGCGTCATCTTCCACGAATTTTCGGGCGGTACCGCCAATCCCGAAGATGTCGGCGGTTCGGGCGACGTGAAATATCACCTCGGCACTTCGACCGACCGGGAATTTGACGGCGTCAAGGTTCACATGTCGCTGGTTCCCAACCCCTCGCACCTGGAAACCGTCGATCCGGTGGTGCTGGGCAAGGTCCGCGCGCAGCAGACTTTCCGCGACGACCTGACCAAGCATGAGCAGGTTCTGCCCGTGCTGATCCATGGCGACGCGGCATTTGCCGGCCAGGGCATCGTTTGGGAATGCCTCGGCTTCTCGGGCGTTTCCGGTTACAATACCGGCGGTTGCATCCACTTCATCGTCAACAACCAGATCGGTTTCACGACCTCGCCGCAATTCTCGCGCGGGTCGCCCTATCCCAGCGATGTCGCGAAGGGCGTTCAGGCGCCGATCCTGCACATCAATGGCGACGATCCGGAAGCGGTTACCTTCGCGTGCAAGCTGGCGATGGAATATCGCCAGACCTTCCACCGCGACATCGTGATCGACATGTGGTGCTATCGCCGCTTCGGTCACAATGAGGGCGACGAGCCTTCCTTCACCCAGCCGCAGATGTACGCGAAGATCCGCCAGCATCCGCCGGTCAGCGACGTCTATTCGGCGCGATTGAAGGCTGAAGGCGTGGTCGACGACGATTTCGTCAGCCAGGTGACGGGCGATTTCGTCAACCATCTGGAGGAAGAGTTCGAGGCGGCGAAAAGCTACAAGCCCAACAAGGCCGACTGGTTCGCCGGTCGCTGGTCGGGCCTGCACAAGCCCGCCGACGCCGAAACCACCCGCCAGAGCGTCGAGTCCGCGATCAGCCAGAAGCTGTTCGACAGCCTGGGCAAGACGCTGACGACGATCCCGGAAGGCCATAACGTCCACAAGACGTTGAAGCGCGTGATCGACGCCAAGGCGGAGATGTTCAAGACCGGCGAGAATTTCGACTGGGCGACCGGCGAGGCCTTGGCTTTCGGTTCGCTGCTGTCGGAAGGCTATGGCGTCCGCCTGTCGGGTCAGGACTCCGGGCGCGGCACTTTCAGCCAGCGTCACGCCGTCTGGACCGACCAGGATACGGAGAACAAGTACATCCCGCTCTCGACCGTGCCGCATGGCCGTTTCGAGGTGCTGGACTCGCCGCTCTCCGAATATGGCGTGCTCGGCTTCGAATATGGCTTCGCGCTGGCGGACCCGAAGAGCCTGGTGCTTTGGGAAGCGCAGTTCGGTGATTTCGCCAACGGCGCGCAGATCATCTTCGACCAGTATATCGCTTCGTCGGAGACCAAGTGGCTGCGGTCCAACGGCCTGGTCTGCCTGCTGCCGCATGGCTATGAAGGGCAGGGTCCGGAACATAGCTCGGCCCGTCTGGAGCGTTATCTCCAGCTTTGCGCGGAAGGAAATATCCAGGTCGCGAACATCACGACCCCGGCCAATTATTTCCACGTCCTGCGCCGTCAGATGCTGCGGCCTTTCCGCAAGCCGCTCATCATTATGGCGCCCAAGTCGCTGCTGCGTCACAAGTCGGCGGTCAGCAAGGCTGAGGACTTCCTGGGCGAAACGCACTTCAAGCGCATCCTGTCGGACCCCAATGCGGCGCCCGACCAGGATACCAGGCGGCTGGTTCTATGTTCCGGCAAGGTCTTCTACGACCTGATGGAAGCCCGGGACGCCGCTGGCGACACGGACGTGCAGATCGTTCGCATCGAACAGATCTACCCGTTCGCGACCGAGGCTCTTGCAAAGCGCATCGAGCGCATGACGAAGCTGGAGCATGTCGTCTGGTGTCAGGAGGAACCGCGCAACAACGGCGCCTGGTTCTTCGTGGAGCCCTATATCGAGGAAGCGCTGGCCCAGGCCGGCAAGGCGCCGATGCGCGCTCGCTATGCCGGTCGCAAGGCCTCGGCGTCGCCCGCAACGGGCCTCGCCAAGCGCCATGTGGCCGAACAGGGCGCCCTTGTTGCCGATGCGCTGGGTCACAGCGTCCGTGAAGAAATCCGTCGCCAGAAGAAAGGCTGAACAAGCTCATGGCCACCGAAGTCAAAGTCCCCACGCTGGGCGAATCCGTTACCGAAGCAACCGTTGGTCAGTGGCTCAAGAAGCCCGGTGAGGCCGTGAAGGCCGACGAGCCCATCGTGTCCCTGGAAACCGACAAGGTCGCGGTCGACGTGCCCGCGCCGGTTGCGGGCGTGCTGGGCGACATCGTTGCCAAGGAAGGCGACACGGTTCAGGTCGGCGCGCTGCTGGCCTATGTGAATGCGGGCGCGGGCGCTGCGGCTGCTCCTGCCGCAGCGCCCGCCGCCAAGGCAGAGGCTGCTGCAACGGCGCCAGCGGCTTCGGTTGCGGCGCCTGTCGCTTCCGATGAGGACGAAGGCGGCAATCTGACCCTGTCGCCGGCGGTTCGCCGTCTGGTGCTGGAACATGGCCTTGACCCGAGCAAGATCAAGGGCACCGGCAAGGATGGCCGCCTGACCAAGGACGATGTCGTCGCTGCTGCCGCTGCGGGCACCGCCAAGGCTGCCGCTTCGGCCCCTGCCGCAGCGCCTGCCGCCGCCGCTCCCGCCGCCGGTCCGAGCCGTGCGCAGGAACGCGTCAAGATGACCCGCCTGCGCCAGACGGTCGCCAAGCGGCTGAAGGAAGCGCAGAACAACGCCGCGTTGCTCACCACCTACAACGACGTCGATATGACCAACGTCATCGAGGCGCGCGCCAAATATAAGGATCTGTTCGAGAAGAAGCATGGCGTCCGCCTGGGCTTCATGGGCTTCTTCACCAAGGCCGTCTGCATGGCGCTGCGGGACATCCCTGGCGTCAATGCGCAGATCGAGGGCGACGAGATCGTCTATAACGACTTTGCCGATATCTCGGTGGCGGTGTCGGCGCCGAACGGTCTGGTCGTGCCCGTGATCCGCAATGCAGAGAGCCTGAGCGTTGCCGAGATCGAGAAGACCATCGGCAGCTTCGGCAAGAAGGCCAAGGATGGCACGCTCACCATGGACGATATGAAGGGCGGCACCTTCACCATCTCCAATGGCGGGGTCTTCGGTTCGCTGCTGTCCAGCCCGATCATCAACCCGCCGCAGTCGGCGGTGCTGGGCCTCCACCGCATCGAGGACCGTCCGGTCGTCCGCGATGGCCAGATCGTCATCCGTCCGATGATGTATCTGGCGCTCAGCTATGATCATCGCCTGATCGACGGTCGCGAAGCGGTGACCTTCCTCGTCGCGGTGAAGAATGCGATCGAAGATCCGACCCGCCTGTTGATCGACCTGTAAGGTTTGTCCATTCATCCCGTTCGGGCTGCGCCTGTCGAAGCCCCGTCCTTTTTATGGGACGAAAGAAGTAATGCCCTTTGACAGGTTGGACCGAGGCAAGTGACTCGGTCCAAGGGCGAACGGAGATTGTTATGGCTGACTTCGACTATGACGTCCTTATAATCGGCGCGGGTCCGGGCGGCTATGTCGCCGCAATCCGCGCGGCGCAGCTTGGCCTCAAGACCGCCTGCGCCGAAAGCCGCGAGACGCTGGGCGGCACATGCCTCAATGTCGGCTGCATCCCGTCCAAGGCGCTGCTGCACGCTTCGGAACTCTACGAGGAAGCCGCGAACGGCGCGCTCGCCAAGCTGGGCGTGAAGATCGACAAGATGAGCCTGGACCTCGACACCATGCAGGGCCAGCGCAAGGAAGCGGTGAAGGGCCTGACCGGCGGCATCGAATATCTGTTCAAGAAGAACAAGGTCGACTGGCTGAAGGGTCTGGCGACCTTCACCGGCGCCAACACGGTGGAAGTCGCGGGCAAGAAGGTGACGGCGAAGAACATCGTCATCGCCACCGGCTCGTCGGTCACGCCGCTTGCCGGAGTCGCGGTCGATAACAAGGGCGGCAAGATCGTCGATTCGACCGGCGCGCTGGAACTGGATAAGGTTCCGGGTCATCTGGTCGTCGTCGGCGGCGGCGTCATTGGGCTGGAGCTGGGTTCGGTGTGGCGTCGCGTCGGCGCGAAGGTGACCGTTGTCGAATATCTCGACCAGATCCTGCCCGGCATGGACGGCGAAGTCCGCAAGGAAGCGAACAAGATCTTCAAGAAGCAGGGCTTCGAGTATAAGCTCGGCACCAAGGTCACGGGCGCTGAGGTCGGCAAGAAGGGCGTGACGCTGACCGTCGAACCCGCTGCAGGTGGCGCGGCCGAGAAGATCGAGGCCGATGTCGTGCTGGTGTCGATCGGTCGCCGTCCGAACACGGAAGGCCTGGGCCTCGACAAGATCGGTCTGGAACTCAATGCGCGTGGTCAGATCGAAACCGATCATGAGTTCGCGACCAAGGTTCCGGGCGTCTGGGCGATCGGTGACGTCATTCCGGGGCCGATGCTCGCGCACAAGGCCGAGGATGAAGGCATTGCCGTGGCCGAGAATATTGCGGGTCTGACCGGCATCGTGAACCATGAGGTGATCCCGTCGGTGGTTTACACCAAGCCGGAAATCGCCGGCGTGGGCCTCACCGAAGAAGCCGCCAAGGAAAAGGGCGCGGTCAAGGTCGGCAAGTTCCCGATGATGGCGAACAGCCGCGCCAAGACCAATCATGAGCCGGACGGCTTCGTGAAGATCATCGCCGATGCCGAGACCGACAAGGTGTTGGGCGTTTGGATCATCGCTTCGGTCGCGGGCACGATGATCGCGCAGGCGGCGCAGGCGATGGAATTCGGCGCGTCGAGCGAAGACATTGCCTATACCTGCCATGCGCATCCGACGCACAGCGAGGCGATCAAGGAAGCGGCCATGGCCGTGACCGGCAAGCCGATCCATATTTGATCGGCGCCTACTTCGCGCGGGAATGAGGAGGCTGCCCTTTTGGGGCGGCCTTTTTCATTTTGGAGCCAGGTGAGGCCAGCGCTTTAAGCGTTGCAAGCCCGGGATTGCGGATCGACCATGGCTGTGTCCGGTGCCGATAGCGCCCGCCGTACGCAAACCCGGTTGCGGCCGCGCGTCTTGGCCTGATAGAGCGCCGCGTCGGCCCGCGCGATGGCGTCATGAATCGAGGCATCCCCGCGCTGGGCGGTCGACAGGCCGAAGCTGGCGGTGAGAGGACGCGACAGACCGAACTGATCAGCGACTTCTTGCGCGATGCTCTCGCGAATGTCGTTGGCGATCCCGGCTGCTCGGGCTGCATGGGTATCGGGCAGGAACAGCACGAATTCCTCGCCGCCGAAGCGGGCCGTGACGGCGCCGACAGGCGCAAACCGGGCCAATATCCTGGCCAGCGCGACGATCACGCGATCGCCCAGGGCATGGCCATAGGCATCGTTGATCGTCTTGAAATGATCGATGTCGCAGACGATGAGGCTGCCCTGCGTCGGCTGCTTGCGTATCCGTTGGTTGATGGCATCGTCAAAACCCCGCCGGTTGAGCAGGCCGGAAAGCGGATCGTGCAGCGCGTCGCGCTGATAGCGGGTGAGCAGATCGAGCATGTTCGCCGCGAGCGCGGCCAGAGCGAGGAAAAGGCCGAAAATGCAGGCCAGCGCCTGCATCAGAAAGGCATAGTCGCTGCTCTGGAAGCTGCCGCCAGACAAGGTGAGCGGCACAGTGCTGCCCCGCGCCAGATTATCCAGAGCAACCAGCGCCGTCGCGCTGAACAGGATGCGGTCGGACCAGTTGCCGAGATGATCCTTGCCCGCGACCAGCGGCAGGCCGATCAGCAGGAAGCAGCCGAAATCGGACGCAACCAGTTCGAGGGGCAGATTGCCCAGCGCAAGAGCGACCGCACAGAGCAGCAACGACAAAGCCCAGATCGCGATCCGCGCCCGCAGCAGCCAGTTCGGCCGCCATCGCTCCAGCAGAGCCTGGCTGAACAGCAGGAAGCCGCTGGCGAACAGCAGGTCCGCCACGAAACCCCAGACGGGCGTGGGAACCAGCGCGAATCCCGCCGGCACCGCAAAACCGCCCGCCACGCAGATATAGGCGCCGCTCCAATATCCGGCGGCGCGCACGCGCAGGCTCCAGACAAAGCCGAAAACCACGCCGAAGCTTGCCATCATGACGGGCAGGAAGAAGGCGAAATTCTCTCCCACTCTGTTGGGCCTGTTCCTTTTATCGTCGAAGGTCGTGCGCGCTTCAGCCTGACTTACACGCCGGGCAAGCGGTATAAGCTGATCCTTAACAAATATTTCCGGATCGGATGAGATGTTAGTCCGATTTGGATGAAATTTGCGGTAGTTAGGTCAGAAATCAGGACGCCGCTTTTCGCGGAAGGCCGTTACCCCTTCGCTGAAATCGGGGAGGGTGAAGGCGTCGCGGAACATGGCCAATGTGACGGCATCGTCATCGGCCTGCCCATCCAGGATGCGGCGGATGATCGCCTTGGACGAGCGGATCGAATGCTGGGCGTTGCCCGCCATCACACGGGCCAGTTCCATCGCCGTCTCCAGCGGGGCAGGCGCGATCTGGTCAATGAGGCCGATGGCGAGCGCTTCCTGCGCATCGTGCAGCGCGGCGGTGAACAGGATGCGCTTGGCCCGTGCCGGTCCGACCAGATCGACCAGCAGCTTCGTGTCGAACAGCGAATAGACGATGCCGAGCTTGGCCGGGGTGATGCCCAGACGCGCGGCGGGGCTGGCGATCCGCAGATCGCAGGCGATGGCAAGCCCGCACCCGCCGCCGATCGCATCGCCGTCTATGGCCGCGATGACCGGCTTTTCAGCGTGGGCCAGGGCATATTGGGTGGCGCGGATCGCGGCCTGATTGGCGATGCGCCAGCTTTCCTCGCCTGAATGGAGCGCGAATTCGTGAATATCCGCCCCCGCGCAGAACAGGCCGGGAGCCGCGGATGTCAGAATCAGCACGCGGATCGCGTCGTCGGCCATCGCCTGCTGCACCAGTTGCGGAAATCGCTCCCACATCGCCTGGTTCATCGCATTATGCTGCCGGGGCCGGTCGATCAGCAGCGTGGCGATCGCGCCGTCGCGCTCCAGCCCCAATCCCCCCGGGCGCGTCATGCCGGCCAGCGTCCCAGCAGCGGCAGCAACTCGTCATAATGGTGGATGATGGCGTCCGCCTCCAGATCCTCCACCGGGCCGTCCAGGAAGCCGAAGCTGACGGCGATGCTGGGGACGCCCGCATTGCGCGCCCCGGCAATGTCGTTGATCGTGTCGCCCAGGAAGATCGTCCGCCCGCCGCCTGCACGCTCGATCATGGCGTGGATCGGCGCCGGATCGGGCTTCGCGATGCCGACCGTGTCGCCGCCGACGACGCTGGCGAAGCGCTCCGACAGGCCGATCTGGTGCAGCAGCGGAATGGTGAAGCGCTCCGCCTTGTTGGTGCAGATGGCGAGCTTCACGCCCGCCGCCTCCAGCGCGTCCATCGCCGCGATCAGGCCGGGATAGGGAAGGGAATGGATGGCCAGATTCTGCTCATAATAATCGAGCAGGATCGGCAGCATCTTCGCCAGCATGGCCTCGTCATAGCCGCCCGATGCGTCAAGCGCCCGCTGGAGCATCACCTTCGCGCCCTTGCCGACGAAGGGGTGGATCGCCTCGACCGGGAAGGGCGGGCGGCCGTCGGTGGCGATGGCGTAGTTGACGGCGGCGGCCAGGTCGCCGCTGGTATCGAGCAGGGTGCCGTCGAGGTCGAAGCCGACAATGTCGAAGGGGATAGATGCCATGCCCGGCTCATGCCGCCTCAGCGGTGGCAAAGGCAAGTCAAACGTGTCAGAGAGCGCTCAGATTCTTGGCCTCTTTTTGTGAAGGATGCCCCTCGTGACTGCCAGCCGCCCCCTCGCCGTGATCATCCTTGCCGCCGGGCAGGGCACACGCATGAAGTCCGCCAAGCATAAGGTGCTGCACCCCATAGCGGGGCGGCCGATGCTGCTGCATCTGCTCGCCAGCATAGCCGAATTGCAGCCCGAACGGCAGGTCGTGGTGGTCGGCGCGGGCCGGGATCAGGTGGAAAAGGCGGTCGAGGGCAGCGGCGCCGTCATCGCCGTGCAGGAACAGCAGCATGGCACCGGCCACGCCGTGGCGCAGGCGCATGATGCGCTGGCCGGGTTCGCGGGCGACATATTGATCCTCTATGGCGATGTGCCGTTGGTGCGGACCGAAACCATGCGGACCATGCTGGAGCGCTTGAATTGGGGCGATGAGCCGCGCGCCGTGGTGCTGGGCTTCCGTCCGGAAGATGCCGCCGCTTACGGCCGGATCATCGTCCGGGAGCAGGGCGTGATCGAGAAGATGGTCGAATTTAAAGACGCCGACGCGGAGGAGCGGGCGGTGACGCTGTGCAATTCGGGGCTGATGGCGGTGCGCTCGACCGATCTGTTCGTGCTGCTCGACCAGATTGGTAATAACAATGCGGCGGGCGAATATTATCTGCCCGACATCGTCATGTTGCCCGGCGCGCAAAGTGCGGTGATCGAGGCGGAGGCCTGGGAAGTGGCGGGCGTCAACAGCCGCGCCGAACTGGCGGGGGTGGAAGCTGTCTGGCAGGACCGCCGCCGTGCCGAGGCGATGCGCGAGGGCGCAACGCTGATCGCGCCGGAAACCGTGTTCTTCGCCCATGACACGGTTTTGGGCCGCGATGTGGTGATCGAGCCCAATGTCGTCTTCGGCCCCGGCGTCAGCGTGGCGGATGATGTCACGATCCACGCTTTCTCCCATCTGGAAGGCGCGACGATCGGGAAGGGCGCGGAAATCGGCCCCTATGCCCGCCTGCGTCCGGGCGCGAAGATCGGCATAAAGGCCAAGGTCGGCAATTTCGTCGAGGTGAAGAAGGCCGAACTGGGCGAGGGCGCGAAGGTCAACCACCTGTCCTATATCGGTGACGCCAGCGTGGGGGCGGGCGCCAATATCGGCGCGGGCACCATCACCTGCAACTATGACGGCTTCTTCAAATATAAGACGGAGATCGGGGCGGGCGCCTTCATCGGTTCCAACAGCGCGCTGGTGGCGCCGGTGAAGATCGGGGCCGGCGCGATCGTTGCTGCGGGCAGCGTCGTGACGCAGGCGGTGGATGCCGATGCGCTCTGTCTCGTCCGGCCCAAGCAGGAAGCGAAGCCGGGCTGGGCGGCGCGCTTCCGGGCGAAGATGCAGGCGCGCAAAGCCTCCAAGTGACGGCGCTTTTTCGAAAGCGGCGCTGGCTTATGGCGCTGCTGTTCCTGTTGCTGCTGCCGGTGGGAACGCTATTCTGGCTCGTCGCCAATGCGCGGGCCATGCCGGTCGTGCGGCGGCTGGATGTTACGCTGCCCTTTCCGGCGGACGCGCCGCGGCGCCCGGTGACGGTGGCGCTGATGACCGACAGCCATTTGTCGGGACCGGACAACAGCCCGGAACGCATGGCGCGGATCGTCGCGCAGGTGAATGGCCTCAAGCCCGACCTGATCGTGTTGGGTGGCGACTATATCGGGGATGCCAAGGGTGGGGCCATCTATGGTCCCGTGCAAAGCATCGCGCCTTTCGCCGCCTTGCGCGCGCCGCTGGGCGTGGTGGCCGTGCTGGGCAATCATGACGCCCGCAAGCATGCGCTGATCAGCCGCCGCCAGTGGGGCGTTCTGTTCGCCCGGATCGGCATTCGCCTGCTCGACAATCAGGCGGTGCGCCGGGGGCCGCTGGCGATCGGCGGATTGCGCGACATCTATACCGGCCGGCCCGACATCCCCAAGACGCTGGACGCGATGCAGGCAGTGGGAGGCGCGCCCGTTATGCTGTCCCATGGGCCGGACGCCTTTCCGCTGCTGCCCGACCAGCCGATGCTGACGCTCGTGGGGCATACCCATTGCGGACAAGTCGCGCTGCCCTTTGCGGGGATCGTCTATGTGCCCTCGCGCTATGGTTTGCGCTATGCCTGCGGCGTCTATCGGGAGGGTATGCGGACCATGGTCGTTTCGGCGGGCCTTGGCACCAGCGGCCTGCCGATCCGGATGCTTGCCGCCCCGGATGTCTGGCTGATTACAATTCATCCACGATGACGCTGGCCCCTGTCACCGGCGGCGCGAACGTGGCATAGGCGGCGCAAGCATATAGTTTTCACGGCTTTGGGACTGACTATCCATGTGCGGTATCATCGGAATCATCGGCAAGGACGACGTGGCGGAACGGCTGGTCGAAGGACTGAAGCGCCTCGAATATCGCGGCTATGACAGCGCGGGCGTTGCGACCGTTCATGACGAGATGATCGACCGCCGCCGCGCCGAGGGCAAGCTCGCCAATCTGGTGAAGGAGCTGGAAGCCGCACCCTTGCCCGGCACGACCGGCATCGCCCATACCCGCTGGGCGACCCATGGCGCGCCGACGACCAGCAATGCCCATCCCCACGCCACGAAGGAAGTGGCGCTGGTGCACAATGGCATCATCGAGAATTTCAAGCCGCTGCGCGAGGAGCTGATGGCGCGTGGCCGAACCTTCCACAGCCAGACCGATACGGAGGTCGTCGCCCATCTGGTGAGCGAGCTGGTCGAGCAGGGCGCTTCACCCAAGGACGCGGTGGCGCAGATATTGCCGCGCCTGCATGGCGCCTTCGCGCTGGCGATCCTGTTCCGCAGCCATCCTGACATGCTGATCGGCGCGCGCCTGGGTTCGCCGCTGGTGGTCGGTTATGGCGAGGGGGAGACCTATCTTGGCTCGGATGCGCTGGCGCTGGCCCCGCTGACGCAGCGCATCGCCTATCTGGAGGAGGGCGACTGGGTCGTCATCACCAGGGACGGGGCGGAAATTTTCGACAAGGACAACAATCCCGTCGAACGCCCCATCACCATTTCCGGCGTGACCGGCGAGCTGATCTCCAAGGGCAATCACCGCCACTATATGCTCAAGGAGATCTATGAGCAGCCGGTGGTCGTCGCGCAGACGCTGCGATCCTATTTGCAACGGATGGAGGACCGGGTGTCGTTGCCGATCCCGGATTTCGACCTGGGGTCGATCCGCCGCGTCACCATCGTCGCCTGTGGGACCAGTTTCTACGCGGGCATGGTCGCCAAATATTGGATCGAACAATTTGCCCGCGTGCCTGTCGACATCGATGTTGCAAGCGAGTTCCGTTACCGCTCGCCAGTGATGGAGGATGGGGGACTGATGATCGTCATCAGCCAGTCGGGCGAAACCGCCGATACGCTGGCGGCGCTGCGCCATGCCCGGGCCGAGGGGCAGAAGATCGCCGCCGTCGTCAATGTGCCGACCAGCACCATGGCGCGGGAGGCCGACCTGCTGCTGCCGACCCATGCGGGGCCGGAAATCGGCGTGGCGTCGACCAAGGCCTTTACCTGCCAACTGGCCGTGCTGGCCGCCTTCGCCGCCAATCTCGCCCGCGCCAAGGGGCGGCTGGACGCGAAGGCCGAGAAGGAACTGGTCCGCCACCTTGCCGAAGCGCCCGCCGCGCTCAACGGGGCGCTGGCTTATGATGAGTCGATCGAAGCGATGGCCCATCTGATCGCTGGCGCGCGCGACGTGCTCTATCTGGGGCGCGGGCCGGACTATCCGCTGGCGCTGGAGGGCGCGCTCAAGCTCAAGGAAATCAGCTATATCCATGCCGAAGGCTATGCCGCGGGCGAGATGAAGCATGGCCCGATCGCGCTCATCGACGACAAGGTGCCGGTGATCGTGCTGGCGCCCAGCGGGCCTTTGTTCGAAAAGACCGTCAGCAACATGCAGGAAGTGCAGGCGCGCGGCGGCAAGGTGGTGCTGATCTCCGACTATGACGGGGTGCAGGCTGCGGGCGAGGGCTGCATCGCGACCATCACCATGCCGAAAGTCCATCCGCTGATCGCGCCGATGGTTTATGCGGTGCCGGTGCAGTTGCTCGCCTATCATGTAGCGGTGGCGAAGGGCACGGACGTCGATCAGCCAAGGAACCTCGCCAAGAGCGTTACCGTCGAGTGAAGCGATAGCGGTCCCGGATGCGGCGGTTGAAATAGCCGCCCTTGGAGCTGGCCGCACGCATGCCTTCCGCGATCTCCGCCGGCACGTCATGATAGCTGTAGCGCCTCCCGCTGACGAACTGCACGTCCAGCCGGCGCTGGGCGGCGTCATAGTCGAAGCGGGCGATGGCGGTCGAGGGCATGGCGGATCAATGCGCGGCGGCGCGCGATGTTTCCTGCCGCCGGAGAATGCCGCTCGTCGCGTCCCGGAGAGCCTGTTGCCCTCTCGTTGCGGGCTGGAACAGGCTGCCCTATCCTCCCGCAATGATCGAAACGGAACGATTGAGCCTGCGCCCCTACACGCTCGCTGATTTTACACCCTATCTCGCCATGTGGTCCGACCCGGAAAATGTGCGGCACATAGGCGGACAGCCCCTGTCGCGGGAAGATGCATGGAACCGCCTTTTGCGTTATGCAGGCCATTGGACCTTGCTGGGCTACGGGATTTTCGCGGTGATCGAAAAGACATCCGGCCGCTATATCGGAGAGACCGGGCTGGCCGATTTTCATCGCGGCCTTGGCGAGGATTTCGACGGGGCCGGTGAAGCCGCATGGATTTTTGTATCGGACGTGCATGGACGCGGCTATGCGCTCGAGGCTGCCCAGGCCGCCCATGACTGGTTCACCGAGCGCATGGGCGCTGCGCGGACCGTCTGCCTGATCGATCCGGCCAACCAGCCTTCGCTCAGCCTCGCGGGCAAGCTGGGCTACGAACCGTTTGGCCAAGCGGTGTACAAAGGGCGGACCGCCGTCATGTTGGAAAGATCGTCCGCATAGAAGCGGCCGAAGCGGGTCCAGGTCACCCGCCGCCCGGCGCATTATGGCCGCCTGCCGGCACCGGCCCGCCGCTCGGCGCATGGGCGTGGTCGGGATTGTTGTCCCAGTCGATATGATAGAGGTCGAACCGCCGGTCGCGCAGGTTGCGCACCGTGCCTTCCGCCCGCGCCCAGCTCAGGTCGGCCAGATTCACGTCCGCCATGGTCAGCGTCTCGACATTCTCGGTCGATTCCGCCGCTATCCCGTCCCGCGCAAAGGGCAGGTCGCAAGGCGTCAGGATCGCGCTTTGGGCATATTGGATGTCCATATTGTCGACATTGGGCAGATTGCCGACATTGCCCGACATGACGACATAGCATTGGTTCTCGATCGCCCGGGCCTGCGCGCAATAGCGCACGCGCATGTAACCCAGACGCGAGTCGGTGCAGAAGGGCACGAAGATGATCCGCGCGCCCTGGTCCACCAGCCGCCGCGCCAGTTCCGGAAATTCGCTATCATAGCAGATGAGCACGCCGATCGGCCCGCAGTCCGTCTGGATCACGTCCAGCGAATCCCCGCCCTTGATGTTCCACCAAAAGGCTTCGTTCGGCGTAGGGTGGATCTTCTCCTGCGTATGGAGCGACCCGTCGCGCAGGGCGACATAGGCGATGTTCTGAATGTCGCCATCGTCGGCGCGCGTCGGATGGGAGCCGCCGATGATGTTGATATTATATTCCAGCGCCATCCGCTCCAGTTCTTTGGTCAGGCGCGGGGTGTAGCTGGTGAGCTTGTCGATCGCCTCGATGGGAGAGAGCTTTTTCGTTTCGTAGGAGAGCAGCGGCAGGGTGAACAGTTCTGGGAAGACGATGAAGTCGGAGTGGTAGTCCGCCGCGACGTCGACGAAATATTCGATGTTGCGGATGAACTCGTCAAAATCCTTCACGGCGCGGGCCTGCAACTGGCAGGTGGCGAGGCGGACGCTTTCGACGCCGCGCGGCACCCGCATTTCGGGCGCTTCGTCAGGGTCGACATAGGGATTACGCCAGACCAGATGGGCGGCATGGCCGTCCGACGGCTTGTCCTCCGGCAGATAATTTTCCAGCACGCCCAGCGGTTCGAACTGGTTCTTGAGCTGGAAGCTGATCACCTGATCGCGGATCTTGCCATGCACGACCTTGTCGAAATAGTCGGCCGGACCTTGGACGCGCCGTTTCGCGCGGGCATAGCCGGGCATGCGACCAGCGATGACGATGCCGTGCAGGTCCAGTTCCTCGGCCAGTTCCTTGCGCTCGTCATAGAGGCGCTGGCCGATGCGCAGGCCACGCAGCTTGGGGTCAACGGCCATTTCATAGCCGTAGAGCCACTCGCCCGCCGCGCTGTGCCGCGTGCCGAAGCCGTTGGCGGTGATCTCCTCCCAATCATGAGGGGAAAAGGCCATCGCCTTGCTGACGCGCATGGTCGCGCAATAGCCCACGACCTTATTGTCGTAGAGCGCGACGAAGCAGCCGGTCGGGAAATTGTTGATCTGGCCGCGCAGGGTGGCCAGCGAATAATTGGGGAGGCCCGGATAGACGCGGGCGATCAGCCGGTGGATGCCGCGCACGTCCGCCGGAACCGCAGCCCGAACTTCCAGTCGTTTCTTGGCTGTCGTCGTCATCAAGCATCTCCCGGCCTCATGGAAAAGGCGACGCCGTGCTGCGGCGCCGCCTCGTTCCGTTACCGTATTGAACCGCGGAAAGGCGGATCAGTTCCGCCAGATTATTTCCACTGGCCCATGGCGGTTTCGAGGTTCACGCGGATCGCCTCGAAGAACTGCTCGGTGGTCATCCATGCCTGCTCCGGACCGATCAGCAGGGCCAGATCCTTGGTCATCGCGCCGTTTTCGACGGTTTCGATGCAGACCTTTTCCAGCGTTTCGGCAAATTTGGTGACTTCCGGCGTCTCGTCGAACTTGCCGCGATAGGCCAAGCCCTGGGTCCAGGCGAAGATCGACGCGATCGGGTTGGTCGAGGTCGCCTTGCCCTGCTGATGCTGGCGATAGTGGCGGGTGACGGTGCCGTGCGCGGCTTCGGCCTCGACGGTCTTGCCGTCGGGCGAGAGCAGCACGGAGGTCATGAGGCCGAGCGAACCGAAGCCCTGCGCCACGGTATCCGACTGGACGTCGCCGTCATAATTCTTGCACGCCCAGACGAACTTGCCGCTCCACTTGAGGGCGGAGGCGACCATGTCGTCGATCAGGCGGTGTTCGTAAACGGCGCCCACCGCCTTGAACTGGTCGGCGAACTCCTTGTCGAACACTTCCTGGAACAGATCCTTGAAGCGGCCGTCATAGGCCTTGAGGATGGTGTTCTTGGTCGACAGGTAGAGCGGCCAGCCGCGGCCAAGCGCATAGTTCATGCTGGCGCGGGCGAAATCGCGGATCGAATCGTCCAGATTGTACATGCCCATGGCGACGCCGGAGCTGGGGAAGTTGAAGACGTCCTTCTCGATCTTCTCGCCATTTTCGCCGTCCCACACCATGCGCAGCTTGCCGGGGCCGGGGACGAGGAAATCGGTGGCGCGATACTGGTCGCCAAAGGCGTGGCGGCCGATGACGATCGGGTCGGTCCAGCCGGGCACCAGGCGGGGCACGTTGCGGATGACGATCGGTTCGCGGAACACGACGCCGCCCAGGATGTTGCGGATGGTGCCGTTGGGCGACTTCCACATTTCCTTGAGGCCGAATTCTTCGACACGGGCTTCGTCAGGGGTGATGGTGGCGCACTTCACGCCGACGCCATGTTCCTTGATCGCGTTGGCGGAATCGATGGTGATCTGGTCGTTGGTTTCGTCGCGCTTCTCGACGCCCAGATCGTAATATTTCAGGTCGATGTCGAGATAGGGGAGGATCAGGCGCTCACGAATCCATTCCCAGATGATCCGGGTCATTTCGTCGCCGTCGATTTCCACGACGGGGTTTTTCACCTTGATCTTTGCCATAGCGCCTGTTCGCCTTCTTCGTTCGGGTGGAATTTGCGAAACGCCCTAGGGAAAGCGGCGGCAATGTTCAACTGTCCAGTGCATTGGACAATGGCGTTTGCGAGGCAGGATCATTTCATTGTCCTGGGACGGTATCGGACGTTGTCACTGCAAGTGACTGTGCCTAAAGACGGTGCCCATGGAAAATGACGAACTGACCGTCGCGCTGGGCGGCAATGTGAAATGGCGATTTCCCTCGATTCATCCCGAAGGCGTCAAATTCGGCCTGATCGCGGCGGCTATCACGGCGCTGCTGTTCCTGGTCGGCTGGGAGATTCCCGGCTGGCTGATGGTGATGGTGACGATCTGGGTGCTGGCCTTTTTCCGCGATCCGGTCCGCGCCGTGCCGCAGGACGAGCGCGCCATCGTCGCCCCGGCCGATGGGCTGGTGACGCTGATCCAGCGCGTGCCGCCTCCGCGCGAGATGGCGGGGCCGGACGGGCTGGGCGATCAGCCGATGATCCGCGTGTCGATCTTCATGAGCGTGTTCGACGTGCACATCAACCGCACGCCGATCGGCGGCACGGTGAAGTCCGTGGTCTATATTTCGGGCAAGTTCCTGAACGCCGATCTTGACAAGGCGAGCGAGGATAATGAGCGCCAGCATATATTGGTCGAGCGGCATGACGGCGTGCGCATCGGTTTCACGCAGATTGCGGGCCTTGTGGCGCGGCGGATCGTGCCGTTCGTGAAGCCTGGCGACATGGTCGCCGCCGGACAGCGCATCGGCCTGATCCGCTTCGGTAGCCGGGTCGACGTCTATCTGCCCGCCGGAACCGCGCCGCGCGTGGTGCTGGGGCAGCGCACCGTGGCGGGCGAGACGATCCTTGGCCAGATGGGCGACATGCGCGTGATTTCCGGGATTCAACAATAATGCGACAGCGCCGAACCATCCCGCGCGGCCTGCGCCGGGGGATCACCCTGCGGATGGTGGCGCCCAATGCCGTGACGGCGATGGCGCTATGCTTCGGCCTGACCGGCGTGCGCTACGGCATTTCGGGGGAGTGGGAGAGGGCGGTACTCTCGATCCTCATCGCCGGGGTATTGGACGGGCTGGATGGCCGCATCGCCCGGCTGTTGCGGGGTGAAAGCCGTTTTGGCGCGGAGCTGGACTCGCTGTCGGATTCCATCGCTTTCGGCGTGGCGCCCGCATTGGTCCTCTATCTCTGGTCGCTCTATGCCATGCCGAAATTCGGCTGGATCTTCGCGCTCGCCCATGCGCTCTCCTGCGCGCTGCGGCTGGCACGCTTCAACGCCAATATCGATGCCGACGTGCAGCCGCATAAATCGGCCGGTTTCCTGACCGGCGTTCCGGCTCCGGCGGGGGCGGGGTTGGCCTTTGTGCCGCTCTATATCTGGCTGGTGACGGGCGAGCCGCTGTTCCGTGAGTGGTATGTGGTGGCGCCCTGGACCGCTTTCACCGCTTTCCTGATGATCTCCAACATCGCGACCTATAGCTGGTCGGCGCTTCGCCTGCGCAAGCGGATCAGGCTGGAGGCGATCGCGCTCGCCGGTCTGCTGGCGGCGCTGCTGATCACTGATCCCTGGCTGACGCTGCTCGTCCTGTGCGCCCTCTATCTCTCGCTCATCCCCTTCGGCATGATGTCCTATGCCAAGGTGCGCAGCCAGCGGTTGAGCGAGGGACAATAGCCTTTAGGCGGCTAAGGCGGCTGCGGTGAAGGCCGGGGCTGCCTGTCGCGTCGAAGGAGTGGCGCGGCGGCGGCTGATCCGCAGGCGATAAACCGGCACTTCCTGCGGGATTGGCTCGAAGGTCAGCGCGGCGACCATCTTGTCGTGATAAGCCAGGAACATGCCGATGATGGTGCCTGCGGCGAGCAGGAACGATCCGATGAAAACAAGTGCTGCGACCAGTGCGAACATAAGCAGATCACTTTCTGTCTTGCCATTTTCACGGCTTGGTTCACTATACCGGCGCAAACCGCGAAAATCCGCTGTTTGTTCCCGATGTTCTCCTTATGTTCCATCCGAAATGGAGAGTCAACCCCCTTGCATTGGCTTTCTTGCGGGGCTAAAGGCGCGCCCATTCCACATGGGAATCGACATATCCGGTGCTGCGGCGTGACGCTCAGTTCCTGATTCCCAGAGGTGTAACCGGAAGGAGAACTATTATGGCGGCCCCTGTCGTCACCATGCACCAATTGATCGAGGCTGGCGCCCATTTCGGCCACCAGACCCACCGCTGGAACCCGCGCATGAAGCCGTACATCTTCGGTGAGCGCAACGGCATCCACATCCTTGACCTGTCGCAGACCGTGCCGCTGTTCGGCCGCGCGCTGGACTTCGTGTCGGCGACCGTCGCCGCGGGTGGCAAGGTGCTGTTCGTCGGCACCAAGCGCCAGGCGCAGGATCCGATCGCTGAAGCCGCCCGCAAGTCGGGCCAGCATTTCGTCAACCACCGCTGGCTGGGCGGCATGCTCACCAACTGGAAGACGATCTCCGGTTCGATCAAGCGTCTGAAGACCCTGGAAGAGAAGCTGTCGGGCGACACCCACGGCTTCACCAAGAAGGAAGTCCTTCAGATGACCCGCGAGCGCGAGAAGCTCGAGCTGTCGCTGGGCGGCATCCGCGACATGAACGGCATCCCTGATGTCATGTTCGTGATCGACGCCAACAAGGAAGAACTGGCGATCAAGGAAGCCAACACGCTGGGCATCCCGGTCGTCGCGATCCTCGATTCGAACGTCTCGCCCGACGGCATCGCCTTCCCGGTTCCGGCGAACGATGACGCCAGCCGCGCCATCCGCCTCTATTGCGACGCCATCGCTACCGCCGCCACCAAGGGCAACCGTGGTGCGCAGCAGGCTTCGGGCGTCGATCTGGGCGCTCTGGACGAGCCTGAGGTCGAAGAGGTCGTCGCTCAGGCCTGAGACGCGGTCTTCGAACTGCAAGATTGACAGGCTAGGGCGCGCTCCGAATGGAACGCGCCCTAGCGCTTATTTGAACCATTAAACTTTAGGAGCCGAAACATGGCCGAGATTACCGCTGCCGCCGTCAAGGAACTGCGCGACCGTTCGGGCGCGGGCATGATGGATTGCAAGAAGGCGCTCACCGAAGCCAATGGCGACATCGAGGCCGCAACCGACTGGCTGCGCGCCAAGGGTCTGGCCGCCGCGCAGAAGAAGTCGAGCCGCACCGCCGCCGAAGGTCTGGTCGGCGTTGCCGTCGCCGGCACCAAGGGCGTCGCCGTCGAAGTGAACAGCGAAACCGACTTCGTCGCCAAGAACGACCAGTTCCAGGATTTCGTCCGCACCACTGCCGAAGTCGCGCTGAACAGCGGCGTTGCCGATGCCGAAGCGCTGGGCGCGCAGGCGCACCCGGCTGGCGGCACCATCTCGGAAAAGCTGGTCGCGAACATCGCCACCATCGGTGAAAACCAGACCCTGCGCCGCATCGGCCAGGTCGAAGTGAGCCAGGGCGTGGTCGTGCCCTATGTCCACAACGCGGCTGCTCCGGGCCTGGGCAAGATCGGCGTGCTGGTCGCGCTGGAAGGCGATGCGTCGGCTGACGTTCTGGAGCCGCTGGGCAAGCAGATCGCGATGCACATCGCCGCGGCCTTCCCGCTGGCGCTGTCGGCTGCCGACATCGATCCGGCCCTGCTGGAGCGTGAGCGCGCCATCGCCGCTGAAAAGGCTGCCGAATCGGGCAAGCCTGCCGAAATCGTCGCCAAGATGGTCGACGGCGCGGTCGCCAAATATGCCAAGGAAAACGCGCTGCTCAGCCAGCTCTTCGTGATGGACAACAAGACCCCGGTCGCTGATGTCGTCGCCAAGGCGGCGAAGGAAGCCGGCGCGTCGATCACGCTGAAGAACTATGTCCGCTTCCAGCTTGGTGAAGGCATTGAGAAGGAAACGAGCGACTTTGCCGCTGAAGTGGCTGCTGCCGCTGGCGTCGCCTGATTTCCTGGGCCTGATTTCTTGAGCTTGATCTGACAAGCCGTTCGTTCCGGGCGACGTTGAGAGGCTGAGGTTTCTCGACAAGCCCGGAGGGGACGCTAAGGAAGCGAGAGGCGGTCCAAAAGCCTGCTTCACATCATGGCGCGCACTGCCTAAGGTGCGCGCCATTTCCTTGCCCGGTAAAATGGGCCTGACTATGAATGGAATATTGTCCGGCATGACCCGACCCGCCTTCAAGCGCATCTTGTTGAAACTCTCGGGCGAAGTGCTGATGGGGCAGGGGCAGTTCGGCATCGAGCCGGAGACCGTGGATCGGGTCGCGCGGGAGATCGCGGCGGCCAAGGATGCCGGTTTCGAACTGTGCGTGGTCGTCGGCGGTGGCAATATCTTCCGCGGTCTGGCGGGGGCGGCCAAGGGCTTCGACCGGGCGAGCGCGGACTATATGGGCATGCTTGCCACCGTCATGAACGCGCTGGCGGTGCAGAATGCACTGGAAAAGATCGGCTATGACACCCGCGTCCAGTCCGCCATTCCGATGGCCTCGGTCTGCGAACCCTATATCCGGCGCAAGGCGGTGCGGCATATGGAGAAGGGCCGGATCGTCATCTTCGCGGCGGGCACCGGCAGTCCCTATTTCACCACCGACACCACGGCGGCGCTGCGTGCGGCGGAAATGAACTGCGACGCGCTGTTCAAGGGCACCAGCGTCGATGGCATCTATAATGCCGATCCGAAAAATGTACCGGACGCCGCGCGCTATGAAGAGATCAGCTTCGATCGCGTGCTGAACGATAATCTCAAGGTCATGGATGCGAGCGCCATTGCGCTCTGCCGCGAAAACAATATTCCCATCGTCGTGTTCAATATCCGCGAAACCGGCAATCTGGCCAAGGTGCTGGCCGGCGACGGTGTGGCGACGATCGTGCAAAATCAGGAGCGCTGAAATAAAATGGCTCAATATGACAAGGCTGACCTTGAACGCCGCATGCACGGCGCCGTCGAATCGCTGAAGGGCGATCTTGCCGGTCTGCGCACCGGTCGCGCCAATATCCAGTTGCTCGATCCCGTGACGGTCGAGGTTTATGGCGCGCACATGCCGCTCAACCAGGTGGCGACCGTTTCCGCGCCCGAACCGCGCATGCTGTCGGTGCAGGTGTGGGACAAGACCAATGTCGGCCCCTGCGACAAGGCGATCCGCTCGGCGGGCCTTGGCCTCAACCCGATCGTCGATGGCCAGACGCTGCGCCTGCCGATCCCGGACCTGACCGAGGAACGCCGCAAGGAACTGGCCAAGCTCGCCAGCAAATATGCCGAAGGCGCCCGCATCGCCGTCCGCAATGTACGCCGCGACGGCATGGACAGCCTCAAGGCTGACGAGAAGAAGGGCGAAATCAGCGAAGACGAGCGCAAACGCCTGGAAACCGAGGTCCAGAAGCTAACCGACAGCACGATCGCGGACATCGATGCGGTGACGGCGGCCAAGGAAAAGGAAATTCTCGGTCAGTGAGCCGGGATCTTCCGCCCTTCCTCATGGCGCGATCGACCATCTGATGGCCAGCCAAGCCAAACCCGATCTGACCAGCGGCGCGCCAGCCCATGGCGCACGCCACGTCGATGGCATGCGCGCGGGCTCTCCCGGACCTCGCCACGTCGCCATCATCATGGACGGCAATGGCCGTTGGGCGAAGAAGCGCTTCCTGCCCCGCGTCGCCGGCCATCGCGCCGGGGTGGAGGCGGTACGCCGGGTCGCCCGCGCGGCTCAGGAGTTGGGGCTGGAATGCCTGACGCTCTACGCCTTTTCCTCCGAAAACTGGAAACGCCCGGCGAGCGAGGTGGCGGACCTGATGGGGCTGCTGCGGCATTTCATCCAGGCCGATCTGGACGAATTCCACGCCAATGGCGTGCGGCTGCGGATCATCGGTAATTATCAGGCGCTCGATCCATCGCTGGTCGACCTGATCGAAAGCGCGGTGGCGCGCACCGCCGGGAACTGTGGCCCGATTATTGCCATTGCGCTCAATTATGGAGCGCAGGACGAACTGGTGCGGATGGCGCAGAGTCTGGCGCGCCGCGTGGCCGCTGGTGAGATCGCGGCGGAGGAGATCGGCATCGGCGATGTCGATGCCGCGCTCTACACCGCCGATCTGCCGCCGCTCGACCTCATGATCCGGACCTCGGGCGAGCAGCGGCTCAGCAATTTCATGTTGTGGCAGGCCGCCTATGCGGAGCTTTATTTCACCGACATGCTGTGGCCGGATTTCGACGGGCGGGCCTTGGCCGCCGCGCTGGATGCCTTCCGCTTGAGGGACCGCCGTTTCGGCGGGCTGTGACACGCATGTCGAGCGAGCTTCGGACGCGCGCGATCGTCGGCGCCATCCTCATTTTCGTGGCGCTGGGCGCGCTGTTTTCGGGCGGTTTTCTCTTCTGGCTGTTGCTGGTCGTGGCGGGCGTGCTGATGCAGGGGGAGTGGGGCGATCTGACGGGCGCCACGCCGGAAAACCGCAAGCTCGCCATGTTCGCCATATCGGTGCCGCTGGCGATTCTCTGTCCGCTCGCCGCAGGGGTGTCCTGGTTGGCTTTCGGGCTGATGGCAGCGGCCTTTTTTTTCGTCGCGCTGGTCGGCCGGTCGGTGAAGCTGGCGCTAGGCGTGCCCTATATCGTCGTGCCGGTGATGGCCTTGCTGTATCTCCGCGCTCAGGTGCCGCCAAACCCTTCGGGCCTGCTGCTGACCCTTTGGGCGCTGGCGTTGGTCTGGGCGACCGATATTGGGGCTTATTTCGCGGGCCGGTCCATTGGCGGGCCAAAGCTGGCTCCGCGCATCAGCCCGTCCAAGACCTGGTCGGGCCTGGGCGGCGGCGTGCTGGCGGCGCTGCTCGTCGGGTTCCTGCTCTATCGTTTTGCCGGGTTGCCGGTGCAGCTCGCGGCGGCCAGCGGCCTGCTGGCGGTGGCGGCGCAGTTGGGCGACCTGCTGGAAAGCTGGATGAAGCGCCGCGCAGGGGTGAAGGATAGCGGTACGCTGCTTCCCGGCCATGGCGGGGTGATGGACCGGCTGGACGGCGTGGTCGCGGCGGCGCCTTTGGCGGCGATCTGCTATATGATGCTGGTGCTGCCCTGATGAAGACGATTTCGATCTTTGGCGCGACCGGATCGGTCGGCATGTCGACGCTGGATCTGGTCCAGCGCGACCCCGACGCCTATCAGGTCGTCGCGCTGACCGCGCATAGCGACGTGGCGGGTCTGGCCGCGGCTGCGCGGCAGAGCAATGCCAAACTCGCCGTCATCGGCCATGACGCCCATTATGAGGCGTTGAAGGACGCGCTGCGCGGTTCCGGCGTGGAAGTGGCGGCGGGAGAGGGCGCGCTGGTCGATGCCGCGCAAGTGGGCGCGGACTGGAGCATGGCCGCAATCGTCGGCTGCGCGGGCCTGCGCCCGACCATGGCGGCGCTGAAGGCGGGCGGCACGGTGGCGCTGGCGAACAAGGAATCGCTGGTGTCGGCGGGCGCGCTGATGATGGACGCGGTCGCGGCGTCGGGCGCGACGCTGCTTCCGGTCGACAGCGAACATAATGCGATATTCCAATGTCTTGCCGGAAGCCGTTGGGAAGATGTGTCAAAAATCACATTGACGGCCAGCGGCGGCCCCTTCCGCACCCGCAGCCGGGAGGAGATGCGCGGCATCACCCCGGCGCAGGCGGTCGCCCATCCCAATTGGTCGATGGGCGCGAAGATCAGCGTCGACAGCGCCACGATGATGAACAAGGGGCTGGAACTGATCGAGGCGGCGCATCTCTTTCCTGTCGGGCTCGACCGGATCGAGATACTCGTCCATCCGCAGTCGGTCATTCACTCCCTGGTCGAATTTCGCGACCGCTCCACCCTGGCGCAACTCGGGTCGCCCGACATGCGCATTCCGATCGCCCATGCGCTCGCCTGGCCGGAGCGGATCGCCACGCCCTGCCAGCCGCTGGACCTGACGCGGATCGGGCGGCTGGATTTCGAGGCGCCCGATGAGCTGCGCTTCCCCGCGCTGCGCCTGACCCGACAGGCGGCGCAGGCGGGCGGCGCGGCCCCCGCCATATTGAACGCGGCCAATGAGGTCGCGGTGGCGGCCTTCCTTAAAGGCGCCATCGGCTTCCTTGATATCGCCATGATTGTAGAGGATGTCCTGAACCGCTATAGCGCGCCTGTGCCCCGCCAGATCGACGATGTGCTGGCGGCGGATGCGCAGGCGCGTAATATGGCGGGCCTAGTGATGGAAAGATTGACCGCTTGATCCAGAATCCCGGTTTCCTGCTGACCATATTCGCTTTTGTCGCAGTCATCGGACCGCTCGTCTTCGTGCATGAGCTGGGCCACTATCTGGTGGGTCGCTGGTGCGGCGTGAAGGCGGAGGCGTTTTCCATCGGCTTCGGTCCGGAAATCGCGGCATGGGTCGACAAGCGCGGCACCCGCTGGCGTATCGGCGCGCTGCCCCTGGGCGGCTATGTGCGCTTCAAGGGCGACATGAACGCCGCCAGCCAGGCCGATCCGCGCTGGCTGGAAATGCCCGCCGCTGAGCGGGCGCAGAGCTTTCCCGCCAAGCCGCTGTGGCAGCGCGCGGCGATCGTCGCGGCGGGACCGGCGATCAATTTCCTCTTCGCCATCCTGATCCTGGCCACCTTCGCCTTCGTCCATGGCGAAAGCCGCACGCCCGCCGTCGCCGGACAGGTGCAGCCGGGCAGCGCGGCCGCTGCGGCCGGCATCCTCGCGGGGGACCGCATCGTCTCGCTCAACGGGCGGGAAATGGCGACCTTCGACGACATCCGCCTGTTCGCGCAGATCCGCCCCGGCGAGCCCGTCGCCATCGTGATCGACCGCAAGGGCAAGCTGTTCGAAAAGCAGGGCAAGGTCGGCGCGGTTCAGGAAGATGACGGTTTCGGCAATAAATTCCGCATCGGCCGCTTGGGGCTGGCGCCCGGCGAACCGGTGATCGAGCCGGTCAGCCTGTTCCGCGCGCCGGTCGTCGCGATCGAGCGGACGGGTCAGATCATCCGCACCATGGTCGAGACGCTGGGCCAGATCGTCGGCGGCGGCCGGTCGGTCAAGGAACTGGGCGGCCCGCTCAAGATCGCGGAGGTTTCGGGTCAGGCGGCGACGCTGGGAATTGAGAGCTTCATCTTCTTCATGGCCCTCATCTCGATTAATTTGGGGTTCATCAACCTCTTGCCAATCCCCATGCTGGATGGCGGTCATCTGCTGTTCTACGGGGTGGAGGCGATACAGCGGCGGCCCGTCAGCCCACAGGTGCAGGAATGGGCCTATCGCTCGGGCCTGGCTGTCCTGCTGGCGATGATGGTGCTGGTAACATTCAACGATTTATCCTCTTTCGGTCTCTGGGATCGTCTGTCCGGCTTGATCGGCTGAGCCGTATCGGGCAGGAGGACGCGATTTGGCGCCGTCTTTTCCGGATGTGAACGGAAATGGCCCGGCGTAAACGACATGTTGCTTTTTTGTAGAAGGTGGAGCGGGTGACAGCGATGATGAGCAGCAACAGGCAGCGCCCGGTCGTCGTGGCCCTGTTGGCGACGACGATGATCGCGGGCATGTCTGCGGTTCCGGCGACGGCCCAGAACGCCCCACCGGCTGCCCCAGCGCCCGTCCCGGCGGCAACACCTGCGGCCGGAACGATCCGCAGCATTTCCGTCACCGGGCAGCAGCGCCTGGAGCCGGATACGGTGCTGTCCTACACCAAGCTGCGCATCGGTCAGACCTTCACCCAGGAATCGCTCGACCAGGCGCTGCGCGACCTTTACGAGACGGAGCTGTTCGCCGACGTCCAGATCCGCAACGACAATGGCGCCTTGACCGTCGAGGTGAAGGAAAACCCGGTCATCAACCGCATCGTCCTTGAAGGTAATAAGCGCCTCAAGGAAGACAAGATACGTCCTGAAATAAAACTGGCTCCCCGCCAGATCTATACGCGCTCCAAAGTGCGCGCCGACGTTGCCCGCATCATCGAACTGTACCGCCGCCAGGGCCGCTTCGCCGCCACGGTCGAGCCGAAGATGGTGCAGCTCGACCAGAACCGCGTCGACATCGTGTTCGAAATCTCCGAAGGGCCCAAGTCGAAGGTCCGCCAGATCAACATCATCGGCAATGAGAAGTTCAAGGACGGCGAACTGCGCAGCCAGATGGTGACGAAACAGTCGCGCTGGTTCCGCATCTTCTCCTCGGGCACCAGCTATGATCCCGATCGGCTGGCCTATGACCAGCAGAAGCTGCGCCAATTCTACCTGACCGAAGGCTATGCGGACTTCCGCGTGATCTCGGCGGTGGCGGAACTGACCCCGGACAAGCAGGACTTCATCATCACCTATGTGGTCGAGGAAGGGCAGCGCTACAAATTCGGTGACGTGAAGGTCAACAGCGACATTCGCGACCTGTCGGGCGATTCGCTGACCAAGATGCTGCCGATGAAGAAGGGCGACTGGTACAACGCCAAGCAGGTCGAGGATACCGTCGACACGCTGAGCGAGACGGCGGGCCTGTTCGGCTATGCCTTTGCCGACGTGTCGCCGGACTTCAACCGCGACAAGGACACGCTGACGATGGGGATCGACTTCCGCATCGCCAATGCGCCGCGCGTCTATGTCGAGCGGGTGGACATCAACGGCAACACGCTGACGCAGGACAAGGTGGTCCGCCGCGAATTCCGTCTGGCTGAAGGCGATGCGTTCAACAGCTTCCTCGTCAAGCGGTCCAAGGACCGCATCAATTCGCTCGGCTTCTTCCAGGAAAAGCTGGATATCGAACAGAAGCCGGGTTCGGCACCTGATCGGATCGTGCTGGAAACCAATGTGCAGGAAAAATCGACCGGCGAGCTGTCGCTTTCGGCCGGTTTCTCCTCGCTGGAGCGGTTCATCGTTTCGGCCTCGATCACCCAGCGCAACTTCCGCGGCAAGGGCCAGGAACTGCGCACCAGCGTCAATTATTCGGCTTATTCCAAGTCAGTGGAAGTGGGCTTCACCGAGCCCTATTTCATGGACAAGAATATCGCGCTGGGCGGCGACATCTATCGCCGCGACCTCAACAGCTTCCGTTATCTGAACAATAACGACCGCGACACGACCTATCAGCAGACGACCACCGGGTTCCAGCTCAGGGCGGGCGTGCCGATCACTGAATATATGTCGTTGGCGCTGCGTTACACGCTCAATCTGGACGATGTGACGCTCGACAAGGGTACTTATTATTCCGCCGATGCGAATGGCGTGTTGCAGTGCGACCCGATTCTGGCAGGTCGTTATCTTTGCGATGCCATCGGTAAACGGACGACCTCTTCCATCGGCTATTCCCTGATCTACGATACCCGAGACAATCGTATTCGTCCTACGCGTGGCAACAACGTCGTACTCAGCCAGGATTTTGCGGGTCTTGGGGGTAGCGTCAAATATGCGCGTATGCGGCTTAACGGTTCGAAATATTGGCCGCTGGGCAAGGGCTTCATCTTCTCGCTCTCGGCAGAGGGCGGCTATATCCACAGCCTTGAAGGCGATCGCCGGGATTCCACGGGCGCGCTGGTCGATCCGGTTCGTTTGACTGATCGCTTCTTCCTGGGCGAACCGCAGATTCGCGGCTTCGACATCCGCGGCATCGGCCCGCGTGTGGTACGCCGTTATTATACCACGACGACGAATAGCGACGGCACGTTTACCGGCACGGAGACGACTGGCACCAACAACCGGACGGATGACGCGCTCGGCGGTCGCATCTATTACATGGCGCGTGCGGAGGTCGAAATTCCACTTGGTTCGGGTGCCCGTGAAATGGGTCTGCGCCCGTCTGTGTTCGTTGATGCAGGTGCCGTTGGCGGCCTGAAAAATCCCGCATTGATTGGCGAGGCTGGCGGCGTCAACAATGGCTTCCCAGGCTATTGCTCATCGAGCACGAACTCTTCGCTGACCACGGTCAAGGCAACGGGAACAGTTGCGGCGCCCCTGTGCCCCGCCAACTATGACACCGTTAGCAGCGGCTTTAAGGAAGAATATCTGGGCGACACGCTGAAACCGCGCGTGTCCGTCGGCTTTGGCGTCAACTGGAACTCGCCCTTCGGCCCGTTCCGCATCGACATCGCCAAGGCTCTGCTCAAGGAACCAGGGGACGACACCAAACTCATCACCTTCAACGTAGGGACTCAATTCTGATGAAGACGATTTTCAAGGCTGCCGCGCTGGTTCTGGCGCCGATGACCGCCATGGCGCTGACCAGCGTTCCGGCCGCTGCCCAGTCGAAGACCGGCATCGCCGTCGTCGATCTGCAACGCGCCGTCGCCACCAGCGCTGCCTATTCGACCGCGCGCACCCAGATCCAGACCACCTACAAGGCGCAGATCGACAGCTTCACCGCGCGCAAGAACGCCATCGACGCCGATCTCAAGGCCAAGGGCACGGCTCTGGAAGCCGCGATGAAGGCGGCCGGCAACAAGCCGACCCCGGCGATCCAGACCCAGTATGAGGCCTATCAGAAGGCCGGTCAGGACGGTCAGGCCGAACTGCAGCGCCTGGGCCAGCCGATCGCGCTCGCCAACGCCTATGTCGAAGAACAGATTTCGGCCAAGCTGTCGGACGCGCTCAAGGCTGCCATGACCCAGGCGAAGGTCGACCTGATCCTGTCGCCCGACGCGACCGTGTCCTATCAGCCGACCGTCGACATCACCCAGTCGGTCGTGACCCAGCTCAACGCGCTGGTGCCCAGCGTCGGCATCACCCCGCCGGCCGGCTGGCAGCCGGGCCGTCAGGGCCAGGGCGTTGCCCCGGCCGCCGCGCCCGCCAACCCGTCGCAGCAGCCGACGTCGCGCTGATCGCTCGATGACGGATCAGGTTGATACGGTTTCCGACGCCATCGGTCCCCTCGACATTCGTGGGGTCATGGCGTCGCTGCCGCACCGTTACCCGATGCTGCTGGTTGACCGCGTGGTTTCGATCCTGCCCAACAGGTCGATCCACGCTATCAAGGCCGTGTCGATCAACGAACCCTTCTTCCAGGGGCACTTCCCGGGCCGCCCGATCATGCCGGGCGTCTTGATCGTGGAAGCGATGGCGCAGGCGGCGGGGGTGCTGACGGTACAGTCGCTCAATCTCGCCGGTTCGGGCAAGCTCGTCTATTTCATGAGCATAGACGGTGTGAAGTTCCGCAATCCGGTCGAACCGGGCTGCCTGCTCGACCTGCATGTCGAAGTGGTGCAGATGCGCGGCGCCGTCTGCAAGTTCAGCGGCAAGGCGTTGATCGACGGCAAGCTGCATGCCGAAGCCAATTTCGTCGCGATGATAGCCGATCCGCCCAAGGATTGACGGCGAAGGGGGAGGATGGCTTCTCCCCCTTGCTTTCGCGGCGAAAGCCATGTAACCGCGCGCCTTCGCAATTTTTCGCATCCATGGCCGGTCGGAAACCGGCCCATAGACGGAGCAGACACATGAAGGCCGATACGCATCCCGATTACCACTTCATCACCGTCCAGATGACCGACGGCACCACCTTCCGCACCCGCTCGACCTGGGGCAAGGAAGGCGACACGCTGGCGCTCGACATCGATCCCAAGTCGCATCCGGCCTGGACCGGCGGCACCCGCCAGCTTGAGCAGGGCGGCCAGGTGGCGCGCTTCAACAAGCGTTTCGGCGGTTTGACGCTGAAGAAGTAATCGGCGCCTTCAAGGGCACGATAGCAAAAGGGCGCCTCTCGGGGCGCCCTTTTTTGTTTGTGGTGGATGGGATGGCCGACCTGGCCGATTGCAGCCGTTCAACCAGCCAGGCGCATTTCAGGCCAGCGGATCGAGCGTTCCGAGCGCCGCGACCAGTCCCAGGATGATGATGGCGAGGCTGGTTTCCATCAGCAGCGACAGCAGCAAATGGCTAAGCGCCGCGCCAGTGTTTCCGCCCTCAAGCGCCGCTTCCAGCTTGGGCGTCAATCGCCAGCGATTGGCGGCGGCGAGCAGCAGCATGGCCCCGAACAGCGCCAGCTTGGCGAGCAGCAGCCAGCCATAACGGCTGTGCAGCAGAGCAGGCAGGTTGGGGAGGCCTACGATCATCACGGCGTTGAACGCGCCGGTCACGATCAGCATGGCGACGAACAGCGTGCCGAACAGCGAGAAACGCTCCAGCATAGCGGCGGTTTGCCCGATCTCCCGCCCGGCCAGAACCCCGCCCAGCAAGGCCAGCAAGGCGCCGAACCATCCGGCGGCGGCCAGCACATGCAGTGCGTCCGCAATGCGATGGGCGCTGCCGGCAAGGCCTTCGCTGGCGGCGGCATGGCCCGACCAGGCCAGTGTCGCGGCGGCGATCGCGGCGGGCAGGGCGATGGCGGCATTCCATCCTCCGCCACGCCGGAACAGCAGCGGCAGGATCGAAAGCAGCGCCACCGCCCGCACCGCCAGAACCGTTCCGACAGGCGTTTCCTTGAGCAATATCTCCACGACGCTCCAGTCGGGCGAAAAGAGCGGGGTTCCCGCCATGCCTGCCGCGCTGGCGAGCAGCCACAGGGCGGAGAGCGCAAACCCTCCCACCGCCAGCGCGCCGATCACCCCGCGCCGCGCGCTTCCGCCCATGCTCCACCAAAAGAGGGGCAGGCCGGCGAGCGCGGCGAGATCCGCGTAGAGCGCGAAGCGGGCGGCGATGAGAACCCCGTCCATCGTCCTTATTTGACCGAGAAGCTGACCTTGCCCGCGATCTTGTGCTGGTCTGCGCCGACAAGGTGCCAGTCGAGGTCATAATGGCCCGCCGGAAGGGCGCGGGGCAGGGTGACGGTCATGGTCTTGCCGTCGCCCTCGACCGCGGTCTTGAAGCCCTTGATCGGCATCGGCGCGTGGTTGGCCATGCCCGGCATGCCGGTCATGGTGAGGTCGACGCCACTCAGCGGAGCCAGCATCTTTTCGGAGAAGATGAGGGTGAGCTTGGTCGGCTTGGCGACCGTCGCGCCCGCCGCCGGGGTGGAGGAAAGCAGCTTGGGATGCGCCATCGCCACGGAGGGCAGGGCGGCAAGGGCAATGGCAGCAGTGAAGAGGATGCGACGCATGGAATTAATCTCCGAAACGGGTTGCGGTTAAGGGATATTACGCATCGAACTTTCCGATCCCTCGACTAGCGTGCATAAATTTTTGCATGAGGGGTTGGACGATACGACGCGTATCTCCGGGTGAGCAATGGGAGTGTGAGTGATGAGCGACCTCGATCAGCTATTGGGCCATGTTCGCGCCCTACCGGCCGATCCGCGCCTGGAGACGATGGAAGCGGCGGTGATGGCGGGCCTCGCCTCTCGCCGGGAAAG
Source organism: Sphingobium sp. TKS (assembly GCF_001563265.1). Lineage (NCBI taxonomy): Bacteria > Pseudomonadati > Pseudomonadota > Alphaproteobacteria > Sphingomonadales > Sphingobiaceae > Sphingobium > Sphingobium sp. TKS. Next base: position 2,954,679 of record NZ_CP005083.1, on the reverse strand, counting down.
GGCCGTGGCCCGGCGCAGCCTGGCGCTGGCGGGAATCGTCGCGATCGGCATCGGCGGGGTCGGCAGCGTGGTGCCCGGCAGTTCGGCGCAGGCGGCATCGCGGCCGGTGATCATCGGCATGTCCGATTACGCGCCTTCGCGCTTGCTGGGGCAGTAAGCCATGAAGGGAGCAGCGCGATATGGGCTGGTCGCGCTGGTCGCTTTTGCGGCGGCGCTGGCCGCGGTGCTGGTGGCGCGGGTGTGGATCGCGCCCGAACCACGGGTCGAGAGCGAGGTTCACGCCCTTATCCACCAGAAACTGAAGCTCGACGCCGCGCAGGAAGCCCGCATCCATGCTTTGGAGACCAATTTTGCCAAGCGGCGGGAGGCGATGGAGGCGGAAATGCGCGCCGACAACGCCCGGTTGGCGCAGGCGATCGCGGCGGAGCATGGCTATGGGCCGAAAGTCGGGGAAGCTGTCGACCGTTCGCATCATGTCATGGGGATGCTGCAAAAGGAGACGCTGAAGCATATCTTCGCGATGCGCGCCGTGTTGCGGCCGGATCAGGCGGCCCAGTTCGACGCCGCCATCGTCAAGGCTCTGACCCAGCCCGCGCGGTGAGCCATTCGCTCACCGAACGCAGCGACGCCGAACTGGCCGCGCTGGCACTCGCCGGGCAGCAGAGCGCCTATGGCGAACTGATGCGGCGGCATCGCGATGGCGTTTTCCGGCTGGCGCGGGGCCATGCGGGGGATGCGACCGAGGCGCTGGACATCACGCAGGAGACATTCATTTCCGCCTTTGCCGCGCTGGCTCGCTATGATGGGGCGCGGCCTTTCCGGCTGTGGATAGCGCGGATCGCGATCAACAAATGCCATGACTGGGCGCGGCGGCGGGCGGTGCGGCGTTTCTTCACCTTCGCCCGGCCGATCGAGGAAGCGGGGGTCGTGGCGGACGCTGCGCTGACGCCGGAGGAGGCGGTTCAGTCTCAGGCGGAATTGGCCCGGATCCATGCGGCGATTGCGGCACTGCCGGGCAATCTCAAGGATGTGCTGGTGTTGCGGGGGATCGAAGGCATAAGTCAGGCGGAGGCGGCGCAGATTTTGGGAGTCAGCGAGAAGGCCGTGGAAACGCGGCTCTATCGCGCGCGCAACAAATTGGCCGAACAGTTGAGGGATGGCGCGGCGGGGCGCGTATAGAGGGAAACAGTCCTTATTACAGAGCCATCCATGCCCCTTTCCCTTCCTGACGTCGATCGCCGCAGCCTCATTCGGGGGCTGGGCGGCTTTGGTGGCGCGCTGGCCCTGAGCCGGGCTTTTCCTTCCTGGGCGCAGAGCGGGACGGCGGGTCTTTCCCCGGCGACCGGCGTGCTGAGCGGCGAGACGATCGCGCTGACCGTGGGGGAGAGTCATTTCTCCACCGGAGGGCGCTCGGCCCATGCGGTGATGATCAACGGCACGCTGCCCGCGCCGCTCATCCGCCTGAAGGAAGGGCAGAATGTCCGCCTGTCCGTCACCAACCGGCTCAAGGAAGATACGTCGATCCACTGGCATGGGCTGATCGTGCCTTTCCAGATGGACGGGGTGCCGGGGGTCAGCTTTCCGGGCATCAGGCCGGGCGAGACCTTCACCTATGAATTCCCGATCCGCCAGTCGGGGACTTACTGGTATCACAGCCATTCGGGGATGCAGGAGGCGGTCGGCCATTATGGGCCGATCGTGATCGATCCTGCCGGAGTCGATCCGGTGGAAGCCACGCGCGAGCATGTGATCATATTGTCCGACTGGAGCCCGGTTCATCCGCATGTGCTGCTGAAGCGCCTCAAGCAGATGGGCGGCTATTTCAACATGCGCAAGCAGACGCTGAGCGGGTTGCTGGCGGGGAAGGATCAGAGCGCGAAAGATCGCCTGGAATGGGGCGCGATGCGGATGGACCCGACCGATATTTCCGACGTCACCGGGTCGACCTACAGCTTCCTGGTGAACGGCCATGGCACGGCGGAGAATTGGACCGGCCTCTTTACGCCGGGCGAGCGGGTGCGGCTGCGCATCATCAATGCGTCGGCCATGACCAATTTCAACGTGCGCCTGCCGGGACTGCCGATGACGGTGGTGCAGTGCGACGGCCAGCATGTGCAGCCGGTCGAGACCGATGAGTTCCAGATCGGCATCGCGGAAACCTATGATGTGGTGGTGCAGCCGGCGGAAGCGAAACCCTATGGCCTGATCGCGGAGGCGATCGACCGATCCGGGCTGGTGCGGGCTACGCTGGCACCGCGTGTCGGCATGGCGGCGGAGGTGCCTGCCGTGCGCGAGCGGCCGCTGTTGGGCATGAAGGACATGGGCATGGACATGTCCGGCATGGACATGGGGCAGGGCGGCGTCATCGACCTCAGCCAACCGGCCAATGAAAGCATGTCCGGCCATAAGATGAAGATGCGCGACAAGTCGGTCGCGCCGCAGGTGAAGATGGGGCCGGGCGTCGCCACCCTCTCGCCCATGCCCGCCGACCGGACCGCCGACCGGCCTACGGGGCTGGAGAATGTCGAGCATCGGGTGCTGACCTATGCGGACCTCAAGTCGCTTACGCCCAACAGCGACACGCGCGCGCCGACGCGAACGTTGGACATCCACCTGACCGCGAACATGGAACGCTATATGTGGTCCTTCGACGGGGTGAAGCTGTCCGACGGAGCCGAGCCCATCCCCTTCCGCCATATGGAGCGGGTGCGGGTGAACCTGATCAACGACACGATGATGCCGCATCCGATCCATCTGCACGGCCATTTCTTCGAGCTGGTGACGGGCGCTGGCGAGCATAATCCGCGCAAGCATACGGTGAATGTGCTGCCCGGCGGGAAGGTGAGCTTCGACCTTACCGCTGATGCGCTGGGGGATTGGGCGTTCCACTGCCACATGCTGATGCACATGCACACCGGGATGATGCGCGTCGTAACCGTGCGGCATGGGGGAGAGGCGGCATGAAGACTCTCGTTTCCGCCGCCGCGCTGTTGCTGGCCTCTGTTGCTCTCCCTGCTTTGGCGCAGGAACAGATGGACCACAGCCAGATGGATCATGGCGCCATGGAGGGCATGGATCACTCCACCCATCAGCCGCCCGCCGAGGAGGTCGCCGCAGATCCCCATGCCGGTCATGGCCAGCCTGCCGCCGATGATGACATCCCCGAGGGCACAGCCCCCCCGGTTCCTGCCGATCACGCCGCCGAAGCCTTTTACAGCCCCGCCGAAATGGACCGCGCCCGCGCCGCCATGCTCAAGGAAAGCGGCGGCATGACCTTCTCTCAGCTTATGCTCGACCGGCTGGAATATCGCATGGGCAAGGGCGCGGACGGCTATCATTGGGAAGGTGAGGGCTGGATCGGCGGCGACATCAACCGCTTTGCCTTCAAGACCGAGGGGGAGGGCGAAGTCGGCGGCGCGCTGGAACGCGCGGAGGTGCAGGCGCTCTACAGCCGGGCGATCGACCCCTGGTTCAACCTCGAAGCCGGCGTGCGCCACGACATTCGCCCCGATCCGCAGCGGACCTATGCGGTGGTGGGGATCGAGGGACTCGCGCCCTATTGGTTCGAACTGGGCGCGCAGGCTTTCCTCTCGAACAAGGGTGACGCGCATCTGCGGCTGGAGGGCAGCTATGACCAGCGCATCACCCAGCGCCTGATCCTGCAACCGGCGGCGGAGGTGAACATCGCCGCGCAGGATGTGCCGGAACTGGGCATCGGCTCGGGCCTTTCGGATGTCGAACTGGGGCTGCGGCTGCGCTACGAATTCGCGCGCGAGTTCGCGCCTTATGTCGGCGTCAATTGGGAACGCAAGCTGGGTGATACGGCGCGCTTCGCCCGTGCCGGGGGAGAGCGGATAGATGCCACCAGCTTCGTCATGGGCGTGCGCTTCTGGTTCTAGAGCAGATTCCGATCCGATTGCATCGGCTCGGCTGCTCTAGCTTTTTGATTTTACGCATTTGCTTAGAAAAAGCCCTAACGGGGCAGCTTGCGGGTGGCTGCGGCACGATCTGCTGCCATCCGGCAGCAACTTGTCATGATCGACGGCGTGATGAGGCTCCTTCGTGCGCATGCGCCGTCCGGCGTCCCATAATCTCCCCCCACAATGACACAATATTCAGGGTAGATACGTGCGCTTCGCCTTATCAGGCTTCCTTTTTTGTGCCTGCGCCTTGTTGGCGGGCAAACCTGCGATGGCGCAGGACGATGCGGCGTCCCTCAGCGGCGGCTTCGACCTCATTGAGATGCGGACGGGAGATCAGGGCGACGCCTTCCTCTGGGACGGCAGCTTCTCCTATGGCGATTCCACCGATCAGGCGATGCTGGTGGTCCAGGGCGGCGGCGCGCTGGGCGGGCAGATCGATGAGGTGCAGGCGCGGCTCTTCTATGGCCGCACCATCGGAGAAAATATCGTGCTGCTGGTGGGCGCGCGCAAGGATTTCAAACCCCATCCCCGCGATATCCACGCCGTCATCGGCATCCAAGGGCAGATCGGATCGCGGCTTAGCTGGGAAAGCTATGCCTTCCTGTCCGACAAGGGGCGGCTGACGGGGGAAGCGCAGGTCATTTATGCCCTGCCGATCACGGAGCGGCTTTATCTGGAACCGCGCATCGCCGCAGGCTGGTCGGCGCAGAGCATCGATGCGGAAGCGTTGCGGCCGGGCTTCACCGAAGGGGAGGCGACGGTACGCCTGCGCTATCGCCTGACGGACAAGATCAACGCTTATGCCGGCGTGGTGCATGAGAGCCTGCTGGGCGAGACGCGGGCGCTGGCGCGGTCGCAGGGGGAGGCGGTGAAGTCGACGGTGGCGGTGATAGGGTTTGGGTTCAGTCTTTAAGCCTTCTCCGCTGGAATGACGATTCAAGCCTTGGAGAGATGCTGCTCGACCAGTGCGACATGCAGGCGGATACCAAGGCCCAGCACATCGTCGTTGAAGTCGTAATGCGGGTTGTGCAGCGGCACTGATCCCTCGGACTTCGCCTGACCCAGCCAGATATAGGCGCCCTTGCAGGCCTGAAGCATGAAGGCGAAATCCTCCGACGTGAAGGCGGGTTCCGGCGCCAACTGCGCATTGCCCACGGTCGCGGCGGCGGTCAGCGCTTCCTGCGCGGCCTCTTCATCGTTGATGGTGGCGGGGTAATAGCGGTCGTAATCGACGCTCGCCATGACGTCGTTGGCAAGCGCGACGCCCGCCGTGATCTTGCGGATGGCGTCCTCAACGATGTCCTGCACCTTGGGATCGAACGTGCGTACCGTGCCGACGACCTTCACCGTCGCCGGGATCACATTATGCGCATGGCCGCCGTGAATCTGCGTGACCGAAAGTACCGCCGAGGAGGTCGCGGGAATGCGGCGCGCCACGATGGTGTTCAACTGCGAAACCAGGCTGGCGGAGGCGAGGATCGCATCCGGCGTATCCTGCGGGATCGCCGCATGGCCGCCACGTCCTTCCAGCGTGATCTCGAACTTGTCCGCCGCGCCCATGATCGGGCCGGGGCGGGTGGCGATGGTCCCGGCGGGCAGGTCCGGCCAGTTGTGCAGCCCGAATACGCGGTCGCAGGGGAAACGGTCGAACAATCCCTCCTTCACCATTTCGCGGGCGCCGCCGAGACCCTCTTCGGCGGGCTGGAAGAAGAAATTCACCGTGCCGTCGAAATGGCGGCTGCGCGTCAGATGCTGCGCCGCGCCGAGCAGCATCGCGACATGGCCGTCATGGCCGCAGCCATGGAAGCTGCCCTCGGTCTTGCTGGCATAGGGCAGGTTGGTCTGCTCATGGATCGGCAGCGCGTCCATGTCGGCGCGCAGGCCGATGCTGCGGCCTGACGAACCGTTTTTCAGCACCGCGACGACGCCGGTGCCGCCGATCCCCTCATGCACCTCCAGCCCCAGCGCCCGAAGCTGCTCCGCGATCCGCCCGGCCGTCCGATGCTCGCAGAAACCCAGTTCCGGATGCGCGTGAATATCGCGGCGAAAGGCAATCAGCGGCTCAAGCAGGTCGTCGATCATTTTTGCTCACCGAACAGATGCTGGATCGGATAATGATGCTTTATGAACGGCGATTTGATCACGACATAGCTGAAATATTTCTCGATCCCATAGTCGCTTTCCAGCATCCCCTCGATGATCGACTGATAATGCGCCACGCCGCGCGTCACGAATTTCAGCAGATAGTCATATCCGCCGCTGACCAGATGGCATTCGACGATCTCGTCCAGCTTGCGGATGCGGGTTTCGAAACGGGAAAAGTCCCCCGCCCGATGCTCGGTCAGGGTGACTTCGGTGAAGACGGTCAGAAACTCGCCCAGCTTGTGCAGGTTGATATGCGCGCCATAGCCGGTGATGTAGCCCGCCTTCTCCAGCCGTTTCACGCGCGTCAGGCAGGGGCTGGGCGACAGGCCCACCGCATCGGCCAGCTCGACATTGGTGATGCGGCCGGATTGCTGAAGCTGCGTCAGGATCTTGAGGTCGATCCGGTCCAGTCTTGGGCCACCCAACATATGCCTTGCTCCCCCGTTTTCTTATCCCACCGCCGCACGAATATCCGCTTCTTCAAGCAGATCGTCCAGTGTCCTGCGAATGCGTGCGAAAATCTCGTCCATCTCCCCGTCCGACGCGCAGAGCGCCGGGGCAAGGCCGATGATATTGTCGGGGAAAGACCGGAAAATGACGCCGTTCCTATAGCCTTGCGCGAACAGCCGGTCGGGAATCTTGAGCGAGGGATCGAAGCGTTCCTTGGTCGCCTTGTCCGCCACCAGTTCGATCGCGCCGAGCAGGCCGCGCCCGCGCGTGTCGCCCACCATCGGATGGTCGGCAAGGCCCGCCAGACCCGCGTCGAAGCGTTTGCCCACATTCTGTCCGTTGGCAAGGATGCCGCCGTCGATATAGAGCCGCAGCACTTCCAGACCCACGGCCGCGCTCACCGGATGGCCCGAATAGGTGAAGCCATGGCCGATGGCGAGTTCGGGCGCCGCACCGTCCGCAATGCCCTGATAGATTTTATCCGACATCAGAAGCGCGCCCATCGGCACATAACCGGAGGTGAGACCCTTGGCGAGCGTCATGAGATCGGGCGACACATCTTCCGTCTCGCAGGCGAACAGCGGCCCGGTACGGCCGAAGCCGGTGATGACTTCATCGACGACGAACAATATGTCGAGTTCGGTGCAGGTGTCGCGCATCGCCTTGAGCCAGCCCTTGGGCGGCACGATGACGCCGCCGGACCCCTGGATCGGTTCGCAGAAGAAGGCGGCGACAGTGTCGGCTCCCAGTTCCGTCACCTTGTCCTTCAGTTGCTGGACGGAGCGGGCAATAGTCGCGGCATCGTCGGTCAGGTCGCTGCGATAGGGATAGGGCGAGGGAATATGATGCTGCCAGGGGCGCGGCAGGTCGAAATTGCGGTGGAAATTCGTGAGCGCCGTCAGGCCGGAACCCGTTGTGCTGGAACCATGATAGCCGCGCTCCAGCGCGATGAACTGCTTTTTGTTGGGACGGCCGGTCGCGTTGTAATAATGCACGATGTAACGGATCGCGGAGTCCACCGCATCGGACCCGCCCAGGGTGAAATAGACATGCTCAAGCCCCTCCGGGCTGAGGTCGACCAGCTTTTCCGCCAGCCGCACCGCCGGTTCCGACCCGAAGTGGAAATAGCCCGTCGCATAGGGCAGACGGCGCATCTGTTCCGCCGCGGCCTCGACGATGCTTTCCTGGCCATAACCGACATTGACGCACCACAGGCCCGCAAAGGCATCGAGCAACTGATTGCCGTCCATGTCGGCCAGCCACATGCCCTTGCCGCTTTGCAGCAGTGTCGCGCCGCGCGCTTCATGGCCGCGGAAGGAAGTGACGGGGTGGATCAGGTGATCGCGGTCGATGTCGATCAGGGACCGGTTGGGAGTCAGCGTCATCAGGAAACTCGCGGTGTTGGTTATGGGATCAGACTATCCCGCGCCCGCGGTCGGATGCGCCAATTTGCAGAGGTGGATGGGAGGGACGCGGTTTTTTGAGGAAGCGGCGCAGCATTTTCTGCTGCGCCGCTTTAAGGCTTCAGGAAAGGGCGTCAGCAATCGCCTTGCCGCACTCGATGGTGTTGGCCTTGCCCTTGAGGTCGCCGGTCCGCAGCCCCGGTTCCGCCAGCACAGTCTCCACCGCGCGCATGATCCCGGCGGCGGCTTCGGCTTCGCCCAGATGCTCCAGCATCATCGCCGCCGACCAGATCTGGCCGACCGGATTGGCTAACCCCAAGCCCGCAATATCCGGCGCGGAACCGTGCACCGGCTCGAACAGCGAGGGCGCGGTCCGATCCGGGTTGATATTGCCCGAAGGCGCAACCCCAATGGTGCCAGTGCAGGCCGGGCCAAGGTCCGACAAAATATCCCCGAACAGGTTGGACGCCACCACCACATCGAAGCGGTCCGGGTTCAGCACGAACTGCGCCGTCAATATGTCGATATGATATTTGTCATGGGTGACGGTCGGATAATTTTTCGCCATCTCTTCCACCCGCTCGTCCCACCAGGGCATGGTGATGGCGATGCCGTTGGACTTGGTGGCGGAGGTGACATGCTTGCGCTCCCGCGTCGCCGCCAGTTCGAAGGCGTAGCGCAGCACGCGGTCGGTGCCGTGGCGGGTCATCACCGTTTCCTGGATCACGACTTCGCGATCCGTGCCGGGGAACATCTTGCCGCCGACCGAGCTATATTCGCCTTCCGTATTCTCGCGTACGACCCAGAAGTCGATATCGCCCGGCTCACGGCCCACGAGCGGGCAGGGGACGCCGGGCATCAGCCGCACCGGGCGCAGGTTCACATATTGATCATATTCGCGCCGGAACTGGAGCAGCGATCCCCAGAGCGAGACATGATCCGGCACAGTATCGGGCCAGCCGACCGCGCCGAAGAAGATCGCATCGGGACTGCCGATCTGCGCCTTCCAATCGTCCGGCATCATCTGGCCATGCTTGGCGTAATAGTCGCAGCAGGCGAAATCATGCCACTTCTGATCGATGGTGAAGCCATAGAGGCTGGCTGCGCGTTCAAGGACGCGGATGCCCTCCGGCATGACTTCCTTGCCGATGCCGTCGCCGGGGATGACGGAGATGCTGTATTTGCGTGTCATGGCGATCTTTCCTGCGTCTGAGAAATGCGGATGAACCGCGTCAGGAAGGCGAAACCCTGACCCGTGCATGCAGGATCTGGGGTTTCGCGCCTCCTATGTGTCAGAGCTTCAGGCCCCCGATATGGAACGCCTTGGTCTCCAGATATTCCTCGATCCCTGCATGCGCGCCTTCGCGGCCCAGACCCGATTGCTTGATGCCGCCGAAGGGCGCCATTTCCATCGCGATCCCACCGGTGTTGAGCACCACCATGCCCGCCTCCAGCCGTTCGCCCACGCGGAAGGCGCGGTGGAGGTTTTCGGTGTAGAAATAGCTGGCAAGGCCGAAGCTGGTGTCGTTGGCGAGGGCAATGCCCTCTTCCTCGTCGTCGAAGCGGAACAGCGGGGCGACGGGGCCGAACGTTTCCTCGCGTGCCAGCCGCATGTCGCGGGTGGCGCCGGTCAGGATGACGGGCGTGGCGAAGCGTTCGCCACTTGCGCCCTGGGGCGCGCGGGCGAAGATCGTCGCTCCATGAGCCAGTGCATCCTCGACATGCGCCTCGACCTTTTCGGCCGCGGCCCGGTTGATCAGCGGTCCGATGGTGCTGCCGTCCTGATCGCCCGGCGCAACCTTCAGCGCGGAGACGGCCTTGGCGAGCTTTTCGGCAAAAGCTTCGTACACGCCGTCCTGCACCAGGATGCGGTTCGCGCAGACGCAGGTCTGCCCGGCGTTGCGGAACTTGCTCGCCATGGTCGCCGCGACCGCGAGGTCAAGGTCGGCATCGTCGAACACGATCAGCGGCGCATTGCCACCCAGCTCCAGGCTCAGGCGCTTGATGGTGTCGGCACTCTGCCGCATCAGCAATGCGCCGACCGCCGTCGATCCGGTGAAGGACAGTTTGCGCACGGTCTCGCTGCCGGTCAGTATCTTGCCGATCGGGGCGGCCTGGCCGGTGACGATGTTGATCACGCCCTTGGGGAATCCCGCTTCCTCGGCCAGCTTGATCAGCGCCAGTGCGGTGAAGGGCGTCAGCTCCGAAGGCTTCACCACCACCGGGCATCCCGCCGCCAACGCCGGTGCGCATTTGCGGGTGATCATCGCCGCCGGGAAGTTCCAGGGGGTGATCGCCGCCGACACGCCGACCGGCTCCTTCATCACCAGGATGCGGCGATTGGCTTCCGGCGCGGGGATGATGCTGCCATCGATGCGGCGGCCTTCCTCGGCGAACCATTTGATGAAGCTTGCCGCATAGCGGATTTCGCCCTCCGCCTCGGCCGTGGGCTTGCCCTGTTCGGCGGTCATGATCCGGCCGAGATCGGCCAAATTATCCATCACCAGCGCATGCCAGCGCTCCAGCACCGCCGCCCGTTCGCCGGCAGTTTTCGCGCGCCACGCAGGCCATGCCGCATGCGCCGCATCGACGGCAGCCTGCGTATCCGCCTCGCCGCAATCGGGAACTGTGCCGATGATCGCGCCCGTCGCCGGGTTGTCGACATCCAGCGTCGCGCCAGTCTGTGCACCGACCCATTCGCCCCCGATGAAGGCGCGTTCGATCAGCAGCGAGGGGTTGTTGAGCGAGAGTGTCATCCGAGAGCCTGTGTCGTGAGGGAGAAGGTCTTGACCGGGGCGTTGGCATCGATGGGCTTGCCGCGCACCATGCGCATGACGCGGCCGACGCAGGGCAGGCCCAGCTCATCGAGCCAGCCGCCCAATCCGCTTTCCTCCGGCACGTCGAGCCGGCAGAACATGCCGCTGTTCGATCCCAGCCAATGCGAGATCAGCGCTTTTGCCCCGCCCGTGTCGGGCGCGACGGTCGGTCCGACCACATAGCCCCGCCCGAAGCGGCGGAAAAGGGCGAAGCCGACCGGCTCATTGCTGCGCGTCAGCACCACTCCCTGCGCACCGGGGACCAGCGCGTCCAGCAGCGCGTCGCGGTTCATGCCGGTCGCCTGCCGGGCGAGATCGCGCAGCACATCCATGTCCTTGCTTCCGAGTGGACGGACGCGCTCGTCGGGGATGAGTTCGGCCATCGGGACCGCGAAGGCCGCGCCTTGATGCTGGAACACCGGCCCGACCGGTTCGAAACCGAGCTTGCGGTAGAGCGGCGCGCCTTCGTCGGTGGCGTTCAGCATCACCGTGCGATCGCCTAGATCGTGCAGCACCGCATCCATCAGACGGCGGCCGATCCCCAGGCCTTGCGCCTTGGGCGAGACGATCACCATGCCCAGAGTCGCGGCGTCATCGCCATAGAGCCAGGCCATGGCGGTGCCGATCACTTCCCGTTGGTTGTTCGGGCCGTCCCGCTCCGCCACATAGCCGAAGCCGAGCTGGAACAGCATCTCCCAATCCTCGATCCGGTGCGGCCATTTCTGTTCGTGGGAAAGGTCGTGGGCGGCGGCCAGATCCTCTGCGGTCATGCGCCGCAGGTCCACCATCGCCTCTATGCCTGTCGCCATGCGTCTTGCTCCTTGGCGGGAAGGGAAACCGCCTTTGGTCATGAATCAGTGATCCGGACATTAGGGGACGCTGCCAAGCATTGGCTGCCGCCTTCGCGTTTTTTTTGGAAGAATATCGCGCAGTCTTTCCGGCGCAACTGCAACAAATGCCGCCGCGCTACCCTATTTTACTGCGCAGGCGCGTAGCAGGAGATTATGCCGTGGACGGTTTCAACCCCGATCTCATCAGTCTGGCCAAGGCCAACAACTTCATCGGCGGCCGCCGGGTCGAAGGGCGGGGCCAGGCGATCACGGTACGGCGGCCTTCGGATGGGCGGGTTCAGGCGGAACTGGATAGCGTGGACGCAGGGCAGTTGGCCGAGGCAGTGGAAAATGCGCAGGTCGCTTACAAGAAAAGCGGCTGGGCGCAGACCGACCCGCGGGGCCGGATGAAAGTGCTGCGGTGCTGGGCCGATCTGATCGAGGCGGATGCGGCCAATCTGGCGCCGCTGGAAGCGCTGGGTTCGACCCGTACGATCAACGAGATCAACGCCTGGGACTTGAGCTATACCGCCGAAACGATCCGTTTCTTCGCGGAATGGACGGACAAGGTCGGCGGCGAAGTGGCGGCTACGACGCCGGACAAGCTGGGGCTGACCATCACGGAACCCTATGGCGTGGTGGCGGCGATAAGCCCATGGAACCTGCCGCTGGTGATGGCGGGCTGGAAGATCGCGCCGGCCATTGCGGCGGGGAACAGCGTCGTCCTGAAGCCTTCGGAGATGACGCCGTTCAGCATCGTGCGCCTGGCGGAACTGGCGATCGAGGCTGGTCTGCCCGCAGGCGTGTTCAATGTCGTGCAGGGCGATGGGCGCTCGGTGGGCGATCCGCTGGTGCGGCGGCCGGAAGTTGCGAAGGTGACTTTTACCGGATCCACCCGGACGGGGGCTGCGATCATGGCGGCCTGCGCGGAAACCGGACCCAAGCCGGTCACGCTGGAACTGGGCGGGAAAAGCCCGCAGATCGTCTTTGCCGATGCCGGGCTGGATAAGGCTGCGGCTATTGTGGCGCGGGCGATCACGCTCAATGCCGGGCAAGTCTGCGTGGCTGGTTCGCGGCTGCTGGTGCAGGAAAAGGTGGCGGATCAGGTGATCGACCGGGTGGTCGCTGCCTTCAACGCACATAAGGCGGGGCCGACCTGGCGCACGGATACGACTTTGGGGCCGATCATTTCCGAAGGGCAGCTCGACCGGATGGACGGCATCGTCAAGCGCGCCATATCCGAGGGGGCCGAAGTGCTGGTCGGTGGTGGACGGGCGACTGCGCCGCAGGAGGGCAGCTATTTCGCGCCGACGCTGCTTGGGCGTGTCGACCAGAAGAGCGAAGCCGTGCAGGGCGAGATTTTCGGGCCGGTGCTGACGGTCCAGACCTTTGCCGATGAGGAAGAGGCTTATGCGCTGGCGAATGACAGCGATTATGGGCTGGCGGCGGGCGTGCATACCGGCGATGTGGCACGGGCGCTCAGGGCCACGCGGTCGCTGGAGGCCGGGACGGTGTGGGTCAACCGCTATGGACGGAGCAATGACTTCATCCTGCCGACTGGTGGGTATAAGCAGTCGGGGATCGGCAAGGATCTGGGGCGGGAAGCCTATATGGCGAACCTCAAGACCAAGACGGCCTTGATCGAGTTCTGATTTTCCTCGTCATTCCCGCGAAGGCGGGAATCCATCTCCCAGCCTATCCTTTGGACGTGAGGTCAAGAGATGGATCCCCGCCTTCGCGGGGATGACGGAGTAAGTATTAGAGTATCCGTGATGGTCAAGCGAGTGATTTGCGCCAGATGCGATCTGCCTTGAGCAGGGCATTTGCGGTGACGATGAGCTTTCTCATGACGGCAGTGATGGCGAGTTTTGGTGGTTTTCCGCCGGCGATGAGTTGTCGATATTTTGCCTTGAGATTGGGGTTGAAGCGGGCAGCGACGAGGGCAGGCATATAGAGGGCTTTGCGGACGTTTGCGCGGCCGCCTCGAATGAAGCTCTTGCCTTTCCACTGGCCGGACTGTCTGGCGACAGGAGCGAGACCGGCGAGTGATGCGGCCTGTTTGTTATCAAGGCTGCCGAGTTCGGGCATGATGGCGATGAGTTGATTGGCGGTCAGCGTTCCGAGGCCATCGATGCTGGTGAGGATGTTATGGCGGCGGACCAGAGCCGGATCAGCAGCGATGATCTGGGCGATTTCAGCATCGAGTGCTTCGATATGGCGTGCGATCTGGTCGAGGCGCTGCCTGCACTGGCGCTTCAGGAAAGGAATGGTGAGTTTCTGATCTCGGTTCTTGAGTGCAGTACGATCCCGAACTAGTCCGTCGCGGGCATTGATGAGTTCGGCCAGCAGCACCTGATTTGCACATGGCGCTGGCCTGATGGGAGGTTGCACGGTGGCTGCCATGCGGGCCAGCAGGGCGGCATCGATGCGGTCGGTCTTGGCGAGGGTGCCGGTGGCCTGAGCAAAGCGCCTGGCTCGTTCGGGATTGAGCCTGACGCAGGGTATGTGAGCGAGCGCCTGTTCTATTGCACGATGGTAAGTTCCCGTTGCTTCATAGGCGATTTGCGCGACTGTCCATTGTTCGAGCCATGCGATCAGCGCCTTGTGGCCCTTGGTGGTATTGGGGAACTGCCGGGCAGCTGAGGCAGGGTGGGCATGGCAATCGAGTGTTGCTTTGGAGATGTCGATGCCAAGGGTTTGTGGTAGATCATTGCTCATCTTTTCCGTGTCCCATGCTTGTCATCCGGGCCACAAAGCCCCGGTATCCGTTCGGGCCTGAAGGAAAAGAAAGGGGCGATCCAACTCTAACCCGGTCCCTGATCGACCGGCATCGATGCGCGATCCGTCCCCTTCCACCCGTTCCGGGGTGGCCACCCCGGAACGGGCATCTCATCCTGACCCAAACGGACAACAATGTCATAAGACAAGCATCGAGCGCAAAAGTGGGAACCGGCTTTGCGCAAAAAACGATGCGACAACAAAGAACTAGAGCGCGAGCCCTGCGTCTGATTTAGCGCAGCGCGCTCTAGAGAGGCTTATTCCGCGAAACGCCCAATCTGATACGGCTCCATCGGAATATCCGTCCCACCCTTGGCAATGATTTCCGCCATCGTCTCGCCCACGCCCGGCCCGATCTGGAAGCCTGCACCCGAAAAGCCGAAGGCATAATAAAGCCCGCTGGTCGTGGCGCTCGGCCCCATGACCGGCTGGCTGTCGGGCATATAGCCCTCGATCCCCGACCATACGCGGATGATGTTGAGCTTGCCGAGCGCAGGCGCCAGTCGTCGGATCTGCTTCAACTGGCTCAGCGTATTCTGCGGCAAAACATAGCTGCGATAGTCGTCCGGATAGGACGGTCCCCGCGTACTCCCGCCCAGCACGATATTGCCGCGTGCGACTTGCCGGAAATAGACGGTTTCCTCCTCCAGTGGCGTCATGACGCCGACAGCGGGGTGGATCGCATAGGGCACCGGTTCGGTGACGCTCATATTCGGCCCTTTGGGAACGATGGGCACCGGCTCGCCAAATTGCG
The DNA here is from genome assembly GCF_001563265.1 of Sphingobium sp. TKS. Taxonomy (NCBI): domain Bacteria; kingdom Pseudomonadati; phylum Pseudomonadota; class Alphaproteobacteria; order Sphingomonadales; family Sphingobiaceae; genus Sphingobium; species Sphingobium sp. TKS. The sequence continues at coordinate 2,939,580 of NZ_CP005083.1, read as the reverse complement.
AGGACAGCGCATTGCCCCAGGCGCCCGCCGTGATCAGCAATATCGGTGCGCGGAATTTGCGGCCATCCTCGGCGCTGACGAGGAAATCCTCACCCACCTTCTGCGCGTCCACGATCTTCGTATTCTCGTGGATCGCAGCACCCATCCGTTGTGCCGCCCGCGCAAAGGCAGGCGCGGCGAGGCGGGGGTTGGCATGCCCATCCATCGCGGAATAGGAACCCGCCAGCACATCGGCCCCGAAAAAGGGAAATTTCGCCCGCAGCGCGTTGCCTGTCAGTAGTTCGAGGTCCAGCCCCTCAAGCCGCGCCTTGTCGGCATAATCCTCCATCGCGCCGACCAGTTCGGGCCGGTCGCGATAGCAGACGCGGATATGCCCCGACTGGAGATATTCCACATCCGCGCCCAGCAATTCCCGCGACTTGCGCCAGATGGCGATGGCGCGATTGGCGAGCGGAAGTTGATGCAGCGCACGCCCCTGCCGCCGAACATTGCCGAAATTGGTGCCGCTCGCCTGCCGCCCGATCAGGTCGGTTTCCAGCAGCGTGACCGACAGCCCATGGCCGCGCAGGAACAGGGCGGCGGAGCTGCCCATGAGGCCGCCGCCCACGATGATGACGTCGCTTGCCCCGCTCATTATTCTTCTCCGATGGCGATGGGCAGGGGTTTGACCGGCGCTTGCCCGCGCAGACGGCCGACCTGCTCGACCGGGATATTGGCCTCGGCGGCGATGAGTTCCGCCGCCGCGAGGCCGCAATAGCGCCCCTGACAGCGCCCCATGCCCACGCGGCTGAAGGCTTTGGCGCGATTGGCTTCTATCGCGCCGGTTTCGCGCATCACCGCACGCAAATCGCCCGCGCTGACGGCCTCGCAGCGGCAGACAATCGCCTCGTCGGGCAGGGCCGCCGCCTGATTGGCGGGCCAGGGAAAAGCCTTGGCCAGCCCCCGCGCAAACTTCGCATAGCCCGCCACATCTCGCCGCAGCGCCGTCATCTCGCCGCGGTCCACCGCCAAGCCGAGATCGGAGAGCGCGGCCAGGGCGGCCAGCTTCCCGCTCGCCTCCGCCGAACGCGCGCCGAGGATTTTCGCGCCGTCGCCCGCCAGATAGACGCCCGCCATGCTGGCTCGCCCATCCTGGTCGCGCTTGGGAAGCCACTGATGCGTCCCCGCGTCGAAGGCGAATTCGCAGCGCGCCAGATCGGCCAGTTGGGTTTCGGGACGGAGGTGGTAGCCGACCGCCACCGCATCGCAGGCAATCGTCCTTTCCTCACCCGAAGCAGTGCGGAAGCGGACGCCGTTCACGCCGCTGTCCGCATCGCCCATGATCTCTACGGGGGTGATCTGGTGGAGCACGGGAACGCCCGCTTTGCCGAGCTTGCGCGTGAGCTGGATGCCGTTCCACAGCACCGAAGGCATGGCGAGAAGGTCGGGCAGCGCCTTGATCCGGGCGCCCGCCGGCGAGGTGTCGAGGACGGCAGCGACCTTCGCCCCGGCCTCCACATATTGCGCGGCGACGAGATAAAGCAGCGGCCCGGACCCCATGAACACCACTTCATGCCCGATCGACACGGCCTGCGACTTGAGCGCCACCTGCGATCCGCCAAGGCTGTAGGTGCCCGCCAAATTCCAGCCCTTGACCGGCATCAGCCGATCCGTCGCGCCGGTGCAAAGGATTAGCGCATCATAGGGCAGCGTGTCCTGAACATGGCCGCAAGCCGTCCAGACCTGGCGGTCGGCAATGTTCCACACCAATGTTTCCGGCCGATAGTCGATCTGCCCCTTCAGCGCATCGAAACTGTCGTGCAGCGCCTTCGCCCGCCCGGCCTCGGTGCCGTAGAGCTTCTCATAGGGCCGCGTGAAATTATCCGGCTGACGGCGGTAGATCTGCCCGCCAGCGCGCCGCGCCTCGTCGATGACGATGGGGCGCAGGCCCGCCTTCACCACCGCTTCCGCCGCCCGCACGCCGGATGGCCCTGCGCCGACGATGATTATGCGTGGTTCGGCCATGTCGCCTCCGGCTGGCTGGTGAGGATGCGCTGGCCCGCAGCCGCGAGCGTGGAGCAGGCGCGCAGGCGGTCACCGCCCTCCGTCCACACCCAGCAATCCTGACAGGCGCCCATCAGGCAGAAGCCTGCGCGGCGGCCATCTCCGAACTCCGACTGGCGCAGCGTGCCGCCGCTGCTGAGCAGCGCGACCATCAGCGTGTCGCCCTCCAGCGCCGTCACCGACTGGCCGTCGACATGCAGCGTGACCGGAGGACGATCGGTTTCCCCCAGACGAACGAAGCGCCCGCTCATGCGGCGACGCCCTGGACTTGCGTCAAAGTTTCTTCTCCATGGTGGCATAGGATGCCGTTGCCCTTGGACAGCTTGTGGCGCGGCGGTGGCGTGACGTTGCACAGCCCGTCGATCCGCGCCGGGCAGCGGGGCAGGAAACGGCAGAGGTCAGGTTCATCGGCTGATGCGCCGATCGGGGGAAGCGAACGGCCTGCGCCGCTTTCCTCCAGCCAGCCGGCGCGCATTTCCGGGACGGAGCCGATCAGCAGGTCGGTATAGGGGTGGAAGGGTGCGGCACGGAACGCCTCCCGCTTGCCCATGTCCACCATCGTGCCCGAATAGAGGACGAGTATGTCGTCGCATATGGCGCGCACGGTCGAGATGTCGTGGCTGATGAACATATAGGCGACGCCCAGTTCCTTGCGCAGTTCCGCCATCAGGTCGAGGATCGCCGCGCCCACAACCGTATCGAGCGCCGACGTCACCTCGTCGCAAAGGATCAGTTCGGGGTCGGCGGCCAAGGCGCGGGCGAGGTTGATGCGCTGCTTCTGCCCGCCGGACAGTTCGCCGCAGCGCCGGTCGATCACCGAGGCGGGCAGGCGGATGAGGTCGAGCAGTTCCAGCACCCGAAGCCGCGCCGCATTCCCTTTCAGGCCATGATAGAAGGTCAGCGGGCGGGACAGGATATTGCCCACCGAATGGGCCGGGTTGAGCGCGGTGTCGGCATTCTGGAACACCAACTGGATGCGCCGGAACTGGTCGCGGCTGCGGCCTTTGAGGCCCGGCGGCAAAGGCTCGCCGTTCAGCAGAACCTCGCCCTGCGCGGGGGGCAGCAGGCCCGCGATGACGCGTGCCATGGTGGACTTGCCCGATCCGGATTCTCCGATCACGCCCAGAGTGGCGCCGCGCTCCATGCGCAAGTTGATGTCGCGCAATACCGGAATGCGCGGGCGGCCATCCTTGCCGATCTTGCCATAGCCCGCCGTCAGCCCACGGATTTCGAGCAAGGGCGCGGCGGGTAGGTCGGCTTGGCTGGGCGCCGGGCGCACGGCGGGCCGGGCTGCGGCCATCAGCGTCTTGGTATAGTCGTCGGCGGGACGGTGCAGTATCTGATCCGCCGCGCCTTTTTCCCGGATACGGCCCTGGTTCAGCACCACTATCTGATCCGCCATCTGCGCGACCACAGCCAGATCGTGCGACACATAGATGGCCGTCGCGCCGCGCTCCAGCACCACCGCCTTGAAGGCGCGCAGCACCTCGATCTGGGTGGTGACGTCGAGCGCGGTGGTCGGCTCGTCGAGGATCACCAGCTCAGGATCGGTGACGAGCGCCATCGCCGCCATCAGCCGCTGCAATTGCCCGCCCGAAAGCTGGTGCGGATAGCGCGAGCCGATGGTGTCGGGGAAGGGCAAAGCCAACGCACGAAACAGCTCGATCGCCTTCTTCTGAGCCTCCGCGCGCGACATGAGATTGTGGATCAGCGCCGGTTCGATCACCTGATCCATGATCGTGCGAGAGGGGTTAAAGGCAGAGGCGGCCGACTGCGCGATATAGGCGATGCGGTTGCCGCGCAGGGCGGCAAGGCCTCTGGCGTCGAGCGAGAGGATTTCGGACTCGCCCACGCGGATGCTGCCGCCAGCGATCTTCGCGCCGGGCCGGGCGTGCCCGAGCATGGTCAACGCTATGGTCGTCTTGCCCGAGCCGGATTCTCCGATCAGCGCCAGCACTTCGCCCCGCTTCAGGGCAAAGTCGATCTCGCTGACGATGGGGAAGACTTCGCCCGCCGCATTGCGGGCGGTGACGCGCAGGCTCCTGACCTCGACATGGGCTTCTTCGACATGAGCGGTCATGCGCGCTTCCCCTTCAGCCCGTCGATCAGCAGGTTGACGCTGACGGTCAGCGTCGCGATCGCAATGGCGGGCACTAATATGGCGGGGGCGCCTTCGCCAAGGCCCGAGATATTCTCACGCACCAGCGAACCCAGGTCCGCATCCGGCGGCTGCACGCCAAGGCCCAGGAACGACAGGCCCGATAGCAGCAGCACGATGAACACGAAGCGCAGCCCGAAATCCGCGAGCAGCGGGTGGATCATGTTCGGCAATATTTCCTTCCACGCGAGGTGAAAGCGCCCTTCGCCTCGGGCGCGGGCGACCTGCACATAGTCCATCTGCACGAGGTTCACCGCCAGCGCTCTGGCGATGCGGTAATTGCCCGGCACATAGGTCACAGCCGCGATCAGCAGCAGCAGCCCCAGCGAGGAGCCGAACGCCGCCACCAGAACCAGCGAGAAGATCTTGGACGGGATCGAGATCAGCGTGTCCATGAAGCGCGACAGCGGCTCGTCCACCTTCGGCCCGCCCACGGCTGCGGTGAGGGCCAGCGCCGTGCCGGTCGCGCTCGCCAGCATCGCGGCGGCGGCGGCAAGGCCCACCGTATAGCGCGCTCCCGACAGCAGGCGGCTCAGCACGTCGCGGCCGAGATAGTCGCTGCCCAGCCAATGCTGTGCCGACATCCCGTCGAACACGTCATAGGCGACGAAAGCGCCGACCGGATAGGGCGCGAGAATCGGCCCGAAGACCGCGACGGCCAGCCAGAAGAGGACGAAGATCAGCCCGATCTTGGCGGACAGCGGAAGGGCTTTGGCCCAGCGGAGGGAGGAAGCGGTCATTGGGCTCGCAGCCTGGGGTTGGCGAGGATGGCGGTGACGTCCGCGATCAGCATGAGGATGAGATAGGCCGCGCAGAAGATCATCGCGCAGGCCTGCAGCAGCGGCATGTCGCGGCTGGTGACGGCGTTCACCATCAGGCTTGCGAGGCCGGGATAGTTGAAGATGGTCTCGACGATGATCGCGCCGCCCAACAGGTAGGAAAGGCTGAGCGCCATCGCATTGACGATCGGCGCGACCGCGTTGGGCATGATGTGCCTGAGCACGACCCGGACCGGAGCCACGCCCTTCAGCACCGCCATTTCGACGTAAGGCCGGTCCATCTGGTCGATCACGGCGGCGCGGGTCATGCGGGCCATCTGGGCGATGACGACGATGCTTAAGGCAAGGATCGGCATCGCCGCGCCGCGCAGATAATCGCCCCAACTCATATCGTCCGCGACCAGGGCGATGGAGGGCAGCCAGCGCAGCTTCACCGAGAAGATCAGAACCGCCAGCGTCGCCACCAGAAATTCCGGCACCGCGACCATGGAGAGGGTTGAGATATTGAGCGCCCTGTCGAGCTTGCCGCCCCGGTTCATCGCGGAACCGATGCCGATGGAAAGCGCCACCGGCACCGCGACCAAGGCGCTGAGCGCCGCCAGCAGCAGGCTGTTAGGCAGGCGGCTGGAGATGACTTCGGATACGGGCAGATTGGCGACCAGCGACTGGCCGGGATCGCCGCTCACCATGCCGCTTAGCCAGCTTACATAGCGTTCATGCGCGGGCCGATCGAGGCCCATGTCATGGCGCAGCGCGGCGACCTGCTCAGCGGTGGCGCTTTGGCCCAGCGCCTCCTGCGCGGCGTCGCCGGGGAGGAGTTGCGCGATGGTGAAGACCACCAGCGACACCAGGAGCAATGTCAGGAGCGACGAGGCAAAGCGCTTGCCAATCAGCGCAAGCGCCGCCTTCGCGCCGGAAGAGGAGGATGGAGATGAAGAATTGGGCGCCATCAGCCTTCCCACCACACATGTTCGGCAAATTGATAGCCCATCAGGCCGCCTGTCGACATGGATTGCAGTCCCTTCAAACGCCGGTCGTAACCGTCGATCAGACTGATGAAGACCGGGATGGCGACGCCGCAGCGATCATGCACCAGCCCCTGCATTTCGCCGTAAAGCTGCTTGCGGCGGGCCTGATCCGCTTCGCCCCGCGCTTCGATGAGCAGCCTGTCGAAATGCGGGTTCTTCCAGCCGGACTCGTTCCAGTCCGCGTCGGACTTGTAGAAGAGGCTGAAGACGAGGTCGGCGGTCGGGCGCGGGTTGGTGTTGCCGAAGGTCAGCGGGTGCTTCATCCAGTGGGTCGACCAGTATCCGTCGGCCGGCACCCGGTTGACCGCCAGGTTCAGCCCGACGCGCGAGCCATATTCCTGCATGATCGACGCCATGTCGACCGATCCGTCCGCCGCCGGGGAGGCATAGACGGGCAACCGCACGCCGCTGAGCCCGGCGCGCTGAAGGTGCCATTTCGCCTTGTCGAGATCGAGCGATGTCTGCGGCAGGTCGGCGCGATAATAGGGATGGAAGGGCGGGATTGGATGGTCGTTGGCGATGGTCGCATAGTCGCGATAAAGCGCCCGCTTGATGAGAGGCCGGTCGACCAGATATTTCATCGCCGCGACGAAATGGGGATTGTTCGTCGGCGCGCTGTCCTGCCGCATGATGAGGTTGGTGTAGAGGCCGGACTTGCTTTCCAGCAGCGCATGGCGGCTGGAGGCGCGGACACGCTTGGTCGATCGTGGATTGACCGCGATGATGAGGTGCACGTCGCCCGACAGCAGCGCATTGACCCGGCTGACCTCGTCGGGGATGCCGATCAGTTCGATCTCTTCCAGATAGGGCTTGCCGTTGCGCCAGTAATTCGGGTTGCGCCGGGCGAGCGTGCGCACGCCGGGGCGGAACTGGGCGCAGCGATAGGGGCCGGTGCCGTTGGCGCTGTGGAAATCCTTCGTCCCTGCGCGCAGGATCAGGAAATGCGACTGGGCGAGGATGGTCGGCAAGTCGGCATTGGGGCCGGTCAGGCGGATCGTCAGGTCCAGCGGGCCGGTTGCTTTCACTTCCGCGAACTGCTCGGCAATGGTCGCCATTTTGGAGCCGGTCGCGGGATCCTTGTGCCGCTGGAGCGACCAGGCCACATCCTTCGCGCTCAACGTCGCGCCATCATGGAAGGTCACGCCCCGGCGCAGGCGGACATGCCAGTTTTGCTGGTCCTTGCTCTCGATCCGCTCGGCCAAAGCGGGGCGGGGGATCAGGTTGCGGTCGAGCTGGGTCAGCCCGTTATAGAACATATAGTGCCGCACATAGTCGGTCGACAGCGCGCCCTTGGCCGGATCGAGCGTGTCGGCGGTGGAGCTGGATAGGCTCGCCACGCGGATGCGCCCGCCGATGCGCGGCCGGGGCGCCGCGAGCGCGGTTTCGGGCAGCAGCAATCCTGCCCCCAGCGCGCCCAGCATGTTCCGCCGGGAAAAGGAGAAATCGTCCATCAATGGATCACGTCCTGCCATTTATACCACAGGCCGACGATCGGCAGGAACCAGGGCTTGCCGAAATGGCCGGGCACGCTCGGCCAGGCGAGGCCGTCCCACGGATTGGCGGAGGTTTCCCCACCCATCACCCGCGCCATCATCTGGCCCATATAGGTCGCCATCTGCACGCCATGGCCGCTATAGCCCATGGAATAGAAAAGCCCGTCCTGCTCGCCCGCGCGCGGCAGGCGGTCGGCGGTCAGGTCCACCATCCCGCCCCAGACATGATCGACGCCCACGCCCTTCAGCGCCGGGAAGATTTCAGCCATCGTCTGTTCGAGGATGTGCCCGCTTTTCAGGTCGGAGCGCGGATCGCTGATCGCAAAGCGGGCCCGCCCGCCGAAGATCAGCCGGTCGTCGGCGGTCAGGCGGAAATAATTGCCGATATTCTTGCTGGTCACATAGTTGCGCCGTCCGGGCAGCAGCCTGTCGATCAGCCCATTGTCGAGCGGTTTGGTCGCGATGATGAAGCTTCCCACCGACACGATCCGCCGCCGGAAGAAACCGAAGGGCGCGGCAGCAGGCGCACCCCCGGTCGCGACCAGCACCTGGGAGGCCGTGACCTGCCCTTTGGGCGTCGTTACCCGCCAGCCGCTCGCCAGCCGATCCAGTCCGGTGACTTCGGCATTTTCATAGATTTTCGCGCCCGTCCGCGCTGCCGCTTCCGCGAGGCCGACACCAAAGCGCGCCGGGTTGAGCTGTGCGCTGGTCGTCTGGATCAGCGCGCCGTGAAAGGCGTTCGATCCCACTTCCTCACGGATGCGCTCCGGCGGCACGAGGCGGACATTCTCATCCACCTCGCGGACAAGCAGGTCATGGGCGCGGACCAGCTTTTCATAATGTTTCTGCTTGGCGGCGAGCTTCACCCGGCCGCAGCGGTTGAAGGCGCAATCAATGCCTTCCTCCGCCACGATCCGCTCGACCATATCCACCGCGTCGCAATGGGCGCGATAATAGGCCTTGGCGACATCCTTGCCGAAACGGGCGGAGAGAGCGCCATAGTCGTGGGCCGTGCCGTTGTTGCACTGGCCCCCGTTGCGACCCGAAGCTTCCCCGACCACGCGCCCCGCCTCCAGCAGCACGACGCTCGCGCCGCGCTTGGCCAGCGCCAGCGCCGCCGAAAGCCCGGTAAAGCCGCCGCCGATAATGGCGACGTCGGCCTTGCCGTCGACGGACCCTTGCGCCCCGCCGGTGAAGGCGGGTGCGCTTGCGAGCCAGTAGGAGAGGGGGGATGCGCTCATCGCTGGGATCAGAGACCCACGACCGCCGGCAGAGCGCCGATATGCGGGATTTCGACGTCGCGATAGAAGGGGTTGGACGGCTCATGCCCGCGCCCCACGAACACGCGGCAGCCAAAGCGCAAGTCGGTCGCGGTATTCTGGTCGTAACGAAAGCTGGAGGAGACGTGCATCATCTCTTCGGGCTTCGCGCCGAGCTGGTCGAACATATATTCGAACGCCTGCATCCGGGGCTTGTAGGCCTGCGCCATCTGCGCGGTATACACGGCGTGGAAGGGCGCGCCCAGCATGGCGACATTGTGATGGATCTGGTCGTTCATCGCATTGGACAGGATGACGAGCGGAATCTTGTCCCCGATCTTGGAAAGGCCGCCCGGCACATCCTCATGCGGACCCCAGGTCGGCACGGCGTTATAGACTGCGTCGGCGTCGGCTTCCCGATATTCCACGCCCCATTTCTTGCAGGTGCGGCGAACGGAGTTGCGGATGACCTCCTGATAGGGCTTCCATGCGCCCAGCACTTCATCCAGCCGATAGGCGCCCCAGTCCTTGCAGAAGGCGGGCAGGTCTTCGGCGGCGACGCGATCGGCCATGAAGGCGGTCGCCATCTCGGTCATGCGGAAGCGGGTCAGCGTGCCGTAGCAGTCGAAGCTGATATATTTGGGACGGAAGTTGGGCATGGGTGGAACTCCCCTTGGTTGAGCATGGCCGGTGGGCCGTTTCGATGAAGCCATTACGACATGGGCTGTCCGGAACATGTCTCCGATTGGCTTGCGATGGGGCGCAGATTTGGACCTTTTATCACGATCTTTCGGCATAGTTTGCTGTCGGCCAATCGGGAGAGCGATCGGGTTGATGAAGGAGGGTTTTGAGCGGGGTGAACGATCAGGAAGCAGCAGATAATATCGCCATTCTTCTTCCTCCTTCGTCGCTCCCGCGAAGGCGGGAACGACGATAAGAGAGTTAGTAACCCCGATCTGGGCGGACTTCGCCGTCCATTGGCAGGCCAGCCTCAAACTTGCGGATATTGGCGATCAGCGCCCGTGCGGCAGTGTCGGCCCGAGTCATGCTGGCGATATGGGGCGTCAGCAGGATGCGGGGATGATCCCAAAACGGATGCTCCTGCGGCAGCGGCTCCGGCTCTGTCACATCCAGAATCGCAGCGGAAAGATGACCCTCATCGAGCAAGGACAGCAGATCATGCTCCACCAGATGCCCGCCGCGCCCGACATTGATAAGCACGGCGCCGCGCGGCAGTTTCGATAGAGTCTTCCGGCACAAAATGCCGCGCGTCTCCGCCGTCAGCGGCACCAGGCAGATAAGGATGTCGCAGTGCGCCAGAAACGTGTCCAACTCCGCCTCGCCCGCATGGCACGCGACGCCCTCAATCTCATGCCGAGTCCGGCTCCAGCCCGAAAGCGCGAAGCCGAAGGGGCGCACCGCCTTCAGCACCGCCTGGCCCAATTGCCCCAGCCCCATCACGCCCACCCGCCGCTCGGCGGCAGGCACCAGCTTGACCGGCGCCCAGCGATGCTCCCTTTGCGCCAGGCCATAGTCGATGAAGCCCCGATGCAATGTCAGCACTGCCCCGCAGGCATATTCGACCATGCCCTCAACGATCCCCGGCTCGATCATCCGCACCAGCCGGACATAGGGCGGCAGCTTGCTCATGTCGAACTGGTCGATCCCGGCGCCGACCGAGAACAGCGCTTGCAGGCTCGTCAACCGCTCCAGCAATTCACGCGACGGATCCCAGGCCGCAAGATAGCGGATCGCCGCAGGATCGTTCATTTCTTCCGGCGTCACAAAGGCGATGTCCGGCGCTTCGGCAGCGAAGATTTCCCGCCAGATGCGCCCGCGTTCGGGATCGGATGTATAGAGCAAGGTCATGCCATCTGCTTTCTTGCGGCGGACCGGCGGCGCATGGCCTGAGCCTGCCACCACATCAGCGGTCCGGAAAGGGTAAGGGTGAGCAGCGCCAGCGCGACCAGCATCAACACCATCGGGCCGGTCATGCCGAGACTGTTGCCCGTGTGCAGCGGCAGCACCGTCATCCAGAGCGCACCATTCTTCTCCGCCCGCGTCGCGCTGACGATATGCGGATCGGTCAGCGTCACGATGGCGCGATGCACGGCGCGGGGGTTGCGCTCGGGCGCGTGGAAATTGGCGACCAGCCGCTCATCGGTCAGGCGGAAATCGCGCAAGGCACTGTCGGGAAAAGCGCTCTGCGCCAGCGTCAACGCCCGGTCGATCGCGGGGGCGCTCGCAGCGGGCCGCTGAAGGGCGGGGGCGTCCGCGCCGATCAGTTCCGGCACCACCAGCAACAAGCCCGTCACCGCCATGAAGCCCAGCAGGACGGACATCAGCACCCCTACCGTCCGATGCAACTGCCGCAGCACCAGCCGGAAGGCCATATTCCAGCGGACCGAGAGCTGCTTCGAGATAGGCCCCTTTTTGGGCCACCAATAGGCCAGGCCTGTCCCCGCCATCGCCAACAGGGCCAGCGCATTGAGCAGCACGACCGCCATTCCGGCCTTGCCCGCCATCAGCCGGTAATGGAGTTGAAGCGCGGCTTCGACCGGAAAGGCCCAGACTGACCCCTTGCGCAGTACGCCGCCGCCCGCCGGATCGACCGACGCATAGCGCGTCGCTCCGCGTGCATCGGTCAGTTCCGCAAGGTAAGTCGCTCCCTCGACATCGGGCGCGAAGAGGCGCGCGACGGCAAAGCCGGGCAATGCCCGCTCCGCCCTGGCCACCGCTGTCCCGGCCGAAATATCGGGCGCCGTGCCATGGCTGACCAGCCCCGCCGGATCGATCCAGCGCGCCACCGGCCCGCGATAGAGCAGCAGCATTCCGGTCGTCGCCTGCACAAGCAGGAACGCGGCCATGGCAAGGCCGATATATTTGTGAAGGCGAAGCCATCGCGCCCGGTTCATGGTCTTTTCCTAACATGGAAAGACCGCCGGCGACCCTTCAGGCTTGGAGGGCAGGTCGCCGGCGGCCAATCGGAACCAAAGGTTCCGAATGTCAGCAGATCAGAAATCGAACGTCGCGCGGACCGTGAAGGAGCGCGGCGCACCCGGCTGGACCCACAGCGCCGCATAGGAGCTGGCGTAATATTTCTTGTCGAACAGGTTGTTGACGTCGGCTGACAGCTTGATCTGGTCGGTGATGTTGAACGAACCTATGACCTTCACCAGCGTATAGCTGGGCAGGAAGAAGGTCGTCGCCGTCTCGCCCAGCCGCCGCCCGACATAATTCACGCCCGCGCCCAGCATCGCTTCATGATTGCCGATCGAGAAATTCTTGAACAACAGGGCATTGGCCTGATGCTTGGGAATGTTGATCAGCGGATCGCCCTTGCGGATCGGCTGCGAGAAGTTGGGGTCGAGCGCGTTGGTCGCCCAGCCCGCATCGGTATAGGCATAGGTCAGGAACAGCTCGAACCCGGCGGGCAGCTTGGCATTGAGGTCGAATTCGACGCCCTTGCTCTCGGCCGAACCGACCGGCTTGGAGAAGCCCGCATTGACCGGATCAGTGGTCAGCACGTTGCTCTTCTTCATCTTGTAGAGCGAAATCGTGCTGGTGATCTTGCCGTCGGGCGTCACGAACTTGCCGCCGACTTCATAGGACTTGCTGATTTCCGGGTCGAAGGGGTTGCCGTCGAAACCGACGCCGCTGTTCGGGCGGAAACCCTTGCCATAGCTGGCATAGAGCGAAATGCTGCTCGTCGGCTCGAACACCAGACCGGCCATTGGGCTGAACTTGGTGTAGGACTTCTTCGGATTGGTGTTGTTCACCCGCAGATCGATATCCTGCGCGAAATCGTCATAGCGACCGCCGAAGCGAACCTTGAACTGTTCGGTGATCTCGACCTGGTCCTGGGCATAGATGCCCCAGGCCTTCTGGATCTCGGTCGAATTCTGGATCACCGTAGTCGGGGTCGGTGCAGGGATGTTATAGTTCGGATTGAAGATATTGATCGAATAGGACTGATCCGCAGCGCTCGGCCGATAGCGGGTCTGATAGGTGTCGATCTTGAACCGGTCCCAATCGCCGCCGATGCGGATATTGTGGACGATCGATCCCGTTTCGATCTTGCCGCTGATTTCACCACGGAACACCATATGGCTGGTGCTGTAGTCGCGATAGCGGCGCTGACGGGACAGGGTCATGCCATCATTGTCGAGCCGCTGGCGGCTGAGGACCAGTTCCGGATCGCTGGAAAAGCCCCGGAAGATCGTATCTTTGTAGCCTGCACCCAGCATCAGCGTCCAGTCGTCGCTGAAGTCATGCTGATATTGCGCCTGATGGCCCAGCACCTTGACCTTGGTCGGGCCGTCATTGGGGTTGCCCAGGAAACGCGAATTGGGGATGGCGCCCAGATTATAGGAGATGCTGCCATTGCTCTGCACGGTCGGGATTGCGACCACACCACGCTCGAACGGCACTTCCTGGTTCACATATTCCATTTCATAGGTGAACAGATCCTTGTCCGAGAATTTTGCAAGGAAGGACGGCGTCAGCACATATTTGCGGGTGTGGACCGTGTCGCGGAAGCTGTCGGCATCTTCTGCCGCGCCGTTCAGGCGCACCGCGAACATATCGTTGATCGGCAGGTTGAAATCGCCCTCGACCCGATAATTGTTCCAGCTGCCGCCCGCGATGCCGAAGCTGCCGAAGGTCTTTTCCAGCACCGGCTTCTTGGTGACGATGTTGATCGTGCCGCCCGGCTCGCCGCGCCCGAACAGCGCCGAGTTCGGACCCTTGAGCACTTCGATCCGCTCGACATTCGAAGCGTCACGCGGGCCGCCATAGCCACGGCCGCCGTTGAAGCCGTTCACCAGGAAGCCGCTCGGGAAATTCTCGTCCCCGGCAAAGCCGCGAATGGCGAAGCTGTCCCACAGGCCGCCGAAATTATTCTGCTTCGACACGCCGCTCGCCAGTTCCAGCGCGGTGTCGAGGCGGGTGATGTTGAGATCGTCGAGCAGCTTGCCTTCCAGGAACTGCACCGCCTGCGGGATTTCCTTGACCGGCGTGTCGCCAAAATATTGGCGCTTCATGGCGGTGACGACGATTTCTGTTGTTGCTGCCGTCTGGGCCTGAACGCCCGGTGCGAAGGCGATGGCGGCGGCGCTGGCAGTCAAGGCCAGACGAAAAGCCGAATTTTTGCGCATAATGCTTACCCCTATTAAAATCGCTGTTCCCATATGTCCTGCGAAACGGGGTGAGCCGGCCTTATCTTTTCTTTCTCTCCAGTCGGACATCTTTTGGGTCCTTTTCTCCGGGGCCGGTCACGGGGTGTTTTTTCACCTCTTGTTGAATGCAGGCTATGTCTGCATTGCAGAAATATTACGTCAAACTTGGCACTCCCCACAGTGAAAAATAGGGAAAAGGGGTCTTGGACGGCAGGATTCACCGGGCTGTTTTCCAGCGTCTTCGCACCCCCGAAATCCCAAGAAAAAGGCCGCCTTCCGGGTGGAAGGCGGCCAGGGAACCCGCAGGCACTCGGGATCAGAGATATTTAAGCCACCAGATGTCCTTGCGCCGCTGCTTGAGCTGCGCGAACCAGCGCGTGGGGAAGTAAAGCACCGGGATCAGGATGAAGACCCAGATCCACACCCAGCGCAGATGATCGACGCCGAACACCGTGTCCTTGGTCGGGCCGTAAAGGACCAGCGCGACATTGTAGATGACCTTCAGCGTGTAGAGGTGCAGGACGTAATAGAACATCGGCGCGCCGCCCAGCAGAGCGAGGTGCGGCATCGCCTTGCTGTCCTGCCAGGCTTCGAACGCCGCCAGCAGCAGGCAGCCTGTGCCGATCGTCGGCATCAGGAACAGCAGCGAGGGCGGATATTTGGTGAGCGCCAGGAAGCTCATCACCGTGCGCAGCGGCGTTTCCGCGATGAACCATGGCTTGTCGCCGTAGACGTTCAGGGTGCGGATCAGGACGAAACCGATGAGGAGGCCGAGGCCCAGCATGACCAGCCGCTTGATGCGCTTTTCCGGATCGCTGCCCTTGGCGAACCACGGCCCGCAGGCATAGCCGAGCAGGATCACGCCGATCCACGGCAGGACCGGATAGGTCGTCTTGAACAGGGTGCCGGCGATTTCGAACTTGTCGCGCTGGTGCAGCAGCGCCCAGGGGATGAAATAGGGGGAGTCCGCCGTCAGCCTGATGGGGTCGAGCAGATTGTGCAGGCAGACGATGGCCAGGCCCACGGCAAATTGTGCCGGTCGCGGCAGATGGAGCAGCGCGGCCAGCGCGATCATGCTGAGGCCGATCGCCCAGATCACCTGCAACCAGATTGCCGTCGGCGGGAAAGCGGGCGCCTGCGTCGGCCAGGCATAGCCGACGACCGTAAACTCCAGGAAAATCAGGAACAGGCCGCGCTTGAACAGGAATTCCGATACCTGCCCCTTGCTGTGCGACTGACCGTAGAGCCAGGCGGAAAGCCCGGTCAGCGCCACGAAGGTCGGCGCGCAGAAGGTCGAGAGCAGGCGGGTGAAGAACAGCCCCGGATCGGTCGTGTTGGCGTTCACCGGGTCCGTGACCTGCAAGTGCAGGAACCAGGTTTCACGCACATGGTCGACCAGCATGAACAGCATGACGAGACCCCGCAGCGCATCGATGGCGATCAGTCGCGTGCGCGCCTTGGCGGCGTCCATGGGGGAGGCGGAAGCCCGAAGGCTTATGGGGGGCGCTTGGCCCGCGATACTGCTCATGGCACCTGTCCTCTTATTCCTTATACGCTCACTCAGCCTTGGGCTGATAGAGATCCTTGTAGAAGCCGACCGTCTTGACGGTGACGGTCACGGGCGTTTCGCCCTTGTTGCGGAAATACCAGCCGTGGATGCCGCCGAAGGGGGCGGTGAAGTCGCCCTGACCGCCGCTGATCTCCAGCTCCTTCCAATAATCGGTGAAGGCGTCGTTGGCGGCGTTCAGCTCCTCGCCATGCATCTCCGCCTTGATCGGGCCGCTCGACTTCCATGTGAAGATGAAGCTGTCCCCCTTTTCCATATGCGCCTTCACCTCCTGACCGCTGTGCGGGGGCAGGCTGATGGTCATTTCATCCTGACGCCAGGGCGTGGACTTGGAGATGCTGGCCTTGCTGGGCGTGGGAATATCGCTCGCCGTGACGGGGGCGGGGGCGGCAGGCGCCGCTTGCGCCTTGCCCGCGACCATGCCGGTGAGGCCCAGTGCCGTGCCGACGCCGGTGGGATCGATGCCATATTCGGCGGGCAGCACGAACAGCGTCAGGATCGCGGCGGCGGCGATCACCGCGCCGCCGGTCGCCTTGGCGAGCGTGGAGGGGGAGGGCGAAATTTGGGCAGGAAGCGCGGAAATACTCTGCGTGTTCATGTCAGGCCCCTTGGGTGAAATAGCCGGCCAGCTGGTAGCCGATGAGGACGAAGCCGGCGGTCATCAGCGCGGCATTGGCGAGGATGGCGCTGCGGCGGAAACTGTCGCTCATGCGCCAGAGGTTCATCAGCAGCAGGATGATGGTCAGCGCCATGAACTGGCCCATTTCGACGCCGATGTTGAAGCTGATGAGGTTGGGGATCATCCCGTCCTTCGCCAGCGTCAGTTCCTGGAGCTTGGTGGCGAGGCCAAAGCCGTGGAAGAAGCCGAAGATCAGCACCGCCGCCTTGGGATTGGGCGAAAAGCCCAGCCAGGTACGGAAGCCGTCGAGATTGTCGATCGCCTTATAGACCACCGACAGGCCGATGATTGCGTCGATGATGAAGGGATTGGCGCGAATGTCGAAGATCACGCCCAGCAGCAGCGTCGTGCTGTGCCCGATGGCGAACAAAGTCACATAGGCGCCGACATCCTTCAGCCGGTAGAGGAAGAAGATGACCCCGGCGAGGAACAGCAGATGGTCGTATCCGGTGACCATATGCTTGGCACCGAGATACATATAGGGAATGATGTTGACGCCCGAGGCGCCTTCGATGAAGGCCTTGTCGTTTTCGTTGACGCCATGCGCCCAGAGCGTGGAACTCATGAGCGCCAACACCAGCCCCAGAGCCAGCAGCGCGACCCGCCGCATCGTGGGACTGAGAAGCGGGTTAACAGCGCGGTGACGAAGTCGGTTTTCAGCCGGGTCTGTCAGCGCCTTCAGGGGTAAAAACGATGAGGAGCATGGCCCTTTCTCCGTCGAACTCGGCGACGAGGGCGATGACGAGCGCAACATCGGTCTGAACTACGAACAAGAATGCCTTGGATGCGCCCCTGGCGCCCCTCGGAGTGCCGCAACCGAACAGGGCGCGCATGAGAATGCCAAGATTGAACCCGGCGACGTGGATCAAATAACGCTTGTGAACATTCTCGCGCCCGCGCAGCCACGCGCGGCGCATGCCGCCGCGATCCAGGACGTGGGCAAAGCTACGCTCGACCATCTCACCACGCTTGCGCATCGCCTTGCGTCCGACGGCGGATTTCAGGCGAGACCGATTGGCGTAGACGGCCTTCTGGGCAGCCTCGTCGCCGTGCCAGCGCAGATATCCATTCGGCGGTGCCGGCTCGGCGATGCGCGTCTTCCAGATGTCGCCGTCGAGACCCTTGAGGAGCTCGCGCGAATGATAGCCTTTATCGGTCACAAGATCGCAGGGATCCCCGGACGTCGGCGCCAGGCCAATGTCGGCGAGGTTGCGTGCTGCCGTCTCCAGCGTGGCGTCGAGCGTTGTCGTGTCGCCCTTGTCGGCCGGGTGGATCGGCGCTGCCACGATAACACCCGTGTCGAGATCGACCGCGTGTTCGGGCTTGTAGGCCAGACGCGTCGAGCCGTTCTTCATCCGCGCGACCTTCGCGTCGGGATCGGTCTTGCTCGCCCAGTCCGCATTCGACAGCTTCTTGCCCTTGCGTTTGCGATCGAGCCGGACAAGGTCGTCGATCGTCGGCGTGTCGATGCCGCTCTCTTGCGCCATGCGCACCAGCATCTCGCGGTAGGTCTCGCCATTGTCACGCCGCACGATGGTACGCAGCGCGGCGTTCGCCTCCATGGTCGAGCCATCGACGCCGATCCGCTCGCCTTTCACCAGATCGTGCCCGGCGACGAGGGCCAGTACCCAGCCGAAGATCTGGTCATGTACCTCGTGCGGCAGGCGGCTCCGCGTCTTCGACAACCAGCTATGATCAGGGACCTTGTCGCGGCTCGACAGTCGCAGGAACTCCCGCAGCGACAGCGAATCCGAACAGCGCCAGACAATCCCGCGTTCGCTGTCGATGCCCTCGAAATAGCCGATCAGCAGCATGCGGAAATAGCGGCCCGGCGGCAGCGACGGGGCTCCCATCCGCGGCGCATAATAGGGCTTGCACGTCTTCTCGACAAAGCCATCGAAGCCCGCCTCGGCCAGCAGCTTCTGGAGCTTGTCGTAGAAAACATGCCCCGGTGAACGCGGTATCTCCGCCCACGTCACGATCAAATCGGACTGGACCTCGCTATCACGCCCCATCGCCATCGCCGCTAACCCGCCAGACAATCCCACTGCCGCACTGAATCAGCCACCGCCGACTTCGTCAACGGCCTGTTAAGGGTCGCGCTGTGCATGGCCGTTCTTACTTCGTCTGGAAGGTGGCGAAGGTCTTGGCGCCGTTCTTGTCGATCAGCGCGACGACGATCTTCGCGCCCTTGGCCGCCTTGAAGCCCGGCGCGCTGAGCTTGTTGCCGCCTGCGGCCTTCAGCGCCGCTTCGGTCTTCTTGCCCGCCGCGGTCTGCGTCAGCTTGGCGGTGTAGCCGGCGGCCGGGATCGGCTCATCCTCTTCGCTGAGATACACGTCGACGCCCTTGGGGCCGGTGACCAGCTCGAACATGGTTTCGCCCGTCATCTGGACCATCCCGCCATGCTGCGGCTTCATGCTGCCATGGGCGTGGACGACCGCCGGGGCGGCGATCAGGGCGAGGGCGGCGATGCAGCTACGGAAAAGATCGATCTTCATGGGAAGTCTCCGTGAAAGGGGGAAGGGGGCTTATTCCGGCAGATGCGGCAGCACGAAGGACAGCGAGGCGCGATATTCCTCATGATCGACCTTCTTGTCGGTAGTCTGGCCGACATAGATCGCCATCAGCACGTTGATGCCCTGGTTGCGCAGCTTGATCGTCGCGGTGCCGTCCGGGCCGGTCTTGGCGGGCGCGGCTTCGTCGGGATCGTTCACATAATCCTGCATGACGGTCGCACCGGCGATCGGCTTGCCCTTGTAATAGACGCGCACCTTCATCGGCTCGCCCATCTTCTGCGGGATGGCGAGGTCGGCGGGCACCAGTTGGAGCGTGTGGCCTTCCAACAGCGGAACCGGCTTGGTCGGCACCTGGGTCAGATGCACGGCATATTTGAAATTATGTTCGGCCAGCGTGGCGTTGGGCACTTCGTCGCGGCCCTTATTATGCCATTCGCCGTCGGGCGTCTTGCTCCAATAGCCATAGTCCATGATCGCGGCGACGGCGGCGATCGGCTCGTCGCTGTCGACCACGGGGATCGCGCCCGCCGCCCGCAGCGAGGTGTTCACCGGCGCCCAGTCGCTGTCATAGCCGGTCACGGTCTTGACCAGCGGCAGGCGCTTCACCGCGTCCAGATCGTCCGCGCCCACGCCATAGATCAGCGCCAACTGCTTGGCGCGCTGCGCGAACCAGATGCCGTGCGCGCTCAGCGGCGCGGCGGCGGCAACGGCGACGCCCGCGATCAGGGTCACGCTCATCAGACGGGTGAATTTCATCGGGCAGGCCTCCAATAGGTCAAAATGTCCTCTTGAAGATGCAGGCTATGGCAGCTGCCAGCCGTTTGATGCCGAATTGCAGTTATGAGGAAGCAGAATATTTCAAATGAGTGACGCAAATAGATGATAGCGCGCATCGGCCCAAATCCCGCCCATGCCCGGCATGGGCAGGATTTGATATTGCAACTTCGCAGAAGCGGCGCTCGCCGGAACCCGCCGCCTCACCATCCGTTGGAAAACCTAGGTCTTTCAACGGAAGGAGTGTCGCATGATCCGTCTGGCCATCATTTCGCTCGTGATCGCCGCCATACTGGCCATATTGGGCTTTGGCGGTGCAGCGGGCACATTTGTCGGCATCGCCAAGTTCCTGTTCGTGCTGGCGATCGCGTTGTTCGCGATCTTCCTCGTCCTTGGCCTATTGGCTGGCAAGGGCATCAAGAACGCGATAGATTGATGCGCTATGACTGATATTGGCGCTGGAGTGGACGAAACCGGTCGGTTGATACGCGATGAGGCCGGATTCCTGCTCCAGCGCGATCTGGGCGGCAGTTTCCGGCTGGTGCTGCTGCGCGTCCCCGTCGATCATGTCGAAAAACGGGTGCGGGTGCAGGGCTATTATGCCGGGGATGGCATAGTGGAGGTGGAAGGGGTGGCCGCGGCCTGACGGCCAGCGGCCTTCTTCCCGTCAGGGATTGATCGAGTCGCGAGGGTCGTAGGACGTCATGACGTCATGCGTGCTGACAAAGCGCGCACAGGCTCCGAACCCCCGATTATTCTCCAGCGGCAGCGCGGTTTCGCAATAGGCGCATTCCGCCATCAGACGGCCGACCATCCACTGGCTGCGGCCGCAACTGGGGCAATGATTGGCTTCCCCCGGATGATAATGAATGATGTAACCCCTTAAGGCCGGGTCAAATGACTTGCCGGTCGCGAGGTTGGACACTGGGCGCATCGTCTCTTCCTCCTCAGACACATATCACGGCATCGACGCAAAAATCGGAAATACCCCCGAGCTTTACATCAGCTTGGATGCAACGACGAACGTCAGAGCGAGCGACCCTTATCATCTCTGCAGAGCCCGCTCCTTGCATCAGAACGCGGCTGCAACTCAATGTATCCCGCGCCGGATGATCGCGTCTACAAGAAAGATTCCGGCCACTGTCCCATTTTCGCGCCTTCGCATTTGACTTGAGGCGCGCAGGCGCTATGGCGGCGCGCATCGGGACATACCCGCTTCGGCCGTGAGTTGGGGCGCATCCCGCCACCTTTCCGTTCGGTAGTTTTCCGCCGTCCGGCGAGCCTCTGGTGGAACTGCGTCATCCTGCCTTCGCATGGTCGGGGCACTGCGAGGAGACGCACGACTCATGACCGCCATCGGACAGGACACACTCGGCACGCGCGACATTTTGAAGGTCGGCGGCAAGGACATTGCCTATTATTCGCTGAAAAAGGCCGCTGCGAAGCTTGGAGACGTTTCGCGCCTGCCTTTCTCGATGAAGGTGCTGCTGGAAAACCTGCTCCGTTTCGAGGATGGCGTCACTGTCACCACCGACGACATCAAGGCGATCGTCGCCTGGCAGAATGACAAGGGCAAGGCCGAGCGCGAAATCCAGTATCGCCCCGCCCGCGTGCTGATGCAGGACTTCACCGGCGTTCCCTGCGTCGTCGACCTCGCCGCGATGCGCGACGCGATGACCGCGCTGGGCGCCGACGCCAGCAAGATCAACCCGCAGGTGCCCGTCCACCTCGTCATCGACCACTCGGTCATGGTCGACGAATTCGGCACGCCCAAGGCGTTCGAACAGAATGTGGAAATCGAATATCAGCGCAATATGGAGCGCTACGACTTCCTGAAGTGGGGCAGCAAGAGCCTTGCCAATTTCTATGCCGTGCCGCCGGGCACCGGCATCTGCCATCAGGTGAACCTGGAAAATATCGCGCAGGCCGTATGGTCGAGCGAAGGCCCGGACGGCGTCACCGTCGCCTATCCCGACACCTGCGTCGGCACCGACAGCCACACCACGATGATCAACGGCCTGGGCGTTCTGGGCTGGGGCGTGGGCGGCATCGAGGCCGAAGCCGCGATGCTGGGCCAGCCCGTCTCCATGCTCATCCCCGAAGTCGTCGGCTTCAAGCTGACCGGCGAACTGAAGGAAGGCGTGACCGCCACCGACCTGGTGCTGACCGCTACGCAGATGCTGCGCGCCAAGGGCGTGGTCGGCCGCTTCGTCGAATATTTCGGTCCCGGCCTTGCCTCGCTGTCGCTGGCCGACCGCGCGACGCTCGCCAACATGGCGCCGGAATATGGCGCGACCTGCGGCTTCTTCGGTATCGACGACAAGACGCTGGATTATATGCGTCTGACCGGCCGCACCGAAGAGAATATCGCGCTGGTCGAAGCCTATGCCAAGGAGCAGGGCTTCTGGATCGATCCCTCCATCGAGCCGGTCTTCACCGATACGCTGGAACTGGACCTCGCCACCGTCGTCCCCAGCCTCGCCGGTCCCAAGCGTCCGCAGGACCGTGTTTCGCTGCCGGAAGTCGATGACGTGTTCAACGCCGACCTGGCGAACGTCTACAAGAAGGCGCAGCAGCGCGTTCCGGTCGAGGGCAAGGATTTCGACATTGGCGACGGCGACGTCACCATCGCCGCGATCACCAGCTGCACCAACACGTCGAACCCCGGCGTTCTGGTCGCCGCTGGCCTCGTCGCCAAGAAGGCGAACGAACTGGGCCTGAAGCCAAAGCCCTGGGTCAAGACCTCGCTCGCCCCCGGTTCGCAGGTCGTCACCGACTATCTGGAAAGGGCCGGCCTTCAGTCGCACCTCGACGCGGTCGGCTTCAACCTGGTCGGCTATGGCTGCACCACCTGCATCGGCAACTCCGGCCCGCTGGCCGAGCCGATCAGCAAGGCGATCAACGAAAACGGCCTCGTCGCAGCTGCCGTGATCTCCGGCAACCGCAACTTCGAAGGCCGCGTATCGCCCGACGTGCGCGCCAACTTCCTTGCCAGCCCGCCGCTGGTCGTCGCCTATGCGCTTAAGGGCACGGTGATCGAGGACTTCATCACCACCCCGATCGGCGTCAGCGCGGCGGGTAATGACGTTTACCTGAAGGACATCTGGCCGACCAATGACGAGGTCGCCTCGACCATGGCCGGCTGCATGGACCGTGCGATGTTCCAGGCCCGCTACGCCAATGTCTACAAGGGCGATGCGCACTGGCAGGCGATCGACGTCAAGGGTTCGGACACCTATAGCTGGCGCGCCGGTTCGACCTATGTCGCCAACCCGCCTTATTTCGAGGGTCTCAGCATGACCCCGGCGCCGGTCACGGACATCATCGAAGCCAAGCCGCTTGCGATCTTCGGAGACTCGATCACCACCGACCACATCTCGCCCGCAGGCTCGATCAAGGCGACTTCGCCGGCCGGCAAGTGGTTACAGGAGCGTCAGGTCGCGCAGGCCGACTTCAACAGCTACGGCGCGCGCCGTGGCCATCACGAAGTCATGATGCGCGGCACCTTCGCCAATATCCGCATCAAGAACCTGATGCTGGACGGCGTCGAAGGCGGCATGACGAAATATGACGGCGAAGTGCTGCCGATCTACGACGCGGCGATGAAGCACAAGGCCGACGGCACGCCGCTGGTCGTCATCGGCGGCAAGGAATATGGCACCGGATCGTCGCGCGACTGGGCGGCGAAGGGCACCAACCTGCTGGGCGTCCGCTCGGTCATCGTCGAGAGCTTCGAGCGTATCCACCGCTCGAACCTGGTCGGCATGGGCGTGCTGCCGCTCCAGTTCAAGGACGGTCAGAACAAGGACACGCTGGGCCTGACGGGCGATGAAACCTTCACCATCCAGAATGTCGCGGGCCTCAAGCCCCGCCAGGATGTGGACGTGATCGTGAAGCGCGCCGACGGCTCGACCTTCACCTTCACCGCGCTGTGCCGCATCGATACCGTCAACGAACTGGATTACTTCCTGAACGGCGGCATCCTCCAATATGTGCTGCGCAAGCTCGCCGCTTGATCGGCTGAAGCGCTGAGATAAGGAAAGAAGGGCCGCCTCCCGCAAAGGAGGCGGCCCCTTTCTTTTTTGGGGACACGATCTTGACCATCCTTGTGGAAGCCGTCGGCTGGCTTGGCGCGATCCTCGTCCTGGGCGCTTATATCCTCGTCTCGACCGGCCGCCTTTCCGGCGGATCACCGGCCTTCCAATGGATGAACGCGCTCGGCGCGGCCTTCTTCGTCCTCAACACCTGGTGGCATGGCGCCATCCCCTCGATGGTGCTCAATATCATCTGGAGCGGCATCGGCTTCGCCGCGCTCTGGCGCATCCGTCGGGTCGCGCGCCCATAGCAGTTATTTCGCAAAGCCAAGAAAGGCTGGGGTGGCGGCCGGCGATTCATTTGGCTACCAACGCGGTAGAGATGAAGAAAGCGCTGATCGTCCGTCATGTGCCGCGCGAAGGAGCGGCGGGGTATCTCCAGCCGATCGAGGCCGCAGGCTTTGAGATCGAGCGGATTGACGTCGCCAGTCCTGATTTTTTCGATGCCGACCTGTGCACGCCCGACCTGCTGATCATGATGGGCGGCCCGATGGGCGTCTATGAGCATGACATTCACCCCTGGATACCCCACCAGATCGAAAAGCTCGCCGCCCGGCTGGAGCAGGATTTGCCGACGCTCGGCGTTTGCCTCGGCAGCCAGATGATCGCCGCGGCTCTGGGCGCCCCCGTCTATCCCGGCGGTCATATGGAACTGGGCTTCGCGCCGGTCAGGTTGAACGGGGCGGGGGCCGATTCCCCGCTTCGTCATCTGGAGGATGTGCCGGTGCTGCACTGGCACAGCGACACATTCGACTTGCCCGCCGGTGTCGACCTGCTCGCCTCAACCGATAATTACGCGCATCAGGCGTTCCGCCGGGGACGCAACCTGCTTGCGCTGCAATTCCACGCGGAAATGGGCGAAGACCCGCGCTTTGAGGACTGGCTCACACATTTCTGGGCCGATCTCGACATAGCGAAGCAATGCGGCATCGCCCTGCGGCAGGACCATGCCGATCATGGCCCCGGCGCCGTCGCCGCCGGTCGCGCAATGATTGCCGAATGGTTGAGCGGGATCGAGAGCTAGGCCTAGGGCCAATCGACATTCAGATGATGACGTGCCGAAAATGGTGGTTTTTCGTGACCTGGAGCGCAGCGTACTAAAAGTACGTGAGCACCGGAAGCACGGAAAAGCGCCATTTGCAGGCCGTCAGGGCTGAATGTCGATTGGCCCTAAAACTCGACTTCCAGTTCCTCGACCTCGTCCTTCTCCTTGCGCGCCGCGTCGATCCACTCGCGCATCAGATCCCAGTCGTTGCTCCAGTTGCAATAGGCGGCGGATTTGGACGACAGCGCTACGGCATAGGTCAGGAAACGCTGCGCCACCGGTGCGAACATCGCATCGGCCACGGTCGGCCGTTCCCCGAACAGCCAGGGACCGCCATAGGCGTTCAGGCATTCGGTCCAGATCTCCTCGATCCGCTCAATGTCTTGCTTGGCGCCTGAAAAGACGGGAAATTTCTCATGCCTGACCTTCAGGTTCATGGGCAGGGCGGACCGCAGGTTGATGAAGCCGGAATGAATCTCGCCCGAAACCGAACGGCAATGCGCGCGGGCGATCCGATCCGCCGGATAGAGCCCGGCATGCGGATAAAGCTCATGCAGATATTCCGCGATTGCGAGCGTATCCCATACGCTCGCCCCTTCGTGGGTCAGCCGCGGCACCAGCACGGAAGGCGACAAGAGCAGCAATTCCGCCCTGTTTTCAGGATCATCGAGCGCGATCGTTTTTTCCACGACCTTCAGGCCCGCCAGACGGCACAACAGCCATCCACGCAGGGACCAGGATGAATAAGTCTTGCTGGAAATGGTTAATTCGGCGTCGGCCATGGCAATCCTCCCGCTTCGTCTCTATGTTTCCATCAATCATGATGCGGTGCAATATCGAAAAGCTGTATAACGATTGTACAGATGGCCGAATCGGTGCCGGAAGAGCTTAGGACGCATTTTGAGCAAAATGATGATGCTATATAGTGGTTATCAGGCCTGGAACGACATGATGGCCCCCGCGCGATTCGGTGCTCAGATCGCTCTTTCGTTCAAGGACAGGATGGGTCCCGCCGGGGATTGGCCCGTGCCGCGCCGCATGTTCGCCCTGATGGATGTTTTCCAGGGCGCGAAATTGACGCATCGCCGCCCGGCCTATGGAATAACGGAGGTGCACAGCGGCAATGCGGTCGTCTCCGTTCGGGAAGAAGTGGCGCTGGACCTGCCCTTTGGCAACCTGCTGCACTTCGCGAAGGACGATGTGGAGACCGCCCAGCCCAAGGTGCTGGTGGTAGCGCCCATGTCCGGCCATTTCGCGACCTTGCTGCGCAACACCTGCCAGACCCTGCTCCGCGACCATGACGTCTACATCACCGACTGGAAGAACGCCCGCGACGTGCCGCTGAGCGCCGGGCGCTTCGGTTTCGACGATTATGTCGATTATATCATGACCTTCATGCAGGAACTGGGGCCGGGGTCGCATCTGGTGTCGGTATGCCAACCCTGCGTTCCGGCAATGGCGGCGGTGTCGATCATGGCGGAGGACAAGGATCCCGCAACCCCGCGTTCCATGACGCTGATGGGCGGGCCGATCGACACGCGCGCCGCGCCCACGGTGGTCAACGAACTCGCCAATGATCAGTCGATCGAATGGTTCGAGGAAAATCTGATCAGCATGGTGCCGATGCGCTATCCGGGGCGTGGTCGGCGGGTCTATCCCGGTTTTCTTCAGCTTTCCGCCTTCATGTCGATGAACATGGATCGGCACGGCGCGGCGCATCGCGAACTTTACCAATTGCTGGCCGACGGCAAGCAGGTGGAGGCCGACAAGATCAAGACCTTCTACCAGGAATATTTCGCCGTGCTCGACATGACGGCGGAATTCTACCTCGAAACCGTGGACAAGGTGTTTCAGCGGACCTTACTGGCGAAGGGCGAACTCACCTATCGCGGGCGGAAGGTCAATCCGGGCGCGATCCGCAACACCGCCCTGCTGACCGTCGAGGGCGAAAAGGACGATGTCTGCGCCGTGGGCCAGACGGCGGCCGCCCATGCGCTCTGCACGGGCCTGCGCCCGCATCTGAAGCGCCATCATCTCCAGCCTGGCGTCGGCCATTATGGCGTGTTTTCCGGCAGCAAATGGGAAAAGCAGGTCTATCCGCAGGTGCGGAACATGATCCTGGCGATGAACTGATCGGCACGGCGTTACGCAAGTTTCCGGGCTTTTTATTCCGGCCGCGTCCATATCCAGGTTCCGCCGATCAGTGCCGCTGCGATCGGTAGCAGGAACCATGGAAAAGGCGAAAATACCAACGCGAGCACCACGCTGAACGCAAAGGCCGCCAATGCCGCCTTCTTCCCCCGCCGACTGATCGCGCCCTTCTCCCGCCAGCGGCGGATATGCGATCCGAAATGGCGATGCTCAAGCAGTTGCGCCTCCAGCGCCGGGCTCGACCGCGCAAAGCAAAAGGCCGCCAAAATCATGAAAGGCACGGTCGGCAGGAGCGGCAGAAAGGCTCCGATCGTCCCCAGTCCGAGCGACAGGAACCCGCCAACCAGATAGAAAGGCCGCCGCATCAGGCGGCAGGCAGCCGCAGCCGGACCATCGCGCCGCCCAGATCCTCGCTTTCTTCCAGCGCGACCGACCCGCCATAGATTTCCGCGACATCGCGCACGATGGCCAGGCCAAGGCCGGTGCCCGGCTTTCCCGAATCGAGCCGGACGCCCCGGTCGAAAATGCGCGTGCGGTCCGCCTTGGCAATGCCCGTCCCGTCATCCTCGACCAGGATTTCAATCATCGATCCCCGGCGCCCGACGGTCGCGAACACGCTGCCGCCGCCATATTTGGCGGCATTCTCGACCAGATTGCCCAGCATCTCGTCCAGATCCTGCCGCTCGACACGTACGGCGGCCTCCTTGTCGCCATCCATGTCGATCCGCACATCCGGATAGAGCCGCTGTACCGCGCGCTCGACCGCATCCAGGCTGGCCCACACCTCCGCCCGGCTGTGCGCCGCGCCGCGCCGCCCCACGGCGCGGGCGCGGGCGAGGTGGTGGTCGACCTGCCGCCGCATCGTCGTCGCTTCGCGGATCACCGTGTCGCCCAGATCGGGCGATTGCGCGGTGGCGGCGTTCATGATCACGGTCAGCGGCGTTTTCAGCGCATGGGCGAGATTGCCCGCATGGGTTCGCGCTTCCTCCGCCTGCCGCTCATTATGGGCGAGCAGGGCGTTCAGTTCCTCGACCATGGGCAGGACTTCGGCGGGCATCGGCTCGGTCACGCGATTCTTCTCGCCCGCCCGCATCCGCACGATCTCATGCCGCACCTTGCGCAGCGGCCGCAGCCCGTAAAGCGTCTGCAACGTCGCCAGCACGATCAGCCCCAGGGCCAGCAGCGCGAAGCTTTCGAACAGGGTCGACCGCAATGTCTTGATCTGCGCGTCCAGCCCTTCGCGCGCCTGCGCCACCATGAACATCCAGCGCGTATCCGACCCCGGCAGGATGATGCTACGCTCCATGACGCGCAGATCTTCGCCAGGAAACTGGTTGCTGTCATAAATGTGCGGGGCGTCGTCATGATGCTCGGGATTGACCTTGAGCGCCCGGTCCCACAGCGACCGCGACCGCCAATCCTCGTGCCCCTTGCCGCTGATCTGGTAGTAAATGCCGCTATTGGGCTCCAGGAACCGCTGGTCGGCGGGTTCGCGGTTGAACAATACTTCGCCATCCGGGCCGATTTCCGCCGATGCGATCATGGCGGTCAGGACATAGTTCATCCCGTCGTCGAAATTGCGCGTGATCGCGTCGGACAGCACGCGGTCCAGCGCCAGCCCGCCGCCCAGCAGCAGCAGGCTGATCCACAGCGCGGCAATGCCGATCATGCGGCGGCTCAGCGAGCCGGTGGAGAGAACCTGGGAAGGAGCGTGGGGATCGGTCATCGCAGGCGCCGGAACCTCGGCCCCAATTACCGTCCCGGTTCGTCGAGGCTGTAGCCCAGGCCACGGATCGTCGTGATGACGTCGGCGCCCAGCTTCTTGCGGATGCGCGTCACGAACACTTCGATCGTGTTGGAATCGCGGTCGAAATCCTGGTCGTAAATATGTTCGATCAACTCGGTGCGGCTCACCACCTTGCCCTTGTGGTGGAGCAGGTAGGAGAGCAGCTTATATTCCTGCGCGGTGAGCTTCACCGGCTCGCCCTTCAGCGTCACCTTGCCCGATCGCGTGTCCAGCCGCACGTCACCGGCGGTCAGCTCGCTCGACGCATTGCCCGAAGCGCGGCGAATGAGCGCGCGCAGGCGGGCGATCAGTTCCTCGCTCTGAAAGGGCTTGGCGAGATAGTCGTCCGCGCCAGCGTCCAGCCCCGCCACCTTGTCCGACCAGCTATCGCGCGCGGTCAGCACCAGCACCGGAAAACTGCGGCCTTCCTTGCGCCAGCGGTCCAGCACTGTCAGGCCGTCGATGGTCGGCAGGCCCAGATCCAGCACCACCGCGTCATAGCTTTCGGTCGCGCCCAGAAAATGTCCGTCCTCGCCATCGTCGGCCAGATCCACGGCGTAACCCGCGCCCTCCAGCGTATTGCGGAGCTGTTGCCCGAGGCTAGGTTCATCTTCGACGATCAGCAGACGCATATGGCCCCGTTTCTGTTGTTGTGCCCAAAGGTCAGGCGGCGCGCACTTAACGCGCCCAGCCGATTATATCGCCCGTGCGACCGTCCGCATCAACCCATAGCACCTTGCCGTCCTTCACATATTTCAGGCGATATCGGTTGGTGGAGGGGTTGAACTCACTGCCCAGATAGGTGGCGCCGTTCATGGCGGCGTCGACCCGGCGCTTGATGACGGAAAAGGGCATGACCTGTCCGTCCAGCATGGCCCGCCGCGCGGCATCCTGCTCGTCGCGCTGGCTGCTGGCATAAGCGGTGGGATTCGTGACGGAAAGTGCCGCCATGGCTCCCAGCCCTGCTATCAGTCTGAACCGCATCATTCGCATGACCTTGGCATAGCCGGGAACCATTGAACAGGTGGTGAATGGGGAAAGCCAAGCTTGATCCTCCCCATCCGTCGATGGGAAGGATCAAGCTCACTCACTTCTCCAGCGCGTACTGCACCGTCAGCGTCACCGAAGACCCGACCTGCCCCGGCTCGACCGGCGTGGCGGGCGCTGAATCCGCCTTGAACCGCGCCGTCACCATCATCGGCATGGGCGGCTGGCCACCGCTATTGCTCTCCGCCAGCGAAACCAGCCGCGCCGACCGATAGCCGGCCGCCTGCGCGTAGAAATCCGCCTGCGCCCTGGCGGTCTTGAGCGCGGCCGCCCGCGCCTGCGCCAGCATCGGCGTGGGATCGCTGATTGAGAAGCTCGGCCCGTTCACATTGGTCGCCCCGGCCTCCACCATGGTGTCGAGCAGCGTACCAACCTTCTTGATGTCGCGCAGCTTCACCGAAAGCTGGTTCGACGCTTCATAGCCGATGAAGCGCGGCCCCGACGGCTGCCCGTCGCGATTGCTGTAATCATATTGCGCGGAAAGATTGATGCCGCTGGTTTGAATATCCTTCTTCGGGATTCCCGCCTTCACCAGCGCGGCGATCAGCTTGTCCATCTGCGCCGCATTGTCGCGCATCGCCTGGGCGGCGGTTTGGGCGCGGGTCTGGACGCCGGTGCCCACTGTCGCCATGTCGGGCGCGGCTTCCACGGTTTCCGTGACGTTCAGCGTCACGATCGGCGCGGTTTCAGCGATGGTGACGCTGGTCTGCGCCATGGCCGAAACCGGCAGGGCAGCGCCAAGGGCCATCAGGGCGAACATTGATTTCATAGCCTTTGATTTCACGGGGCTTTCTCCTCAAAAAGCGATGCATGTCTATTGTGACGGTTGCGATGAACGGACGCTGACACGCGTTGAAAGCCGTCAGACAGCTTCCGGTTCCCCTTTTGGGACGCCTCTTGCTCTGGGACGCCCGAAGGCCTAGCTGCACGCCCATGGCGGCTCCTATCCTTTCCTTCGAAAATCTCGGCCTCTCGCAAGGCACCCATTGGCTTTTCCGCAATCTCGACATTTTCGTCGGGGAGAAGGACAGGCTAGCGCTGATCGGCCGCAACGGCGCGGGCAAGACCACGCTGCTGAAGCTCATCGCCGGCCAGATCGAACCGGATGAGGGCAACCGTTCCGTCCGCCCCGGCGCGCGCGTCATCATGCTGGAGCAAGACCCCGATGTCGCCGGCTTCGCCACGCTGCGCGATTTCGCGCTGGCGGGCCAGTTCGCGCCGCCCGCCCATGAAGTCGACGCCATCGCCAGCCAGCTTGGCACCGACCTCGACCGCGAAGCCGCGACCGCTTCGGGCGGCGAACGTCGCCGCGCCGCGATCGCTCGCGCTTTGGCGAGCAAACCCGACCTGCTGCTGCTGGACGAGCCGACCAACCATCTCGACATCGACGCGATCGACTGGCTGGAGGGCTGGCTCAGCCGCTATAACGGCGCCTTCATCGTCATCAGCCACGACCGCGCTTTCCTGACCCGGCTGACGCGCCAGACGCTGTGGCTCGACCGGGGCGGCATCCGTCGCAATGAAATCGGCTTCGGCGGCTTCGAGGAATGGATGGAAGCGGTCTATGCCGAGGAAGCCCGCGCCGCCGAAAAGCTGGACGCCAAGCTCAAGATTGAGGCGCACTGGCTGGAGCGCGGCGTCACCGCGCGGCGCAAGCGTAACCAGGGCCGCCTCGCGAAACTCTGGGAAATGCGCGCCCAACGCGCCGCTATGGTGGGGCCGCAGGGCGTCGCGAAGATCGCCGTCGCCAGCGACGACAACAAGACGAAAAGCGTCATCACTGCCGAGCATGTCACGAAAAATTTCGGGGATCGCACGGTCATCAAGGACTTCTCCTTGCGCATCCAGCGCGGCGACCGCATCGGCATCGTCGGCGGCAATGGCGCGGGCAAGACCACGCTCCTGAAGCTGCTGACCGGCGAACTCGCGCCCGACTCTGGTCAGGTCAAACAGGCCAAGTCGCTCGACATGATCTTCATCGACCAGCAGCGCAGCCTGATGCAGCCCGACAAGCGTGTCCGGGATGTGCTGGCCGAAGGCGGCGACTGGATCGACGTGCGCGGCGTGCGGAAACATGTCCACGGCTATCTCAAGGAATTCCTCTTCGACCCCTCGCTGGCTGAGGCGAAGGTGGGGACGCTCTCGGGCGGCGAACGCTCCCGCCTCTTGTTCGCGCGCGAATTCGCCCGCGAATCGAACCTGCTGATCCTTGACGAGCCGACCAACGATCTCGACCTCGAAACGCTCGATCTGCTCCAGGAAGTGATTGCCGATTATGAGGGCACGGTCCTGATCGTCAGCCACGACCGCGACTTTCTCGATCGTACAGTCACCGTGACGCTGGGGCTGGATGGCTCCGGCACGATCGACGTGATCGTCGGCGGCTATGCCGACTGGGTCGCCAAGCGCCAGCCGAAAAATGCGCCCAAGGCCGAGAAGAAGGCCGCCGCGCCGCCGCCGCAGAAAAGCGCCTCGACCAAGCTCAGCTACAAGGATCAGCGCGATTTCGACCTGATTCCCAGGCGCATCGAGGAGATCGAGGCCGCCATCGCCCGCGACGAAGAAGCGCTGGCCGACCCCAGTCTCTACAGCCGCGATCCGAAAAAGTTCGACACGCTCACCAAGGCGATCGAAAAGGCCCGCGCCGAAAAGGACGCGGCGGAGGAGCGCTGGCTGGAACTGGCGGAAAAGGCCGAGGGGCTCAGTGGATAGAAGGCCTTGCGCCGATCCTCTCATCTGTTAGCCAATGCCGGGCATTCACGGGACGCAGTCAGGGGACAGGGCGCATGGAACAGTCCACAACCATACAGGACATGGACGTGATCGACGGCCATCACGCGGTCCATTATGTCAACCGGGTCGGCTGGCTCCGCGCCGCCGTGCTGGGCGCCAATGACGGCATCGTCTCGACCGCCAGCCTGCTGACCGGGATCGCGGCTTCCGGCGCGGCGCGGGATACCATCCTTCTTTCCGGCATCGCCGCGCTGGTCGCTGGCGCCATGTCTATGGCGGCGGGCGAATATGTTTCCGTCAGCGCCCAATCCGATACCGAGCGCGCCGATCTGGCCAAGGAAAAGAAGGCGCTGGCCCAGCAACCGCATACGGAATGGGAGGAATTGCGCGACATCTATGTCGAACGCGGCCTGACGCCCGATCTCGCCGGTCAGGTGGCGACGCAGTTGATGAATGTCGACGCCCTTGCCGCCCATGCGCGCGACGAGCTGGGCATTTCCGAAATCAGCACCGCGCGGCCGATTCAGGCCGCGCTGACATCCGCCGCGACCTTTTCCGTCGGAGCCGTCGCGCCTGTATTGGCCGCGGTCGCCAGCCCTTCCCATGCCATCGTCGCCGTTGCCGTCACGTCCCTGATTTGCCTGGCCGCGCTGGGCTATATCGGGGCGCGGCTCGGCGGCGGCGGGATTGTGCGCGCCGTCGCCCGCGTGGTCTTCTGGGGGGTGTTCGCGATGCTCGCGACCTCCGGCGTCGGCAAGCTTTTCGGCGCGGCCATATGACGGCCCGGTTCATCCCCATTTCCAAGGAGACGAAAAAATGACCGATATTCAGCAAATCCCGCTCAAGACCATCAAGGGCGCCGACGCCAGCCTGGCCGACTATGCGGGCAAGGTGGTGCTGGCGGTCAATGTCGCCTCCAAATGCGGCCTGACTCCGCAATATGAGGGTCTTGAGAAGCTTTACGCCGAATATAAGGACAAGGGTCTGGTCGTCGCCGGCTTCCCCGCCAATGATTTCGGCGCGCAGGAACCGGGCAGCAATGACGAGATCGCGACCTTCTGCACCACCAATTTCGGCGTCGATTTCCCAATGTTCGAGAAGATCGTCGTCACCGGCCCGGAAAAGCATCCGCTCTACGCCGCGCTCACCAGCGCCCAGCCGACGGCCAAGGGCGAAGGCGCCGCTTTCCGCGAAAAGCTGGCGGGCTATGGCATCACGCCCAATCCCGAACCCGAGCTGCTCTGGAATTTCGAGAAATTCGTGATCGCCAAGGACGGCACGGTCGCTGCCCGCTTCGCGCCCACGACAGCGCCCGATGACGCGGGCCTGATCGCGGCCATAGAGGCTGAACTGGCGAAATAAAGCGCTGCGCCGTCCGTGAACCAGACGCTGCTGCCGCAGATCGGCCCGGTCCTCGAAACGCTGAGCATCGTCGGCACCTTCGTGTTCGCGGCGTCCGGCGCGCTGGCGGCCGCGCGCCTGCGCCAGACGCTCGTCACCTTCGCCTTCTTCGCGTTGGTGACTGGGGTAGGGGGCGGCACGGTGCGCGACCTGCTGATCGGCGCGCCGGTCTTCTGGGTCCGTGACGCCGTGCCCGCCATCGCCTGCATGATCGCGGCGCTGCTCGTCTGGTTCACCCCCCGCCGCTGGTGGAGCGATCATGCTCTCGACTGGCTCGATGCGGTGGGCCTTGCCGCCTTTGCCGTCTATGGCGCGGCCAAGGCGATGAGCTATGGCGTCCCGCCCCTGGTGGCGGCGATGATGGGCGTCGTCACCGGCTGCGTCGGCGGCATCATGCGCGATCTGCTGGCGGGGGAGCCTTCCATCCTGCTGCGGCCCGAACTCTATGTCACGGCGGCGGCGCTGGCGGCGGGCCTTTTCGTGTTCCTGCGCTGGATGGGGCTGGATGTTCCCTTTGCGGGGCTGATCGCCGCCCTGATCGGTTTCCTGCTGCGCGCCATCGCCATATGGAAGGGTCTGGGTCTGCCGCATTACCAGCCGGAAGATCGAAATAGCCGCGCCTAACCGCTTTTGGCATGTGTCCTTTTTCGGCGGGTTTCCCAGCCCTTCTTAGCGGCGGCGGAGCGATCCGCCGCCGGGCGCCGGGCCGATGCGGCGCCGCCCTTCCTGCCGCCCTTGCGCGACGAGGCATGGCTGTCCGGCTTGCCCCGGCCGGAACCGGATTTGTTGCCGCCTCCCGATTCCTTGTTCACCGTCGCCCAGGCCCGCCGTTCCGCCTCCTGGCGGGAAACGCCGCGATCCTCATAGCCCTGCTCGATATGCTCGGCCTTGCGCTTCTGCTTGTCGGTGTAGCTGCTCTTGTCGCCTTGGGGCATGATCTTCTCCTTCCGCTTTCCTGCCCGATGTAACGACTGACGCGCGCGGCCGTTCACACCGCTGCACAAGCGTTACGATCTGCGGAACAGACCAGCCGGAACCGCGTTCAAAGGTGCATGGAGCAGCGCTCTCTTCTCGAACGGCTGGCGCGCCATCTGGCGGCCGGCAATCCCGACCTTGGGCCGGACCGCTGGCAGGATCAGGTGGAGGATGCCGCCAGCTTGCTCGCCATCATCAAAAGTCCCGATGACGTCATGCGGGAGGCTGGCGACGAGCGCGTCTGGCAGGCGATGATCGACGCGGCGCTGCGTGAGCGATGGGCGATCGCGCCCGCCGCTCCTTCGGTCGAGCCGCCCGGCGGCACCGATGAGGAAGGCGAAATCCCTCTGCCGCCCGACAGCATCGGCGGCAATCGCGCCGAATGGGTCCATTTGCACGAAGCACAGGAGAAGCCGAGATGAAGGGTTTTTTAAAGCTGGCATTCCTTACCGGACTGGGCGCCGCGGCGTGGAAGGGGTGGAAAGAATGGCAGGCGAAGCGCGAGGCAGAGGAGCATTGGACGCCCCCCATGACTTCGGGCCGGGTGCGCGATGCCGGGCCGGACGAGCAGCATATCGATGCGCGCGACTGGGATCTGGTCGACGAGCAGAATGATGAGAGCTTCCCCGCCAGCGACCCGCCCGGCAATTATCGCGGGCTGCATTGAGAGCCTGCGCGAAGCTGCGCCCTTCATCGTCATGCCGGACTGGTTTCAGCATGACGATATTTTCATGAGCGGCCTTTGTTCGTCTGTTCAATTGGCTCTTCCAATCCATTGCCCCACCCCGGTCCCGCCTCTATGGAGACCGCTTCCGGCCTCGTGCCGGAACCAACAGGGGAATTTTATCAATGCCTTCGGGTCTGATCGCGCTGCTCGATGACGTAGCGGGGATTGCCAAGCTTACCGCCAGTTCGCTGGATGATGTCGCCGCCGCAGCAGGCAAGGCCGGGTCGAAGGCGGCGGGAGTCGTGATCGACGACACCGCCGTCACGCCGCGTTATGTCATGGGCCTGACGCCCGACCGCGAACTGCCCATCATCTGGAAGATCGCCAAGGGATCGCTGCGCAACAAGCTGCTGTTCCTGCTGCCCGCGGCGCTGGTGCTGAGCGCCTTCGCGCCCTGGCTGCTGCCGCCCTTGCTGATGCTGGGCGGCGCTTTTCTCTGTTTCGAAGCGGCCGAAAAGCTGCTCGAAGCGCTTCAGGGCGGCCATGATCTGGCGGAAGAAGCGCTGGAGACCCACAGTTCGAAGGATCTGGAGGATGAGAAGGTAGCCGGCGCGATTCGCACCGATTTCATCCTGTCGGGCGAGATCATGGCGATCGCGCTGGGCACGGTGGCGGCGGAACCGATCTGGGAACAGGCGATTATCCTGGTGGTCGTCGCCTTCCTGATCACGGCGGGCGTCTATGGCGTCGTCGGCTTCATCG
Organism: Sphingobium sp. TKS; assembly: GCF_001563265.1. Lineage (NCBI taxonomy): Bacteria > Pseudomonadati > Pseudomonadota > Alphaproteobacteria > Sphingomonadales > Sphingobiaceae > Sphingobium > Sphingobium sp. TKS. The sequence goes on along the minus strand of NZ_CP005083.1, from coordinate 2,903,445 downwards.
TGAAGATGGACGATATCGGCCTGCATCTGGCCGAGCGGCGCTCGGTGGGCGCACGGGCATTGGGCCGGGCGATGGTGAAGGCCATGCCGCTACTGATGCGGATATTGAGCGTGGTGGGCACGGCGGCGATGCTCTGGGTCGGCGGCGGGCTGATCGTCCACGGGCTGCATGAATTTCACTGGGATCTGATACCCGGCGCGATCCATCATGTCGCGGAGGGCGCCGCCCATGGCTTGCCCGCCGTCGCGCCGGTGGTCGACTGGGTCGTGAACGCCGTGGGCGCGGGCATCGTCGGATTGGTCATCGGCGGCATCGTCGTGGCGGTGCTGCACCTCTTCAAGAAGCATTGATGCCTTCACCCTGGCGCCTGGAGGCCGGGGCGCTGACGGCGCTCGCGCTGCCGATGATCGCGGGCAATATCGCCTGGGCGGGGATCGCCGCGACCGATCTGCTGCTGCTCGGCCGGTTGGGGGCGAGCGCGGTGGCTTCAGGGGCGCTGGCGATCAACCTGTTCAACGCGCTGCTGATCTTCGGCATGGGGCTGGTCACCGCCGCCGCGCCGCTGATCGCCACGGAGCGCGGGCGGCGGCGGCATTCGGTGCGCGATGTCCGGCGGACGGTGCACCAGACGCTGCGCGCGGCGGCGCTGTTCGTGCTGCCCGCCTGGGCCTTGCTATGGGAAAGCGAGGCGATCCTGCTGCTGATGGGGCAGGAAGCCGACCTTGCGGCCCAAGCAGGCGAATTGATGCGCGGGCTGCAATGGGCGCTGCTGCCCTTCCTGGGCTTTACCACCCTGCGCAATTTCATTTCCGCGCTCGAACGTCCTGTCTGGGGTCTGGTCATCATGGTCTGCGCCATCCCGATCAACGTGCTGGCGGGGTGGGCGCTGATCTTCGGGCATCTGGGCTTTCCCGCGCTGGGGATGTTCGGCGCGGGGATCGCCAGCAGCCTGTCCTCCTCCTTCCTGTTCTTCGGGCTGCTCTCCGTCATCCTGATCGACCGGCGGTTCCGTCGCTATCGGCTGCTCGGGCGTTTCTGGACGCGGGACCGGGAACGGCACCGCACGGTCTGGGCGCTGGGCCTGCCGATCGCGATCACCCTGGGGCTGGAAACGACCGTGTTCAACGCCTCCGCCTTTCTGATGGGGCTGATCGACCGCGACTCGCTGGCGGCGCATGCGGTGGCGATCCAGATCGCGGCGCTGGTCTTCATGGTGCCGATGGGCATTGGCCAGGCCGCGACGGTGCGCGTGGGCCTCGCCTATGGGAAGCGGGACCGGGCGGCGGTCGGCCGGGCGGGTTGGCTGGCGCTGGCGATCGGGACCGGATTCGCGCTCATGGCTGCGACGATGCTGATCCTCTTTCCCCGGACGCTGATCTCGGCCTTTCTGGATCTGCGCGACCCGGCCAATCAGCGAACGGCCGCGCTGGCGATCAGCTTTCTCGGCGTGGCCGCGTTATTCCAATTGGTGGACGCCGCGCAAGCGGTCGGCGCGGGTGTGCTGCGGGGCATACAGGATACCAGGGTGCCGATGATCGTCGCGCTGATCGGCTATTGGGTGATCGGCATCGGCATCGGCGTCATCCTTGCCTTTCCGCTGGGCCTCAAGGGGCTGGGCATCTGGCTGGGCCTGGCGAGCGGCCTTGGAGTCGTGGCGATCTCGCTCGTGGCGCGCTGGGCGCTGCGCGAGCGGCTGCACCTGTTGCCGCAGGCGCGAAGCATCTGATGTTTATTCGTTCCGCAAATGCGCCAGGTTGCGTCATCAGATGATGGTGCGACGCACAAAGCAATTGAACCGGGGCGCCAAATTTGTCATGAAAAGCGCACTATGAACGCTCCTACCATGTTCTTCGAAGCCATCGCGCTCCAGAAATGTCTGACGGCGACCTATAACAAGATGGTCGTGAAGCTGGCCCCGCACATTCTCTACACGCGCCATGACGAAATGTTCATCGACGCCGTGACGATCGAACGGGATGGGCGCCCGCCGCGGGAATTGAAACTGGGCACCTTCAAGCTGGCGGGATTGAACGACGTCTGCCTGATCGATGAAAAGTTCGAGGCGATGCACGGCCTGTATGATCAGGGCGACAGTAAATATAAGGGCGTGACCCTGTTCGCCGTCGAGCCGGAGAGCGCGGCGGCCTGACGTTTCGCCGCCGGGTTGAGAACGAAAAAGGGCGGTCCCGCGGGCCGCCCTTTTTCGTTCGGCCATCACCGCCGATGCTTGCCCCGCTTCGCCCCGATATGGCGGATATTGGTGGGCCGTCCGCGCCGGGCGCTGCCCGGACGTGCGCGATCCTTCCGGAAACTCGGCCGTTGGGGCAGGGCATCTGGCAGTTCGAAGCGCAGCGCGCCGTTGATCGGGTCCGCCTCCGCCAGCCGCAATTGCAGGCGTTGCCCGACCGTATAGCGATCTCCGCTCTCAACCCCCTCCAGCGCTCGCCCGGCTTCGTCATAGAAGAAACGCTCGTCGCCCAGAGTCGAGACCGGCACCAGCCCGTCGCCGCCCAGCCCCTCGACCGTGGCGAAGAAGCCGAAGCTCTGCACCCCGGTGATCCGCGCCTCCACCAGATCGCCCACATGCGCCGCCAGAAAGGCCGCGACATAGCGGTCGATCGTCTCCCGCTCCGCCTCCATGGCGCGGCGCTCATGCTGGCTGATCATCTCGCCCACGCGGCCCATATTCTCCATATCCTCGCCGCTCAGCGAAGACCGGTCGGGAATGACGCCGCCCTTGGGCGCGGGCAGTTCCAGTCCATAGGCGCCGACCAGCGCCCGATGCACCAGCAGGTCCGCATAGCGCCGGATCGGTGAGGTGAAATGGGCATAGGAACCCAAAGCCAGCCCGAAATGACCCAGATTGGACGGCGCATAATAGGCCTGGGTCTGGCTGCGCAGGATCTGCTCCATGATCTGCGGCTTTTCCTCGGCCTCCCCGACGCGCTCGATGAGGCGGTTGAAGGTCGCGGGCTTCACCACCTGTCCCAGCGCGAATTCGATGTCGAAAGTCGCCAGATAGTCCTTCAGCGCCACCAGCTTGTCCCGGCTCGGCGGCTCATGGACACGATACATGACCGGCGCCTTCTTTGCTTCAAGCGCCTTGGCCGCCGCGACATTGGCGGCGATCATATAATCCTCGATCACCATATGCGCGTCGAGCCGCTCGCGCACCGCCACGCTGACGATCTTGCCATATTCGTCCAGCACCACCCGCCGCTCCGGCAGGTCCAGCGCCAGCGGCTCCCGCTTGTCCCGCGCCTTGCGCAGCAGCGCCCAGCAGGCCCAGAGCGGCTTCAATGCCGTCTCCAGCAGCGGCTCCTCCCGCGTCCCGTCTATGGCCGCCTGCGCGTCCTCATAGGCCAGCACCGCAGCCACCCTGATAATCGCGCGGGAGAAACGCCAGCTCTTCACCTTGCCCGAAGCGTCGAGGACGAGGTGACAGGCCATCGCCGCCCGATCCTCGTCCGCCCGCAGCGAACACATGTCCGAAGATAGCTGATGCGGCAGCATCGGCACGACGAGGTCAGGGAAATAGACGCTGTTCCCGCGCTTGCGCGCCTCCCGGTCGAGCGCGCTGCCCGGCCGCACATAATAGCTGACGTCCGCGATCGCGACGATCGCCTTGTAACCGCCGGCATTGTCCGGGTCTTCATCCGGCGCAGCCCAGACCGCATCGTCATGATCCCGCGCATCGACCGGATCGATGGCGACGATGGGCAGATGCCGCAGATCCTCCCGCTTTTCCTCATGCAGAGCCAGGTCGGAAGCCGTGACCGCCTCCTCCTCCACCCGCTCGGAAAAGACGTGGGGAATGCCATGTTTGTGAATGGCGATGAGGCTGAAACTGCGCGGCGCGAAGGGATCGCCCAATATATCCGTTACCCGCGCCGTGATGCGCGGCGGGCGGCCCACCGGCTCGGCCAACACCAGATCGCCCTTCTTCGCGGTCCCCACATCCGAAATCGGCGTGTCCCGGCGAATGCGCTTGTCGACGGGGCGCAGCCACAGCTTGCCGCCATCTCCTTCCTCGACCACGCCCAGCAATTCCTCGCTGGCCTTGGCGAGCTTCTTCATCGGATGCGCGACCCAGCCGCGCCCGGCCTCCTCCGTCCGCGCTAATATCCGGTCACCGATGGTGAGGGCGCCTCTCTTGCCCCGTTCCACGATGCGCAGCCGGGGCGCAGGTTGGCCCTCCGCCTCCCAGCGTTCGGGCGTGGCGATCAGGGTCGTATCGTCGACATCGACGATCCGCAGCACCGTCACCTTCGGCACGCCGCCCATCTTGTGAAAGGCGCGCGCCGGACCGATGTCGATCAGTCCCTCATCCGCCATATCCTTGAGCAGGGCTTTGAGCGCGATCTTCTCTTGCCCCTTGAGGCCGAACGCTTTCGCGATTTCCCGCTTTCCCGCCGGTTGGTCGGCGGAGGTGATGAAATCCATCACCTGTTCGCGTGTCGGGAAGCCTGCGGGCCGCACCTTGCTGTGGGAGGGAACGGATTTCTTCTTCTTTTCGGTCGATGCCATGGATCAGCTATAGGGAGAGCGGCCCCGTCACGCCAGTACTCCATGGCGGAAGGTCTGCCCGACATCGTGGCGACCGTGTGGAGCGGCCTTTGAGTGGAGTGAACAGGATGGGTGGAAGGCGGACCTTCAGTTCCCGTTCGCCCTGAGCTTGTCGAAGGGTCTTGCTGCCGGCCGTCATCCCCGTTTCGCCGGCCACCCTTACATCACCGCCAAAGCCCCAGCAAAACCGCCATCAACCCCCGCTCATCCGCTGCCTTAGCCACCCGTGGCGCGCCATAGCCCCGGCACTCCAGACAATCCGCCCGCACACCCGCGCCGCTCACCAGCGCCCGCACGTCGGCAACGGCCTGCAAGGCCCAGTTCCTCTGCACCATCGCCTGCCGTCCTAGCAGATCGCGCCCCATCGCCCCATCCGGAGCTCCCGCATCATCCTCATCCTCGCGGTCCACGATCGACTGGACGAACTCCGCGAACTTGTCCGGTTTCTTTGCGATCCGATAGGGCTTGGCCTTGGCCGGATCGATCTTCGCCAGCTTCGCCGCCTCGGCAATCGCGTCCTCCAGCCCGCCGAAGCGATCCACCAGCCCGATCTGCCGCGCCGTGCCCCCGTCCCAGACGCGTCCCTGCGCGATCGCGTCGATCTGCTGCGGCGTCTTGCGCCGGGATTGCGCCACCAGCCCGACGAAGCGGCCGTAAATATCTTCGACCCCCATCTGCATGATCCGGTCGAACTCGGGCGTCGTCCCTCCGGCAATGTCCGGCTGTCCCGACAATGGCGTCGTCTTCACGCCGTCGGTGGTCACGCCCATCTTCGCCAGCGTGCCCTCGAAGCTCGGAATGATGCCGAACACGCCGATCGAGCCGGTGATCGTGTCCGGTTCGGCAAAGATCACATTGGCGGGCGTCGACACCCAATAGCCGCCGCTCGCCGCCACATTGCCCATGGAGACCACCACCGGCAGGCCTTCGGACCTGGCCTCCATGATGGCGCTGCGAATCTTCTCCGACGCCATCACCGACCCGCCCGGCGAATCCACTCGCACCACCAGGGCCTTCAAGTCCTTCTCCGCCAGTGCCTTGCGCAGCAGCGCCGAAATCGTGTCGCCCGCAGCAGTGCCCGGACCCGCCTCGCCATCGACGATATCGCCCGCGACGGTCAGCACGCCGATCTCGCCGCCATTGGCGGGCTTATGCGCCTTCATGTAGTTTTTCAGATCGATGGCCGCAAAGTCCCCGGCCTTGTCGTCCGGCGCATCGCCCGCTACCTCGGCCACGCGGGCGCCGAAGGCCGCCTCGTCGCCCAGCCTGTCGACCAGCCCGGCGCCCAGGGCCGCCTTCGCCAGATTGCCGCCCGCAGCCTCCGCCAAGGCGGCCGGATCGCGCACATAGGCTGCCAGCCTTGCCTTGGGCCGCGCCTTGGCGACTTCCTGCTGCCAATCCTCCCACAGCGCGTTGGCAAGCGCCTGATTGGCCTGCTTGGCCTCAGGCGACTGGTCGGTGCGGGTGAAGGGTTCGACAAAGCTCTTATAGGTGCCGACGCGATAGACATGGGTATTGACCCCCAGCTTGTCGATCAGCCCCTTATAATAAAGCCCCGATCCGCCGCGCCCGACAATCGCCACGCCGCCCAGCGGATCGACCCAGCTTTCGGTCGCATGCGCGGCCAGTTGATAGCTGTCGTCGCTATAGATGGTGGCATAGGCGAAGACCGGCTTCTTCGCCGCGCGCACCGCGTCCAGCGCCTTGCCGACCCGCGCCAGCGCGACCTGACCGCCGCCCGCGAACCCGTCCAGGTTCAGCACCACGGCCTTCACATGCCTGTCGTCCCTCGCGGCGTCGAGCGCGGCGACGATATCGGCCAGCCCATATTCCTTGCTCTTGTCGCGGGAGCCGGTGAGCAACGCCATCGGATCGACCTCGGAAGGCTGCTCGACGATGCTCCCGTCCAGCTTCAGCAACAGCGCGCCGCTGCTCACGCTCTGCGCGGGCTTGGGCGACCAGGACAGGGCGGCATAGAGCAGCCCGAAGAACATCAGCAGGAACAGCAGCACCAGCCCGTCCTTGATGGCGACCAATATGCGCCACATGCCCTTCACAAATGCCAAGATGCCGGTTCCTTCCTTAAGCTCTTGAGTGGGCTAACCGATCGACGGACCGACTGCAATGTGGGGGCAGGCGGGGCTTGCGCAAGCTTGCGTCGGATGATTCCGGCGTTATGGGAGGCCGCAACTCATGGTTTCTCTTGCAGGAGACACGCTTCATGCCCACGCTCGTCCTCATCCGTCACGGCCAGTCGGCCTGGAATCTCGAAAACCGCTTCACCGGCTGGTGGGATGTGGACGTGACCGAAAAGGGCGCCGAGGAAGCCCGCGCCGCCGGTCGCCTGATGGCGCAAAAGGGGCTGGATTTCGACCAGTGCTACACCTCGGTCCAGACCCGCGCGATCAAGACGCTGAACCTCGCGCTGGAGGAAATGGGCCGCCTCTGGCTCCCGGTGGAGAAGGACTGGCGCCTCAATGAGCGTCATTATGGCGGCCTCACCGGCCTCAACAAGGCGGAGACGGCGGCCAAGCATGGCGACGATCAGGTGAAGATCTGGCGCCGCAGCTTCGACACGCCCCCGCCGCCGCTGGAAGCAGGCAGCGAGTTCGACCTGTCGAAGGACCGCCGTTATGCCGGCATCCCGATCCCGTCGACGGAATCGCTGAAAGACACCATCGCCCGCGTATTGCCCTATTGGGAAGAACGCATCGCTCCCGACCTGAAGGCGGGCAAGCGCGTCGTCATTTCCGCCCACGGCAACTCGCTCCGCGCGCTGGTGAAGCACCTGTCCAACATCCCCGATGACGAGATCACCGAACTGGAAATCCCGACCGGCCAGCCGATCGTCTATGAGTTGAATGACGACCTGACGGCGAAGGACCGCTATTACCTTTCAGAACGTTAAAATCCGATGTGCTCCTGCGAAGGCAGGAGCCCAGTCCCGCCGTCTGAGCTGGGCTCCTGCCTTCGCAGGAGCACGAAATAGGAACGGAAAGCAGCAATTCCCGCATTGCCCCTCCGCCAACCTCCCGCTAAGGGGCTTTGCTTTCCGCACTATCAGGGAAAGTGCCAAGCGAAATGACCGGGGCAGTCGAAGCCGTGGAAGTCGGCATCATCATGGGCAGCCGTTCCGATTGGGAAACGATGCGCCACGCCTCCGAGACTCTCGAAGCGCTCGGCGTCGCCCATGAGTGCAAGGTCGTCTCCGCCCACCGCACCCCCCAACGCCTCTACGACTACGCCACCGGCGCCGTAGCCCGCGGCCTCAAAGTCATCATCGCCGGAGCCGGGGGTGCTGCGCATCTTCCTGGCATGACCGCCTCCATGACCCGCCTGCCGGTCCTTGGCGTTCCGGTTGAATCCAAGGCGCTCAAGGGCATGGACAGCCTGCTCTCCATCGTCCAGATGCCCGGCGGCATTCCCGTCGGCACGCTCGCCATCGGCAAGCCCGGCGCGATCAACGCCGCGCTTTTCGCTGCCTCCATCCTCGCCACCACCGACGCCGCGCTTGCCGAGCGCCTCGACGCGTGGCGCGCCAAGCAGACCAACGACGTAGCGGACACGCCCGAATAAGATGACCATCATCCCGCCCGGCTCGACCATCGGCATATTAGGCGGCGGCCAGCTTGGCCGGATGACCGCCATCGCCGCCGCGCAGCTTGGCTATCGCACCCATATCTATGCCCCGGAAAGCAGCGGCCCCGCCGCCGACGTTTCCCCGCGCTGGACGCAGGGCGCCTATGAAGACGCCGAAGCCCTCGCGGCTTTCGCGGACGGCGTGGACGTCGTCACCTACGAGTTCGAGAATATCGACCCCGCCGCCGTCGAAGTCCTCGCCACCCACGGCCTCGTCCGCCCCGGCGCGCAGGCCTTGCGCGTCGCGCAGGACCGCCTTGCCGAAAAGCGTTTCGTCTGCGATCTGGGCGGCCTCACGGCTCCCTTCGCGCAGGTCGAAAGCCTCGACGATCTCGAAGAAGCGCTCGACCAGATCGGCAGCAAGGCGATCCTCAAGACCAACCGCATGGGCTATGACGGCAAGGGGCAGGCGCGCCTGTCCGACCCCGGCGACGCGGTCGGCGCCTGGAATGCCATTGGCCGCCAGAGCGCCATAGTCGAAGGCTTCGTGACCTTCCGCCAAGAATATTCCGTCATCCTCGTGCGCGGCGCCAATGGCGACATCCGCTTCTGGGACAGCGCGGCCAATGTCCATAAGGACGGCATCCTCGACACGTCGACGGTCCCGGCTGGCGCGCTCATCGAAGGCCAACTCCCCGAAGCCCGCGCGCTGGCAACGAAAGTCGCCAACGCTCTGGATTATATCGGCGTCCTCACGCTGGAGTTCTTCGCCAGCGCCGACGGGCCGGTCTTCAATGAAATGGCCCCACGCGTCCACAATAGCGGCCACTGGACCATCGAAGGCGCGCTCACCAGCCAGTTCGAAAATCATGTGCGGGCGATCTGCGGCCTGCCGCTGGGCGATACCGGCCTTGCCGCCGTGCAGGTCGAGATGCGCAACCTCATCGGTGAGCAAGCCAATGACTGGCAGAAAATCCTGTCCGACCCGGCCAACCATCTGCACCTTTACGGCAAGCACGAAGCCCGCCCTGGCCGCAAAATGGGTCATGTCACCCGCCTGACTCTATGATCGAAACCCCGGAAATCGTCCTCATCCTCGCCCGCGCCGACAATGGCGTGATCGGCAAGGACGGCGATCTGCCTTGGCGCCTGCCTGCCGACCTCAAGCATTTCAAGGCGCTCACCCTAGGCTACCCGATGGTCATGGGCCGAAAGACCTTCGACAGCCTGCCGGGCCTGCTTCCAGGCCGCCGCCACATCGTCCTGACCCGCGATCCGACATGGGCAGGGGAGGGCGCCGAAACCGCCCACAGCCCCCAGGACGCCATCGCCAAAGCCGACGCCCCCCTGATCGCCATCATAGGCGGAGCCGAAATCTACCAATTCTTCCTGTCCCTCGCGCACCGGATCGAACTCACCGAAGTTCACATCGATGCGGAAGGCGACACCCGCATCGCCTATCCCGACCCCGCGAACTGGGAAGAAAGCGCCCGCGCAGACCATCCCGCACAGGATGGCCGCCCCGCCTACAGCTTCGTCACCTTCCGCCGCACCGCCGCGCATTGCCAGCGGCCGGACGCATCCCTATAGCGCCCCTCATGGAGCGGCTGCACAGCAGCGACCCGATGCCTGCCCATCTGCGCGGCAGCATCATGGCGCTGGGAAATTTCGACGGATTTCATGCCGGGCATCAGGCTGTCGCCCGCCGCGCCATAGAGCTTGCCCGGGCCGAAGGCCGCCCCGCGATCATCGCCACATTCGACCCGCATCCCATGCGGCTCTTTCGACCCGAAACGCCCTGGTTCCGCCTGACCACGCTCGACCAGCGCGAACGCCTGTTCACCAAAGCCGGCGCCGATGCCATGCTGGTGTTCGACTTCACCCGCGAACTCGCGGCCCTCGACCCGCAAGCCTTCGTCCGCCTGCTGACCGGCTGGGGCGTCGCGGGAGTCGTCACCGGCGAGGATTTTACCTTCGGCAAGGACCGCGCAGGCACCACCGAAACCCTCGCGCAATTGGGCGGCGCCATGGGCCTTAGCGCGCAAGCCGTCGCGCCGGTTACCGGAGCAGGCGGAGAAATCATCTCCTCCACCCACATCCGTCAGGCGCTCAAATCGGGCGACTGCGCCACCGCGACCCGCCTGCTGACCCGCCCCTTCACCATCGAAGGCATGGTTCAGCATGGCGACAAGCTTGGCCGCACCATCGGTTTTCCGACCGCCAATGTCGACCTTGGCCATTATCTGCGCCCGGCCTATGGCATTTACGCCGTGCGCGGCCTGCTTGCCGACGGCCGTGTGCTGGACGGCGCCGCCAATCTCGGCATCCGCCCCAGCTTCGATCCGCCCAAGGAACTGCTGGAGCCGCATTTCTTCGATTTCGCCGAAAGCCTCTACGATCAGGTGATAGAGGTCCAACTCATCCACTTCCTCCGCCCGGAAGCGAAATATGACGGTCTCGACCCGCTAATGGCGGCGATCGCGAAGGACTGCGACGATGCGCGGCAAATCCTTGCGGGAACGCCGTACCTCGCCTAATGCCGCGCGATCAGATTAACACGCGCGGACCTTCATGACCGACCAGCCAGACTATAAGAGCACCGTATTCCTGCCCGTCACCGACTTCCCGATGAAGGCGGGCCTCGCGCAGAAGGAACCGGCGATCCTCGCGCGCTGGGAGGAAATGGACCTCTATGGCAAGCTGCGCGAGCGGCGGAAGGGCCGCGAACGCTTCATCCTCCACGACGGCCCGCCCTATGCTAATGGCGACATCCATATGGGCCACGCGATGAACAAGGTGCTCAAGGACATCATCGTCCGCAGCCAGTCATTGCTGGGTAAAGATGCGCCCTATGTCCCCGGCTGGGATTGCCACGGCCTTCCGATCGAATGGAAGATCGAGGAGGAATATCGCAAGAAGAAACAGAACAAGGACGAGGTTCCCGCGCAGGAGTTCCGCGCCGAATGCCGCGCCTATGCGGACAAATGGGTCGGCGTGCAGAAGGAGCAGTTCAAGCGCCTTGGCGTGATGGGCGATTGGGACGATCCCTATCTCACCATGAAGTTCGACGCCGAAGCCACCATCGTCGGGGAACTGCTGAAATTCGCGGAAAGCGGCCAGCTCTATCGCGGCGCCAAGCCCGTCATGTGGTCCCCGGTCGAAAAGACCGCGTTGGCCGAGGCGGAAGTGGAATATGAGGACATCGTCTCGACCCAGATCGACGTGGCGTTCGAGATTGTTGAAGCGCCGAACGCGCCGGAACTGGTCGGCGCTCATGCGGTGATCTGGACCACGACGCCTTGGACGATCCCGGTCAATCAGGCGCTGGCTTATGGGCCGGAGGTTGAGTACGGCGTTTATGTTTTTGAGTGGCCGTTTGATACCACTGACAATGTCAGGCCGGAAGGCGTTCTGACGACCGAAAGTGTCGCGGAGTTCCGTTACCTGTTGGCTGAACCATTGGCGGAGTCTGTAAGGGCGCGCATCACTGGCTCTCCCGAGAACTCGCCTTTGGGTGGCCAAGTCATGAAGAAGGTGGCTTCGCTCAAAGGTTCCCAACTCGCCGGAGCCATCGCCCGCCACCCGATGCACGCCCTCGGCGGCTTCTTCGCCAGGCCGCGCCCGTTCCTCGCAGGCGATTTCGTCACCACCGACGCGGGCACCGGCCTTGTCCACATGGCGCCCGACCATGGCGAGGACGACTTCGCGCTCTGCAAGGCGAACGGCATCAACCCGGTCTTCGCCGTCGAAAATGACGGCAAATATCGCGAGGACTGGCTCTGGCTCGGCGGCCAAGGATCGGTTATCAACCCGAAATTCGTCAGCAAGGACGGCCCGATCTGCACCGACCTGCGCGAAGTGGGCGGGCTTCTGGCTGCCTCCGACGACTTCAAGCACAGCTATCCCCATAGCTGGCGCTCCAAGGCGAAGATCATCTTCCGCTGCACCCCCCAATGGTTCATCCCGATGGACCAGACTTCACCCCTCCCCTTCAGGGGAGGGGCCGGGGGTGGGGGCTCTCCAGATAGTTCGGGGCTTGGGTTGATCTCCCACCTCAACCCCTCCCATGAAGGGGAGGGGCTTAAGGGCAATGGCGCCACCCTGCGCGACCTCGCCCTCAACTCGATCGAAAACACCCGCTGGGTGCCGGAACGCTCGATCAACCGCATCCGCTCGATGGTGGAGGGCCGCCCCGACTGGGTGATCAGCCGCCAGCGCGCCTGGGGCGTACCCATCGCCCTCTATGTTCATCGCAAGACTGGCGAATATCTCGTTGATAAGGCAGTAAATGCCCGCATCGTCGAAGCATTCAAGGGCGCAGGCGCCGACGCCTGGTTCGGCGCCGACCATCAGGCGCTGCTCGGCCCGGATTACGACCTCAATGACTATGAGGTGGTCAACGACATTCTCGACGTCTGGTTCGACAGCGGCTCGACTCACAGCTTCGTGGTCGAGGGCCGCTACGGCCCCGATGCCCGCGCCGACCTTTATCTGGAAGGCTCCGACCAGCATCGCGGCTGGTTCCAGTCCTCGCTGCTCGAAAGCAGCGGCACCCGCGGCCGCGCGCCCTATGACGCCGTCCTTACCCACGGCTTCGCGCTGGACGGGCAGGGCCGCAAAATGTCGAAGAGCCTGGGCAATGTGGTCGATCCGCTGAAGGTCATCGCGGAGAGCGGCTCCGACATATTGCGCGTCTGGGTCGCCAGCACCGACTATTTCGACGATGTCCGCATCGGCAAGGAAGTGCTGGCCGGTTCGTCCGACGCCTATCGCAAACTTCGCAACACTTTCCGTTACTTGCTGGGCGCTCTTTCCGATTTTTCGGAAGAGGAAAAGCTGCCCGTTTCGGAAATGCCGGAGCTGGAGCGCTATATGCTCCACCGGCTTGCCAGCCTCGACGCGGACCTCAAGGCGGTGGTGGACAAGGCGGCCGGCAGCGAGAATTGGCTCGAATTCAGCCGCTATACCCGCGCCCTGTTCGACTTCGCCAATAGCGACCTGTCGGCATTCTTCTTCGACATTCGCAAGGACTGCCTCTATTGCGACGCGAAGAGCGATCCCAAGCGCCGCGCCTATCGCACCGTGCTGGACACGCTGTTCCACGCGCTGGTCCGCTATGCTGCGCCGATCATCCCCTTCACCGCTGAGGAGGTCTGGCAAAGCCGCTTCACAAACCCCGAAGAAAGCGTCCATTTCCTCGAATGGCCGGAAGTCGACGCGGCTTGGGCGAATGAAGCGCTCGACGCCAAGTGGACCGAGCTGCGCGACCAGCGCGATCAGGTAAACGAAGCCATCGAGCCGCTCCGCCGCGAAAAGATCGTCCGCTCCAGCTTGGAGGCCGACGTCACCATGGGTCAGCTGGTCCCCAGTGACGGTGTGAACTTCGCCGAAATCGCCATCGTCGCCCGCATCGAAATGGGCAAGGGCGATGGCATCGTCGTCAAGCCCAGCGACTGGCACAAATGCGGCCGCTGCTGGCGCCTGCTGCCGGAAGTGGAGGAAGACGGCGCACTCTGCAACCGCTGCGACGAAGTGCTGTCGGTTTGATATGAAGCGCTTGCCAGTGCTTCGTGCTCCTGCGAAGGCAGGAGCCCAGTCTAGAGGTCCGAACTGGGCTCTCGCGAACCACTCGTCTTACTCGAGTGCTTTCGCAGGAGCACGGGGCGCTCGAATTTCAGGTTGAGCACTTATTGATGCCAAATCCCGTCAACCACCGCCCGCTTGGCTTGATCGTCGCGATCGTCACGCTCGCGCTCGACCAACTCGTCAAATATACCGTCACCTATCCGCTGGCGCTGAAAAGCCGGATGGATGACGGCATCGAAATCCTGCCGATCTTCCGCTTGCGCTGGCTGGAAAATCGCGGCGTTTCCATGGGTTTCTTCCACGCCGACAGCGACATGATGCGCTGGATTCTGGTTGGCATGACCATGCTGATCGCGGGCTTCGTCGGCGTGTGGATGTGGCGCGAAAAGGCGCGGCAGGATGTTGCGGCGCTCGGCCTCGTCCTTGGCGGCGCGATCGGCAATATCGTCGACCGCGTGCGCCTTGGCTATGTCGTCGATTATGCCGACCTGCATTTTGGCGAATGGCGGCCTTTCCTGATTTTCAACCTGGCCGATGCGGCCATCACTTTCGGCGTGCTGATCCTGCTTGCGCGGGCGCTTCTGCTGCGCGAGAAGGGCGCAAAGACGGAGTCATTGAACTAATGCGTAAACTGATCCTCGCCGCTGGCCTGATTTCGATGCTGTCCGCTTGCGGCGGCGGCGGCGGCCTCTTCGGCCGTGCCCGCCCCGACGAGTTCGCCGTGGCGCGTCAGGCTCCGCTGGTGATCCCGCCCGACTTCGCGCTGGTCCCGCCCGCACCGGGCACCCCGGCGGCTGCGTCCATCGATTCGAGCAAGGCCGCCATGGAAGCCATGTTCGGCGGCCCCGCCGCCCGCAGCCCCGGCGAAAGCGCCACGCTGAACGCCGCCGGCCGTGCCAATGCCGCCGCTGGCATCCGCTCCTCGGCTGGCGATCCGGCGACCGAAGTCGTGGACAAGGGCGCCACAACTCGCGACATCATCGCTGCCCCGGAAGGTGACGGCCAGGACGCTCGCGCTTCCACCCCGCAGCAGTAAAAGCAGAAACTTAGGGCTGGTTCTCGATAAAATCCTTGAACCGGCCCAAAGTCCCGTCCCACTGGCTCCCCACTTGGTCGAGCCAGTTCCGGGCCTTCGCGAAGACCTCCGGCTGCAAGGTGAACAGCACCTCCCGCCCGCTCCTGGTCCGCCGCACCAGCCCCGCGCCCAGCAGCACATCCAGATGCTTGGCCACCGCCTGACGGCTGATCGGCAATCCATCGCCCAGTTGAACGATGGACCGCTCTCCACCATCGGAAAGCCTCCCGATCAGCCCCAGCCGCGTCGCGTCACCCAAAGCCGCAAACAGCCGCGCCGGATCGGGGGGAGGGGTCTTCTCAACCCTCAACATAGTCGCGGATATTCTTCACCTGCTCCGCCCAGCCGCCGTCATTGGACCGCATGACATTGCTCCGCCGCGGCTCCGGCACCTTGTCGAACCCGCTCTCGGTCACAGTCAGCCGCGTGCCATTCTCTAACGGCTCCAGCACGAACTCCACCAGCGTCCATTCCGGCACGGCCATGCCACTCTCCATCAGCGCCTTGTCGCCTCCGGTCGCCGGCCACTCATAGGCAAAGCGCGTCATCGGCTCGATCGCCAAGACCCGCGCTTCCCAGCGATAATCCTCATAGCCGGGATAGGTCATATGCCCGGTCGAAGCCTGACCCACGGCAAAAGGCTGATCCAGCGCGACCCGGAACCAGGCTCCGAACTTCTCATGATCGATCAGCGCGTCCCAAACCTTCGCGATGGGGGCGGCAATCTCGATGGTCTTGATGATGGAATCGGTCATGTCGGCAACCTCCTGGTTGCCAATATGCACGCGTTTGGAATTCATGCAACCTTTTGGTTGCCAATCAGGCCCGCACCTCTGTCCCGATGCCCGCGCTGTTGTGGCGTAGCGCCGTCAGCACCGTGTCCACGATCGCTTCCGCATCCAACCGCGCATCGGCATATTGCTTTTCGGGCTTGTCCTGATCCTGGAAGATGTCGGGCAAGCGCATGGTCCGCAGCTTCAGGCCATTGTCGATCAGTCCCTGGTCGCTCGCCAATGTCAGCACATGCGCGCCAAGGCCGCCGATCGAGCCTTCCTCGATCGTGACCGCGACTTCATGGGTCGTCAGCAGCTTGCGAATCAGGGCTTCATCCAACGGCTTGGCAAAGCGAAGATCGGCCACGGTGGTGGACAGACCCCTGGCTTCCAGCGCTTCTGCCGCCTTCATCGCTTCCTCTAGCCGGGTGCCAAGTGACAGAATCGCGACCTGGCGCCCCTCCCGCACGATCCGGCCCTTGCCGATCTCCAGCCTTTCCGGTGTTTCGGGCAGGGCGATCCCCGTGCCATTGCCGCGCGGATAGCGCACTGCAATGGGCCCGTCGTCATGCACGGCGCAGGTATGGACCATATGGACCAGTTCCGCTTCGTCGGCGGCTGCCATGACAACGAAATTGGGCAGGCTGGCGAGGTAGGTCACGTCGAAGCTGCCCGCATGGGTCGAACCGTCCGCGCCCACCAGACCCGCCCGGTCGATGGCGAAGCGCACCGGCAGATTTTGGATCGCCACGTCATGCACGACCTGATCATAGGCCCGCTGCAGGAAGGTCGAATAGATCGCGCAGAAGGGCCGCATTCCCTGCGCGGCGAGGCCCGCCGCGAATGTCACGGCATGTTGCTCCGCAATGCCGACGTCGAAAGTCCGGTCGGGAAAGGCGGCGGCGAATTTGTCCAGTCCCGTGCCCGAAGGCATGGCGGCGGTGATCGCGCACACGGCGGGATCGCGCTCAGCCTCCGCGATCAGCGCCTTGGCGAAGACGCCGGTATAGCTGGGCGGTCCCGGAGGCGCCTTGGCCTGCGCGCCGGTGATGATGTCGAACTTCTGCACACCATGATATTTGTCCGCCGCCGCCTCGGCCGGGGCATAGCCCTTGCCCTTCTGCGTCACGACATGGACGAGGCATGGCCCTTCCGCCGCATCGCGCACATTTTCCAGCACCGGGATCAACTGGTCCAGATTATGCCCGTCGATCGGGCCGACATAATAGAAGCCCAATTCCTCGAACAATGTCCCACCCATCGCCATGCCGCGCGCGAACTCGTCGGTCTTGCGCGCCGCATTATGGAGCGGGCGGGGCAGTCTGCGCGCCAGCCGCTTGGCAAGGTCGCGCAGGCCAAGGAACTCCCGGCTCGACACCAGCCGCGCCAGATAGGCCGACAGCCCGCCGACCGGCGGAGCGATCGACATGTCATTGTCGTTCAATATGACGATCAGCCGGTTGCCCGCTTCCCGCGCATTGTTCATCGCCTCATAGGCCATGCCCGCCGACATGGAGCCGTCACCGATGACCGCGATGGCCTTGCCGGCTTTGCCCTGCATCTTGTTCGCCACGGCAAAGCCCAAGGCCGCGCTGATCGATGTCGAGCTATGCGCCGCGCCGAAGGGATCATAGTCGCTCTCGGCCCGCTTGGTGAAACCGCTGAGCCCGCCGCCTTGACGCAAGGTGCGGATACGGTCGCGCCGCCCGGTCAGGATCTTGTGCGGATAGCATTGATGCCCCACGTCCCACACCAGCTTGTCGTTCGGCGTGTCGAACACATAATGAATGGCGGCGGTCAGCTCCACCACGCCCAGCCCGGATCCCAGATGACCGCCCGTCACGCCCACGGCGGAAATCACTTCCTGCCGCAGCTCATCGGCCAGTTGCCGAAGCTGATCGGGTTGCAGCTTACGCAGCTCCGCAGGCCAGGCGACCTGGTCGAGCAGCGGGGTGGAGGGGCGATCGTTCATGAAAGACATAGACTCCTGACCGCGCTAGGCCGTTCCGGGCCGAAGCGCAATGTCTCCATCACGCCGCGCACTTGGCGCAGGTGCCCAATATCTCGATGACCGGGCGTTCCGGCTGAAACCCCTCCGCCCTGGCGACGGCGCGGACCTTGTCCGTCACCTTGTCGTCGTCGACATGCGTGGCCTGCTTGCAGTTCTTGCACACCAGGAAGATGCAGTCGTGATGACAGCCCGGATGCACATTGGCGATATAGGCATTGGCGCTTTCCACCCGCATCGCGATATTGTTGCTCACGAACAGGTCGAGGATGCGGTAAACGCTGTTGGGCGCCACGCGCTTTCCGCGCACCTTGGACACGGTATCGGCTATGTCATAGGCTGAGGCCGGGGTCTCCTCCGCTGCCAGAGCGTCGAAAATGGCAGCGCGCATCGGCGTCCATTGTTCCTGGCTCGCCTCCAGCGTGGCGCGTGCGGCATCGGCCAGACTGGCGCCTGCCGGTTCATGATGGTCGTGTTGGTGGTGATCGGCCATAAGTTCAATCTAAGCGTGGGCGGGGATGGGGGCAAGTGGTGGGCGTTGGAGGCGCGCCATCATCCGCGCCAATATATCCAGGCCGCCCATATCCACCCGGCGATCATCAGGGTTCCGCCGATCGGCGTCACCGCGCCCAGCCATTTGGGCGCTCCGAACGCCATGGCATAGAGGGTGAAAGCGAAAATCGCCGCTCCGCCCAATTGCAGCGCCGCCGGACCCCGCGCCACCCCCATGATGGCGAGTGCGGCCACGGCATGGATGAGCTGATAGAGGCCGCCAGTGCGCAGCCATTCCGCGGCCTGCGGGCTGGCCGCGCCATGCGCGCCAAAGGCTCCCGCCGCAATCGCCAAAGCCGCCGATAGCGCCGCCAGAACCGCAATCATGCTTCTTCCTCCCCTTCGCCGCGCGCCAGCAGACGCATCCGCCTGCCGGGCCGGTACATCAAATCCTTGGCCGCCAGCAAATTGCCATGCTCGATCTGCAACGCCATGCGCTGCTCATCATTCCGGCGATATTGGCGCTCGACCTCCTCGACCTCCTCGGGCGGCACGCCCAGCGCCTGCATCGCCTGCACGCCCATGAGAATCGCGGATTCGAACACTTCGCGCACGATGCCTGCCAGATCCATGTCCTTGAGAGCCAGCAACTGCCGCCGGTCAAAGGCGCGCACCACCAGCGCAGCCTGCGGGAAAGCCTCCGCAATCGGTTCCAGCGCCCGCGCATCGAGCGAGGGATCGTCGATGCAGAAGGCGATCAGCCGCGCCTCTTCCGCGCCCGATCGGCGCAGCAGGTCGATCCGCGTGCCGTCGCCATAATAGACGTTCATGTTGAAGCGGCTGGACACTTCGATCTGGGATGGCTTCTTGTCGATCGGCACCACGCCGAAGCCATGGCCCATCAGCATTTGCGCAACGGTTTGCCCGAAACGGCCATAGCCGACGATGATGGCGGTGCCGCGCGGCGCATCCTCGGGCTTGGGCAGGTCCGGCCTAGCTTTGGGCTTGGCGAATTCCAGCCTGCGGGCGAACAGCATCAGGAAGGGCGTCGTCGCCATGGAGAAGGTGACGATGGCGCTGAACAGGCTGGCCGCCTGGGGCGCGATCAGCAGGGCGTTCTGCGCCTGCGCGAACAGGACGAAGCCGAATTCGCCGCCCTGGCTCAGCAGCAGCCCCGCGCCGATGGCCTGATTCCACTCCATGCCGAACAGCCGGGCGAGGCCGGTGATCAGCCCCGCCTTGGTCAGCACCAATATCGCCGCCATGCCGATGACGAAGAAGGGATTGGCCGCCACCACATGCAGGTCGAGCACCATGCCGACCGCCAGGAAGAATAGGCCAAGCAGGATCGAGCGGAAGGGTTCGACATCCGCCTCTATCTCGTGCCGATAGGGCGAATCGGCCAGCATCACGCCTGCGATAAAGGCGCCCAGCGCGGTCGAGAGGTGCAGGCTATGCATCAACGCCGCCGCCGCCAGCACCGTGAACAGCCCGACCGTGACGAACAGCTCCCGCTCGCCCAGCCGCCCGACCAGTTGCAGCAGCGGGCGCAGGATGAACCGGCCCGCCAGCACCAGCCCGGCAATCGCCGCGACCGTATAGCCCGCCATCATCCATCCCGGCGGCCCGCCGACATCTTCGGGATTGCGCGACAGGGCCGCGACGATGGTGATCAGCGGAACGATCGACAGATCCTGGAACAGCAGGATCGAAAACACCTTCTCGCCAAAGGGCGAATTGATGCGGCCGCTGCTCTTGAGGCCGGGAAGAACCTGCGCGGTGGAGGAAAGCGCGAGCGGCAACCCCAGTGCGATCGCTGCCCCCCAGGTGAAGCCCGTGGTGTAGAAGATGATCGCCGTCAGCGCGCATCCGCACAGCACCACCTGCGCCGTGCCCAGAGCGAAAATATCCCGTTTCAGCCGCCACAAGCGCGCCGGATGCAGTTCCAGCCCGACCAGGAAGAGCAGCAGAACGATGCCGATCTCTGCAATGGCAAGCTTCGATTCCGCCCCGCCGACCAGCCTCAGCCCCTGCGGCCCGACCAGTGCGCCGGCAACCAGATAGCCGAGCACGGCGCCCAGTCCCAGGCGGCGGAAAACCATGACGAACAGCACCGCCGCGCCAAGCAGCACCACCCCTTCGGAGAGCAATATGTCGGTGGCGGAAACCGGCGAAGCGGCGACCTGCGCAACCTGTCCCTGCATCAGGCGTCGGCCATGCGCGCGGCTTCGGCAATGGCTTCGAAGCCCAGCCGGATGGAGGCATGGCGCGCCGGATAGCCCCGGGCAGGCGCCAGCACCGCCAGCCCTGGCCAGAAATCCAGATCGTCGCTTTCCCCGGCCAGATAGGCGGTCAGCCGGTCCCGCGCATCGGCCAGCTCATCGGCGGTGAGGCCGATCGCCTGCGCCGCCATCAGCGCCGCCGAAGCCTGCCCCAGGGCGCAGGCCTTCACGTCCAGTCCCAAATCGGCAAGCCTTCCCGCTTCCATCCTGACATCTGCCGTCACCCGCGACCCGCAGGTGGGCGAGCGTTTCTCCACGCTCGCCTGCGGATCGGGCAGCCGCTTGTGATGGGGAATGTTCGCGGCCAGCCGCAAAATGTCCTTATTGTAGAGGGGGGCGCTCATCCCCACCCATGTAGGGCAGGATGCGCCGGGGAGAAAGGGCGCAACCCCATGTTTTGTTGCAGCCGCGCCGCTCTCATCTCAAGGCCTTTGATCGCTCGCGGCCGGATCGGTCGGGACGACGATGCGCGGCGGTGGCGTGCCGGGCTGCGGTCCGGGCGCGCCCGGCGGAGGTTCGGGCGGCTGGTCGATCGGCAAACGAAGCTGTCCGTTGCCGATATTCACCGTCACGCCCTGCGTATCCAGGCCAACGCTCATATTGCCCAGGCCCGCCTCCGTCGCGACATTGGCGATGGCGTTGACCAGATCGCTGTCTTTCGTCTCCTCCGGCGCATCCTCGACCGGCTCGTTGATCGCGCCCGCCATGAAATTGCGCCAGATCCGCGCAGGCACGCCGCCACCCGCCGCGCCGCCGGGCAGGGGGGTGTTGTCGTCATTGCCGATCCATACCGCCGTCACCAGCCCGCCCGCATAGCCGACGAAGATCGCGTCCCGGCTGTCCTGCGTCGTGCCGGTCTTGCCGAAGGTGCTGGTCCGCAACGCCGCCGCGCTTCCGGTTCCGCGATTGGCGGCGGAGGACAGCAGGTCGCGGATCATCTCCAACTGATCGTCGCTGAAAGCTTTTCGGCGGCTCAGCAGCCGGTCGAACCAGCCCTGTTCCTCGGGCGGCAGGCCATGGGCCAGCACCGGATAGGCGCCCGCCGCCACCGCCGCATAGGCCTCGGTCAGTTCCACCAGCGGGATTTCCGAGGTGCCGAGCGCCAGGCTTAAGTCCTCGGTCAGCGGCGCGGTGACGCCCAGATCGCGCGCCACCTTGATGACATTGTCGACGCCGATCTTCTGCGTCAGCCGCACCGCCGCGACGTTGCTCGACGCGGCAAAGGCCTGACGCAGCGTGATCCGGCCGCGATATTTGCCGCCATGATTGGCCGGGCGATAGGTGCCGGTGGTGATCGGCGTGTCCTCGATGAAATCGTCGGGCGTCATGCCTGCGCGAAATGCCGCGAGATAGACGAACAGCTTGAACGTCGAACCCGGCTGGCGCTTCGCCTGCACAGCGCGATTGAAGGCGCTTTTGCCATAATCCTTGCCGCCCACCATGGCGACGACGCTGCCATCGGGCTTCATCGCCACTAGCGCCGCTTCCGCCTTGCCCAACGGTGCGCGGCGGATCGCGGCTTCCGCCAGCCTTTGAATGCGCCAATCCAGCGTGGTCGTCACATTTTGCGCGCCATAGACCGCGCCCGCCCGATCCCGCGCCTGGGGCAGAACCCAATCCGCGAAATAAGTGCCGCTGGTCGGATCGGGCGCCTCATGCACATTGAGCCGCGCGGGGGGCAGGGCATCGCGCTGCGCCTTGCTGATATAGCCCGCTTCGACCATCGCCTGAGTCACCAGCGCCGCCCGGTCCCGCGCACCTTTCAGATTGGCGGTCGGCGCAAGCCGGGAGGGCGCCTTCAGCAACCCGGCGAGCATCGCCGCCTGCGGGATGGTCAGCCGTTCGGGCTGGCGGTTGAAATAATGCAGCGACGCGGCCCGCAGGCCGTAGACATTGTCTCCGAAATAGACGTTGGAGAGGTAGCGCTCCATGATCTGGTCCTTGGTCAGCCACGCTTCCAGCCAGAAGGCGATCAGCGCCTCCCGCGCCTTGCGGCCGAAAGTCCGGTCGCTGGAGAGGAACACGCCTTTGGCGAGCTGCTGGGTGATCGTGCTGCCGCCCTGGGACGAGCCGCTGGACCAGAGATTATGCCAGGCCGCCCGCGCCACGCCGCGAGGGTCGACGCCCCAATGATCGTAGAATCGCCGGTCCTCGATCGCCATGAAGGCCTGCGGCACATGTTTGGGCAGCGCGGCGACCGTCACCGGCCTGTCGATGATCGCGCCGCGCCGCGCGATCAGATGGCTGTCCGCCGACATCAGACTGATGCTGGGCGGCGCGATGGGCTTCAAGGAACGCGACATCGGCGCCGTCACCGCAAGCCAGGCGATGATGATCATCAGCAGCGCCAGCAGGGCCGCGACCACCCATCCGGCGATCTGCACCCGGCGCCTCCAGGGTCTTGGCGGCGCAAAGGCGCTTGGCGGGCCGGCGCCGAAGACGCGGGGCGGCAGGGTTTCGGGCTCCGGAGTCGGCTGGGGGTCTTTCATCGCTTCGGTCATGCTGTGTTATTTGCCTGATACAGTCAAGCATGTCCCGTCGCGGGACAGCCCCGGATTAACCGTGAATCGCGATGTTCCAAATGGTAAAGAATCTCTTAACTTGTCGCTCATGAGAACGAGACCTCTAGTCCTGACGAGCGAGTCGGCCCGCCATCCGTTCCGCCAGCGGCTGCCGCGCCACGTGCTGCGCCTGGCCGATGAAGCGGCCAGTCGTCCCCGTGCGCAGCCATCCGACGACAATGACTGGAAGCTGTTCATGCTAAGCTTCGGCGCCTTCTTCACTGCCTTCTACAGCTTCATTTTTTAGGAGCCGCCGCTGCCTCAATCGCAGGCCTTGTGCAGCGTCCATGCGATCCACGCACAGGGCAGGCACAGCGCCGCCACCAGCAGCAACTGGTTCACCACCGATAGCCCGGCGATGCTGAGGCTGATGGTGATCAGCGATCCGATCACCATCGCGCCCGAATTGACGATATTGTTCGCCGCGACCGTCCGCGCCGCCTCGCATTTCTCGACCGTGGTGGTGAGGAAGGCATAGAGCGGCACCACGAACATGCCGCCGAAGGTCGCCACGCATAGCAGGCAGATCGACAGCGGAATCGCCAGTGGATGGGACAGAAATCCCGCCAGCGAAAGCATCCGCCCGTCGGACCCCGCCATCCAGAGATCGCACACGATATGGAAGGCGATGATGCTGATTCCCATGCCGATCACGGAAGCCGGGGCATATTTGGCCGACACATGCCCCCCCAGCATCCGGTTGATCGCGACAGATCCGATGGCGATGCCGATCGAAAAAATGCCCAGGAACAGGCTGGCGACCGACTTGTCGGCGCTCAGCACATTCTTGACCAGCGGCGGGAACTGGATGAACAGCACGGTGCCCACGGCCCAGAAGAAGCTGATCGCCATGATGGCAAGGTAAAGCCGCCTGATATGCATCGTTCCCCGCACCAGCGTTATCGAGGATCGGATGATGTGAAAATCGATCGGCTGCCGCTCCAGCAGCGATGGGGCGGGCGGCACCTTGCGGCCGGCGAGCCAGCCGATCACGGCGGTCAGGATGATGCCGACCGCCGCCGCCTGCACCGGGATGACCCCGGCCAATATGGTCCCGGCGAGAATCGCGATATAGGTTCCCGCCTCGACCAGTCCGGTTCCGCCCAGCACTTCCTCATCATGCAGATGCTGCGGCAGAATCGCATATTTGATCGGCCCGAAGAAGGTCGAATGCACCCCCATGGCGAACAGCGCGACCAGCAGCAGCGGAATGGCGAGCGTATGGACCGCGATCCCGCTCCAGATCAGCGCCAGCCCGGCCGCGCCGACGGTCATGATGACGATTTCGGCGGCCTTGACGATGCGGATGATGGTCGCCTTGTCCCGTTGATCCGCCAATTGTCCGGAGAGGGCGGACAGCAGGAAAAAGGGCAGGATGAACACGCCCGTCGCCAGCGCGCTGAACCAGGTTTCGGATTTCTCGTCATTGTAGACGGTGTAGACGACGAACAGCACCATCGCATTCTTGAACAGATTGTCGTTGAAGGCGCCGAGGAGCTGGGTGATGAAAAGCGGCAGAAAACGTCGCTTGTTGAGGAGCCTGAGAGAGGCTTGCATGGGCGAGGGGGTCTTCTTCGCTGTGGATGAGCGTGGCGGGGTCTAGCCATAGATGACTGGTCTGTCCAATCCTCCCGTGCGCGAAGGCGTGTCGCCTTGCTCGTGCGACCGCTTGTGCACCGGCGCTGACTGTGGCAGTCCGCCGCCATGCTGACGCTGCCCAATTTGCTGACGCTTTCGCGTATATTGACCGTACCCCTGCTGGTCGCCCTGCTCTGGCCCGCCGAAATCGGCGCGCGCTGGACCACGGGCTATATGCTGGCCTTCGCGCTCTATTGCCTGATGGGGATCACCGATTATTTCGACGGCTATCTCGCCCGGGCGCAGGGCGCGGTGTCGAGACTGGGCATTTTCCTCGATCCCATTGCCGACAAGATCATGGTCGGCGCGGTGATCCTGATGCTGTCGGCCACCCGCGACATTTCGGGCATCCATATCGCCGCGGCGATGATCATCCTGCTGCGGGAGATCGCCGTGTCGGGCCTGCGCGAATTTCTGGCGGGGCTCCAGGTGTCCGTGCCGGTGTCCCGCCTCGCCAAATGGAAGACCACCTTTCAGCTCATCGCCCTGGGTGCGCTGATTCTCGCAGGCGCTGTCCCGCAATTCCCCTTCGTGCAACTGGTCGGCATCGCCACTCTCTGGGCGGCGGCGATCCTGACCCTGGTCACGGGCTGGGATTATCTGCGCGTCGGCATCAAGCATATGGATTGAGCGATGGCACGGCTTAGCCTCGTCTATTTCGCCTGGGTCCGCGAAGCCATCGGCCGGGATGAGGAGCAGGTCGAGCGGCCCGCCGCCGATGTCACCATCGGCGCGCTTATCGCCACGCTGGCGGCGCGGGGCGGCGGCTATGCCGAGGCCTTTGCGCGACCGGACAAGCTGCGCGCGGCGCTCGACCAGCGCTTCGTGCCGCTCGACAGCCCGATCGGGGAAGCGAAGGAACTGGCGATCTTTCCGCCGGTCACGGGCGGATGAGCAGCGTTTCCATCCAGACCGGGGATTTCGACCCGGCGACGGAACTCGCCGTGCTGGAGGCAAGCGGCGGCGGCGGCGTCGCCAGCTTCACCGGCATCGTGCGGGGGGATGGCGGGCTGATCGCGCTCGAACTCGAACATTATCCGGCGATGACGACGGCGCAGGTCGAACGCATCGTTGCCGAGGCAAGCGAACGCTGGCCGTTGCTTGGCGTGCGGGTGATCCATCGCTTCGGGCGGCTTGAGCCGGGCGAGCGGATCGTCTTCGTCGGCACCGCCTCACGCCACCGCACGGCTGCGTTGGAGGCCTGCGCGTTCCTCATCGACTGGCTGAAATCGCAGGCGCCCTTCTGGAAGAAGGAGCATTTCGATGACCGCACCGCCTGGGTCGAAGCCCGCGCCGAGGATGATGTGAAGGCTGATAGTTGGAAGCGGTAACGCGCTCTGACTTACGCTGCCAAACCTCCGTGCTCCTGCGCAGGCAGGAGCCCAGTCCCGCCGTCTGAACTGGACTCCTGCCTGCGCAGGAGCACGGTGATTCTTCGTCCAAGGCAACGCTCGTTGTCTAAGCCGCCCGGCTGACCTCCGGCAAATCCGCCGCATCGCGCAGCAGCTCCGCCAACAACCGGAATTCCTTGTCCCGGGGGCTGTTCTTGCGCCACACCAGCGCGATGTCGCGATGCGCCCGTTCCGACCGCAGCGGCCGGGCGGTGATCTGCGTATGGTCCAGCAGTCCGCTGGCGATCGCCATTTCCGGCATGATGGTCATGCCCAGGCCGTTATCCACCATCTGCACCAGCGTATGCAGCGAAGTCCCCATCATCATCGCGCTCGCCCGGATTTCCGGCCGGTTGCACGCAGCCAGCGCATGGTCCTTCAGGCAATGACCGTCCTCCAGCAGCAGCAGCTTGGTCTCGTCGATCATCTCGGGCGTGATCCATTCGGGCGGATCGCGCGGATCATCGCGCGGGAAGGCGACATAGAGCCGGTCCTGGAACAATATTTCGCTGTCCAGTTCCCCGGTCGGAAAGGGCAGGGCCAGCAGCACGCAATCCACATTGCCATGCCGCAGGGATTCGATCGCCGCCTGCGTCGTTTCCTCGCGCAGGTAAAGCTTCAGTTCCGGCCGCTCGTTGCGCAGTTTGGGCAGCAGGCGGGGCAGCAGAAAGGGCGCGATGGTGGGAATGACGCTCATGCGCAATTCGCCGGTCAGCGGCTTGCCCGAAGCTTCCGCAATGGCGGCCAGTTCCTCCGCCTCGCGCAGCACGCGATGCGCCTTCTCGACGATGCGGTCGCCCAGCGCGGTGAAGCGCACCACCCGGCGGGTCCGCTCGACCAGCGTGATGCCGACCAGCGACTCCAGCTCGCGAATGCCCGCCGAAAGCGTCGACTGGGTCACGAAACAACTGTCCGCCGCCTTGCCGAAATGGCCATGCTCCTTCAGCGCCACAAGATATTGTAGCTGCTTGAGCGTGGGCATGTAGCTCGACATTGATCGCCTTCCTCGATTGGAAGGTGCAATATAAGTGGTTTAGCCGATATATCCAAGCCATTTGGCCACGCCGAACAGCGATGTCAGCGTCAGGATCGATCCCACGGCGATGAACAGCGTCCGTGGCGAGACGTGCCGGGCCAACTTCGCACCGAAGGGCGCCGCAATCACGCCGCCGATCAGCAGGCCGATCGTGTAGGTGGTGAAGGTTTCCCATCCCAGATGCAGCAGGAAGGTGATGCTGATCGACAGGGTCAGGATGAATTCGACGCTGTTGACCGTGCCGATGGTGTGCCGCGGGCTCGATCCCTGGATCAGCAGGTTCGATGTCACCACCGGCCCCCAGCCCCCGCCGCCGGTCGCGTCCATGAAGCCGCCGACAAGGCCCAGTGGCCCCACCCATTTGGGATCGCGCGCCTGGGGCGGGTAATGGAAACCGCGCCAGACCAGATAGACGCCGATCGCCGTCAGGTAGAATTGCACGAACGGCTTGATGACGGCGCCGTCGACATGGGACAGCAGATAGGCGCCCGTGACGCCGCCGATCACGCCTGGAATGATGAGCCGCGCGAACAGCCGCCAGTCGACGTTGCGATGGGCGATATGGCTGATCGCGGATACGCCGGTGGTGAAGGTTTCCGCCGCATGCACGCTGGCCGAAGCCCTGCTGGGCGGCACGCCGAGCGCCAGCAGCAGCGTGCTGGAAATGACGCCATAGGCCATGCCTAGGGCGCCGTCGATCATCTGGGCGCCGAAACCGATAAGAATGAAAGGCAGAATTTCGCCGAAATGGGCGATAAAGGTGTCGATCATTCAATGGTCCCTGTTATGATTGTCTACCGCCTTGATTGGTATATCACGGGCCGCCAAGAAACTTTCTGTTTTATCGGGCGAAGCCGAAATAGCCTGCCATCTGGAAAATTCATCCTTTTGCGCTTATGTACCAGTTGGTCGGTTTCATCAGGGGCGCTGCATGCTGCGCAATTTTATTGCTTATCTGGACTCGGTCAAATCCCGTGACCCTGCTCCGCGCTCGCGCGCCGAAATCCTGCTCTATCCGGGCGTCTGGTCGCTGGCCTTCCATCGCGTGGCGCATCGCCTCTATCGCGCCCGGCTCTATTTCCTGGCCCGGGCGGTGAATCATTTCTCGCGATTCCTGACCGGCAACGACATTCATCCAGGCGCCCGAATCGGCAAGCGCTTCTTCATCGACCATGGCTTCACGGTCGTCGGGGAAACGGCGGAGATCGGTGATGACGTCACTCTCTACCAGAATGTGACGCTGGGTGGCACCGACCCTGCGAACGGCATCGCCGGCAAGCGGCATCCCACGCTGGAGGACGGCGTCATCGTCGGGTCCGGCGCGCAGGTTCTGGGTCCGGTGCGCGTCGGCGCCCGAGCCCGCGTGGGAGCCAATGCCGTCGTGACCAAGGATGTGAAGGAAGGCGCCACCATGGTCGGCATTCCCGCCCGCGCCATGCTGGTCGACGTGACCGCCTATCAGCGCGAATTCCTGCCCTATGGCACGCCCTGCACGGACTGTTTCGATCCGGAAAAGCAGAAGCTGGAACTGCTTCAGTGCGAGGTCGAGCAATTGCAGAAGCGCCTGGCCGAACTGATCGCGGAACGCGGCAATGTGCCCAGTGATGCGCCGGGTGATGACATTCCCCTGTTCAAGGAGCGTGGCCGCGCCTGATGAGCAATGTGACGCCGTTCCCGTCGCAAGCAGCCCAGGGCGCAAGGGCAGCCGGTCAGACCGGTTTCGATCGTCTCGAACTTCAGCGGATCATGGATTTGTACGGCCGCATGGTCGCCGCCGGTCATTGGCGTGACTATGCGATCGACATGGGCCGCGAAGCCGCTATCTTCTCCGCCTTCCGCCGATCGGCCGAACGCCCGGAATTCCGAATCGAAAAACGGCCTTCCCTGCGCCACCGGCAGGGCATGTGGGCGCTGATCGGGGAGGCGGGCCATGTGCTGAAGCGCGGAACCGAGCTTCAGGGAATTCTCGCGCCGGTCGAGCGGCGCCTGCTCAAGATCGTCGGTGAATAATTTCCCTGTCGCCGTCGTTACGGCGAACGGCCGTTTCTGCCCGCGTCCCTGCCAAAGCTGAGTGCTGGGGTGAATTTCGCCTTTTTCTGCGGCTTGTCCGATGATAGCGCGGTGCCACATCAAAGGAGAGGCACCCGTCCATGAGCTTGCCGGCATTTTTAGAAGGCCGTTTGTCCCTGCCGCTGATCGGCTCACCGATGTTCATCGTGTCGCAGCCAACGCTCGTGATCGCCCAGTGCCGCGCCGGGATCATCGGCGCCTTTCCCTCGCTCAATGCCCGGCCTTCGGGCGTGTTCGAACAATGGCTGCAACATTTGGGAGAGGCTCTGACAGACAAGGATGCGCCCTTCGCCGTCAACCTGATCGTGCACAAGACCAACAGCCGGCTGGAGGAGGATCTCGCCCTCTGCGTCAAATATCGCGTGCCCATCGTGATCACCTCGCTCGGCGCGCGGGAGGATGTGAACAAGGCGGTGCATAGCTCTGGCGGCATCGTCCTGCATGACGTCATCAACAATGGCTTCGCGCGCAAAGCGATCGAGAAGGGCGCCGATGGGCTGATCGCCGTGGCGGCGGGGGCGGGCGGCCATGCAGGCACGCTGTCGCCCTTCGCGCTGGTGGAGGAAATCCGCGCCTGGTTCGATGGGCCGCTGGCCCTGTCGGGCGCGATCGCCACGGGACGATCGATCGCGGCGGCGCGGATGATGGGGGCGGACTTCGCCTATATGGGTTCCCCCTTCATCGCGACCGAGGAAGCCAATGCCGAACCGGCCTACAAGCAGATGATCGTCGATAGCGGCGCGGGCGACATCGTCTATTCCGACTATTTCACCGGCGTGCTCGGCAATTATCTGCGCCCCAGCATCGCCGCCGCCGGGCTGGACGCCGACAAGCTGCCCAAGGCGTCGGACATGGATTTTTCCAGCATAGCGGGCGGCGATAAAAAGGCCTGGCGCGACGTCTGGGGCGCGGGGCAGGGGATTGGCGCCATCCGCCAAATCCAGTCCGCCACGGCCTTCATCGCGCAACTTAAAGCGGAATATCAGGCTGCCGTTGCCGCCTTTGGAGCATAGCTACTCTCAGGAAGGTCGAATCACAGGAATCCGCGCAATTCCGCGATGAAGCGGTCGAACTGGTCATGGTGCAGCCAGTGGCCCGCATCCGCGAATTCGACCAGCCGGGCATCCTGAAAATGCGCGGCGCGTCCGTCCTTCACCGGATTGGACGCCCAGCTATCCAGCCCTAGGCACAACAGGGTCGGACAAGCGATCCGGCTCCAGAATTCGGGCAGGTCCATGTCGTTCCAGGCCTGCGGCGCCGGGTCGTGCAGATAGGGATCGAATTTCCAGCGGTAACTGCCATCCTCATTGCGATTGACGCCGTGGATGGTGAGGTGCATCGCCTGCTCGACTGACAGATGGTCGTTGCGTTCCCGCATGCGCGCGACTGCCGCCTCTATGGTCGGGTAATGCCGACGCGTCTGCCGCGCCCGCGTCCGCCGCTTTTCTATCCATTGCAGCCATTGTTCGGGCGCCGGTTTCGCCGCATGTTCCTGGATCCGGCTGGGCGATAGGCCCAGCCCCTCTATGGCGACGATCTTGGCGACCTTTTCCGGGAACAGTCCGGCATAGCGCAGCGCGATCGAACCGCCCAGCGAATGGCCGACCAATATCACCGGACCCCGGCCCAATTGTTCGACCAACTGCGCCAGGTCGTAGACATAGTTCGCCATCATATAGGAACCTTCGGCCGACCAGGCGCTGTCGCCATGGCCGCGCAGGTCGAGCGCGATGACATGATAATCCCTCGCCAGCGCCCGCGCCGTCCAGTCCCAGCTCCGCGCATGATCGAACCCGCCATGCACCAGGATCAGCGTCGGCGCCGCGCTGTTGCCCCAGTCCAGATAATGCAGGCGCATGCGCAGCGACGTGTAGAAATGCGAAGTCGGCGCGGCTGGCGTGTTCATGCGATCCTGCGAACTGGTGGAAAAGGGGCGGACGATGTTCATGTCTCTTTGGCGAACTCCCCACTGCATGCAAGGGGTGAAGACCGAAAAATCTATGTTTTACGTATGTTTCGCCCAGCTTGGTAAAGATCGCGTTACAGATCGTCCGAATGGGCGGCCAGCTTGACGAGCTTCTGCCCCCCTTGCGTCACCGACGTCACCATTCGGGCCAGTTCGGCCTGCTTGAACGGCTTGTCCAGCCTTGGCCGCCTGGTCATGTTCGG
Source organism: Sphingobium sp. TKS (assembly GCF_001563265.1). NCBI lineage: Bacteria > Pseudomonadati > Pseudomonadota > Alphaproteobacteria > Sphingomonadales > Sphingobiaceae > Sphingobium > Sphingobium sp. TKS. The sequence continues at coordinate 2,872,219 of NZ_CP005083.1, read as the reverse complement.
CGGCAATTCGGCAAAGCCGGTGATGATGACGACGGGCAGGCCGGGCAACCGTTCCTCTATCTCGTCCGCCAGTTGCGTGCCGGTCATGCCCGGCATGGCATAATCGGTGATCACCAGATCGACGCTGCCCTGCTCCAGCACCCGCAGCGCATCCAGCCCCGATGTCGCCTGGAACACGGTATGCCCCAATTCCTCCAGCATGCCGGCGGTGTTGGTCAGCACCAGATCGTCATCGTCCACCGCCAGAATGACCAGCGGTTCCACAAACGCGGCAGCCATTATGTCGGACGTCACGACCGGCTCGTCCGCCACCATGCCTGCGGGTGCGACGGGCAGCCATAGCGACACGGTGGTCCCATGTCCCTGCTCGCTGACGATGGTCAGCGATCCGCCGCATTGTTCGGCAAAGCCATGCGCCATGGACAGGCCCAGGCCCGTGCCCTTGCCGATCCCCTTGGTGGTGAAAAAGGGTTCGCGCGCCCGATCCAGCGTGGCCGCGTTCATGCCTTCGCCCTCATCGATGATCGACAGGCGCACATAGCGTCGGCCGTCCAGATCGGGCCGTTGCGCTTTCGACAGCGTCGCTTCGGCGCCCTCGATGATGATCCGCCCGCCGCCCGGCATCGCGTCCCGCGCATTCACCGCCAGGTTCAGCAGCGCCAGTTCCAGTTGCGCCGGATCGGCATGGGCGGCGCTCAGATGCAGGGGAAAGCGCGTTTCGATGGAGACTCCGGTGCCCAGCGTCGTCTTCAGCAGATCGGCCATGTTCCGCACCAGGGCGACGCAATCGACGCTTTGCAGCTTCAACTCCTGCTTGCGGGCAAAGGCCAACATCCGTTGCGTCAGCGTCGCTCCGCGCTCGGCCGCGGTCATGGCGTTGTCGATATAGCGGGATATGTCGGCCCCAGTCGCCAGCCGCAGCCTGGCCAGGTCCAGGCTGCCGACGATCACCGCCAGCAGATTGTTGAAATCATGGGCGACGCCCCCGGTCAGCTTGCCGATGGCCTCCATCTTCTGCGCCTGGAAGATTGCTTCCCGCGCTTCGTCCAGCGCCAATTGCGTCTCGCGCCGTTCGGTGAGGTCGCGGGTGATCTTGGCAAAGCCGATCAGTTCGCCATCGGCTTCCCGGATCGCGTCGATGATGACATGCGCCCAGAAGCGCGATCCATCCTTGCGGATGCGCCATCCCTCAGCTTCGAACCGTCCTTCCCTGGCCGCTGTTTCCAGCGCCCGTGAGGGCAGGCCGGCCATGCGGTCCTCCTCCGAATAGAAGCGGGCGAAATTCTGGCCCAATATCTCTTCGGCCTTATAGCCCTTGAACCGTTCGGCCCCCGGATTCCAGCTTGTGATCGTCCCCACCGGGTCGAGCATGTAGATGGCATAGTCCGTCACGCCCTGCACCAGCAGGCGGAATCGTTCCTCGCTGCGCCGCAATTCCTCTTCGGCTGCGCGGCGTTCGGTCAGGTCGCGCGTGACCTTGGCAAAGCCGATCAACTGGCCGCCGGGTTCGCGAATGGGATCGATGACGACATGGGCCCAGAAACGCGAACCGTCCTTGCGAACGCGCCATCCCTCGGCCTCGAACCGGCCCTCATGCTCCGCCGTTTCCAGCGCCAGCGCGGGAATGCCTGCCGCCTGATCCTCCGGCGTATAGAATCGGGAAAAATGCTCACCGATGATTTCTTCGGCCTCATAGCCCTTGAAGCGGCGCGCGCCGGGATTCCAACTGACGATGATGCCGTTGGGCGACAGCATGTAGATCGCATAGTCAGTGACGTTCTGGACCAGCAACTCGAAGCGGTTTCCAGATCCTTCCGGTGCCGCCGTGCTCATGTGGGTCCCCGTGGATTATCTTGTTCGCCCTGAACAACGCTTCTGCGTGCCGGACGTTCCGCTTCCGAAAGCGATTGTTCGCGGGCGCCGGGCTGGCGGGCCATCGCCTTGCCGGCTGGAATATCGGCCGCCATGGCGCCATCCCCTCTGAAATTCTCCGCCGCGATGTCGTTGACGCCATTCGGATCAACGGCTAAGCCGCGCAGGCAGGCGGGTGTAGCTCAATGGCAGAGCAGAAGCTTCCCAAGCTTACGACGAGGGTTCGATTCCCTTCACCCGCTCCATCTGAAACTTAGGTTCAGCCCACCTGCCGCTTGGCGAGCTTCCTCGCCAGCGTCCGCCGGTGCATCCCCAGGCGCCGCGCCGCTTCGGAAATATTGAAGTCGCTGTCTTTCAGCACTTCATGGATATGCTCCCATTCCAGCGTCTTGATCGATGTCGGACGGGGCGCCAGCGGCGTGGATGGGTCGCCAGTGGAGCGCGCAAACGCCGCCTCTATATCATCGGTGTTGGACGGCTTGGCGAGATAGTTGGAAGCGCCCAGCTTGATCGCTTCGACCGCCGTCGCGATGCTGGCAAAGCCGGTCAGCACGACGATCACCATCGCCGGATCATGGGCATGCAATGTCTGCACGCAGACAAGCCCGGACTCCGCGCCCAGCTTCAGGTCGACCACCGCAAAGCCCGGCTTGCTGCCCGTCAGCACCATTTCCAGTGCCGCATGGCTGTCCGCCGTCAGCACCACATAGCCGCGCCGCTCGAAGGAGCGCTTGAGCGTCTTGGCAAATGCCTCATCATCCTCGACGATCACCAGCACGCGCTCAGACATCGGCATTTTCCTCTTCCATCGCCACGGTGCCCAGCGGCAGGCGCAACAGGATCAGCGCCCCGCTATCCGCGCCATTGCTTGCGCTGACGCTGCCGCCCAGCTTGCGTACGACATTGACGACCAGGAAGAGGCCCAGGCCGTGACCTTCCTTGCCCTTGCTCGATCGGTAGGGTTTGCCGAAATCCTCCAGCATGGCCTCGGAAAAGCCGCTGCCATTGTCGCGCACCGCGATGTTGAGCGAGCTGCTGTCGCGCCCGACCAGCAGGTCGATATAGGTCGCGCCTGCCTCCCGCGCATTGTCGAGCAGATTGCCGATCGCCTGCCGGATCACCGGATCGGCAATGATGCGCGGATAGTCATGCGGCCCGAAATCGCAGCGCAGCGGCATGCCCGGATTGGCTCTGCGCCACTCCATGGCGATGCCGTCGATGAAATCGCGCACATTGGTGACTTCCGGCGCTTCGCCCCGCGCCTCGCCGGAAGACAGCAGGATGCCGGTCACGATCGCCTTGCAGCGCTGCACTGCCGCCTGCATCTCCTCCACTTCTTCCACCAGGTCGGGATGGCCGGTGATCTCCGGCATATGCTTCCAGTCGCCCAGCACCACCGCAAGCTGCGACAGGGGCGTGCCCAGTTCATGCGCCGCGCCCGACGCCAACAGGCCCATCCGGATGATATGCTCCTCCTCCGCCGCCTGTTGCCGCAGTTTCGCCAGATAGGCGTCCCGCACCTGGAGGTTGCGTGTCACCGGCAGCACGAACAGCACCAGCAGCACCGCGATCATGGTCAGGCAGATCCAGGCGCCGATGATATGCAGGTCGAACAAATGGCCTTCCAGCACGCCATTCAGGTCCAGCGGCCGATAATGCAGCGCCAGCAGTCCCGCGCAGAGCGTCGAAACGAAGACGATCCCCCAGATGCTCCAGCGGTCGAGCAGCACCGCGCCCAGCGCCACCTGCACCAGATAGAGCGAGATGAAGGGATTGGTCGCCCCGCCGGAAAGATAAAGCTGCGCCGTCAGCAGCAGCACGTCGAACAGCAGCGAGAGGAACAGTTCGGCATGGGACACGTCCGTCCGCTTGCGCAGAACGCCGAAGCTCAGGCCATTCATCAATATCGCCATGCCCGCGACCAGCAGCATCGGGGCGATGGGCAGACGGATGCCCATGACGAAATGCACCGCCAATATGGTGATGAGCTGGCCCGCAATCGCCAGCCAGCGCAATTGCACCAGCAGCGCCAGATTCTTGCGGCCCGCAGCATCGGCCGGCCACTGGCTGGGCTGCCAGAGGGTGCTGATCGGCAGGTTCCGGTTCATCCCCGGCGGTCTTTCCGCTCCTGACGCATGACGAACATGTACGCGCCCGCGACCATCGCCGCCAGCACGAACCATGTGATCGCATATTGCAGATGGCTGTTGGGGAATTTGATGACCGTGAGACCGCCGACCGGCAGGCTGTCGGGACCGCTCGCTGCATCGGCGTCGATGAAATAATCGGCGGTCGGCCCATCGATCCCGCGAGCGGCGGCGATCGCGGCCACGTCACGCGAATACCAGCGATCCGTCGCCGGATCGTTGGAGCGCAGGAAACCGCCGCCCGGTTCGCTCAGGCGCAACAGCCCCGCGACATGCACTTCGCCCTGGGGCCGGGCATAATCCCGGCGCCTGTCCGGCGGCACGAAGCCGCGATTGACGATCAAGGTGAAGCCCTGGTCAGTGACGAGCGGCGTCAGCACCCAGAAACCGGGGCCGCGCACGGTCACCGCCTGTACGAGCGCAGTCTTGCCATGAAGGAAATGGCCCGAAATCCTCACCCGGCGATATTCATCGGCCCTTGCGGCGGCACGGGGAGCGGGGATGGGGCGGGCGTGGATTCGCGCATCGACGCGGGCGATCAGGTCGCGCTTCCAGCTCAGGCGCTGGACCTGCCAGGCGCCGAGCGCGCAGAAACCGGCAAAAAACAGAAGGGCGATCAGCGTCAGGCCGATCAGAAAGGCCGGGGAGCGCCTGGAGCGCCCCCCGTCTTGGGCCGTTTTCACGGCATTTCGCTCATATTCTGCATCGTTGACATGTCGTGCATGGCGCTCATGTCCATGTCCGCATGCGGCATCATATTGGCGTTCAGATGATACATGACCCACAGCGATCCCGACAGGACGATAACGACCAGAACGATGGTCAGCATCATCGCCATGAACGACCAGCCGCCTTCGACGCGGGTGTTCATGTGCAGGAAGTAGATCATGTGGACGATCACCTGCACCGCGGCAAAGCCCATGATGACCACGCCGGTCAGCTGCGGATCGTGCAGCACGCCGCTCATCACCAGCCAGAAGGGGATGGCCGTCAGGATCACCGACAGACCAAAGCCGATCATGTAGCTGCCGTAGCTGCCGTGCGAGCCTTCTTCATGATGATCGTCATGATGGTGGCCGTGGCCACCATGAGGATGGACAGCGTTGCTCACCGCAGGACTCCCATCAGATAGACAAAGGTGAAGACGCCGATCCAGATGACGTCGAGGAAGTGCCAGAACATGGAAAGGCACATCAGCCGGCGCTTGTTGGCCGGGATCAGACCTTTTTTCGCGACCTGCACCATCAGCGTGATCAGCCAGATCGAACCGAAGGTGACGTGCAGCCCGTGCGTGCCGACCAGCGTGAAGAAGGAGGACAGGAACGCCGAACGCTGCGGACCCGCGCCCTCATGGATGAGATGCGCGAATTCGTAGAGTTCGATGAACAGGAACGCCCCGCCGAACAGCAGCGTGACGACCAGCCAGCCCTGCGTGGCGCTGACCCTGTTCTTCTCCATCGCCAGCATGGCAAAGCCATAGGTGATCGACGAGAACAGCAGCATCGCGGTGTTGAGCGCGACGAGCGGCAAGTCGAACAGATCCTTCGGCCCCGGCCCGCCGGCATAGCTGCCGCCCAGCACCGCATAGGTGGCGAAGAGGATGGCGAAGATGAGGCAGTCGCTCATCAGATACATCCAGAAGCCCAGATTGGTGCTGTGGCCTTCGTGGAGGTGCGGCTCCTCGGGCAGGTGGTAGGCCCGCTCTTCCCGATGCGCCATTGCAGTTGCGCTAGTCATGAGTGTCAGGCTCCTGCCGCCGCGAGGGTGCGCGTGCGCTCTTCCTCGGTGCGCGTCACGACATCCTGCGGGATGTGGAAGTCGCGCTTGTAGTTGAAGGTGTGGCCGATCGCGACCGCGACGATCCCGACGAAGCTGAGACCCGCGAGCCACCAGATGTACCAGATCAGCGCAAAGCCGCAGAGCGTCGCCAGACCCGCGAGGATCACGCCCGCGCCGGTGCTGCTCGGCATATGGATCGGCTGGTAGCCGGAGAGCGGACGCTGATAATTGTTCCGCTTCATGTCCGCCCATGTGTCGGTGTCGTAGACGACCGGCGTGAAGGCGAAATTATACTCCGGCGGCGGCGACGACGTCGCCCATTCCAGCGTGCGGCCGTTCCACGGATCGCCCGTCTCGTCCTTCAGTTCCTCGCGCTTCCAGATGGAGACTGCGAACTGGACCAGCATGGCGCCGATGCCCGCCGCGATGATCGCAGCGCCGACGGCGGCGATGATGAACCAGATGTGGATCGACGGATCGTCGAACACGCGCATGCGGCGGGTGACGCCCATCAGGCCCAGGATGTAGAGCGGGGTGAAGGCCATCCAGAAACCGATCTGCCAGCACCAGAAGCTCACCTTGCCCCAGAAGACGTTCAGCTTGAAGCCGAACGCCTTGGGCCACCAGTAATTGATCGCTGCGAACAGGCCGAACAGCACGCCGCCAATGATCACATTATGGAAGTGCGCGATCAGGAACAGCGAGTTGTGCAGCACGAAGTCCGCGGGCGGAACGGCGAGCAACACGCCGGTCATGCCGCCGATCGTGAAGGTCAGCATGAAGGCGACGGTCCACATCATCGGCAGCTCGAAACGGATCTTGCCGCGATACATGGTGAACAGCCAGTTGAACAGCTTGGCCCCCGTCGGGATCGAGATGATCATTGTCGTGATGCCGAAGAAGCTGTTGACGCTGGCGCCCGACCCCATGGTGAAGAAGTGGTGCAGCCACACGAGGTAGGACAGCACCATGATGCAGCAGGTCGCATAGACCATGGAGGTGTAGCCGAAGAGACGCTTGCCCGAGAAGGTCGAGGTGACTTCGGAGAAAACACCGAACAGCGGCAGGATGAGGATGTAGACTTCCGGGTGGCCCCAGATCCAGATGAGGTTGACATACATCATCGGATTGCCACCGAAATCATTGGTGAAGAAGGCGGTGCCCAGATAGCGGTCGAGCGAGAGCAGGACGAGCGTGGCGGTCAGGATGGGAAAGGACGCGACGATCAGGATGTTCGCGCAGAGCGAGGTCCAGGTGAACACCGGCATCTTCATGAGGGACATGCCCGGCGCGCGCATCTTCACGATGGTCGCGATCAGGTTGATGCCGGACAGGGTCGTGCCGATACCGGCCACCTGTAGCGCCCAGATATAATAATCGACACCCGTGGCCGGGCTGTAGGCGATCCCCGAAAGCGGCGGATAGGCGAGCCAGCCGGTCTGGGCGAACTCACCCAGGAACAGCGACATCATCACCAACACCGCGCCGCCCGTGGTCATCCAGAACGAGAAATTGTTCAGGAAGGGGAAGCTGACGTCGCGCGCACCGATCTGCAACGGGACGATATAGTTCATCAAACCGGTGATGAACGGCATCGCCACGAAGAAGATCATGATGACGCCATGGGCCGTGAACACCTGATCATAATGGTGGGCGTTGAGATAGCCCTCCGACCCGTTGAAGGCGAGCGCCTGCTGTAAGCGCATCATGATCGCGTCGGCAAAGCCGCGCAGGAACATGATGAGGCCCAGCACCATATACATGATGCCGATCTTCTTGTGATCGACGCTGGTGAACCACTCCTTCCAGAGATAGCCCCAGAGCTTGAAATAAGTGAGCGCCGCGACCAGCGCCGCGCCGCCCAGCACCACCGCCGCGAAGGTCGCGACAATGATGGGCTCATGCCATGGGAAGCTGTCCCATGTCAGACGACCGAAGATCATCTGTGCTGTTGTCATTGTGCCAGTCATGGGCCTTACCGATGCTGCGCGTGCGCGTCAGCGCCGCTATGGGAGGAGTGATCGGCTGGAGCCTCGGTGGCCCCCGGAGCGTCCGGCGCGGTCTGCACGCCTTTATTGCGCTCGGTCTGGTCGATCACATGGCTGTTGGGGAAGTCGTAGCGAAGGCCTTCGGTCTCATGCGCCGATTCCTTGCCCGCGCCGCCCATCATGTTGATGTGCATCAGCTCGCCCATGCAGCGCTGGCCGGGCTTGGGGCAAAGGTTCACGACCGCGTCGAACAGCTTGGGATCGACGGCGGAGAAATAGGCGACCGGCGCCTTCTCGCTGGGCTTGGCGAGCGTCAGGTAGACATTGCGGTCCAGATTGACGTCACCAGCCTTCACCTTCGCCACCCAGCCGTCGAAACCGGCCCGGTCCAGCGCCTTGTAAGCAAAGCGCATATGGCTGAAGCCCGCGCCCGAATAGTTGGCGGAAAAGCCCACGCCACCGACCGCCTTGTTGGCGACCGCATGCAACTGCGTCTTCATGCCCGGCATCGCATAGATCTGCCCCGCCAGTTCAGGAATGTAGAAGCTGTTCATGACCGTCGAGGCGGTGATGTCGAAACGCACCGGCACATTGGTCGGGACCGCCAGCTCATTGACCGTGGCGATGCCCAGCTCCGGATAGATGAACAGCCATTTCCAGTCGAGCGCGACGACCTCGACAGTCAGCGGCTTCACCTTGGGGTCGATGGGGGTCTGCGCGTCGATCCGGTCCAGCGGCCGATAGGGGTCCAGCTTGTGCGTGCTCACCCAGGTCAGCGCGCCCAGGCAGATGATGATCAGCAGCGGCGCGGACCAGATCAGCAGCTCCAGCTTGGTCGAATGATCCCAATCCGGATCATATTCCTTTTCCGCCGCCTCGTTCGCAGAGCGGTAACGCCAGGCGAAAAAGACGACCAGCGCCATGACGGGAATGACGATCAGCAGCATCAGCGCGGTCGAGATCAGGATCAGGTCGCGCTGCTGCACCGCAATATCGCCCGACGGGTTCATCACGACCCAGTTGCATGCCGTCAGCGGCAGCGCCAGAATCGGAGCGGACCAGCGGAAAATTCGGGTCCAGTTGGGGAAGAGGGGGTGTGGCATGAGCGCGCGCTAACCCGTCCACAGGGAGTCGAACAGTGGGCAATTTGTCCCATAGTGCGCAGGTGCAAAAAATGCTTGGATTGCGGGATACTGCTTAGACTCTGCGGGTTTTCTGTTATGTTGCCTGTTCGTGGCCGCCGGCAGAACAGAAAAAGGGTTCCGGTGGCTTAAGCCAAGGAGCGGATGCCTATGAGTTCACAGGCCATGACCTTCACCTCCCGGTCGCTGGAGGATGATGCGCGCCTGATCAATGCGCGGGACCACAAGATCGCGCCGGGTGATATTTCCATCGGAGTCATCATCGGTCGCACCTCCGAATTCTTCGATTTCTTCGTCTATGCCATCGCTTCGGTCATCGTTTTCCCGCACCTGGTCTTCCCTTATGTGGATGCCCTGACCGGCACGCTTTATTCCTTCGCGATCTTTTCCGTCGCCTTCATCACGCGGCCCATCGGCTCGCTGATCTTCATGGCCATCGACCGCCATTTCGGTCGGGGCACGAAACTGACCGTGGCCTTGTTCCTGCTGGGCGGATCGACCGCGTCGATCGCTTTCATGCCGGGATATGAGACCATTGGCCACTATGCAGCGGTCGTATTGGTCATTTTGCGCGCCGCGCAGGGGATCGCGCTCGGCGGAACCTGGGACGGCCTCGCCTCGCTCCTGTCGCTGAACGCGCCGCAGCATCAGCGCGGCTGGTATGCGATGGTGCCGCAATTGGGCGCACCGCTGGCGCTGCTGGTGGCGAGCGGTCTGTTCGCCTTCTTCCTGATGACGCTGTCTCGCGCGGATTTCCTCGACTGGGGCTGGCGCTATCCCTTCTTCGTCGCCTTCGCGATCAACGTCGTGGCCCTGTTCGCCCGCCTGCGGATCGTCGTGACCCATGAGTTCGAGCGCCTGTTCGAACAGAAGGATCTGCAACCCTCCGAAGTGCTGCCCACCGTCAAGGCGGAAGGGCGCAACATCATCATCGGCGCCTTCGCCCCGCTGGCCAGCTTCGCGCTGTTCCACATGGTGACGGTCTTCCCGCTGAGCTGGGTCGCGCTGTTCACGAAGCAGCCGCTGGAACGCTTCCTGATCATCGAGATGATCGGCGCGTCGGTCGGCCTGCTCGCCATCGTCGTCTCGGGCTTCGTCGCGGACCAGATCGGGCGCCGCTCGCTACTGGCATGGTCGGCGCTCGGCATCGCGATCTTCAGCGTCATGGCGCCGTTGCTCTTGAATGGCGGGGATCTGGGCGAGGTCGCCTTCATGATCCTGGGCTTCATGCTGCTGGGCCTGGCTTTCGGCCAGTCCTCCGGCGTGGTCGCGTCCAACTTCGCCACCGAAGCGCGCTATACCGGATCGGCGCTGACCTCCGACCTTGCATGGCTGGTCGGCGCGGGCTTCGCTCCGCTGGTGGCGTTGCTGCTGTCGGTGAAGTTCGGTCTGGCCGCCTCGGGCATCTACCTGCTCTCGGGCGCGGTGGCGACCATGGTGGCGCTCTACGTCAACAAGGAACTGGCGGCCCGCGACCGCTGAGAAGGAAAGGGGGGAGGCCTTATCGCTTCCCCCTCATTCGCGCCAAAGCCCTGCGATCGAACCATCCTGTCGGCAAGGGCCGGGGCCGAAAACGCGGCAACCATTCGCCGTAAAGCGCATCCATGCGAACCGGCAACCCCGATACTCCGTCACGTGCCATGATGTCGGAAATGATCCGGTTCTGGAAATAGCGCAGCGAATAATTGATCATCCGCCGATATTGCATGTGAAGCGTGGAGGGCCGCAGCAGGCTCACCGCCTCGCAGCGAAAGCCCGCATCCTCGCACGCCAGCACCCGCTCCCGATCCCAATCGGCATCACGCCCCAGATCGGTATGCGCCCAGGCGGCCACCAGCCCATCGTCTCCCACCAGATCCTCTGGCAAGCGCAAGCCTCGCGCCCGGACTGCTGCGACGAACCGTCCGGACAGCGCATAAAGATCACCGAACAGCCCCCGTTCATCCCGCAGGCTCTGGCGATAGACCTCGACCGACCGCCCATTGACCGGCATCCCCGCAGCCGCATTGGCATCGGGCCGTGCCGCCAACGCCGCCGTCAGCGCGTCGATCGACCCGGCGACGATTTCGGCATCGCCATCCATGAAGATGACGGCATCCTCATCGCCGCGGAGCAGGTCGTGGACGAAATGATTCCATGTCCGCGCCTTGCCACCGGCGGCCATGTCATGGACGATAACATTCGCTCGTCCGCCGCTCGCCTCCCGCGCCCGCGCCGCAGTGGCGTCCGTCGACCCGTTCACCAGCACATGAAAGACGATGTCCGCCCGGTCCAGCGGCAGGGACGCCAGGCACAGCCCGATCCGCCGTTCCTCCTGATGCGCGAATATGCCGACGGCGATGCCCACCTTTAGCGAAAATCCCAGCTCTGCTGCTTATGCTGCGTCAGATCGAGGCCTTCCTCCTCCTCCCGCGCGCCGATCCGGGCTGGCACGATCACCGACAGCATCAGGGCGATGATCGCTGATCCGGCCATCGCCCACAGCGCCACCACCACTATGCCGATGACCTGCGCGACGATGGCGCCGCCAAGGCTGATCCCCGCCGCGAAGCCGACTCCGCCCAGCGCCGGGAGCACGAAGGGAACCAGCAGCAACACCCCGATCAGCCCACCCAGCCCGTGGATCAGGAACACATCCGCCGCATCGTCGATCCGCGCACCCAGCAGCGCCTTGGCCACCCGGCAAAGCAGCGCGGCGATCAGCCCGATCATCATCGCCCCGCCCGGTCCGACCAGGGCCACCGAAGCGGAAATCGCCACCAGCCCGGCCAACGCTCCCGACACGGCTCCGGTCGTCGTCACCCGGCCAAGATCGATCCGCTCCACCAGCATCCAGCCGAAAGCGCCCGCGCAGGCCGCGAAATGGGCGTTGAGAATGGCCGTCGCGGCATTGTCCGTCGCGCCAAAGGCCCAGCCACCCACAATCCCCGCCCAGCCGATCCACAGCAGCACGCCACCTGCAAGGCTCAGAAGCGGCGCATGCCCCCCGGAAACCGCCCGTCGCTTGCCCACGATCAGCACCAGCGCCAGCGCCGAAAAACCCGCGCAGAGATGCACGACCAGCGCGCCCGCAAAATCCATGACGCCCAGGCCTGCCAGCCATCCGCCACCCCAGACCCAATGCACCACCGGCGCATAGACCAGCAACAGCCAGAGCAGGGCAAAGGCCGTCATCCATCCCAGACGCACCCGCTCCGCCACCGCACCGGGCAACAGGCAGGCGGCGAAGACGGCCAGCCCCATCTGGAACAGCGCGAAGGCCGATTCCGGCACGGTCAGCCCATCCCGCAACGCCCCCAGATTGGCGAGCAATATATGCGCCCGCCCGCCCAGCCAGCCGCTTCCCGGCGCATAGGCGAGGCTGTAACCGATGATCCCCCAGAGCAGCGAAATCCCTGCGGCCACCACCAGCCCTTGCATGCCCACCGACAGGGCGCTGCGCGCATGGACCAATCCCGCATGACGCAACATCAGTCCCGGCAAAGCCGCCAGCAGCACCAGCACGCCGCACAGGATCATCCACGCCGTATCGCCGCTATCCGCCACGGCGACCTGCGCCATCGCGGTTTCGGGCGCGATCAGCGCGGAAAGAAGAAGAAGGGCAAGCAGACGACGCATCAAACAATCCAGCCAGAATTCGGCCCGTCGTAACGCATGCGAAGTAAAGACTTGCCTAACCTGATATATCAGGGAGCCTGCCTCCAATCCCATCCTAATAAGCCGCACCCCCGCAACTGATCCGCCCCGTCCCGCGATTGTCGACGCTGCACGCCGCTTTTCCCGCCACCGTCACGTCGCCCGACCCGGAAGCCGTCACCTTGGCGGTCACCTCCGCCGTCAGCGCCACATTCCCCGGCCCGTCATTCGCGACCACGGCCTGCCGCGCCCGCAGTCCCTCCGCCGCCACCGCGCCCGGACCAGTAACCCGCACGGTCGCGACACCGACCCGCCCGGCCAGATTCGCCCGCCCGGCCCCCACCACGCCCAGATGGAGCTGCTCCAGATCCACCGCCGCCACGCTGACGTCGCCATTGCCGCCCAGCACGATCTCCCCGCGCAGCCCCTTCATCCGGCTGATCGAAACCGATCCACCCCCGGTCAGCACGACACGGCCCAGATCGCCGGTCGACAGCCGCAGCACCGCCCGCCCGCCGGATTTCTCGCCCGGCTGCGCTCGCTCCATCGTCACCGCCAGCAGGCGTCCGGACAGGTCCAGCTTCAGCCGGTCCAGCACAGCCTGATCACCCTCCGCCCGCGCCGAAGCTCCGGCGCCCGTGGTAATCACGACCTCTATCGGCGCATCCACCCGGATCGCATCGAAGCTGGAGAGGGTGAAGCCCCGCGTCGCCGCCCCTGCGGGAGCCGCCAATCCCGCTATCGTCACGGTCAGAAGAACAAGAAAACGGGGAAGCGGCATGACGGTCTCCCAACCTCTATCGCGATCCTGATACGAATAGGGCGTAGCGGTTCCAAGCCCCCTTGTTCGTCGCACCGGATCGGGCAAGATCGTCAGGTTTCCAAAAGAGGGCATGTGGCTGATGCGCAAACTATTTTCCGGACTTCTTCTGGGTTTGATCAGCACGACGGCCCTGGCTGCACCTGACAATAGGGCGGAAGCCTGGTGGAGCCACGTCCGCACCCTTGCCGGCGACGCTTATGAAGGACGAGGCACCGGCAAACCGGGCTATGACAAGGCAGCCGACTATGTGATCGCTCAGCTTCAGGCGCTCGGCCTCCAGCCAGCGGGCACGCATGGCTATAAACAGCCCATCGCCTTCACGGAGCAGGTGATCCTGTCGCAGGACAGCAGCGCCAGCCTGACCGGAGCGGAGGGCGAAACGGCGCTTGCCGTGCCCGCCGACATCATTTTCTCGGGTGGCGGCGGCCCCGTTCCGCCAACCGTCAGCGCGCCGCTGGTCTTCGCGGGCTATGGCCTGCATCTGCCCGAAGTGAACCATGACGATTTCGCCGGGCTCGACCTTAAGGGCAAGATCGTGGTGGTCGTTTCCGGCGGCCCCTCGACCATTTCCGGCGCGCTCAAATCCCATGCACGCTCGGAACGCGCCGCATGGCTGGCCAAACAGGGCGCGCTCGGCCTGATCCAGTTGGTCACGCCCAAGCAGGTCGAGATTCCCTGGGACCGCCGCATGGCCCTGGCCAGCCAACCCGCTCTGTTCTTCCGCGACCAGGCCTTGCGAGAGACTGCCGCGCCTTTCCTGAGCGCGCAGTTCGATCCCGCCAAATCCGCGCTGCTTTTTGCGGGCTCCGGTCATGATTTCACGGAGATCGCCGCCGCCGCCGACAAATCCGCGCCCGTGCCTTCTTTCCCGCTTGCCCGGCGACTGGACGCGAAGGTGGCGGCCAGACGCTCGGACATCTCATCGCCCAACATCATCGCGCTCATGCCCGGAACGGACCCGGCGCTGCGAAAGGAATATGTCATCCTGTCCGCCCATCTCGACGGCTATGGCGTCGGCACGCCGATCAAGGGCGATGCGATCTATAATGGCGCGATCGACAATGCCTCCGGCGTGGCCAGCCTGCTCGAAATCGCCCGCACCCTGCGCGAGAGCAAGGTGAAGCCCAGGCGATCGATCCTGTTCGCCTTCGTGACGGCGGAGGAAAAGGGGCTGCTCGGCTCCACCTATTTCGCCCGGCGGCCGACCGTGCCGCACAAGGCGATGGTGGCGGACCTGAATTTCGACATGGCGTTGCCGATCTTCCCGCTGACCAGCGTTACGCCGATCGGCTACGATCAGAGCAGCTTGGGGAAGGATGCCGAAGCGGTGAGCGCGCAGATGAACCTGCCGATCACGCCCGATCCCTTCCCCGACCGGAACGTCTTCATCCGCTCCGACCAATATAGCTTCATCCGCACGGGCATCCCCGCGCTATTCTTCAAATATGGCTTCAAGGCGGACACGCCGGAGGCGGCGGTTGAAAAGGCCTGGCGCGCCAATATCTACCATTCGCCCAGGGACGATGCGAACCAGCCGGTGATGCCGGCGGAATCGGTGAAGCTCAACGACTATGTCGCCGCCGTGACTCTGCGCGTCGCCAATGCGCCGGGACGGCCGCAATGGAACGGGGACAGCTTCTTCCGCCGCTTTGTGAAATAGGATCTGAGCCCAATAGGGATCATGCCTCATAAAATTCCAGCGGCAGCCCGTCCGGATCAGCGAAAAAGGTGAAGCGCTGTCCGGTGTAAGGATCGATCCGGACCTCCTCGCAGGCGATCCCCGCCGCCGCCAGCCGCGCGACTTCCCCGTCCAGATCGTCGACCGTGAAGGCGAGGTGACGCAGGCCGCAGGCTTCCGGCCGGGTCGGACGGGGCGGGGGCGCGGGAAAGGAGAAAAGTTCGATCTGGGCATTGCCCGCGTCCAGATCGCATTTCCACGATTGCCGCTCGTCGCGCCACACTTCGCGGATCACGCCAAAGCCCAGAATGTCGACATAAAAGGCTCTGGACCGCGCATAGTCGGAACAGATGATCGCGATATGATGGATGGCACGCATGCCCGCGCCCTATCATAGCGGTCGCATCGCCGGAACCTTGATCCCCCCGTCCGGGCGGCCTACACAGCCGGCCATGACTCACGCCTCCTATCCGGCGCTTCGCCTGCGCCGCACCCGCGCCTCGGCCTGGAGCCGGGCGATGCACGCCGAAAATCGCCTCAGCCCCAGCGACTTCATCTGGCCGCTGTTCGTCACCGAAGGGCAGGGGGTGGAAGAACCCATCAAGTCGCTCCCCGGCGTCTCCCGCTGGTCGGTGGACCTGATGGTGGAACGCGCACGGGAAGCGCAGGCGGTGGGCATTCCCTGCCTCGCCCTCTTTCCCAACACCCAGCCCGAACGGCGCAGCGACGATGGTGAAGAGGCGCTCAATCCCGATAATCTGATGTGCCGGGCCATCCGGGCGATCAAGGACGCGGTGCCGGAGATCGGCATCCTGACCGACGTGGCGCTCGATCCCTATACCGCCCATGGCCAGGACGGCCTGCTGGATGAAGCGGGCTATGTCGTCAACGACGCCACCATCGACGTGCTGATCGGCCAGTCGCTCAATCAGGCGGCGGCGGGCGCGGACATCATCGCGCCTAGCGACATGATGGATGGCCGCGTCGGCGCGATACGCGAGGCGCTGGAGGAGGAAGGCCATGCCAATGTGCAGATCATGGCCTATGCCGCCAAATATGCGAGCGCCTTTTACGGCCCGTTCCGCGATGCGGTCGGCTCCAGCGGCCTCCTGAAAGGCAATAAGAAGACCTATCAGATGGACCCCGCCAACAGCGAGGAAGCGCTGCGCGAAGTCGCCCTAGACATTGCCGAAGGCGCGGACAGCGTGATGGTGAAGCCGGGCCTGCCCTATCTCGACATCATCGCCCGAGTGAAGGATCGGTTCGAAGTGCCCGTCTTCGCCTATCAGGTGTCGGGCGAATATGCGATGCTGGAGGCCGCCGCCGCCGTAGGGGCGGGGGATCGCGACGCGCTGGTGCTGGAAACGCTGATGGCGTTCAAGCGGGCCGGTTGCTCGG
Source organism: Sphingobium sp. TKS (assembly GCF_001563265.1). NCBI lineage: Bacteria > Pseudomonadati > Pseudomonadota > Alphaproteobacteria > Sphingomonadales > Sphingobiaceae > Sphingobium > Sphingobium sp. TKS. The sequence continues at coordinate 2,855,756 of NZ_CP005083.1, read as the reverse complement.
GCGTTCTCACCTATCACGCGCTTCACGCCGCCCGCCTGCTGGGAGCCTGAAATGACCGATCACCCCGAAGCCTCCATCATCCCCTTCAACGGCAAGACGCCGAAGATCCACCCCAGCGCCTTCATCGCGCCCGGCTGCCGGATCATCGGGGATGTGGAGATCGGTCCCGATGTCAGCATCTGGTATAATTGCGTGATCCGGGCGGATGTGAATTTCATCCATATCGGCGCGCGGACGAATATCCAGGACGGCACGGTGGTCCATTGCGACAGCCCCGGCGACCATATCGACGGCCGCCCGTCCGAAGGCTGGCCGACCGTCATCGGGGAAGATGTGCTGATCGGCCATATGGCGATGGTCCATGGCTGTATCCTGAAGGACCGGGCTTTCGTAGGTCTTGGCGCCATCGTCATGAGCGGGTGCACGGTGGAAAGCGACGCCATGCTCGCGGCGGGCGCGCTGCTTTCGCCGGGGAAGACGGTGCCGCACCGCCAGCTTTGGGCAGGCCGCCCCGCCAAATATATGCGTGATCTATCCGACGAAGTGCTGATCGACATGCGCGAAGGCGTCGAACATTATGTCCATAACGGCAAGGCGCATAAGGGCGCGGTCAAGGCGGCGTTCGCGTCGGATTGAAGCAGCCTAAGGTTTATATGAATCCTGCTCCTGCGAAGGCAGGAGCACGAAATGCGAAATGCTCAGGATCAAGGCTGAGCCAACCGGCCCTTGAGCACGTCCAGCCGGTCATTCTGCCCGTCGACGATCGCCAGCGCCACCCCGCGCGCAGCATCGATCGCCTCGATCCCGCCGCTGGCCTTGCCTTCGGACACCGCATTGCTGCGCTCGACATAG